>SVKX01000002.1 GCA_015068225.1 Oscillospiraceae bacterium
AACGGCCTCTTCCAGGTAGGGCCTAAAAATCCTATGAAGGGCACATCGATGAAGTCCCTGGTGTCTGCTTTTTACGCCCAGTTTAGGGTGGATGCTGGGGGTTAAGGATCCCGGGCGCGCTCCAATGGCATGGAGCATACGACCCGGTTTCCGTGGAGACCTGAAGCTTGTGCGACGAAGTTGAGAACTCCTTTGTTGGGAAGCCTCTTCGCGTACGAATCAGGTATGAACCTGCAAAGTGGTGCACAGAATCGTGTGCTACGTGCAGTGTAGCCTGCCTTGAGTGATCATGCGGGGAAAGGGGAGCACGCGGCTAGCTTTTATGGCCATATCAGCTGCCGATATTGCCTCTGGAAACCATGCTTGCAAAAGAGGCTAAGATTAGGTTTGTTTTGCTGTGGAAATCACCTAGGCTGTCGTAACTGGGCAGACAGGGGATTACAGTACGGACTAAGTGGCAATCGGGTATTCATTTTGGCAACGATTGAACGGACGGATCAAACGGAAACGGCCTGTGCGGCAACGGCAGGTTCTGTCCGGGGAAAACCAACCCGACCTAAGCCGTAAGATTTATCCTGTCTGCTGCCGTCTTTCTAAAACATAAATAAGGAGATATTCCTGTGTCTAAATCTGACCCATCCGCCGCAAGGCAGGAGCGCAAAAAAGCAGTCCGCTGGGTGGTCACCATCTTTTTTGTCACCATCCTGATTTCCGGTACCATATCTTTGCTATCCGATATTATTATGGAAAACAGCACCATGGCCGTTGCTTTTTTGATCCTGCTGTTTATCATTCTTGTGGGCATCATTTTTGATGTTGTGGGTATGGCGGTTGCTTCTGCGGATGAAAAGCCCTTTCATTCCATGGCGGCCCGAAAGGTTGCAGGCGCGCAGGAAGCAATTTCTCTTCTGCGGAAAGCGGAGCGTGTCAGCTCCATATGCAATGATGTGATCGGCGACATATGCGGTGTTGTATCCGGCGGTGCATCTGCCACCATCGCACTTCAGATCCTGTCAAAGTTTGATTTTTCCTGGCCTCAGATTGTATCATTGGGCATGTCAGCCCTTGCGGCGGGCCTTACTGTAGGCGGCAAGGCCATTGGTAAGTCCTTTGCGGTCAATTCCAGCACGAAGATCGTGCATACAGTAGGCAGGATTATTTATAGGCTGAAGCATTTTCCCGATCTCTTTAGAAAAAGAAAATAAAAAGATAGGTTGTGACGCATTGTGCGTATACTGGATAGAATCAGAGATCACCAGGGTCTGACGGCACTCAGCTCGGAGGAGCTTAACTGCCTGTGTGCAGAGATCCGTGAATTTCTAGTCAGCCATGTTGCCAAAACCGGCGGCCATCTGGCTTCCAATCTTGGGGTTGTGGAGCTTACGGTGGCTATTGAAACAGTATTTGATACCAATAAAGACCGCCTGGTATTTGATGTTGGTCATCAGTCTTATATTCATAAGCTGTTGACGGGACGCCAGGCGGATTTTGACGGTTTAAGACAATTCGGTGGTATGGCAGGTTTTCCGAAGCCATCGGAAAGCCGGGCAGATGCCTTTGTTGCCGGACATGCTTCCAGCTCGGTTTCCATCGCGCTGGGTATGGCACGAGCCAGAACATTAAGAAAAGAAGATTACCATGTCATTGCGCTGATGGGCGATGGCGCGGCTACAGGCGGCATGGCCTACGAGGGTCTGAATGACGCTGCAGTCAGCAAGGAACCTATGGTCATCATCTTGAATGACAATGAAATGTCCATTGACCGTAATGTTGGTGGAATGGCCAAGCATTTGTCAAGGCTTCGCACCAAAGAGCGTTATCTTGGTATGAAAGAGCATTACCGCAATGCCTTGGACAAGCTGCCCGGTGGCCGGTCCGTTTATCGTGTGACCAGAGCAGTGAAACAGTGGCTGAAGCGGATGGTGCTTCCTACTACAATTTTTGATAATATGGGGCTTGCGTACCTTGGACCTGTGGACGGGCATGATCTGCCCGAACTGATCCGCGTTTTGAAGGTGGCCAAGGAACTTTCTGCACCTGTTGTGGTCCATGTTTTGACCCATAAGGGCCATGGCTACCGATTTGCGGAGGAGAATCCATCCAGATTTCACGGTATCGGTAAGTTTGATCCGGAAACAGGCGCGTCCATTGGCGGCGGCGGGAAATCTTTTTCCGATGCCTTTGGCGAGACGATGGTCAAACTGGCGCAGGAAAATGAAAAGCTTTGCGCCATTACAGCAGCCATGCCGGGAGGCACAGGCCTGCTTAGATTCAAGGAAATCTTTCCTGACCGGCTTTTTGATGTGGGCATTGCAGAGGAGCATGCGGTATCTATGGCCGGCGGCCTTGCCAAACAGGGAATGGTACCGGTCGTTGCCCTGTATTCTACCTTCCTGCAGCGTGCCTATGATCAGATCATGCAGGATGTTTCCATGCTGGGGCTGCATGTGATTCTGGCTGTTGACCGGGCAGGCCTTGTGGGTGAGGACGGAGAAACCCATCACGGTGTATTTGATGTGGGTTTTTTGCGTCAAGCTCCCGGTATGATGGTCCTTTGCCCGGCAAGCTGCTGTGAGCTGAGTCATATGCTCACATGGGCTGTGCAAGAGCACAGTGGTCCAGTAGCGATCCGTTATCCCAGAGGAAAAGACCTTAGCTATACGGACAGTGCATGGCAAAATATATCAGATGTAAAAGAAAAAGGTGCGCTTACCTGCCATCGTGCAGGCACGGACTTGACGATCGTTACTTATGGTACACTGATCGAAAATGCTATGGACGCCGCAAAGCGGCTTTCGGAGCAGGGAATTGAGGCCACTGTTTTGCGGCTTTTGGCCATTTCTCCCCTCCCGGTAGAGGCTGTGCTGGAGCACATGGGTGAAAATAAGCGGATAATTGTCGTAGAAGAGACAAATACCGGCTGTGGTATTCATGCACAGCTTTCTGTTTTGCTGAGACAGAAAAACTGCACAGTGGATGCCATAGATCTGGGTACAGGATTCGTTACCCATGGAAGTCTTTCTGCCCTTCACCATGCTTACGGCATGGATGGAGAGGGGATCGCAAATTATGTTTTGGAGGTGCTCCATCGTGAAGATTAAAAAGCGGCTGGATGTACTTCTGACAGAACGCAATCTTGCTGAGTCCCGGGCCAAGGCACAGGCTATCATTATGGCAGGACTTGTATATGTTCAGGGACAGAAAGCGGATAAGCCCGGCATTTCTTATGAAGAAAATGTGGAAATCGAAGTCCGTGGTGAGGTGTGCCCGTATGTAAGCCGGGGCGGATTGAAGCTGGAGAAGGCGCTGCGGGATTTCCATGTAGATCCCACCGGTTTTGTTTGCAGTGATTCCGGCGCTTCTACCGGAGGATTTACGGACTGTTTGCTGCAACAGGGCGCAAAGAAAGTGTTTGCCATTGATGTGGGTTACGGTCAGCTTGACTGGAAGATCCGTTCAGATCCCCGTGTGGTGGTTATGGAGCGGACCAATATCCGCTATGTTACGCCGGAGCAGCTGGGTGAGCCGCTGGATCTGTCCGTTGTTGATGTAAGCTTTATTTCTTTGAAGATCGTACTTCCTGCCATCCAGGCGCTTTTGAAGCCTGGTATGGGGCAGGTGCTGTGCCTGATCAAACCTCAGTTTGAGGCCGGACGGGATCAGGTGGGCAAAAAAGGCGTTATCCGGGATCCTCAGATCCATAAACAGGTTCTGGATGATTTTGTGGAACTGGCTGACACACTTGGTTTTTCGATCCTTGGCCTTACATTTTCTCCTGTGAAAGGACCGGAAGGAAATATCGAATTTTTGGGCCATTTGACTCTTGCGGATGCGGAAGGCATCCGTCCGGATACAGCAGATATCGTAGCACAGGCGCATGAAGCGCTAAAGGGGTGAAACAGTTTGAAAAAGGTGATCCTGACACCGAATCCCTATCGGGACAAGGATTTTGATACCGTGCGTCAGGCACGGAACATTTTAAGAGAATGCGGTGTAGAAGTGAAGATTTGTCTGCCCTTTGAGGTGGATAAGTCCTTTGACCTGCCTAAGGATCTTTACTTTTCCAGACTGGATCGGGAGCTGCAAACTTCAGATCTTATCATCTGCTTTGGCGGTGACGGTACGATTCTGCATATGGCTAAGACTGCTACCCGGGCCGGAATTCCGATCCTTGGTGTAAATATCGGAACACTTGGTTTCATGGCGGAGCTGGAAAATACAGAGCTGGATCAGTTAAAGCGAATTGCGTCCGGCAACTTTACTATTGACAGCCGCATGATGCTGGATGTGACGGTTCATCGCGACAGAGATATCATCTTCCATGATATTTGTCTGAATGATGTTGTGATCACCAAGGGCGCTGTTGCCCGCATTGTCCACCTCAATGTTGCCTGCGACGGTGTTCAGGCCATGGAGTGCGGCGGTGACGGTGTGATCGTCGCCACGCCCACCGGCTCTACCGCTTACAGCCTTTCTGCCGGTGGCCCCATCGTTGAGCCTGAAGCCCACAGCATTATTGTTACGCCCATTTGCGCCCATGACGTAGCAAGCCGCTGTATAGTTGCATCGGAAAACCGGGTGATCACGGTTGGTCTTACAAAAAATGCCAGAAGAAATGCATTTCTTTCTGTGGACGGCGGCAAGGCGCTGCGTCTGAATATGGGGGATGTTGCAACCATCCGTAAGTCCAGATTGCAGACAAAGCTGATCCGCCTGAAGGACCGTAGTTTCTATGATGTAGTCAATTCGAAATTTAAGAATACTGTGTGAGGTTTTAGAATATGAAGAGTCAAAGACAGGCAAAGATCATGGAGATCATCTCCAACCGCAATGTAGAGACTCAGGAGCAGCTGCTTCAGGAACTGCAGAGTGCCGGTTTTCGCAGTACGCAGGCCACCATCTCCCGGGACATAAAGGAGCTTCGGATCGTCAAGGAGCTGACCAGCTTCGGGACATACCGCTATACAGCAGCTACGGATGAAGTTTCCAGCACGTTTTCCGGTAAGCTCAATACTATTTTCCGGGAGTGCATTACAAGTTTTGATTATGCTCAGAATATGCTGGTCATTCGTACACTTCCCGGTCTGGCCTCCGCTGCAGCTTCTGCCATTGATGCTATGAATATGAGTGTCGTGGTGGGAACCATTGCCGGTGATGATACGGTATTTATCGTTATGCGGGATACCAATGCCGCAGCTGCGTTTTGCGGAGAGATCAAGAATCTATTAAACTAAACGCCTTGGGAGGGGAGCGCTGTGCTGAGTCTTCTGCATATTGAGAATATTGCGGTCATTGAGCGCTCTGACATTGAATTTGGCCAGGGCTTTCATGTACTTACCGGCGAGACCGGTGCCGGCAAATCCATCGTGATCGATGCCATCTCTGCGATTTTGGGCGAGCGGGCATATCGGGACATGATCCGCACAGGGACCGAGAAAGCGTCCGTGCGCGCTGTGTTTACCGATGTTCCGCAGTATCCGTGGTTTGCAGATAATGGTGTGGATTACGACAGGGAAACCATTATTCAGCGGGACATTTATCTTGACGGCAGAAATGTATGTCGGGTCAATGGCTGTCTGGTTACGGTCTCTATTCTGCGCAAGCTGGGATTGCAGCTGATCAACATTCACGGTCAGCATGACTCTGCCAGCTTGTTTGACGAGACAAATCATCTGAAATTTTTGGATGATTTTGCGGAAAACTTGAATCTGCGTATGGAATACAGTGAAAAATATTCTGCAGTGGAATCCCTTCGCCGGCAGATTGCCGGTATGACTATGGACGAGAGTGAGAAGCTCCGCCGGGTAGAGATGCTGAAGCATCAGATTGGCGAAATCGAAAAAGCGCAGCTGGAGTCGGGAGAGGATACGGCACTTGAGGAACGTCGGAAGCTTTTGCAAAACGCGGAAAAGCTTTCTGACGGTATCCATGCAGCGGTGGAATGTCTGTACGGCAGCGACGATTCCGATGGCGCGGCATCCTTGCTTTCTCAGGCAGAGAGGGAGCTTTCCAGACTGTCTCGTTTTACCGAGGCGTATTCCGACCTTCATGAGCGTGTATCTGATTTGATGTATCAGGTGCAAGATGCTGCAGACGAGCTGCGCAGCTGTAGAGATGAGCTTTCTTATTCTTCGGATGAGCTGGAGCAGATCGAATCCCGTTTGGATGTGATCCATAAGCTTCGGCGCAAGTATGGCGCAACTTGCGCGGATATTCTTTTATATCTGGAAAATGCAAAGCAGGAACTGGACAAGATAGAATTTGCAGATGACCATTTGGAACGCTTGAAAGGCAAGCTCATGACTGCAGAAAAATCCGCCTGGGAAGCGGCCAAACTCCTGCGCCAGAGTAGAAAAGAAGCGGCTGTCAGACTTTCCAACCAGATTTTGACGGAGCTTTCTCAGCTGGATATGCCAAAGGTGCAGTTTCAGTGTGAATTTACAGGGCTGGAATTGTCCGGCAATGGTGCGGATGCTGTGGCGTTTTACATGTCCGCAAATGCAGGTGAGGCCCTAAAGCCTATGAGTAAAGTGGCTTCCGGCGGTGAGCTTGCCCGAATCATGCTGGCTATGAAAAATGTTCTTGCCCAGCAGGATCAGGTGCCTACCCTTATTTTTGACGAGGTGGACACAGGCGTATCCGGCAGAGCCGCACAAAAGGTTGCGGAAAAGCTGAAGAGTGTAGCTAAAAACAAACAGGTGCTTTGCGTGACCCATTTACCCCAGATCGCGGCCATGGGCGACACCCATATGCTGATTTCAAAGGCAGAGCATCAGGGGCGTACGTACACCACGGTTACGCCTTTGGACCGGGCCGGACGCATCCGGGAGCTTGCGCGAATAATCGGTGGCGCAAATATTACAGAAACCACTCTGAAAAGTGCCGAGGAAATGCTCATTCAGCATTAAGTCCTTGACAAGATGCTCGCTTTTTGCTAGTATACCTACAATACGATGATGGGATGAAGTAAGTGACCATCTTTCCGCCAGAGAGCTGCCGGTTGGTGCAAGGCAGTGGGAAAGACCGCCCAATACCTCCCGGAGTAGCCTGCCTGAAAGTTTAGTAGGGGAGGACGGGTGCGCCCGATACTGCGCGAAGCGTTATTGGACGCTTAGAGGTCTGTACTGTGAAGTGCAGGCGAACCAGAGGTGGTACCGCGTATTTTACGCCCTCTGTCCTAACGGACGGAGGGCGTTTGTTTTTTACAATATATTTTGGAGGAGATTCAAATGAAACTATATGACGAGCTGGTTGCCCGGGGCTTGATCGCGCAGGTGACCAATGAAGATGAGATCCGGGAAATGATTGACAACGGCAAGGCCACATTCTATATCGGCTTTGATCCCACTGCTGATTCTTTGCATGTCGGCCATTTCATGGCCCTGTGTCTGATGAAGCGGCTGCAGATGGCTGGCAACAAGCCCATCGCTTTGATCGGCGGCGGCACGGCTATGATCGGTGACCCCTCCGGTCGTACGGATATGCGCAGCATGATGACCAGAGAAACCATCGAATATAACTGCGCGTGCTTTAAAAAGCAGATGGAGCGTTTTATTGAGTTTGGTGAAGGAAAGGCTCAGATGGTCAATAATGCTGACTGGCTGCTGGATCTGAACTATGTGGATGTGTTGCGGGAAGTAGGTGCCTGCTTCTCGGTAAATAATATGCTCCGTGCTGAATGCTACAAGCAGCGGATGGAAAAGGGTCTTTCCTTCCTGGAGTTCAACTATATGATCATGCAGTCCTACGATTTTTACCATCTGTACCAGAATTACGGCTGCAACATGCAGTTTGGCGGTAACGATCAGTGGAGCAACATGCTGGGCGGCACAGAGTTGATCCGCAGAAAGCTTGGCAAGGATGCCCACGCCATGACCATCACACTGCTGCTGAACTCTGAAGGCAAGAAGATGGGTAAAACCGCTTCCGGTGCGGTCTGGCTGGATCCCAATAAGACATCCCCCTTTGATTTCTACCAGTATTGGCGCAATGTGGGAGATGAGGATGTGCTGAAATGCATTCGTATGCTCACATTTCTGCCCCTGGAAACCATCAACGAGATGGATAGTTGGAAGGATGCCCAGCTTAATACTGCCAAGGAGATCCTTGCTTTTGAGCTGACCAAGCTGGTTCATGGCGAGGAGGAAGCACAAAAGGCCCAGACCGCCGCAAAGGCGCTGTTTGCTGGCGGCGGCGATGATGCCAACATGCCTACCACTGAGATTACAGCCGACAAGCTTGTGGACGGAAAGATCGGCATTCTGAATCTGATGGTCGTCTGCGGTCTGGCACCTTCCAATAAGCAGGCAAGACAGCTGGTAGAGCAAGGCGGCGTGTTTGTCAATGACGAAAAGGTTCCTGCACCTCAGTTTGCGGTTACGGAAGAGATGCTTAAGGACGGTGTTAAGATCCGTAAGGGCAAAAAGGTATTCCACAAGGCGATCCTTGCCTGATATAAGCGGCTGTGCCCCAGGCACAGCCGCTTTTCTATAATTTTTTATGGACTTTTTTAATAGAGATAGTATAATAAAAGAAGTACAGTCGGAATGTCCGATAGGAATTAAAATGGGGGATCCGCTATGAAGCTCAATTACAAGCGCACCGTACTTGTAGGCTTTGCCTTTTTCCTGATCTGTGCCTTTTGGCAGGTCTATGATGTGACCATTGCTATGACATTGACCAATAAATTTGGTTTGAGCCAAACTGCCTCCGGTGTTGTAATGGCTCTGGACAACATTCTGGCATTGTTTATGCTGCCTCTGTTTGGCGGAATTTCTGATCGGCATAAAGGAAAAAGTGGACGCCGCACTCCGTTTATCCGTACTGGTACAATTCTTGCAGTTGTATTTTTGATGCTGCTCTCCCTTGCGGATAATGCTCAGCTGTCAAAGATCGAGCGGTATTCCAAAATCAATGATCCTGCCACTATGGAAATGATCTATGATGAGCAGAAGGATACTGTTTTGCAGACCCCGGAAGGTGTCAGCTTTAAGCTGGCGGACATTTATACCCGTGAGGATTTTGCAAAGCTGACCACAGATTCCAAGACTACGGAAATCAATCAGTTTGGCAGGGAAGTGGAGGTCAATCTGTATACCCGCCATGTTGTGCCTGCACGGCAGGCCTGCGCAGCCGCTGTTACCAGCGCTGAGCCGTTGGCACTGATTCTTTTCCTTGGCGTGCTGCTGGCCCTGCTGGTCTCCATGGCCACATTCCGGACACCTGCAGTAGCGCTGATGCCGGATGTTACGTTGAAGCCCCTTCGTTCCAAAGCCAACGCGGTCATTAACCTTATGGGCAATGCCGGTGGTATCATTGTCCTTGGAATTGGTTCTGTTCTCGCGATCTCCAAGGTGAAAAACGCATATATGAGCTATACTGGTGTCTATGCTGTTGTTGGTTTCATTATGCTCGCTGCTCTGGTCATTTTCCTGCTCAAGGTGAAGGAGCCTGCATGGGCAGGCCAGATGCAGAGCGAAAGTATTGCGCTTGGCCTGGATAAGGAGGACGATGCTCCTGCTGCCGGTCAGAAGAAGAAACTGAGCAAAGGGGAATTCCACAGTCTGATCTTCCTGCTTTCTTCCATTGTTTTGTGGTTCTTTGGATATAACGCTGTAACTTCCAAGTATACCGTTTACGCACAGAATGTCTTGGACAAGGATGCCACTACCACTTTGCTGCTGGCAAATGTGGCTGCGATCATTGCATACCTGCCTGTGGGCATGGTTGCCTCCAAAATCGGTCGGAAAAAGACCATTCTTGCCGGTATCGTCATGCTCTTCACTGCATTTTTTGTCGGCTGCTTCATGACAGCATCCAGCCCCTCCTGGCTGATGACCGCTATGTTCATTCTTGCAGGTGTGGCATGGGCGACCATCAATGTCAACTCATTCCCCATGGTCGTTGAAATGTGTACCGGTGCGGATGTTGGTAAGTATACCGGCTATTACTATACGGCTTCCATGGCAGCCCAGTCCCTGACTCCCACGATTTCCGGCATGTTTATGGATAATGTGGCAATGACCAGCCTGTTCCCTTACGCGTCTATTTTTGTTGGTCTTGCATTTTTTACCATGCTGATGGTCAAGCATGGCGATGCAAAGCCTGACAGCAAAAAGAGTCTGGATGCATTTGACACGGATGATTGATTATGATTTATTTGTTGATCTCTTTAATTGTTATTTTTGTTCTGTATCTATTTGCTCTTCGGGGAAGGACAGGGCATAAGGGCCTTCAGGCGCTGCAGAGCTGGAGTTATGCCCACAGAGGTCTTCATGGTAACGGCGTACCGGAAAACAGCATGGAAGCCTTCCGGCTTGCTCTGGAGAACGGCTATGGTATAGAACTGGATGTGCATTTGATGGCAGACGGAAATCTTGCTGTTATCCATGATTCGTCCTTGAAGCGCACTGCCGGCGTGGATGTAAAAATCGAGGATCTGGTTACTGATCAGCTTCATGACTATTATCTGGAGGGCACACAGGAGCGGATTCCGGAATTTCGTCAGGTGCTGGAACTGTTTGCTGGCAAAGCACCGCTGATCATTGAACTGAAGGCGGAAGGGAAAAATCACGCCGCCCTTTCTGAGGCTGTTTGCAAAATGCTGGAAAGCTATAACGGCGCATACTGTCTGGAATCCTTCGATCCCCGCTGCATCCATTGGCTGCGGAAAAACCGCCCTCAGGAAATCCGGGGACAGTTGTCTGAAAATTTTGTTGGAAATAAAGCAAGCAAACTTCCTCTTGTTCTGAAATGGGTCCTTACCGCTAATATTTTGAACTTTTTTACCAGACCAGATTTCTTGGCTTATCGTTTTAGCGACAGAAAGCGTCTTGGTGTGGGTATCTGCCGCAAGCTGTGGAAGATCCAGGGCGTGACCTGGACTCTGAGAGATTCCCAGGAACATAAAGATGCTGTTGCGGAAGGATGGCTTCCTATCTTTGAATACTTTAAGCCCTGATCCATGTTTTTCGCGCACCGCAAAAAGCGGTGCGCGTTTTTTATGAAAAATAATCCTTCAGTTTTCTGGCTTCTTCTTCGTTGAGCTCTGTCAGTGGAAGACGGCAACCCCCACAGTCATATCCGATACACTTCATGGCAGCCTTTACAGGTACTGGATTGACCTGGCACTGCAAAAGCCTTGTAACGGAATACAGTCTGCATTGCAGCTCTGCCGCTGTATCAAAATCACCGTCCAACGCAGCAATGGCCATGGCCTGAACCTCTTGCGGCAGCAAATTAGACACAACGGAGATCACGCCCTTTCCTCCAAGGGACATGACCGGTACAGTCATGTCATCATTACCGCACCAAATAGGGAGGTTATCTTCACATTCATAACGAATTTGCAGAATTTTATTGATATCTGTGGTTGCTTCCTTAACTCCTGCAATATTTGGAATAGGGCAGAGACGCTTATACACGCTGACAGGAATATCCACCCCTGTGCGGGAAGGAACATTGTAAAGGATCACCGGAATACTGACTGCGTGGGCAATGGATAAGTAATGTCGGAACAGGCCTTCGGAAGTTCCTTTGTTATAATAGGGACTGACAACCAATAGACCATCCACACCCTCGCGCTGGGCGGCAATACTCAGCTCTACTGTGTGCTCCGTTGCGTTGCTGCCGGCACCGGCAATGATCTTCATTCGGTCTCCAACAAATTCCTTGCATCTTGCAAAAAGCTCCAGCTTTTCTGCATCAGACAAAGTAGCGGATTCACCGGTTGTGCCGCAAATTACAGCAGCTTCCAGACCGGCGTCGATTTGCCGCTGCAGCAGGATCTGCATCATGGGGTAGTTTACCTGTCCGTTTAGAAACGGTGTTACAAGGGCGGTGCACGCGCCTGTAAAGAATGGTTTTTTCATAAAAGATCCCTCCGCGTCAGTCTATGCAGGTAAATAATATGTGTGCAGGATGGGAAAATTTGTTTTTTCAGGAAAAATGTTGACTTTTTTTAATAATTTGTTATTGTAATATTGAAGGGAGATGAGCATTCGTGAAAGCGAGTTTGAAATGGGTGGCCCGCATTTTTGCGTTGCTTTTGTGCTTGTCGTTGTTGTTTTCAGTCTATATTCCAACGGTTAAAGCAGAAAATCAGCCTCGTTACGGATACACAAAGCTGGAAAACAATCAGCAGCGGACTATTTATACCAATTTGGTTGAGGCGATCGCGGCGTGCAAAACCAGCACCTCATTCACACTAAATGTTTCCGTAAGCACATTTGGCGCTGATTTACAAAAAGCGGTTGACATGATCCGTGCAGACTATCCTGAGTATTTCTGGTTTCAAAATATGTACGGTATCAGTGTAACTGGATCAACATTAACAATTCAAAACATTGATAACAAAATCGGTGGTCAGAGCGTTTCCGGCTCGGATGCAGCATTTATTTCTGCAAAGAATGCCCTTGACAGAGAAGTTAATTCTGCTCTTGCCGGCATGCCCAAAGGCAGTGACTATGATAAGGCGCTGTATTTGCACGACTATGTTGCGAAAAAGGTAGACTATGTCATGACTGGTGACCACCAGACCGCTTATGGCGCGCTTGTTGGCGGCAAAGCAGTTTGCGCCGGCTATGCCAGAGCATACCAGCTCCTTTTAAACGCAGCCGGGATCGACAGCTGGTACATAACCGGTCAAAGTGTGAATCCTTCAACTGGCCGTATGGAAGACCATGGATGGAATGTGGTTTTCCTGGATGGCAAGAGTTACTATACAGATGTAACATGGGACGATCAGACCAGCCATCTTTTCCATGCATATTTTATGCTGTCCAGAGACGAAATGGGACAGACCCATTTCCCCAAAGACCCCAGTCTGCTTCCTGACGGCAATCATACCGGCAAGGATTATTTTACTGTAAAAAGCGGCAATGGCTCCGGTGTTGGTGTATTCACCAGTAGCACGACAGTTGATCAGGTCAAAAACTGGATGAAGCGTGAAACCTCCGATCGCTGGATCTGTGAGATAAGTGACAGTTCCCATCTCTTCTCTCAGTGGATCAAAAATCATATCGATGAAGTGAAATCTGCCCTCGGTCTAAACAGGCGGATTAATTATACTTGTCACACACTAGGCGATGAGATTTTGTTCCATATCGACTGTCAGGGACATACTATGCCCCTCAAGTATGTGAAAGAAATTGCCGCTACCTGCAAAGATGGCGGAACATCTGCCTATTATGTGTGCGAAACCTGTAACGCATGGTTCTGGGATGCAGAGGCCAAACAGCTCATTACAGATCATAACAGCGTGAAAACGCCTGTTGCGGACCACCAGTATACGGTTTGGAAAAATGACGATAGTCTGCACTGGAAGGTATGCAAAGTATGCTCTGCGGAAATGCCCAATTCCCGTACGACACATAAGGACACCAATGCAGATAAAAAGTGTGATGACTGTAACTGCACGGTAAAGGGACAAACGAACAATCCGACTACCAATGCTACAACATCCACCACTGCATCTACACAAGCAACAACTGCTCCTACCACATCGACTACAGCACCTACACAGGCAACAACTCCTGCTACATCGGCCACAAAGCCGTCCACAGCTCCCGGAACAGTACCCAACACGGAAGCCAGTACAGTGCCTGATACAACACCTGCTACGGTCCCCTCCACATCTGTGGATCCTACCCAGCAGACCGTACAGTCCGGCACAGCACCTTCTGGTTCGAATTCGACCCAGTCCTCTGTTTCGCAGAGCACACAGGGCAGTACATCGGCAGACGAAAAACTGCCCTCCGGTTCTGGATCAACCACAGAATCTTCTGCGGTAAGCAGCTCGGGTGATCCTTATCAGCCTACAGACCAAGGTGATGGCGGAAATGTCATTCTGATCGTGGTATGTGCCCTTGCCGGCTGCGGTGTAACCGCCGGTGCGGCAATTGTATTTATTCGTTTCCGCAAAAAATAACATACAGCAAAATACCCACAGGTGATGCGGCCTGTGGGTATTTTTTGGAAAAGGTTGCATTTAGCTGGTTTTTAAGCTATACTAAAAGGGCTTTTTTTAGAATCGGAGGAGATGTTTTTGAAGACAAGTGACTTCTGGTATGCCCTTCCTGAAGAATTGATCGCTCAAACACCGCTTGAGGCCAGAGATACATCCCGCTTATGTGTTTTGGACCGGCAAACAGGAAAGGTCAGCCACAGACATTTTTACGATATACTGGATTATCTTCGTCCGGGTGACTGTCTGGTGATGAACGATTCCAGGGTGCTTCCGGCCCGCCTTTTGGGTAGGCGTCCTACCGGCGGAGCAGTGGAGGTTTTGCTTTTGCGTGACCTTGGCAACGGATGCTGGGAGTGCCTGTGCAAGCCCGGTAGAAAAATGCAGGTAGGCAGCGAAGTGATTTTTGGAGATGGAGAGCTGACAGCGACCGTTTCCGAGGTGAAGGACGATGGAAACCGTGTGGTCCAGTTTCATTATCAAGGTATTTTTTTGGAGGTTCTGGAGCGGCTGGGCAAGATGCCGCTGCCTCCTTATATCAAGGCAGAGCTTTCCGATCAGGAGCGGTATCAGACCGTTTATTCCCGGGAAGTCGGCTCTGCGGCAGCTCCTACAGCGGGACTGCATTTTACTAATGAATTGTTGGAAAAGATCCGGAATAAGGGCGTAAAGACAGCTTTTGTTACATTGCATGTAGGTCTCGGCACCTTTCGACCGGTAAAGGCGGAGGAGATCACCGACCACCATATGCATTCCGAGCTTTGCATGATAAATGAAGCCACTGCGGCTATCCTGAACCAAACCAAAGCAGAGGGAGGCCGGATCATCTGTGTGGGTACCACATCCTGCCGCACGCTGGAATCCCTCGTTAATGAGGATGGCAGCTTTGAAGCAAAATCCAAATGGACGGAGATATTCATTTACCCCGGATATGAATTCAAAGCGATGCAGGGATTGATTACAAATTTCCACCTTCCGGAAAGTACCCTTGTGATGCTGGTATCTGCCTTTGCGGGACGGGAAAATGTATTGAATGCTTATAATGAGGCTGTGAAGGAGCGCTATCGTTTCTTCAGTTTCGGCGACGCAATGTGCATTATCTAAATAAGTGAGGTAACTATGTTTCAGCTTTTAAAAACAGAGGGAAAGGCCCGTCGAGGTGAATTTACCTGCGCTCATGGTACGGTGCAGACACCGGTATTCATGAACGTGGGTACTCAAGGTGCCATCAAGGGTGCGCTTAGCGCTGAGGATCTGAAAAGCATCGGCTGTCAGGTTGAGCTTTCCAATACCTACCATTTGCATCTTCGTCCTACGGATAAAGTAGTTAGGGAAATGGGCGGCCTGCATAAATTTATGACCTGGGACGGTCCGATCCTGACGGATTCCGGCGGATTTCAGGTGTTCAGCCTGTCTTCTCTGCGAAAGATCAAAGAAGAGGGCGTGTATTTTGCATCCCATATTGATGGCCGAAAAATTTTTATGGGTCCAGAAGAAAGCATGCAGATCCAGTCCAATTTGGGCTCAGATATCGCAATGGCCTTTGATGAATGTATCGAAAATCCCGCGCCGAGGGATTATGTTTTGAAGAGTGTGGATCGTACCTATCGTTGGCTTGTGCGCTGCAAGGCAGAAAACGCCAGACTGAACAGCCTGCCGGATACCGTCAATCCAAGGCAGATGCTCTGGGGCATCAATCAGGGCGGCACTTATGCCGATATTCGCATGGAGCACATGAAGCGGATTGCGGAGCTGGATCTGCCGGGTTATGCCATCGGTGGTCTTGCAGTAGGGGAGACCGCCCAGGAAATGTACGACATCATTGATGCGGTAGAGCCCCATATGCCGGTAAACAAGCCCCGGTATCTTATGGGTGTCGGCACCCCCAGCAATATCATAGAAGCAGTTGCAAGGGGCGTTGATTTCTTTGACTGTGTTATGCCTGCCCGGAATGCCCGCCACGCAAGGCTTTTCACCTGGGAAGGCGCTATCAATCTGAAAAATGCAAAATATCAGCTGGATGAAAGTCCCATTGATCCGAAGTGCGACTGCCCGGTGTGCCGCAGATATTCCAGAGCCTATATTCGGCATTTGTTTGTCGCGGAGGAAATGCTTGCTATGCGGCTGAGTGTGATGCATAACCTATATTTCTATAACAAGCTCATGGAAAAGATCCGAAATGCGCTGGATGAGGGCCGTTTTGAGGAATTCCGCCGTGAATATTCTGTTAAATTAGGGCAGAGGATCTAATTTTTGCTTGCATTTTATGAGAACAATGCTATAATGTATTCGATTATTAAACAAAAAGGAGTTATATCCATGTTACATTTTCTTGAAGGCACTACACCCCCTGCAGATCCCGGTAGTGGAATGTTCAGCACTGTGATCATGCTGGTTGCTATGGTCGCTATTTTCTACTTCATGCTGATCCGTCCCGAGAAGAAACGGAAAAAAGAAGCAGAAACCATGCGTTCCAATCTGAAGACCGGTGACAGAATCACCACCATCGGCGGCATTGTTGGCACTGTTGTCAGCATCAAGGACGATAAGTTTGTTATCGAGACCAGCGCTGATCAGGTCCGCATTGAGTTTGCCAAGTGGGCGCTTTCCACCAATGAATCCGCTGCTGAAAGAGCACAGGAAGAGGCTAAGAAGGCTCAGGAAGCCAAGGCTATGGCAAAGGCTGCCAAGAAGGTTAAAAAGGATAAAGAGTAAAAATAACGGACTTCGGTTGATTCCGAAGTCCGTTTCTTTATTTGTCGTTGTAATCCAGAATTTCTTTCGCGATATAGATAGGACGATCCTTGCTTTGCTCGAAGATCTTTCCTACATATTCACCGATGATACCGATGCAGAAAAGCTGGATGCCGCCAAGCAAAAGGATCAGCACAATGCTGGTAGCAAAACCGGGAACATCAATTCCCACGATCAGCTTCTGAAGCACCACAACGATCAGATAGATCACTGCGGCGATAGCGGTCAAAACGCCAAGATATGTTGCAAGCCGCAGGGGCTTTGTGGAAAAGCCGATGATTCCGTCAATGGCGTAATTCATCAGCTTGCGGAAATTCCACTTTGTGGTGCCTGCAGTCCGCTCACAGGCAGTGTAGGGGATGAAGCAGGTATCGTAACCGACCCATGCAAAAATGCCCTTGGAGAAGCGGTGATACTCTGCCATGGAAAGAATACTGTCCCGAACACTTCTGCGGAAGGTCCGGAAGTCGCTTGCATCTGCGTGGAGTGTTACATCTGACATCCGATTAATGATCGTATAAAAGCTTTTCTTGAAGAAAGAGAGGACTTTGCCCTCACCTCTGCGATCCTGATAGGCTGCAACCACATCATACTGGGGCTGTTCATCCAGAATTTTTACCATATCCCGAACGATCTCGGGGCGCTGCTGCAGATCCGCATCGATCAGAGAGATATAATCTCCACTGGCATGCTGCAGACCTGCGTACAAGCCCGCCTCTTTTCCAAAGTTACGGGAGAAAGAGACGACCTTAACAGGGCATTTTTGTGCATGGTACAGCTTTTTCAGATTGTGTAAGGTAGGATCTTTGCTGCCATCGTCAATAAAAACAATCTCATAATCATAATCGCAGCCGTCAAAGGCAGAAATGACAGCCTCCTGAAAATTGGCCACATTTTCCGCCTCATTATAGCAGGGAACAACAAGGGAAAGCTTCATTATGATCATCTCGCTATCGTAAAAATTTACTCCATTATATGCCAAATACAGAATCCAGTCAAGGTTTGATGATCGTTTTTATTTTAACTTGCAGGAATACAGTTGACAGTGTATAAAAAATATGGTATTTTATTTCTGAAAATGCAGCGAAAGGGAAGTTCTGTGCAGCTTTTCCAATTCAGAGAGTGCGCGTTTGGTGAGAGCGCATATTGGATTTGTACGGATGGTCGCCCCGGAGCAGATTGCCTGAAAATAAAGTAGGGCAGTACGGGTATGCCCGTTACAGCTGTTTAAGTGCCCGTATTCGGGAATTCAGGTGGTACCGCGGAATTTTTTCGCCCTGAGAGTTTTCTCTCGGGGCGTTTTTGTATGCAAAGGAGTGTCTGAAATGGCAAGAGAACTGCCGAAGGTTTATGAACCCCAACAGGTTGAAAACAGAATCTATGAGATGTGGGAAAAGGGAGGATATTTCCGTCCCAGTGAGGAAGAGGGCGCCAAACCCTTTACCATCGTCATGCCGCCTCCCAATGTTACCGGTCAGCTCCACATGGGTCACGCTATGGATGCGACGCTGCAGGATACTCTGATCCGCTTCAAGCGGATGCAGGGTTACAGCGCCCTGTGGCTGCCCGGTGTAGACCATGCCGGCATTGCTACTCAGATCAAGGTGGAAGAGGAGCTTCGCAAGGAGGGACTGACCCGCTATGATCTTGGCCGCGAAAAATTTTTGGAGCGTGTGTGGGATTGGAAGCACAAATACGGCAACCGGATCGTTGAGCAGCAGAAAAAGCTGGGTGCATCCTGTGACTGGGAGCGTGCCCGCTTCACGATGGACGAGGGCTGCTCCAAGGCTGTCCGTGAGGTTTTTGTCTCCATGTATGAAAAGGGCCTGATCTATAAGGGCAGCCGGATCATTAACTGGTGCCCTCACTGTGTAACCGCTCTTTCTGATGCAGAAGTGGAATATGTGGATAAGCCCGGCCATTTGTGGCATATTCGTTATCCTCTGACCGACGGCAGTGGAGAAGTTATTGTTGCGACTACCCGTCCGGAGACCATGCTGGGCGATACCGGTGTCTGTGTAAACCCCAACGATGATCGGTATAAGGGCATTGTGGGCAAAACTGTGACACTGCCTCTTGTGAACAAGGAAATCCCCATTGTGGCCGATGACTATGCGGAGATGGAATTCGGCACCGGCTGTGTGAAAATGACCCCTGCCCACGATCCCAACGACTTTGAAGTGGGCCTGCGCCATAATCTGGAGGTAATCCGGGTTCTGGATGACAACGGTAAGGTCAATGAGCTGGGCGGCGCATATGAGGGACTGGACCGGTATGAAGCCAGAAAGAAGATCGTAGCAGATCTTGAGGCACAGGGCTATCTGGTTAAGATCGAGGATCACGCCCATAATGTTGGCACCTGCTATCGCTGCCACAATGATGTGGAGCCGATCATTTCTGCCCAGTGGTTTGTGAAGATGAAGACTCTGGCAGAAGAGGCTATCCGTTCGGTTAATGAGGGTGAAACCAAGTTTGTTCCTGAGCGTTTCACCAAAAATTATATGAACTGGATGAACAACATCCGTGACTGGTGCATCTCCCGCCAGCTGTGGTGGGGTCATCAGATTCCTGTTTGGTACTGCGCAGACTGCGGACATATGACCTGCACCCGCGAGGATGCTCACGTTTGCGAAAAGTGCGGCAGCGCCAATATCGAGCGGGATCCGGATGTACTGGACACCTGGTTCAGCTCTGCTCTGTGGCCTTTCGAGACCCTGGGCTGGCCCGATAAGGACGCGGAAGACCTGAAGAAGTATTTCCCCACCGATGTGCTGGTCACCGGCTATGATATTATTACCTTCTGGGTGTCCCGTATGATCGTGTCCGGCCTGGAGCATATGGGCAAAGCGCCCTTCCACACGGTTCTGATCCATGGCCTGGTTCGTGATGATAAGGGCAGAAAGATGTCCAAATCTCTGGGTAACGGCATTGATCCTCTGGAGATGATCGAGCGCTATGGCTGTGATGCCCTGCGTATGAACATGGTCACCGGCAACTCTCCCGGAAACGATATGCGTTTCTATGTGGAACGTTGTGAGGCAATGCGCAATTTTGCCAACAAGCTGTGGAATGCCAGCCGTTATGTGCTGATGAATTTGGATGAGGATGCCAAAAACGCTCTTCCTGACCTCAGCAAGCTGGAAATTGCTGATAAGTGGGTTCTGTCCAAGCTGAATACCCTGATTGGTGAAGTCACCGAGAACATGGAAAAGTATGAACTGGGTGTTGCCATTCAGAAGATCTACGATTTCCTCTGGGATATTTATTGCGACTGGTATATTGAAATGACCAAGGCTCGTCTGTTTGCAGACGATGCGGAACGGAAGCAGACTGCTATCCAGGTACTGGTTTACGTTCTGGATCAGACACTGCGCCTGCTGCATCCCTTCATGCCCTTCATTACCGAAGAAATCTGGCAGAGCCTGCCTCATGAGGGTGAAGCCCTGATCGTTGCCAAGTGGCCTGAAATCCGTGAGGATCTGTCTTTTAAGGCCGAGTGTGCACAGATGGAGTCTGTTATGGAGGCCATTCGTGCGATTCGTAACCGCCGTACCGAGATGAATGTTCCGCCTTCCAAGAAGGCCGCGCTGTATATTTTGACCTCTAAACCTCAGGTTTTCGTTGAAGGTGAAGGATTCCTGCAGAGACTTGCCTATGCGGATGCCGTGACCCTGCTGGAATCTGAGCCAGAGAATCTGGACGGCATGGTAACCATCACTATTTCCGATGCAAAGCTCTATATTCCCATGGGCCAGCTGGTGGATGTAGCAAAGGAATTGGAGCGGATCCGCAAAGAATTAGAGAGCAACCAGAAGTTCCTCAATTCTCTGGAGGCCAAGCTCAGCAACGAAAAATTTGTTTCCCGCGCTCCTGAGGCTGTGGTTGCCGCAGAACGGGAAAAGGCACAGAAAACAAAGGATCTGATCGCACAGCTCAAACAGAGCGAAGAAGCTTTGAAAAAGCTCTAAATTACCAAATGGATACTCTCCCGTGGAAATGCAATGTTTCCCCGGGAGAGTTATTTTTTTATGTTTGTAAATGCGACGAAAAATCCGCATCAAACATTTTATACTGATTGGGTATTAAACAAAGGAGGCGTTATAAATGCGATTTACCAGTTTTCTTGAAAACGGAAAATTAACGGTGGCACTCACCGGAGAGATAGATCATCATTGCGCGAAAAACTATATTCAGGCCATTACAGGGAAGATTGAAGCTTACACACCTGATATCTGTGTGCTGGATTTTCAGGATGTGACTTTTGTGGACTCCTCGGGCATTGCTGTAGTGATCAACGCACTTAGAAACATGACCCAGATCGAAGGAAAGCTGATCCTGACAGGGATATGCGCACAGCCGATGCGGGTGTTTCGGGCGTCAGGTATTGATAAAATTGTGGAAATCAAGGAGGCAGTATCATGAAATTCGATAACTTTATGATTTTAGAATTCCCCAGCAGATCCAGCAACGAAGCTTTTGCCAGAAGCGCGGTTGCCTGCTTTGCGGCGCAGATGGACCCAACCCTTGAAGAGTTGGGAGATATCCGTACCGCGGTGTCAGAAGCGGTGACAAACTGTATCGTCCATGCATACCCCAACGAATTGGGAGTGATCACTCTGCGCTGCCGGATTCTGAAAGACAATGTTCTGGATATTGTGATCAAGGACAAAGGTGTGGGCATTCCGGATATTGAGCAGGCAATGCGCCCTATGTTTACCACAGGAGGAACAGACCGCAGCGGTATGGGCTTTACCATTATGGAGAGCTTTATGACCACCTTTGAACTGACCTCTCAGCCGGGAAAAGGAACAACGGTACATATGCGCCGTAAGATCCAAAAACGGAAATGAGCAGGCAGGAAGAATTGATCCGTCGGTCTCAGCAGGGAGATAAAGAGGCGTCGGAGCTTTTGGTTGCGGAAAATTCCGGTCTGATCTGGTCTGTAGCAAAACGGTTTCTGGGCAGAGGCACAGAGGCGGACGACCTGTACCAGCTGGGTTGCCTTGGCTTTTTAAAGGCAATCGAAGGATTTGATCTGAATTATGGTACACAGTTTTCTACCTATGCAGTTCCCAAAATTGCAGGGGAGATTCGAAGATTCCTGCGGGACGACGGTGCTATCAAGGTATCCCGAACCATAAAGGAACAGGCGTCTGCCATTAAATGCGCAAGAAACGAGCTGACGCATTCCCTTGGAAGAGAACCCTCCATCCAGGAGATCTCTCAGCAAACAGGCCTGTCGCCTGAAGAGATCGCGTTGGCGGAAACAGCCACTGCGGCTACGGAATCTATCCAGAAGCAGACCGGCGAGGATGGCTTTAGTCTGGAAAGCGTTTTGACGGATACCGAGTCTGAGGAGACCATGGTGGAGCACATCTCCCTGCAGCAAGCCATTGATAAGCTGCCGGAACGGGAGGGACTTGTGATTCGTCTGCGTTACTTCCACGGTTTGACCCAGGATCGGGTTTCGAAAGTGCTTTCTGTCAGTCAGGTACAGGTCTCCAGAATAGAGAAAAAAGCACTGGCATCTTTGCGGGAGCTGTTGGGATAGCTGCAAAAGAATTTGAAATTTATCTTTACCTTTTTGGTGTGATAGAGTAAAATAAGTGTATCTATTCATCAAACAGGTGCTATTATGACTGAAGCTTATGAAACCCGTTTTTTAAATGCCCGCAGACAGTATATTGCATCCCAGTTTTCCGGGCTGAATGATATGCAGAAAGAGGCTGTCCTGACTACGGAAGGGCCTTTGCTTCTGCTTGCAGGCGCAGGCAGCGGAAAGACCACAGTTCTGATCCACAGAATCGCCAATTTGATCCGGTTCGGCAGCGGAAGTGATTCTGAGCTGATTCCGGATACAGTGACAGAGGAAGATGTGGAGTTTTTGGAATCCATATCTTCTGCCGTCTCCGATTATGAGCGTGCAAGGGCAGATTATCTATGCGCTGTAGAGCCTCCGCGGCCCTGGGAGATCATTGCGATTACATTCACTAACAAGGCGGCAAACGAGCTGAAAGAGCGGCTGAGCGCCATGCTTGACCCCGAGGGACAGGATGTTTGGGCCATGACCTTCCATTCCGCCTGTTGCCGCATCCTACGGCGGGATATCGAACGTCTGGGATATACACGCAGCTTTACAATTTATGACACCGCGGATTCCGAGAGAGTCATGAAGGATATTGCAAAGGATATGGGCCTTGATGACAAAACATTCCCTGCAAGATATATTCTGAACATCATCAGCCGGGAAAAGGATAAAATGATTACCCCGGAAAGAATGATCGAGAATGCAGAAAACACAGGGGATCTGCGTCTTTTACCCATTGCCAGAGCCTACAAGCGTTATCAGACCCAGCTAAAAGAGAATAATGCTCTGGATTTTGACGATATTATTCTACTTACTGTGAAACTGTTGCAGGAAAATGAGGATATCCGTCTTTATTATCAGAAAAAATTCCGTTATGTTCTGGTGGACGAGTATCAGGATACCAACCATCTGCAATATCTGCTGACATCGCTGCTTGCTGGAGGATATGAGAATATTTGTGTGGTGGGTGACGACGATCAGAGCATTTATCGGTTCCGCGGCGCGACCATCGAGAATATTCTTAGCTTTGAAAAGCAGTATCGCGGGGCAAGAACCATCCGTCTGGAGCAGAATTATCGTTCTACCCAGTCGATTCTGAATGCTGCCAATGCAGTCATTGCCCACAATGTGGGCAGAAAGGGAAAGCGGTTATGGACAGCTAATGGGCAGGGTAAGCCCATTACTGTGTATGAGGCTTCTGACGAAGGAGCAGAGGCAAACTATATAGCCGGACAGATCCTTTCCGGCTCCAAGGGCAGGGGATTCAAGGATTACGCCATCTTGTACCGCACAAACGCCCAGTCCAACGCGCTGGAATATGCCATGAAGAGAAACGGCATTCCTTACCGAATCATCGGCGGCACCCGGTTCTTTGATCGTGCGGAAGTCAAGGATATGCTGGCGTATCTGTGTGTTATCAATAACAGAGCGGACGATCTGCGGCTGAAGCGGATCATCAACAATCCCCCAAGAGGTCTGGGCTCTAAATCTGTGGAGACAGCGGTTCGACTTGCCGAAGCGGAGACGAAACCCCTTTACCATGTGATTTCCAATCCCCAGGATTATGCGCCGTTGGAAAAGCCCGCAGGAAAATTCCGGCAGTTTTCTGCTATGATTGAGGAGCTCTCCGCTCTCTTGGATGAAGGTATGCCGTTACCGGATTTTTATGAGGAAGTTATGCTCCGCAGCGGCTATGTAGACATGCTGAAAGCAAAGGAAACAGAGGAGAATATCACAAGGTTAGAGAATATTCGAGAATTAAAATCCAGCATTCTTTCTTATATGGAGAATACGCAGACACCGTCGCTTTCGGAGTTTCTGGAGGAAATTGCTCTGTATACGGATATTGAGCAGTATAACGACGGGGATGATGCCATTGTGATGATGACCATGCATTCCTCCAAAGGCCTGGAATTTCCCAATGTATTTCTTGTTGGCTTTGAGGATGGCCTGTTTCCCGGTATGCGCACCATCGGCGATCATGAGGAGATGGAAGAGGAGCGCCGGCTGTGCTATGTGGCCATTACCAGAGCAAAGCAGACCCTTACCATCAGCCATGCAAGACAGCGCATGCTCTACGGCCGCACCGCAGCGGCCATGCCGTCCCGCTTTCTGCGGGAGCTGCCGGCGGATGAGATCGTTCAAAAAGGCGGTTACAGCGCACCCCAGCGCTCTGTGAGCAAGGACTTTGGTATAAACTATTCCCGTCAAAACTATCAGCCGGTGAATTATGCTGCCACCGGAAGAAGCTATCTTTCTGCAACAGGTGCAACAAACGCAAAAGCAACATATCTGGAGCTTAACAAAGGAGATATGGTGCAGCATTCAGCCTTCGGGCAGGGCATGGTGCTTTCTGTTATGAAAATGGGAGGCGATGCGCTGCTTGAAATCGCATTTGACCGTGTAGGCACCAAAAAACTTATGGCAAAAACCGCATCTTCCCATATGAAAAAACTGTAATATTTTTGCATTCTCTGCATAGGATCCCAAGAGGTGATTGTATGCGTGTGAGGATGCGGGGGCTTGTGCGCCTGTTCTGCCTGTTGATGGCTGTAGCGATACTGCTTCTTGTTATTTTTCGAACCAGATACCACAACACAATTCGGGAACTTGCAGAAACACAGGTACGCAACTCCACATCAGATCTGATCAATGACGCCATTGACCGTCAGATCGAAACCGGCAATATCCAGTACGATCGCATCGTCTATTTTGAAAAGGATCTAAATGGCAGGATCACCGCGTTAAAGACCAATATGAGCGAGGTCAACCGGCTGAAAACGGACACGCTGAATCTGATCAACGATGAGATTATGGCGCTGGACACCAGTGATCTGGGGATCCCGATCGGCAGCCTGCTGTTTCCGGAACTCTTTGCCGGGCGAGGGTTTCAGATTCCGGTACACATTCTGTCCATCCGGAATTCCGATGCTGGATTTGAGAGCCATTTTACAGAAGCCGGCATCAATCAGACCTTGCAGCAGCTTACTATGAATGTTCTTGTAGATGTCTCCATCCTTGTGCTGGGACGGACGGAGAGCTTTACTGTCAGCAGCCAGGTGGTGGTTGCGGAGACCATCATTGTCGGGCAGGTGCCGGACACTTTCTTACAAACCGGAGGTTAACTATGGAAGCCAGAGAGAGAATCCAGGAGCTTACAGAGCTTTTGACGCAGGCGAACTATCGCTATTACGTACTGGATGACCCATCCATGCCGGACTTTGAATATGACCGCCTGCTTCGGGAGCTTGAGGAGCTGGAATCCGCGAATCCGCATCTTGCTTTGCCGGATTCTCCCACCCAGCGGGTAGGCGGCGAAGCCCTGAGCAAATTTGAAAAGGTGACCCATCCTGTTCCGCTGATGAGTCTTCAGGATGTATTTTCTCCTGAGGAATTAGGCGAGTTTTTAGAAAAAACTCTGGAAAGTTACCCGGATTCGGAGTTCTCGATTGAGCCGAAGATCGATGGACTTTCTGTTGCATTGGAATACGAAAACGGCCGTTTTGTCCGGGGCGCGACCCGTGGCGACGGTCAGGTAGGAGAAGATGTGACCGAGAATCTGAAGACCATTCGGTCCATTCCTATGATGCTGGAGGGCGCACCAGAACGGCTGATCGTTCGCGGCGAGGTATTCATGCCCAAGAAAAGCTTTGAGGCACTAAACGAGCGTCAGGAGGCGGAAGGGAAGCCCCTGTTTGCCAACCCGAGAAATGCCGCGGCAGGATCTTTGCGGCAGCTGGACCCCAAAATTGCGGCCAAACGGGGACTGGATATCTATATTTTCAATATTCAGCTGGCAGAGGGTGTGGAATTCTCCACCCATGAACAAACCCTGGAATACTTGCGGCGGCTTCATTTTAAGGTGATTCCCTTTGCCCTTAAATCGAAGGTTCAGGATGTTATTGACCATGTTTTATCCATCAACGAAACCCGGGATCAGCTGTCCTGTGATATTGACGGCGCGGTGATCAAGGTCAATGATCTTTCTCAGCGGGAAAAAATGGGCGCGACTGCAAAATTTCCTCGCTGGGCAGCGGCTTACAAGTATCCGCCGGAGATCAAGCCAACTGTTGTGGAGGACATTGTGGTTCAGGTGGGCCGTACTGGCGTGCTGACACCCAAGGCAGTGGTAAAACCGGTGCGTCTTGCTGGCACAACGGTCACCAACGCCACATTGCATAATCAGGATTTCATCTCCCAGCGGGATATACGTATCGGTGATACGGTTCGGATCCGTAAAGCCGGCGAGATCATTCCGGAGATTCTGGATGTGGATCTTAGCAAACGGCCTACTGATGCCAAACCTTATCAGCTGCCTTCCGTTTGCCCTGTATGCGGCGCCCGGACCTGCCGGGATGCGGATGGCGCATTTACCCGCTGTACCGGCGCGGAGTGTCCTGCTCAGCTCAGCCGGAATATTGCCCATTTTGTAAGCCGGGATGCCATGGACATTGAGGGTCTTGGCTCCGCAATTGTGGAAACTCTGATCGAAAAGGGTTTTGTCCGTTCTCCTGCGGATATTTACTACCTGACTCTGGAGCAGATGAAAAGCCTTTGGCAAAAGGGAGATACAGCTGCAAAAAAACTGCTTGCGTCGATTGAGCAGAGCAAGCAGCAGGATGTCAGCCGACTTATCTATGCCCTTGGAATCCGGCAGGTGGGTGCAAAAACAGGAAAAGTCCTTGCTGCTGCATTTGGCTCGCTGGATGCGCTGATGGAAGCAGATGTTGAAGCATTGACACAAATCAGTGATGTGGGCGAAGTGACTGCGCAATCCATTGCCGATTGGTTTACACAGTCCCAGTCCAGACACATGATCCAGCAGCTCCGGGAGGCCGGTGTAAACTTTGATAGCAAACGGGTAATCTCTGATACCCGCTTTGCCGGTATGACTTTTGTTCTGACCGGCGCTCTGCAAAAGTTTACCCGGGAAGAAGCTACGGAAAAGATTGAGCTGTTTGGAGGAAAGGCCTCTGGCTCCGTATCCAAAAAGACCACCTATGTTGTAGTCGGTGAGAACGCAGGCTCCAAGGAGCGGAAGGCAAGGGAACTGGGTATTCCCATTTTGTCAGAGGACGATTTTCTGAATATGATCCAATAAAGTATACGCCGGAAAGCGATTCGCTTTCCGGCGTTCTTTACAGGCTGTAATCCTCCTGATCGTATTTCATAAAGTCCAGAGCCTTTGGCTTCAACGGGATGCGCTTGCAGGGATCATAAGAAAACTTCCTGCACTTGGAACAAATATTCACAACACCGCGTTTGGCGCAAAGTACCTGTTCCTCATCCAGCTTTGTTCCATACATACAGTAGCTGCAGGATTTTTCTATCTTTTTTCTGAAAAACATGGCGCATCCTCCATTCTTTTTTACGATTATACATCAACTGCGACACAATTGCTATATCTTTTTTCAAATTTTCCAAGGATATACACGCCCAAAGCGGTAAATGCCAAACCTAGAACATAAAATGCAGGATGCAACGGAAAACTGTCCTGCAAAAAAAGACTTTGCACAACCGCAGCTAGAAGCACACTTAGCAGACATTGCAGGAGCTTTCCAGGGATGTACATACCGCATCCGGTTTTTTCTGTTACGGAGACTGTCTGCATAGTGATGCATATGCCGCCAAACCCAAGAAATGCTGCCGCTAGAATAAAACGAAGCCCTTCGCATTGGATTGCCGAAAGACTGGTACAACCCACGGTCAATTCCGCTATGCCAAAAATTACAACACGGATCGGTGTGGGAAACATCCATAGAAACCAACGGCTAAAAAAGGCAAGGATCACACGAAAAACAATGATCCATCCGCAAACTTTTGCCATTGTTTTTACGGATCTGGTCAGTGCCTCCGGAACAGTCACATTTTTTTGTTGGCTCAGGACAGTGCCGCAATTACTGCCCCCTGGAAGCAGCATTCCTACTGCCAGTGCCGAGAAAATGTGGATCAACCAGAGAAGCCACGGAGAAGATCGTTGGGAAAAAACAGATGCAACGATCCCGAACAGAAAGGATGGTCCTGCGTTGCTGCAAAATCCCAGCATTCTGCGTGCATCCTGCTTTCTAAGCTGTCCACTGGCAAAGCAGTCCGCAACCGCCTGGGCACCAGCCGGATATCCACCCAGAAGACCAATCAAAAATATGGATTCACTTCCTTGCGGTATGCGGCAAAGCCTGCTGATAGGGGAAAGCAGTTTGCTTTGTATGCCGGAAATCGATCCAGTCAGCAGGATGGACAGCATAAAAAAGGGGAGAAGGGAAGGAATCACCGTCATGAGGCAAAGGGTGATCCCTTCCTGGGCACCTGCAATGGCGGTTTTTGTGTCCAGGATCATAAAAAGCATACCAATTGACGCAAAAAGGCCTGTCCTGATTTTATTTTTCAATTCTGATCACCTCAGAAGAATCTATGCGGCCAAAGGCAATATCATCCCTCCTGCAACATATGCTTTTACAAAAAGGAGGTTATGCAATGGCCCGAAGGATAAGCTTTATGGAACGGTTGACGCAGGCGGCGGACCTGCCGGACGAACCACTCCCGGGACTTCCGCTGATTGAGGTAGCCGGAGACAGGCGGGTACTTATCGAGCATCACTGCGGCGTTATGGAATATAGCACACAGACAATCCGTGTGAAGGTAAAATACGGTCAGATATGCATTGAGGGAGCTTGCCTGACTTTGACTCATATGACAAAGGGGCAGCTCATTATTTCCGGTAGGATCCACAGTATCCATCTGATGAGGGGGTGTGGGTAATGAATTTGTGGCATTCCTTCAATGGCTCTGTTCAGGTGCAGATCATCAGCGCGGATCCGCCGGCTGCCATAAATGCGCTGAATCAGTCTGGTGTGGTACTATTTGAAACGAAATATATTGACGATTTTACCCTTCTGGTACAGATCCGCAGGCAGGACTATAAAAAGGTAAAACGCATCACGGCAAAGCGGGGAGAAGAACTGCGCCTGAAAAAAAGATCGGGTCTTTATTGGTCTGTAAAAGGGCTTCTGAAGCGCCCTGTTTTGGTGATCGGTATGCTTTTTCTTATATTTGCAGGGTCGTTTCTTCCAACAAGAATTTTTTTCTTTCAGGTTGAGGGAAATAAAACAATACCGGACAAAATGATACTGGAATATGCCGCCCAGTGCGGCATTTCCTTTGGCGCGTCCCGCCGTGAGGTCAGAAGCGAAAAAATGAAAAACGCACTGTTGGAGGCAATCCCGCAGCTCCAGTGGGCAGGAATCAACACCAGTGGTTGTGTAGCCATTATTTCTGTAAGGGAACGGGAAATAACAGAGCAGTCCCGCAAATCAAGCGGAGTGAGCAGTATCATCGCATCCCGCGACGGGGTTGTTCTTTCCTGTACCGTCACCCGTGGCAACGGATTATGCAAGGTTGGTCAGGCTGTCAAAGCCGGTCAGGTCCTGA
Organism: Oscillospiraceae bacterium; assembly: GCA_015068225.1. Classification (GTDB taxonomy): domain Bacteria; phylum Bacillota; class Clostridia; order Oscillospirales; family Oscillospiraceae; genus Faecousia. The sequence goes on from SVKX01000002.1 coordinate 29,733, forward strand.
TTTCCGGATACACAGATTGCGGCCTATCCATTAAAGCGGAGGAATCTCAAGGGGAGATCTACGCCAGAACAGACTGGAATTTGACAGCTGTTACACCGCAGACTTGTCAAAGCAAAGCCTATGTGACAGGTCAAAAGGAAAAATATGCTCTGATAATCGGAAAAAATCGGATAAATTTCTACAAAGACAGTGGAATTTCCGATGCCACCTGTGATAGAATGTATGAAGAAAAGCACTTGACGCTGCCGGGCGGTTTTGTCCTTCCTGTGACGCTGGTGACCGAGGTATGGACATACTATGCCTGTTCAGAGGAAACTCTTTTGCCGGAGGATATGTCCGTGCAGCTTTCAGAATTTGCAAAGGGTTATTTGAACAGCCAAATGATTGCAGGGCAGATCCTCTCTGGACAGGAGAATGTGACGGGTTCTGACGGGGCGATATCTTTGCATGGACAATACGCCTGCCACGAAATGATCGGCAGGGTACAAAAAGAGGAGATAATGAGACCATATGGGAAATCTGACGGAACGAATCGTTAATGCAGAGCGGGTAGAGGATCTGATCGCTGTATTTGGCTCTTTTGACGAGAACTTAAAACGCATTGAGGAGACTTTGGGAGTCACCATCGTCAACCGTGGCACGGAATTGAAGGTTACAGGTGATGTGGAGACTGCGGATAAGGCGGTAAGGACTCTTGAGGGACTGCTGTCCTTAGCCTCCAAAGGAGAGACCATCGATGAACAGCGGGTTCGCTATTTGATCACGCTGGTTCAGGAGGGAAATGATGAGCTCGTCTCCCAAATGGCAAAGGATGTAGTGTGCATTACTGCCAAGGGTAAACCCATCAAGGCAAAGACCGTGGGCCAGCAGACGTATATGAAAGCCATCCGAAGCAATACCATCACCATTGGTGTCGGCCCGGCCGGTACCGGTAAGACATATCTTGCCGTTGCGGCGGCGGTGGCTGCATTCCGAGAGCGAACAGTAAACCGGATCATTCTGACCCGCCCTGCGGTGGAAGCCGGCGAGCGGCTGGGCTTTTTGCCGGGAGACCTGCAGAATAAGGTAGATCCTTATCTGCGTCCTCTTTATGACGCGCTGTACGATATGCTGGGGGCTGAGACCTTTCAGAAATATCAGGAGCGGGGCTCCATTGAGGTAGCGCCTTTGGCCTATATGCGTGGCAGAACGCTGGATGACAGCTTTATCATTCTGGATGAAGCTCAGAATACAACCCGGGAACAGATGAAGATGTTCCTGACCCGCCTTGGCTTTGGATCCAAGATCGTGATCACCGGTGACGTGACCCAGATCGACCTGCCGGATGATAAAGTATCAGGCCTTAAGGATGCTGTTCGGGTGCTGGAGGATGTAAAAGACATTGCCATCTGCCGATTGACATCTGCTGATGTTGTCCGTCATGCACTTGTGCAGCAGATTATCAACGCTTACGAAAGAGCAGAAAAGAAGCCGGAAATTAAAAAACCCAGCCAGAATTTTAAGGGAAATTACCAGAGGAAGAAAGAAAATGGCAAATAAGATCAATATAACTTTTGATTGCTTTACCCTGCGGCAGCCGTTGATTGCAATGATCATCAGCAAATGCGTGGAGGCAACACTGAAGGCTGAAAGAATCAAGCCCACCTGCGAGATCAATGTTTTGGTGACCAATGACCGGGGAATTCGTGCCATCAATATGGCAAGCAGAAATATTAACAAACCTACGGATGTCCTCAGCTTTCCAATGTACCAGCTGGAGGCAGGAAGTCCCCCTGCAGATTGGAAGGCTTATCTGGATGTCGAAACCGGAATGTGCCCTCTTGGGGATATGTGCATTTCCCTGGAGCGGGCAATTGCCCAGGCAAAGGAATTCGGCCACTCGGTAAAAAGAGAGGTCGGTTACTTAACCATCCATTCCATGCTGCACTTGCTTGGTTATGACCATATGGATGAGGGCGAGCAAAAGGCGCAGATGCGCGCACGGGAAGAGGCCATTGCCGCCACCATCCCCGGCATGACCAGAAAATAAAAAGAGGTATCCGTTATGCCTGATAATATCTCGCTGTATTTTCTCCTTGCATTCTCACTGCTGATTGCCGCGGCATATGCTGTGAAGGTGGGTAGATATGTTTTCTCACCGGTTACTTCTGTGAAAGCAACAGTGGTGCATAAACAGACAGTAGAGACCTTTTCCAAGTATGCAGGGTCCGGCAAACGTGTAAAATACGCCGTTACATTTTTAGCAAACGGAAAAAACCGCTCTTTCTATGTATCCGAGTTTTCCTATCGCGGATACCGGAAGGGAGAGTCCGGCACCCTTACATACAAAGGGGACAGACTGATTGATTTTCATTAACTGCACATAGGAGATAAATTATGAACACAAAAACCGCTATGATCACCATTGCCGGCCGGCCTAATGTTGGCAAATCTACCCTGACAAATTATCTGGTGGGAGAAAAGATTGCCATCGTATCCAACAAGCCCCAGACCACACGAAACCGTATCTGCGGCATTGTTACAAGAGGGGATACCCAGTTTGTATTTGTAGACACCCCTGGTTTTCATAAAGCCAAAACCAAGCTGGGCGATTTCATGGTCAATACCGTTCGGGAGTCCATTGCGGATGTAGATCTGACCATTCTGGTAGTGGAGCCCATTTCCTCTGTGGGAATTCAGGAGCAAATGCTGCTGGAGCAGCTGAAAAGCAAAAAGAGCCCTGTGGTGCTTGCTATTAACAAGATCGACACTGTGGAAAAGGACAGTTTGCTTGAAGTGATCGCGGCCTACTCTCAGGCTGCTGATTTTGCGGCAATCATTCCCATTTCTGCCAAAACCGGCGACGGCGTGGAACAGCTTCTGGAGGTGTGCGAAAAGTACGCACAGAATGGTCCGTTCCTGTTTGACGAAGAACTGACAACCGACCAGCCGGAGCGGCAGGTCATGGCGGAGATTATCCGGGAGAAGCTGCTCTGGTGTCTGGACAGGGAGATCCCTCACGGCACTGCGGTGGAGATCACCAAATTTTCCGAGCGTGACAACGGCATCATCGATCTGGATGCCACGATTTATTGCGAAAAAGCCAGCCACAAGGGTATCATTATCGGAAAACACGGTGATATGCTGAAAAAGATCTCTACCATGGCCCGTTCGGATTGCGAGAAATTTATGGGCACAAAAGTATTTTTGACGACCTGGGTTAAGGTGAAAGAAAACTGGCGCGACAGTGATTTTCTGGTGCGCAATTTCGGCTACAGCGAATAATTTCCATGTCTATAAAAGCCAGACTCTGCAAATCCTATTTGCGGAGGGATGGAAATGGACGCAAAAGTTTTTTGGAATGTATTCGTTGACACCGGTGCGCCGGAGGCATATCTTTTATATAACTGGGCGCTGAAAAAGGAGGGGTCAGATGTACTTGACGACACGTGGGTTAGTCCTTTGGGTTACAGAATATAACGACCACGATTGCCTTTTGACCCTGTTAACGCCGGAAAACGGTAAACTGACGGTAAAGGCCAGGGGACTGCGCAGGAAAAACAGTCCCTTGACTGCCCCGTGTCAGCTTCTCGCTTATGGAGATTTTACTCTGTTTGAGTACCGGGGGAGATACACCATCAACGAAGCGGCCTCGATTGAATTGTTTCGGCCTCTTCGCCGGGATCTTTGCAAGCTGAGCCTTGGCACATACTTTGCCCAGGTGGCAGAGCTTGTTTCTCAGGAGGATCTTCCCAATCCGGAACTTCTAAGCCTTGTGTTGAATTGCCTCTACGCATTGTCCAAACTGGATCTTCCGGAGGAAATGGTCAAATCTGTATTTGAGCTGCGAGCTGCCTGTCTTGCGGGATATATGCCGGATATTTCCGGCTGCCATATGTGTGGGGGACAAACCTGCGGATATTTTGACCTTTCTGCCGGTCAATTTCTCTGTGAAAACTGTAGAACCGCAGATCATACAGGTATTCGAATGCCGATCTCTCAGGGTACACTGCAGGCCATGCAATATATTGTAAACTGTAATAGTCAAAAACTCTTTTCCTTTTCTTTGGGACAGGAGAATTTGACGCAGCTTTCTCAAATTACGGAAGCCTATCTGACCACACAGCTGGAACGGGGCTTTTCCACATTGGATTTTTACAAATCGCTACTTATTTAGGAGTCAATCATGTCTGAACTATATGATAAATCCCTTTTAAAGCTGGAGTTGGACAAGGTTCTGGCGCTGCTTGCTGAGTGTGCAGGCAGTGCTGAAGGTAAAAATGCATGTCTTAACCTGCGGCCAACTTCGGATCTGGAGGATGTACAAGCTATGCTGCAGGAAACCACTGCGGCATCCGATCTATGCACCAGAAAGGGAAATCCCAGCTTTTCCGGAGTCGCGGATGTTTCCGCGTCTTTGGAACGGGCAGAGCGGGGTGGTGCATTGCAGCCAGCAGAGCTTCTTCGAATCGCAGGTGTTCTGCGTTGTACCCGCAATATAAAGAGCTACTGCGACGAAGAAGAAAAGGCAACGGTTCTGGATCCTTTGTTTCAGGCCCTTTCTGCCAATAAATATCTGGAGGACCGGATCACAGGCGCCATTTTGTCTGAGGAGGAAATTGCGGATAACGCAAGCCCTGCCCTTTCCGATATTCGCCGCCACATGCGCATCCAGTCCGCGAAGATCAAGGATGGACTACAAAAGATCATTTCTTCTCCGGCTTATTCCAAATATCTGCGGGAGCCCATCATTACGATCCGACAGGGCAGATATGTAGTGCCGGTGAAAAGTGAGCACCGGGCAGATGTCCCCGGCCTTGTCCACGATGTATCTGCCACCGGCTCTACGTTTTTTGTAGAACCCATGTCTGCGGTAAATGCCAATAACGCCCTTCGGGAGCTGGAACTGAAGGAAAAGAAAGAAATTGAGCGGATACTTGCGGAGCTTTCTGCGGAAGCTGCCGGCTTCCGGGAGTCTATTGAGCTAAATGTTCGCATTCTGATCCAGTTGGATGTGATTTTTGCCAAGGCCCGGCTTGCCTACCGGATGCGGGCGTGGGCACCGGAAATGAACGATCAGGGCAGGGTGGAGCTGCGCAATGCCCGGCATCCGCTGATTGATCCCAAGACTGTCGTGCCCATTTCTGTACATCTTGGCAAAGATTTTGACACGATGATCATCACCGGACCGAATACCGGTGGCAAAACCGTTACCCTGAAAACCATCGGTTTGCTGACACTGATGGCAGAGTGCGGTCTGCATATTCCTGCCGGCGATGGAAGCAAGCTTTCTACCTTCGATGCAATTCTGGCTGACATTGGCGATGAGCAGTCCATTGCCCAGAGCCTTTCCACCTTTTCCAGCCATATGCGCACCATTGTGGATGTGGTGGACCAGTGTGACAGCAGAACTTTGGTGCTTTTTGACGAGCTTGGCGCTGGCACAGATCCTGCTGAGGGCGCTGCTTTGGCCGTCGCATTGATCGAATTCTGTCGAAAAATGGGCAGCCGTGTGGTGGCAACGACCCACTATGCAGAACTGAAGCTTTACGCCATGCGTACAAAGGGCGTTATCAACGCATCCTGCGAATTTAATGTGGAAACCCTGCAGCCTACCTACAAACTGCTCATTGGCATTCCTGGAAAGTCCAACGCTTTTGCCATTTCCCGCAGGCTGGGTCTTTCCGAGGATATTCTGAAAGAAGCAGATGATTTGGTAGGGAAGAGTGACAAGGATTTTGAAGATGTGCTCTCTCAGCTGGAACAGCAGCGTCAGCAAATGGAGTCTGCACGAGCGGAGGCGGAACGGCTTCGTCAGGAAACGGAAAAGATCCGCCGCCAAAGCGAAGAGTACAGCATTCAGCTGCAAAAAGAGAAGGATAAGGCCATGGAAGCCGCCCGTCGGGAGGCACAGCAGATCATTGAAGATGCCCGCCGCACCGCCAATGCTGCTGCAGAGGAGCTGAAACAGCTTCGCAAGCAGATGCAGGACAGTGCTGATGCAACTGGTATCAATCAACGGCAGGCAGAGCTGCGACGAAGCCTAAACGATGCGGAGGCAAAGCTTCGTGCCCAGAGGCAAGAGGTCCAGCGGCCTGCCCCCAAGCGCAATGTCCTGGTTGGTGATACTGTTGAACTTTTAAAGCTTGGTACAAAGGCCAGTGTTATTGCAATCAATAAGGATGGCACTTACCAGCTCCAGGCAGGTATTTTAAAGATGAACGCAAAACCGGATGAAGTTTATCTTCTGGAAGACCACAATCCTTACAAGGAAAAGGGCCGTCCTGCTCATTCCGGCCGTGAGATGAAAATGTCTGCAATGTCCAGTGAGGTGGATCTGCGTGGCATGGATTCGGTAGAGGCGATTTGCGCGTTGAGCCTGTATCTGGACAGTGCTATGCGATCAAACCTTTCTTCCGTACGGATCATCCATGGAAAAGGCACCGGTGCGCTCCGCGCTGCCGTCCATCAGGAGCTGAAAAAAAGCAAATTTATCAAGAGCTTCCGACTGGGTGTATATGGCGAGGGTGAGGACGGTGTCACCATTGCGGAATTTCGCTGATAAATTCCAAATTTCGGCAAATCCTTTGCGTGATTGTGGAAATGTAACGAAAACAGGTTGACTTTTCCGTTTAATTTGCTATCATAATGGATAGAAAGGTCATACCTGTTTTCGGTTTGACCGGTAAGGAGTGTAAGTTATGTTTAATAAGGAAATCGTAGTTAAATGCGAATCCGGACTTCACAACAGGCAGGCTACATACTTTGTACAGAAAGCCAACGAGTTTGAAAGCAGCATTTGGCTGGAATCTGAAAACAGAAAGATGAATGCCAAGAGCCTTCTGGGCATTATGTCTCTGGGCATCATAACCGGCGCAACGGTCACACTTTCGGCAGTTGGTTCTGATGCGGAGGCGGCTGTGAATGCGTTGGAAGCTTTGCTTCAGCGGGATGTTTATTGATATTTACTTTCGTGTTTGACCGCCCCAATGCCGGAGGACTTCTGCATTGAGGCGGTTCTTTTTGGAGATAATATGACTTACGACCAACTCAAGGAAAAAGCCCATTCACTCCCATTGGAGCCCGGTGTTTATATCATGCGGGATGCACAGGACAATGTAATCTATGTGGGCAAGGCAAAAAAACTGAAAAATCGGGTCAGTCAGTATTTTCAGGACACCGTATCCCATAGTCCTAAGACTAAAGTGATGGTCAGCCGAATCGACCATTTTGATGTGATCGTTGCTGCGTCGGAGTTTGAAGCACTTGTGCTGGAATGCTCCCTTATCAAACGCTATATGCCCAAATACAATATCCTTTTGAAGGACGACAAGGGATATCCTTATCTGCGGCTGAATATGAAGGACCAGTACCCTCGGATCACCATGGTCAGCAAGATCAGCGATGACGGAGCTGCTTATTACGGGCCTTACGGCAGCCGCGGCGTTACACAAAGTGTTTTGGATGCCATCGGTCAGACATTAAAGCTGCCAAATTGCAGCAAAGAATTCCCGAGAGATATTGGAAAAAACCGTCCTTGCCTGAATTATCACATGAATCTTTGCACCGGTTGGTGTCAACAGGGGCATGATCAGAAGGAATACTATGCTGTAATAGAGCAAGCGCGGCAGCTTTTATCCGGCAACGAAAAAGCAGTTGCCCGTCACCTGAAGGAGCAAATGTTTAAGGCTGCTGAAAATCTGGAATTTGAATTGGCTGCAAATCTGCGGGACAGGCTGAACGCAGTAGAAGCACTGGGCAAAAAACAGCTGGTAACTGCCGGTGCTCATATAGATATGGATGCAATAGGCTTCGGGCAGACTGCTGCAAAAGCCTGTTTTGCTGTTTTGCATTTTAGCGGCGGCAACCTAATTGACAAGGATTATGAAGTCTTTCCTGTACTGGATGACGCTGTAGAGGCAGTTTCCAGCCTTTTGAAGCAATATTATCTTTCCAGAGGTCTTGCACCGAAGCGTGTGCTTCTTCCTTTTGAATTGGAGGATTCTGAACTGATCCGTCAGCTGTTTGAGGAGCGGTTTTCCAAAAAAACAGAACTTCATACGCCCCAGAGGGGAGATAATGCCCGCCTGGTAGAGCTGGCAAACAAAAATGCATATGAAGAGGCGGTACGAATTTCTAATAAAGAAGAAAAACATTCCGCAGTATTAAATCTTCTTGGGAAAATGCTATCTTTTGAGAAGCCCTCTCGCATTGAGTCCTTTGATATCTCAAACATATCCGGCACGGATATTGTGGCAAGTATGGTAGTGTTTGAAAACGGGCGTCCTAAAAAAAGCGAGTATAAGCGGTTTAAGATCCAGGATCTGCCGGGGCAGGATGACTATGCCTCTATGGAACAGGTGGTAAGAAGACGCTTCGATCATTTTCTGGCGGGGGACAAGGGCTTTTGCATAAAACCGGATCTTCTGCTTATCGATGGCGGCATTGCCCATGCTAATGTGGCACTAGCCGTCCTTCAGGAGCTGAATCTTTCCATTCCGATATTCGGCATGGTCAAGGATGACAAGCACCGCACAAGGGCACTGGTGACCCCACAGGGGAAGGAGATCGCCATAGATGCCAACCAATCCGTTTTCTCATTCATCGGAAATATTCAGGAAGAGACCCACCGGTTTGCCATCACCTACCACCGTAAGCTCCGCAGCAAACGGCTGCAATATTCCCAGCTGGATGAGATTCCCGGCATCGGACCCAAACGAAAGCAACTTCTGCTAAAGACATTTGGCTCTCTTTCGGCTATGTCCCGTGCAGATATTCAGGAGCTTGAAAGGATACTTCCGAAGGATGCAGCCGCGGCAGTATATCATCATTTTCAAGACAAAGAAGGGAAGTAGACCATGCGTGTAATTACCGGCAAAGCAAGGGGTGTCAATCTAAAAACACCCGACGGTCTTAAGACCCGTCCTACCACAGATCGAGTCAAAGAGGCTATGTTCAGCATTATACAGTTTGAATTGCCGGGGGCACGGGTTTTGGATCTGTTTGGCGGAACTGGTCAGTTGGGGATTGAAGCCCTGAGCCGCGGCGCAAAAAGCGCTGTTTTTGTGGATTCCGGCGAGCAAGCCTGCTCTTTGATCCGGGAGAATCTTCGCCGGACCAAATTGGAGGCCAATGCGAAGGTTGTCCGGGCGGATTATCTGGAATATTTGCAAAGATGCAATGAAAGATTTGATATCATATTGCTCGATCCGCCATATGCAGAAGTTTTTCTGGAAAATGCACTAAAAAAGCTCACACAAATTGACATTTTGCAATCTGGTGGTATAATAGTTGCGGAACGCCCTGTTGGCAAGGAGCTTCCCTGGGAATTTCAGGGATTTTCCCGTTCCAGAGACTATAAATACGGAAGCACTCTGCTGACCCTTTACCGCAGAGATTCCATAGAGAAGTGATAATTTGAAAATAGCGATTTATCCCGGCAGCTTTGACCCGGTTACCAGCGGACATTTAAATATTATTCAACGCGCATCCCGTATTTTTGACCGTTTGATCGTCTGTGTCATGGTCAATGCCGGCAAAAAACCCATGTTTTCCCTGGAAGAGCGTGTTGCGATGATCTCAAAGGTAGTTGCTGATCTTCCCAATGTGGAAGTGGATAGCTCCGATGAGCTGCTTGCTGAATATGCCAGACGCAAGGGCGGATGTGTAATTGTCAAGGGTCTTCGCGCAGGTTCCGATTTTGAAAATGAGTTTCAAATGGCACTTATCAACCGGAAGATTAATCCGGATCTGGATACCATGTTCCTGACTGCGGAGCATCAATACATGTATCTGAGCTCCAGCACCGTAAAGGAACTTGCATCTTATGATGTAGATCTGTCCGATTTTCTGCCTGAGCAGATTATTGAGGACTTCAAAAAACGCGTATCTACCATACATCAAGGAGGAAATAGAAAATGAACGAGCAACACATTGAAGATATTATCAGCGCATTGTATGACATGATCCAGGATGCCCGCGCACTGCCTTTGGGCGCAGATAAGTGTATTCTGGAGCGTGACAAGGTTCTGGACATGCTGGACGAGATCATTGCCCAGCTTCCTTCCGAGCTGAAGCAGTCCCGGACCATCGTGGAGTCCCGCAATGAGCTGATCGGTCAGGCTCGCCGGGAAGCAGAAAGCATTGTCCGTCAGGCACAGCAGAAGGCAAAAGAGCTGGTTGCCCAGGAGGCTATTTATCTGGAAGCAAAGCGCCAGTGCCAGGAAATGTATGCCAAGACGCAGAGCCGGATCGCTGAGCTTCGCAAAGCTAGCAATGAATACATGGATGACGCTCTGCGCCGTACAGAAGAAGCCATTGCCCAGTCCCTGGGCGAAGTGCGGGATACCCGCGTTAAGTTCCGTGCTCTGACTGAGGCACAGGAAGCCCGTAATAATGAGTCTGCGGGTGAGACTGAGAACTGATTTTATAGAAAAACAGCTCAAAATGGACTTTGAGCTGTTTTTTTATGAATAATGAAAATGAAATGGAGGATTTTATATGGATTTTATGGATTGCTATCTTGCTTGGTGCAATGCCGGACTTCCTGAGGATGTCAAAAGTGAGCTTGCTTCCATTTCCAATGATACGGAAGAGCTGAAAGGACGCTTTGGCGGAGATCTTCAGTTCGGCACTGCCGGTATGCGCGGCATCATGGGCGCTGGAAGTAACCGTCTGAACCGTTACACGGTCCGCCGTGCCGCCCAGGGCATGGCATCGTGGCTTTCTGAAACTGACCTGCCCAAAAAGGCAGCTATTGGTTATGACTCCCGTCATAATTCCCAGCTTTTTGCAGAGGTTTGTGCGGTTGCATTTGCAGAAATGGGAATCCATACCTATTTATACGACCGTCTGGCTCCTACGCCTATGCTTTCCTATGCAGTCCGTCAGCTTGGCTGCGGCTGTGGCATCGTGATCTCTGCCAGCCATAACGCCGGCGCCTATAATGGTGTAAAGTGCTACGGTCCGGACGGCTGTCAGATGACGGATGAGCCTGCTGCTGTAGTGACCGAAAAGATCGCAGGTATCGAGTATTTCATTCCTGAAAAGAAGAGCTTTTCTGAATACATGGAAGAGGGTCTGATCTCCTATATCGGTCAGCAGATCTGGGAGCAGTATTATACCACTGTTCTTTCCGAGTCTGTCAACCCCGATGTGATCCGGTCTGCGAATGTAAATATTGTGTATACGCCTCTGTGCGGCACAGGCAATGAGCCGGTCCGGGAGATCCTGGGTCGTCTAGGTGTTAATATTACAGTCGTTGCCTGTCAGGAGAAGCCTGACGGCGACTTTAAGACCTGCGAATATCCCAACCCCGAGACCGATGCTGCACTGAATGAAAGCTATAAGGTGGCTCGGACAGTTCCTTGTGATGTGATCCTTGGAACAGATCCGGACGCGGATCGTGTTGCCATCGCTGTCCCGGATGGAGATGGATTCCGCAAGCTGTCCGGAAATGAACTGGGCTTCCTACTTTTGGACTATATTCTGAAGGCCCGTAAGGAGAGAGGGGATCTGCCAGAGGGTGCAGAAGTAGTCAGAAGTATTGTGTCTTCCCCCTTGGCAGACCGCGTTGCGGAGCATTACGGAGTCCAGATGAAGGCTGTGCTGACCGGCTTTAAGTATATCGGCGGTGAGATCCTTACACTGGAGGAGAAAGGGCAGGAAAACCGTTTCGTATTCGGCTTTGAAGAAAGCTGCGGTTATCTGAAGGGCACATATGCCAGAGATAAGGATGCGATAGTTGCATCTATGCTGGTGTGTGAGATGGCAGCTAGCCTGAAGCTTGCAGGAAAGACCATTCTCAATGCGTTGGATGAACTGTATGAGACATATGGCTTCTATCTGTCCTATGTTCAGAGTATTGAGCTCACCGGCGCGGATGCGATGGAAAAGGCAGCAAAGATGATGGCGGATCTGCGCAGTGATGTGCCGGCTACTATTGGCGGCGCAGCAGTGACGGGTGTGAGAGATTACAAGATCAGCCTTGCAAAGGATCTTGTGACCGGCGAGGAAACAACCATCGACCTTCCCAAATCCAATGTTCTCGAGCTCCTGCTGGGAGATCAGGGAAGCGTGATCGCCCGCCCCTCCGGCACAGAGCCCAAGGTTAAGTTCTATTATACTGCCGTCGGCAAAACAAAAAAGGACGCAAAAGCCCTTTTGGACAAGATGGTTACCCAAATGTCCCAATAAAATACTACAGTTCCGGAGCAGAAAACATTCTGCTCCGGTTCTTTTTTTATATACGGGGGAATAGCTTGTATCGAAAGGGGAGAGGGACATGGCTGGAAATCAAAAAGTGACAGGAACGGCATCTTCATTGCCTGTAGGAATTATATTGGGTGTGCTGACCGCTCTTTTGGTTACACTGATGGGAAGCGCTGTAACAGCATGGTTGATCCTTGGAGAAAAAATAGGGGATAGTAGCGTGGGGTATTGTTCTGCTTTAATCACGCTGCTGGCATCTGCATTTGGATCAGAAATATCCTGGCTGCGAACAAAAAGGCTTCGGTTACAAGTGTGCCTGATTACCGGTGTAGCGTATTATCTACTTCTTCTGGCAATGACAGCAGTATTTTTCGGCGGTATCTATCTGGGCATGGGCATGACTGCAATCAGTGTGTTATGTGGCTGTGGGACCATTGCACTTCTAGGTGTCCGGGGAGGAAAACGGACAAAATTTAAGGGCATGAAAAAGGTCTATCGTTAAGTTGTACAAAAATTACCGGCAGGTAAATAATATTTACCTGCCGGATCAAAAAACGCAAGAGAACCTTCATAAACTACATTTTGTGGGGTTCGTGGCAGGGTATCCGCAACATCTTGCTAAATAGTTGAAAATGGTACGACATTCTGAGGTGGAGGTTGCTTGGGTTAACATAACGATGTTAACATAAAAATCGGCATAATTTACAAAAATCGTAAAAATAGACAAAACTGCTTGAAATTCTTAGGTTTTTGGAGTATAGTATTCATGCAATATGTAAACAGAGGGGTCGTGCGCCCTTTTTGACCTCTTTTTGCTATGCTCCGGTTTTGGACTGCTGCAGCACAGCAAAGGAGGTTCATATCATTTTGAATTCTGTTTTCAAGAGATTCTGTTCATATCTTTCCCGCAACTATCGCTTCCTGTATCTTGCATTTGCAATGATGGCCGGGGTGGTTTGTGGCGTGTACCTTGCAATGCAATCCGCAAATTCTTATGTACCTTTGATGCGTGCGGCAGCTGGATGCCGCATGTCGATCGTTGGATTGATTGCATCTCGTTTTTTACCTTTCCTGTTTGCTGCTTTTGCAGTGTATATATCAAAGCATTGGCTTCTCATCCCTGTCTTTTTTATAAAAGGGTGTGCCATAACCTGGTGCGGATGCCTGACTGTTGCAGCTTTTGGCTCTGCCGGTTGGCTGGTTCAGCCGCTTTTGCAATTCTCAGATTTTCTGCTTTTGCCCGTTCTTTTCTGGTTTTGTGTTCGGCGCATCGTTCAAACCCGCGATGCCATCTGGAGGGATCTGAAGATCTGTGGAGTAGCCTTTGTGTTAGCAGGGGCTTTGGATTTCTGTATTATCTCACCGTTTTTGGTGATGCTTTTAACTACTTAAGAGGAAAGGTACGCTTATTCATGTTGGACTTGATCGGTGCTTACGAGAATTACCTGTCCAAGGTAAAGCAGGCATCAGCCAACACCATTGCATCGTATATGCGTGATATCCGCCAGTTTTCTGACTGGCTGCGCAGTGTAAAAGATGCAGATGTTGTGGATGCAACACAAGTGAATATCAGCGACTATCTTTCCCATTTGGAAGAGGATGGCCGCTCCAGCGCGACAGTATCGCGGAATCTGGCCAGTTTGAAGAACTTCTTTGCTTATGTGGTTTCCTCCGGTTTTCTGGAGAACACTCCCGTTACGGAGATCCGTGTTGATCGGGGAGAGAAGAAGCTACCCCAGATCCTTACCGGACGGGAAATCGAACTGCTTCTGGCTCAGCCGGTATGTGTGGATGCTAAGGGTTACCGCGATAAAGCCATGTTGGAAGTCATGTACGCCACTGGCATTCGGGTTACAGAACTGATTGATCTGGATGTGGATGATGTGAATCTGGATCTTGGTGTTATCAAATGCTCCGGATCCAAAAAGTCCAGATCCATTCCGCTTTATCCTGCTGCGCTGAAAGCACTTTCTGCTTATTTAAAGGATGTACGCCGTGGTATGCTGGCAAATCCTGATGAAAGGGCACTGTTTGTCAATGTAAGCGGTGTGCGTATGAGCCGTCAGGGCTTCTGGAAGATCCTGAAGCATTATCAGGAGACTGCGCATATCGAAAAGGAGATCACGCCCCATACGCTGCGTCACAGCTTCGCGGTACATCTTCTGGAAAATGGTGCGGATCTGGGTTCTGTACAGGAACTGATGGGGCATAGCGATATTTCTTCCACCCAGATGTATACACATATGGTGAACAATAAGCTGAAATCCGTATACGAAAAGTGCCATCCTAAAGCATAAAAGGTCTGCCTGACGATGATCAAGCAGACCTTTTTCTTATATAAATAAAACGGACAGCCTAAGCTGTCCGTTTTTCACTTATTAAATACCTGTCATTGCATCCAGAACATTGACTTCCATATTCTGAATACTGCGGGTCATAGAAAGACCTTCGTCGATGTCCACATCCCGGAAGCTGCCCTGACTGGTGCAGACAACACGGTTTGTTTTACCTGCCAGAAGAAGCTCAACGGCCAGGTAGCCCATTTTTGTAGCATTCACACGGTCGCGTCCGGTAGGCGCGCCACCACGCTGAATGTGGCCCAGAACCGTCACACGGGGATCCAGATCGATGGCCGCCTTGATCTTAGCCGCAATCTCAGCAGCAGATCCTGCGCCCTCAGCAACAACGATCATGTAGTGTGTGAATCCATTAAAACGAGCTTGACGGATCTTTTCGATCACATCCTTCTCAAAATCGATCTTCTCTTCAGGAACCAGTACAGCAGTAGCACCAACAGCAAGACCCACATACATAGCAAGGTAGCCAGCGTTGCGACCCATGACTTCCACAACGGAGCAACGCTCGTGGGACTGCATGGTATCCCGCAGCTTGTCGATGCAGGAAATAGCAGTATTGGCAGCTGTATCAAAGCCGATGCTGTAATTGGTGCAGCAGATATCGTTATCGATGGTGGCAGGGATGCCGATCACATTGATGCCGTGGCTGGAAAGGGCTCTGGCGCCCCGGAAAGTACCGTCACCGCCAATGGCAACAATGCCGTCAAGTCCCAAAAATTTACAAGTAGATACAGCCTTTTTCTGGCCTTCCTCGGTCATGAATTCCTTGCTGCGCGCAGTATAAAGGATGGTACCGCCGCGGTTAATGGTATGGGCGACGCTGCGTTCATCCAGCTTGATAATGTCGCCGGAGATGAGGCCGTTGTAGCCGCGGCGAATACCGTAGCATTCCACACCGTGATACATAGCTGTACGGACTACTGCACGGACACAGGCATTCATGCCGGGCGCGTCGCCGCCGCTGGTAAGTACACCGATTCTCTTTACGCTCATAGGGAATCCCTCCGAAATATATTTCTAGATTTATTCTAACCGCTGGAAATCCCGTTGTAAAGTAAAATTCCTTTTTAGAAAGGAAAAATGCAAAAACTGTGTAGCTGAGAACAAAGTTGCTTTCCTTAGAAAATATTTTTATGTATTTTAAAAATTATTCTTGACTGTCAACCTGCTTTATAGTGTAATATAGCGTCGAAGGAAGTGATTACCGTTGAAAATTCAGGATCTCGAGACGCTGACCGGACTAGACAGAGCAACTATCCGTTATTATGAGACAGAGGGAATGTTTCGTCCCAACCGTCTGGAAAACGGCTACCGTGACTATTCCGATGACGATAAAACCCTGCTGATTCGAATTAAACTCTTGCGGCAGATAGGAATTCCTCTGGTAAAGATCAAGGAACTGCAGCAGGGGAGTGCAGTACTTTCGGATACCTTGTCCAAGCAGATCGAGAAACTGCACATGCAGCGCGACAGCACACAGCGCTCTGTACAGCTCTGCGAGCTTCTGCTATCAGACAATGTCGCATTTGAAGATCTGGACGGAGCGCTCTATCTGAGCCGGCTGGAGACTATGCCCATTGAGTATCCCCGACAGCCGGAGGAAGCAAACGAGTACATCCCGGAATTCCACGAACAACTTCAACCACCTTGGCATCCTTTTCGGCATCTGATTGGCAGAACAGCGGATATATTCCTGGTTCAGTTGGTTCTAACATTAATTTGGATTTATGCTCTCCATCTAAGAGTGTCGGACAGTTGGTTGTTTTTCCTGCCGCCGATTTTCCTTGCACCGTTGGTGCTTGTTCCTCTGGAAGCGGTATGTTACCGTCTATTCGGAACTACCTTAGGAAAGTATGCTATGGGTATTCAGGTAACCCGAAATGACGGCAGAAAGCACAGCCTGTCCACCGGCATCCGCCGCAGCTTTCGGGCATACAGGTATGGATGGGCCTATGGCATCCCGATTATGCATCTTTGGGCGATCGCAGACGGCTGGGACAATCACAAGCTAGGAAAAATAAAATGGAATGACGAATCTGAGATTACCTATCATCCATGTCATAAAAGACGTCTCGTCACTGGGTTTACAGTACTTATTTTGATTACACTTTTGGGAACTGTAACTAATTACGCTCTGCATCTTCCAAAATATGCATGGAAGGATTTGACTCTTTCGGAGTTGTCTGCCAATTATAACTATTATGCTAGTCAAAATCATCTGAAGATCAACAAGATGAATTCTGACGGATCTATCTTCATCCCGGACTATCTGGGTTATAATGCCCTACGGGAGGTGGATTATATCATGGATTCCGGCACTGTAAAGGGATTCTCTTACGGTTACGTAGATGCAGAATTTATTCGCGTTGCTGCCATTCCGGAGGAATTCCGCATCGCTATGTATGCGCTCATTGTTGCCCGACCAGGTCATAATAAAGCATCGTTAAATGACTTTTATGTCAATTTCCGCAAAGTGATCACAGCGGCAATTAAAGACGGAACAAACTATGTCGATTTTATATACGAGAATATCAAAGTACAATGGAGTATCGATTATAAAAACTGCACTTATTATCCATCCTCTAAAAGCACCGGATTCTTGAGAGCAAACAGGGATGGAAGTTATAAGATCGATAGCTCTGTAAACATTTTGTTTCATTTGGAACTGATCGATTAAGGTAAAAACTATAGGGAAGGGGAGCGAACGAAATGGTTTGATTTATTGGATTGATTAGAAATTGAATGCAGATTGGAGGATTTTATAATGAAGAAAATAGCCATAATCTACTCAATTTTATCATGCATTTTGCTTGTTGTGCTGGTATTCTGCTGGATATTCTCTTTTCAAATTTCTTTAACCCTTTCAGGCCTTCGCCCTGATATGATCCTAAGGGATACATATGAAACAAACGAAGAGAGTATCTCTATTCGGGTATTGAATATTGTTTCCGTGGATAACAGAAAGATCGAAGCAGTTTTATCTCAGGACTTCCTTGGCGTTTGGCATATCAGGAGTCTGAATGATCTGGAGCCATACAACGAACGAGAGGAAGAGATCAAGCAGAAACAAGAGGAAGTAAGTGATATCCTAAATCAGCTTCTAAAAGAAACGGTGGGCGAGAACGGAGGGAAATAATATGAAGAAAAGGGTGCAGTTCATTACCTGGATCGTGCCCGTTGCTCTGGCGACGGTAATGATTCCGTGGGCAATTATTGCTTCTCTAAGCTTTTGGACAAATTCTTATTCCGATGCTTTTGCCCGGGCAGGGCTAAGTGATGAAAGTGTGTATGTTGTTGATATTCTCCACGATGATAGTACGGATATGAAATATCATGTAGTCCAGACAACTACGCTGGAGGAAGGGGATATGGTTCTTGCCATTCTTTCCGAGTCTCCGTATGGAATTTGGAATGTAATTAAGTCCAATGAAGGGTCTTTCGATATGGAAGGCGGGAAGGAAATGTCTACAATCCAGATAGACCTTCCAACAAAGGGGCGAACATATCCTGCAAAGGATGAAATTCCTGTTATCTCTGTAGGTGAATTTCATTTCTATGCTTGCGGAAACAATGCTTTAAAAGAAGTCATGCTCACAAATGAGCAGATTGCAGACAATGCCAATATCCAATTCCATCAAAATGGCGAAAATTGGTGGGTGCATATGATCTATACAGAAATGAGACCTAACAGTTCCATGCTGGAAGTAAGCGTGAAGGGCGGATTTAACATTCCTGGATTATTAATGAAAAACGGATGTATTTCGCGCTATGCTGACTAAAAACTGAAAATCTTCTCCATGGGGCGGCAAAGTAATAACGCCGAGTATATCCGGACGAATAAAGATAACTGCAGGGAAGTATATCCCTGCAGTTTTTTGTTTCAAACTCACTGAACGCAACAAAATGACAGAGGTTTTGTTGCGTTAGGCGAAGCTCTGCGGCCCTAGTATCAAGTACGATCGGGGCGGCGGGCGCATGAGAGGGAGCCAAAAAAAAGCCGCCTGGTCAAAGACCAAGCGGCTTTTCCTCGCGCCATGGACACCCTAGGAGTGGCCCCCGAGGGGGCGGCAAGCGAGCCTCGCACCACGAATATAGCACGAAGTGCGCCGGAAGTCAAGGAAAAATGTGGCGATCACACGCGGCGTGTAGACCTGGTTTACAATTTACGGACTGTCAACCGGGCCAAAAAATGCGCGCCGGGGGCCGACCGCGCCCCGGGGGGGCCGCCGGAGAGGGCTGCGAAAAGCAGACCCCCGGCGGGGGCCCGCAGGCCCCTCGCCCAGCCACAGACTGGGGCGAGGGCACCGAAGGGCACCGAGCCAAGCGGGACGGGGGGCCCCCCGGATGGGGGACCGGGGCCCCGGCCCGCGGTCCTCGCATGAACGGAGTGGGAGCCGCCGGGTCATGTGATCGCGGGGTGATCTCATTCATGCGGCGGTCCCTCCATTGTGGTGCGGGGGCGGCAGCCCATGGGCGAAGCCCATCCATGGAAGGGCCGAAGGCCCGGTCCTTTACTTGATACTAGGACATTATTCCGTCAGAGCCATGCGAGTGATCGTGAAGAATGGCCGAGAAATTCAACACAATACCATCGTCTACGCGTATCCAGACGGGGCCATTGATGTGATCTGCGCAGCTGATCCCATCTTCCGTGAGCCCGGATGGGAAGCCGCGGAATGGGCAGAGCCGGAGGCGAAGCCCCGCGGCGCTGCCCGCGAAGCGGGCAAGAAAGCCGAAGGCGCCGACATGGAGCGAAGTATGAGACGAGCGCGGGCGAAGCTGCGCCGGTTGGCGTTAGCCAACCAGTTCGAGTACTTCGTGACATTGACCCTCGATCCCGCCCGAATCGATCGGTACGATCCGGCGGCCGTCACCAAGGCCCTCGGCAGATGGTGTGACAACATGGTGCGCCGCCATGGTCTGCGGTATATCCTCGTGCCGGAACAGCACAAAGATGGTGCGTTCCATTTCCATGGCTTCATGGCCGGGCGCGGCCTTGAAGCCCGCGATAGTGGGGTGGAATGGGATGGCCGTCCGGTGTACAATCTCCCGCAGTGGTCATATGGATTCACCACCGCGCAGCGGCTGTATGGAGAGTACCATGCCGCGGTCGGGTACTGCTGCAAGTACATCGGAAAGCAGAGCGGGCAGCGCCCGCTCGGCCGCTGGTATTACAGCGGCGGGGCCCTGCAAGAGCCCCGGAAAATCTACGCGGACCGGGATTACCGGGCCTGTGGAGAAAATTGTGAAAATGTCGCGGAATTTTCAATTCCGGGCACAAAAATCAAGGTTTTCAAGCAAAAAGGAGGATAAAATGATGATTAACGCACAAAAACTGGATTCTGCAATGTTGGAGCTTGGGCACACTGAAAACCTCAAGGGAACCGGGTATATCCGGGAAGGGGTGGAGCTCTTTCACAATGGCTGCGTTCGCATGACGAAGGAACTTTACCCGGCGATCGCCAAGGCAGCGAACACCACGCCAACACGGGTAGAGCGGTGCATGCGGCACGCTATCAACAGCGCATGGGGCCGGGGCAATATTGACGCCCAGAGGCGCTACTTCGGTTACAGCGTCAGCCCGGAGCGGGGCGTGCCCACAGTAGGGGAGTACATTGCCCGTATGGCGAGGGTCTGCGGTGAGAACTGAATACCTGATACAGAAAGAGGTCGAGCGGGTGCTCGACCTCTTGACATATGAAAACCGCCTTGTGCTTCGGGTGCTGCTGCACACGGGAATAAGGATCGGGGACGCGCTACAGCTGAAGCCGGAGCAGCTGAAACCGAACTTCTGGATCACCGAGCAAAAGACCGGGAAGCGGCGGCAAATCGGGCTGCCGGAGCCGCTTCTGTCCGATTTATTGGACAGTTCCGGGGCCTACTGGGTTTTCCCGGGGGCTGATCCCCGGAAGCACCGATCCCGGCAGGCAGTTTGGAAGGATGTGAAGCGGGCCGCGGCTGCGCTTCGGTTAACTGCCAACGCAGCACCACACAGCGCCCGCAAGGTTTACGCCGTGCAGCTGCTGAACAAGTACGGCGACATAGAGCGCGTGCGCCGGGCGCTGAATCATGGCGGGCTGGAGGTCACCATGATTTACGCCATGGCAGACAAGCAGCTGACAGCCGCCGGAAGGCGGCGCAGGGCGAAGCCCGGCCGGAAAAGGGCTTGACAATAGCGCCCGCTTCTGGTAGTATCTTGTCGAGGGAGGTGGAAGCACCTCGCCAAACGAAACAAAACCATTATTTTGTGGGCCGGGAGGCCCGTATGCGTTGGATACCGACAGGGCCCGGAGGGCCCATTATTTGAAGCCATCCAACGCAACAAAATAATTTTTTTGCATGCGTTGGATAGGAAAATACTTTTCAGGGATATTATCCTTATCCCAAGAATTGAAATACCGGTAATAGAACGGACGGAAAGTAAGGGTGAATTTTTTCTGGAAAGGCCAACCCCATTGGAGAGGGAAGACAAGCAACCAAAGCATGGATGCCATCTTGTATCCGTCAATAATCTGTTCCGTATTCTTGTCAACGGTGACCCTCTTATAAACTCTGCGACAGAGGGTAAACGGGCCCAGCTTGTACATATACCAAAGCTGATTAGAAAGCCGGCGTATGGTCACATCCATATCATCCCATGATTGGCTGAAGACATCACAATCACAGGAATAATGACGATGCTTTTTAAACCATGCGATAGTAGCTTTATCCAGCTTTTTATAGGCACGGGAATTATATTCAATGCCAGCTTCATCTATGGCTATGTAAGAGCCATAAGGGAAAGTCCATTCACCGAGACCGTCAAGATAAGCAGAGCCACAGCCGGGAACAGTATTATAGAAATTGCAGAAGGTATGGTTATACTTTCTGCGATTTTTCTTTGCCAGCTTACAAGCTAAGGTAGTCTTGCCGACACCGGGAGAGCCAAAGAATGTACGAATCATCTAGACACCAACTTTCCCAGCAGACGGAACACAGAGGAAACAACAATGCAGAGAATCACGGCACCAACGAAATATTCAATCATGAGACCATAGTCCCAAGAACCGGAATAACCAGACCCTGCATCATAGAACTCAGGCGTGCCAAGGATCTGACGCAAAGCTTCAAGTACAGTATTCATATAATCACTCCTTTACAAAAAGACCGACAACGAGGACGAGCAGAATTCCAAAGAGAAGAACAACTTGCATACTCATAAATATTTACCTCCGAATAAGCATAAGCAACAGACCAAACACGAACATCAGCAGAAAGACATAGGTCATATAACTGCCGGTAAAGAAGATAGGCAAACAGGGAAGCACAATCATCCTCGGCCACCTCCCCAGAATACAGTAATTACGATACTGATAATGAGAAATGCGAAAAGGATAATCGCAAGAGAAACATTAGTACCAGCAACAGTGAATACAGTAGCGTTCAACTTAGAGAATATGCCTGCCCACAGGTCACGGAGCATATCAAAAAAGGGCGTAATATCCATATGTACCTCCTAAAAGGGTAAAATAGACAAGATGAATTTGACGAGATATATAGCGACAAAGCAAGTAATTGCAGTGCCAATAATCATGGGCATAAAGGGGGCAATCACATTGGGCATGCCCAAAGCAGAAAGAAGAAAGCCAAGTGCAGAAATGCACATATTGATAGAGTTAATGAAGAAACTCCACATCATTTCCGCATAGCCAAGAATCTTACTGAAAAAATCAAACATTCATTGTACCTCCTTTAGTCCTTACCTTTACCGCCAACTTTACCGATAAACTTATTACCAACAAAATTAGCAACCCCAAGCATAGCACCAAAAAGACCTAAAACAAGAGAAAAGTTAACCACAAGCTGAATCAAAGGCAGACTATAGAACAAATTGAAGATATATGCAATGGCATGGAATCCAGCGAGCATCTCCATAATACTAATAAGGGTATCTTCCAATACGCCTAAAGCAGTATCAAAACCCTCATTGACAGACCCCATAATTTCCTCTTCTTGTTTATGGAATTCATCAACTGTACCAGAATCAGGGGGCAAGGTAGAGTCTACTGTGCCATTGATGATATTATCTAGCTTATCGTTAGTCTCTTCCTGTTCACCTAAGACATCATCCAGCTTGTCATTCGTGATGCCCTGTTCTTTAAGAACTTGATTGAGCGTAGTGCCCTGTTCTTTAAGTTCCGTTTTTACTTCATCCAGTACACCATTCAAGCGGTTATTCTGAGTAGCTTCTAACCATAATGAAGCGATAGAGAAAGTAAGATGAAGTTTTTCATAAGAAAAATAAAGACTGTTATTTATATCATCTGGAACGGACAAAGTATCAAAGTATACATAGAATTCAAAAGATATAAGAGAAGAATCAGCGGCAAATTCAACAGGAAGTTTACCGGCAAAATAAGTAATATTATCGACAGTAGAAGATGCAGCATTGGAATTTTTCTCTGAAGTAAGGACAAGATTTTGATTATAACTTTTGTAACCAACAGCCCAAATAACACCATTAGATGAAACAAGATCAGCAAAAGGATAATCAGGAGAAGATTGCTGCACTTGACCTTCAAAAGAAACAACAGTACCAGAAGGAAAATCCCTACCATCAATAAAACGATCATTAAAACCTAGAGGGAAAAAATTAATCCTATATGAGGTATTTGATTCAGGAAGAAAACCAATACCCATAGTATCAGGATAATAGGAGGTAACGCCAGAACGTTGGACACCAGGTATGGAATTAAACTTTACAACAACATTATCAACAAGTTCCTGAATTCTACCTGTTAAATCAACATTGGAGCCATTGGGAGCAATACAAATTCTAAAAAATTTTGCACCTTCAATAGTTCCTTCACTAAGACTTACATTGCTAATATCTAAAACAGAATCCGTACGAAACCCAGTTTTACCAATATAAACGCCAGCCTCATCAAAGAAATAACAAATCCAGCGGTAACCAGAAGAACAAGTAACAGAAACAACAGCGTCATTCGGTAATTCAATCTTACCTTTAGTATAACAACGGAAAGCATACTCAGTAGCAGGATCTCCTTGCTCATTTAAGGTACCAAGAACATAATCATTTTTACCCAATATATACCGATTTTCAGTAAGAGAAACGCAGGGACTATCAGTGTTAAGAAACTCAACAGTGACATTATTCGTATCACCATCAACAGAGACAGTATACGGCAAATCCCAGATACTGATTGTTTCATACTCTGCAGCACTTGCAGACACCGCAAAGGGCAGAACGCAGGTAGCAACAGCGCAGAGAACGCAGATGATCCGGAAAAGGGGAGAACGGGCGATATTCAGTTTTTTAAAGAATTTTTTCATAATATCACTCCTTGTTAAAAATGCCCCCTCCGGAGAGGGGGCAATCGGTAGAGGGCTTACAGACGAATCAGCCGACCCAGCAGACCAACGGCGAAACCGACAATGGGCATTGCCAGCACCATGATAGTCAGCTCAGGACTTGCGGATACGGTAGCCAGCACTTCACCAAGCCAATCAATGGCCTGAGTGAAGAAAGTACCGATATTAGTCAGGAAACCAGACATAGCACCTTCAGCCATTAGGCATTCTCCTTTCTTACAGATTTTGCACCCCCTTTTTTCTAGATTCACAACCGCAGACAAAGCCGGTAAATTCAGCTTGTGATATAGCCTTTTCATACGCACCAGCGGTGGGCTTTCTATCACTCACTAACTCATTCTTGATTTCATCATTATGTTCATCCAGTAAGTACCTAACGCCAGCACCAAGCTTGCGAAAGTCACCATAAAGACCGGCACGACAAGCTTTAAGCAGTATTTCACGATAGGTGCATAGACCGGGGGATTGGTCTATCATATGGACAATTTCAATGACACGCTCACCCTCATTGTCGCACATAAGAAGTGTTTCAAGCTGAGATGAGAGAGGGCCAAAGACATCGTTCACATCGTATTGAAATTTGGTATCGTATCCATCATGGACGAGATATAGCAGAGCCTTTTTGACATCTCTACAAGGTTCGAAACACTGAGGTTTAATATCGAATTCCTCAGCAAGCGGTTTACGATACCTGGGGGATTTGACTTTGAGAACCACATGCCAATGTGGTTTTTTAGGATCACCGGGGGCATGATCGGGGCTTTCATCTTCATCCCATGTATCTTTGTCATGGAGAATACAAGCAAAATCATACCCGGACTGTTTCAGTAAAGAAATGCAGTTTTGGTGAGAAGGATCTTCCGGATAAAGAACCATGACCCAAGTGCGGGTTTTGGTCTTATCCATATGGGATGGATTTGACATAGGAAAACTCCTTTTCAGAAGTTTGGAACATGGAACAGCCGGCGCAATGTCGTAGTGGCGCCGGCCTGTTCCAGTGTGCGGTCGGTCAAGCCGACCGGCGCACTGGAACGGACAGAGATCTACGGAGATCAGCAACCATTTCCATAGTATCGTATAAAGTACGATGTAAACCATCTAAACGATTGGAAAGAGCCTTATTTTCTGCCCGAAGCTTTTCAACCTCCGGGAGCAAGGTTTGCAGTGCTACCAGCTGAGAAAGGGGAACTTGTACAAGCCAGTCAGCACCGGGGGATGGTGGTGGAGCATGTACCATGTTATAGACCTCCCATTTATTTACAGGGGTCTGCATAATCGACATAACCGGAGCGGTTAAAGCCGATATCGTATACCTGACCGGGCTGGGGGGCATGGGTGAGAATACCGCTGTCACGAGAAATGGTAATCTTATCGACCTCATTGCCGACAAGTTCACGATTCCGGGGAGCATCCATAGACATCACATGGAGAATATCCATGTCATAGGGTCTACCGGACTTCTTACTTGTGCCTTTGATGTGTTCCACACCGATGATCTTGTACTTTGCCATAATTTTTTCCTCCTTGACATTTACATTGATTGTTTGTTATATTTACTTTGCGGACATACCGCAAGAGTTTGCGTAAAAGTACCCACATTTACGACAATAGTTACTGCTTAATGCAGAAACCATACCACAGTCAGGGCAAACATTCTTTATAGCTTCACCGCATGAAGAGCAGAATGTTCCATCCTGTAAAAAGTGCTTACAAGGCCCAAAGCATAAATAACATGTCATTATCACCCCAAAAATAAGAACGATGATAAGAATAGCAACCCAAAGAATATCATCAGAATCCATAGAAAGCGGTTACCCCCTTCCCTATTTGATTTGTAAGCTTTATAACTTACAGTTATAATATAACCGTAAGTTATTTTATTGTCAAGCATAATTTATAGCCTAAAGTTATATTTGTAAGTAATGCACAAAATGAGAGGTTGCCGATATGGACAACATAAACAATAAAATCAAACGTTATCGCAAAGCAAACGGATGGACGCAAGAGTATATGGCGAATCGAATAGGCATTTCTCAGCCAGCTTATCAAAAAATTGAAGCAGGGGACAGTGACAGTATGAGGGTAACAACACTACGCAAAATATGCGTAGAGTTTAAGCTAAACCCATCATGGTTACTTGGTCTATCTGACAACATGGATCTGGAATAGGAGAGCAGAAACATGGGGAATGTTATAATTATCCTGGCGTGTCTATTCGTATTTTTCATAATTGTTGCGGTAGCGGTCTTAGCTATCATACTGACAGTTAGGAATATGAACAAACCAGATAAACCATTAGCTGAACAACCCATAGCAACACAGCCTACTTACATCAACACAGCAGTACCGACAGTACCAGATTATAGCAAAAAGTATCAACGCAAATACCTGCTGACAAAAAACGAGTGGCACGAATGGAAAAAACTTAAAGCATACGCAGAAATGCGAGGACTATTTGTATGTGTTAAGATTCGACTACTTGACCTATTAGAACCCCGGAAAGGTGAAAAAGACTATATGTCGCTATTAGGAAAAGTACAGTCAAAGCATGTGGACTTTGTAGTATGCGACCAAAATATGTATGTTAAAGCAATAATTGAATTAGACGATAACAGCCACAACCAACAAGACCGCATGGAAAGAGACCTTTTTGTAGACCAAATTTTGACCAGTGTAGGTTATACAGTGATCAGAACAAGGAGCATCACAGAGTACACATTAGCCAACATTCAGTAAACAAGAGAATAATGAAACCCGGAATAACTGCGGTTATTCCGGGTTATTTGTTTGCCATGATCCCGAAGTAAAGCACCGGGTAGTATTTTTTGCAAGCAAAAAATCTCCACACCTAAAAACGGCCTACCCATAGGGTAAGCCGTTTTTTACTTGACTTCTGGATCAAGGCAATTAGCTTCGCAGACAAGAAATTGACGACGGCGCGCAACGGCGCACCTAGTCAATTCCATTGTCCTATTATTTGATAGGGGAATGAGAAAACCGCCAAGCGGTAGGAACGCCTGACGGTCTCAGAAAGGGGGTTTTGCTATGTACTATACTCGGTATGGGTTTCTGATGAATGGAGTGCTCTACTCAACCATTGACGAAGCCTACCAAGCTATGTACGACGACTAGCGACCCCAGTTGGCGGTCTGGGTTATCAAAACCGCCACCTAAAGAATACCACAAACTACAACAAATTTCAAGGGGGATTTAACAATGACACAATCAGCATTACGGAATCACATCTATAAGGAAATGGAAATATATCTGGAAACCATGTGTGCCTATCACGCAACCGGGAATAGAGAATTATTCCGGTACTATGCAGGCAAGGCAGACGCGTGCAGAGATATTCTAGAGGAAGTATATAGATTCGACGAAAGATACGCAAGTGAACATATAAGGAACATGTGGGAGATCATGGACGAAAATTGGTAACACCATAAAAATACCGGGGAATCCGAAAGGAAACCCCGGTTTTTTTATGTTCAGTTATCCTTGTCAGACTTAAAACGCAGTTTCTGAATACCAAGGTCAATACAAGATATACCAGCAGAACCAACAACACCAGCAACAAAGGAGACAGCATCAAGAGAATAATCATTCTCATAAGCCAAACACCAAGTAAAGACGAGGGCAAAAAAACCAATGACAATATGAGTCCAGGGACTAGCCAAAAATACAGCAAAAGAAGTCAGTTTTTTCCGCATGATCATCACCTATTAAACTTAGAAAAGAGGGAAGCAAGCCACAAATCAAGCTTGTCTCTGGCTTTAGTAATAAATCCTTTGAACGCAACAAAATAAAAATTTTGTTGCGTTTTGAGTGGAGATGTGCTATAATATTGGTATCAAGGGATTCGATCACATAAAAACGTCTAAACGGAGGTTTATTATGCAGCGTTACTATGATTGCCCTCAAGTCCTACGGGATTTCCTGATTTACCACGAAACCATCAAAGGTCAATCCTCTCTGACCATCAGCGAATACTATTTGGATTTAAGAATGTTCTTTCGTTTCATGATGCTGATGCGTAATGATATGCCCATTCATACCCGTCTGGACGATATACCAATCAAGGATATTGATCTTGACTTCATTCGCTCCATTACCACATCTGATATATTTGATTTTCTTTCTTATCTCGCAAACGACCGCACATCGAATCCTGATGCTGCCGTACCGGATTATGGCATCACACCGGCATCCCGTGCCAGAAAGCTTTCCGCACTGAAATCCTTTTATAAGTATTTGACTGTGCGAACCAAACAGCTGACAGAAAATCCTGTGGCAGATCTGGAATATCCAAAGCTTAGAAAAAGTCTGCCCAAATACCTTACTTTGGAGCAATCCGCATCTCTTCTAAAGGCTGTTTCCGGTCCGAATGAAAAAAGAGATTATGCGATACTGATGATTTTTTTAAACTGTGGTATCCGGCGCAGCGAACTGGTAGGATTGAATCTGACAGATGTATATGATGACCGGCTGCGGGTAGTTGGCAAGGGTAACAAAGAGCGTTTTGTCTATTTTGGCACCCCCTGCCGGAAAGCTATTGACGCATACCTGTCCGAACGCAACAAAAAAGTGCTTTCTGACAATCGTGCCCTGTTTGGCTCGAGAAATGGCAACCGAATCAGCACTGACGCCGTCCATGCTCTCGTGAAAAAGGCGCTTCTGCAAGCTGGTCTGGATGCATCGCAATTCTCCGCCCACAAGCTGCGGCACACCGCTGCAACCATGATGCTCTCCGGCGGCGTGGATGTTAAGACGGTACAAGAGGTTCTTGGACACGAGAATCTGAACACCACCCAGATCTACACCCACATCGAAAACACGGAACTGAAAATCGCGGCAGAGGCAAATCCTCTGTCCAAGATCGATTTTTCCGAAGACTGAGCAAAAGGACGGGTTTCCCTGTCCTTTTGTTCATTTCCTTGCAATTCTCTCCAGACGGCTGATTTCACGCAAGACGCAATCCAGTTCTTCGCCAGTGATGTTCCATTGTACCTCAATGACCTCCGCCTCTTTCTTTTTGGCTGCGATCGCACCTGAAATATCGCCACGAATCTCGCAAAGCTGGGCAATTGCCTGCAGCGGATCCACCAGCGGCGGTGATTTTTGGACATCCATCGCCTTTTGATAGTATACCAATCCTTCCTCATACCGTCCGGAACGGACCAGAAAATCACCGATATTGTGGTATACGCACCATTCCTCCGGATTCTCCGCTTCCATCTGTTCCCATAAGCGAAATGCTTCTTCTCGGTTACCGCGCTTCCATGCGATCATACCTCTGTAAAGCAGAACTCGGTAAGTGCTGTTCATCTCCGCAAAGCGATCGCAGTAAAGTTGCGCTTCATCCAGACGATAGTCGTCGATCAACTGGTCCATCAGCCACATATACGCGCGCCAGTTATCCGGATTCTTCTCAAGAAATTCTTGATAGAATGTGATCTGCAGATAATGATTGCAACCGTTCCAATCCGGGCACATTCCACCCATTGAAAAATTCAGTTCCGAATGAGCGATCCGCAGCTCAGGATCACGCCGGAGCGCTTCTTTTGCATAGACTTCCGCTTTTTCCATGTGTTCCTTGGCAAGATGGTTCTCTATTTCCGCCAGATGCTCATAAACTTTGCCGTTACTTGGTTCCCGGCGGCCTTTATCCAGCAGGAATTTCCGTGTGTCATCTACTTCAGCAGGATCAAAATAACGCTCATTCCAAAGCATATTCTGGATCCGTTCCATACGGGTGTCATCCGAGAGGGCAAACAGTTCATCAATTGTCACGCCAAAGAATGCCGAAATCTCCGGAAGAAGGCCGATATCCGGTGTTGCCACTCCCCTCTCCCATTTGCTGACTGCCTGCGCGGTCACGCCCAATTCCTGCGCCATGGCTTCCTGCGTGATTCCGCGCCGCAGGCGAAGCTGCCTGATTTGATTTCCGATCTCCATTTTATATCTCCTTTCACGAGCTCGCGATCTCATGATAGCACAATCCCGGTCATGAAACAATGACCGGGATTGTTAGGCGATTCAACCAGCAGTTTACATAGATGCTTCAATGGCTTCTCGCAGATTTCGAACACGATACACCGCCAGGTCTTCAGGAATTTCTAATTTTTCAGATCCATTTCTCGGAATAATGCACTTTTTAAACCCTAATCGTGCAACTTCTGATAACCGTAAATTCATATTGGAGACGCTCCGGATCTCCCCTGTCAGACCTACTTCGCCAATGGCAGCCAAATCATGGTCAATCACAGCATCCCGGTAAGAAGACGCCACTGCCAGAATCACAGGAAGATCTGCACCCGGTTCGTCCAGCTGCAGGCCGCCGATTACGTTGATATATGCATCAAATTGGCTCAATTTCATGCCTGCTCGCTTTTCAGCCACAGCCAAAAGCAGAGCCGCACGGTTAAAATCGAATCCGTCAGCAGTTCGTCTAGGTACATTAAAGGATGTCTTTGACACAAGGGCCTGAACCTCGGCAAGGACAGGGCGCGTACCCTCCATGACGCAGGCAACACAAGTACCGGAGGCCCCTTCCGGACGGCCTTCCAGCAGCATCTGGGAAGGATTCGGCACTTCCACAAGGCCCTTATCCGCCATCTCAAATACACCGATCTCATTGGTAGATCCAAAGCGGTTTTTTGCGGCCCTGAGAAGACGATAGGAAGAATTAGGATCGCCCTCAAAGTACAAGACGCAGTCCACCATATGCTCCAGGACCTTAGGGCCGGCAATATTTCCGTCCTTATTGATGTGACCCACAACAAACACGGTGATCCCCTGCTGTTTACTCAACTGCATCATAGCCATTGTACAGTCTTTCACCTGAGAAATGCTTCCAGGGGAAGATTCATTGTCCTCGTGATAAAGGGTCTGAATCGAGTCAACAATCAAGATATCCGGCTTTGCTTCTTCAACAGCATCCAGAATTTCTGAAAGACGCGTCTCCGAAAGGATCAGCAGCTGAGCACGCTCCACGTTCAACCGCTGCGCCCGCAGCTTCAGCTGACGCTCGGATTCCTCGCCGGAAACATACAGCACACGGCGCTGGCGGCACAGCTGATCACATATCTGCAGCAAAAGTGTGGATTTTCCGATACCCGGTGCACCGCCCACAAGAACCAAGCTGCCCTCCACAGCGCCGCCGCCTAAAACACGGTCAAGTTCACCCATGCCGGTATAAAAACGGATCTCATCGCTGCTGTAGACCTCAGAGATAGGCTGGGGCGCGCGAGTGATCCCCACCGGTGCAACCTTTGACCTGCCTGCCGGAGCAGGTTTTTCAATATGCTCCTGCATGGTGTTAAACGCACCGCAGCCGGGACAGCGCCCCATCCACTTAGGGGTCTCGTTGCCGCAATTCGTGCAGAAAAAAACAGTTTTGATCTTGGCCATCTGTGTGCCGCTCCTTTTGTTTTTTTATATTATATCAATCATTTGTTTGCCGGTCAAGCATTTATCACCTGACTTAAAGATGACACGATCACGCAGCAAAGTTTTTTCTGATACGCATCATTTTGCAGCTTTGCCTCCTCCTCCGGATTAGAAATAAAACCGCATTCTACAAGCACGCCGGTATGATCGATGTGATCCATTAGATAGACACCGCTGGCTTTTTTGGGTTTTCTGCGGCTTTCCGGATTCAAATACCGGATCAGGTCATTCTGCATCTGATTTGCAAGCTTCCGGCTGTCTTCATCTTTGGCATAAAACACCTGCGCACCGCCGTAACGGCTGTCGGAAAATGTATTTTGATGAATGCTGATCAAAATAGCATTCTCTGTTTGATTTACGATTCGCACCCGCTCCTTTAGATCCGATACCTTCTGCGCCGCTATGGTCTGGCCCTGTGTGTATATCGAAGTATCGGTTTTGCGGATCATAACTGTATCGTAACCTAAAAGATGCATCAAATCATCCAATCGAAGCGCAATCTCCAAATTGATCTGGCTTTCCAATACCCCCGTACAAGAAGTTGCCCCGCCGTCAACACCGCCGTGCCCGGCATCGATTACGATCCGGTGTTGCCGTTCCACCGGTATATTTTGCGACACAACATCCACCGCACTACTGCCGCCGCCGGCGGCTATGATACAAATTAGAACAACAATCAAATAGAACGGAACAAATGCGACCCAATTATCACGTTTCATGGACAACACCTCCTTCCATCTATATGCTTACAATCGGGCATTCAAGAACGCGGCACCACATTGCGGCATAGAATGACCCGGAACGACAGTTCCCGTAATCATTTTGATGGGAGGAATTAACTTGGACAACAAGAAAAAGAATATACAAATGTGTCAGGGGCGACTGCCTGCGATGGCACCGCTGGCAAACCCCTATGTGCCCTTTCAGCTGGAGGATCCACCAAAATACGAAGGGCGAAAGGCACTGATCCGCGGAACACTGTTTCCCGGTCTGGATCTGCCTTTTATGGGTATGGTAAACCAAAAAGAGAAGCCGATAACCCCAAAAACAGAGCTGCAGGTCATGGCATTTGCGCTTCAGGAACTGGCCCTGTATCTGGACACTCATCCCGATGATAAGGAAGCATTGGAGCTTTACAGAACTTATCAGCGCATGCTTTACAAAGGTAAAATGGAATACTCCGAAAAGTGCGGTCCGCTGACCCACATCATACCGGTTGACGATAAAACCTACACCTGGCTGGATGATCCGTGGCCATGGGAATACTGTGCCAATAAGGAGGGCTGATTATGTTTGATTATAGTAAAAAGCTGCAATACCCCGTAAAAATCGACAAGCCCAACCCCCGCCTTGCTGCCATCATTATCAGCCAGTATGGCGGCCCTGACGGAGAACTGGCTGCATCTTTGCGGTATTTATCCCAACGTTTTTCCATGCCCTTTGACGATCAGAAAGGCCTCTTGACGGACATTGGCGTGGAAGAATTGAATCACCTGGAAATGGTTGGCGCCATCGTCCATCAGCTCACAAGAAAGCTCACAGACAAGCAGATTGAAGACAGCGCTTTTGCACCCTACTTTGTAGACCATGGTGCCGGTGTCTATCCGGTTGCAGCAGCAGGAAATCCCTTTACCGCGGCCTATATTGGCGTGAAAGGCGATCCCATTGCGGATCTGACGGAAGATCTGGCAGCAGAACAAAAGGCGAGAGTTACCTACGACAACATCCTGCGCCTTTCTGACGATCCGGATGTTAACGATGTGATCAAGTTCCTCCGACAGCGAGAAATCGTGCACTTCCAGCGGTTTGGAGAATCCATCCAGCAGCTGAGAGAAAAATTGAATCAGAAAAATGTATATTATATGAACCCTGCAATCGATATGTGAGTGAAAAAGCAGCGCCGATTTTCGGCGCTGCATAAATATTTTTAAAAGAGATTCCCATCCTAAGTGCCTTTTCAATGGCAATAATGCCTCTCTTTGTGTGTTAATAGCAGACGGACATCATCTTCCTATTTACAACATTTATTTACTCTGATATAATTATGAAAGATGTTTGACCCATATACTTTTCATATAAAGGAGACAATCATGGAAAAAGTAAGAATTCAAGATGACCTGTATACCTGCGTAAACCAAGCAAAGCTGGAAGAATTGGTGATTCCTGACGACATGCCCGTTGCAGGCGGTTTTGCTGCCCTCAACACCGATGTGGAAAAGCTCATGATCGGCGAGTTTAATGCCATGTGCAAGGATGCCTCCTATCCCAACGAGCATCTGGAAAGAGCCTGCACTCTGTTCACCCTGGCAAAGGATGTGAAGCGGAAGAAAAAACACGGCATCAAACCCGCGCTGAAGAATCTGGCGATCCTCAAGAAGCTGGGCACCATGCGCAGCTACAATCTCCACACCAAGGAGCTGATCCTGAAAAATGTTGCTATGCCCCTGAACATCATGGTAGAGCCCAACATGAAAGACACTACCCATCACTGCGTGATGATCCAGGGTGCAACTGTGATTCTGCCCGATGTTTCTTATTACAAGAATGAACAGCAGCGGGATATGATGCTGGGTATGTGGAGCGGCTTTGCAAAGCAAGTATTGGCCATCGCAGGTCACAGTGAGGAAGAAATCGATGCACTGATCAAGGACACTCTGGCCTTTGATGCGCTCATCGCAAAGTATGCCAAGAGCCAGGAAGAGTGGTCTGAGTACACCAAGATGTACAACCCCATGAAGACCGGCAGAGTGGCAGGTATGGTCAAACCCCTTAATCTGAAGAAGCTGTTGAGCGATCTGTTTGGCTTTGTTCCTGAGGAAATTATCGTGGCAGAGCCGAGATACTTCAAGAACTTCAAAGAAGTATTCAATCAGGACAACTTTGAGATGTACAAGAAGTGGGCCTACGTGGTCACACTGATGGACAGCTGTGGTTTGCTGTCCGAGGAGCTGCGTGATTTAGGCGGCGCTTTCCGCAGAGCCCTCTCCGGTATTGCCGCTGTTTCTTCCCCTGAGAAGTTTGCCTATCAGCTGGCATCCTCCATGTACAGTGAGCCCGTAGGTCTGTACTACGGTGAAAAATACTTCGGCGAAGAAGCCAAGAAGGACATTACTGAGATTGTTCAGCAGATTGTGGCCACCTATCAGAAGCGAATTGCAAGCAACGACATTCTTGAGCCGGCCACCAAGGAGAAAGCTATCCTGAAGCTCAGCAAGATGGGCCTTAAGCTGGCCTATCCCGATCGGGTGGAGGAAATCTACAACAAGCTGGTGTTCGATAAGAGCAAGTCTCTGTTTGACATTGTAACTACCTTGAGAAAAATCCGCATGGAGGAAAACTTTGCAAAGCTTAATAAGGAGGTAGACCGTACCCATTGGGCAATGCCCGGACACATGGTCAACGCCTGCTACGATCCCTTTGTCAACGACATCACCTTCCCTGCCGCCATTCTGCAGTCCCCCTTCTACTCCATCCATCAGACCAGAAGCGAAAACCTGGGCGGCATTGGCGCAGTGATTGGCCACGAGATCTCTCACGCTTTTGACTCCAACGGTGCCAAGTGCGACGAGCTGGGCAACCTCAACAACTGGTGGACCAAGGCAGACGAGCGGAAGTTTAACAAAAAGGTCAATGCCATGATCAAGCAGTTTGACGGCATCGAATTGCCTTGGGGCACCGTTAATGGCAAGTTTACTGTCAGCGAGAACATTGCAGACAATGGTGGTATGGCTGTGACCCTGGACATCATGTCCAATACCGAAGGTGCTTCCTTCGAGGAATACTTCTCCAACTGGGCAAGAGTCTGGTGCCAAAAGGCCAAGCCCGAATATCAGGCACTGCTTCTGCAGGTGGATGTCCACGGTCCTTGCTACCTACGCGCCAATATGCCCCCCAGAAACTTCCCTGAATGGTATGCCGCCTTCAATGTGAAGAAGACTGACGGCATGTATCTGGCACCCTCCAAGAGAGTGGTTATTTGGTGATTTTAAAAGCCTTAATGTATAAATGCAGCGCCGATAATTTCGGCGCTGCAAAAAAATTTTCAAATGAGATTCCGATTTCGTATTTTCGTGATATAATATAAAAAAAGTGTAACTATGGGGGCAGATCTTTTCACTATGATTTGGTTTTTCTTATCGCTGATCGTTATCATTCTTGCCGTTTTATTGATTGCTTTCTTCACCTACCGGATCTGCTTCTATTCTCCGGAAGATCGACGGGAAGATCCCTACTCCGTTATGGATGGCGAACAATATGAGGCTGTTTGCGACAGTATTACAGCCTGCACAAGACTCATGGACAAAGCTCCCTGCCAGTGGGTCACAACCCGGTCTTTTGACGGGCTGACTCTCTCCGCTCGATATTATCATACAGCCGATGGCGCACCGCTTCAGATCCTGTTTCATGGCTATCGCTCCATGGCGCTTCGGGACTGTGCAGGAGGATTTTACCTTGCGAAAAAACTGGGATGCAATATTCTTGCCGTTGATCAGCGTGCCCACGCCAGAAGCAGCGGACATGTCATTACCTTTGGCATTAAAGAAAGAATGGACTGTCTTTCCTGGGTACAATATGCGAACGAAAGATTTTCTTCCGATACGCCAATAATCTTGTCCGGTTTATCTATGGGTGCATCCACCGTTTTGATGGCATCCGCTCTTCCCCTTCCCGAAAATGTTGTTGCCATTATGGCGGATTGCCCATACTCCTCCCCTGCGGATATTATCCGCAAGGTAAGCCGCGACCGTCATATGCCGGATACTCTTGCGTATCCATTTATCTGGCTGGGTGCTAAGTTATTTGGAAAATTTTCACTAAATGAAACAACCTCCGTAGAATCGGTCCGGCAGGCTAAGATCCCGATACTGCTGCTCCACGGAGAAGATGATCGATTCGTCCCCTGCCGGATGAGCCGAGAAATCTATGCTGCCTGCGCTTCGAGAGCCGAGCTTCACACATTTCCCTATGCAGGTCATGGCCTGTGCTATATTATGGATCCGGTTCGTTACGAAAGAATATCCACAAACTTTTTATGGTCTATCCCTGCATTAAAGCCATTTTTGAAAGACAATCCATTTGTACAAAAGGAGTTGGAAATCCATGACTGAAGTTGCAGCTGCCCTGATCTGGAATGAAGCCGGACAGTTTCTGATCTGTCAGCGTCCTGCTCATAAGGCCCGGGGTCTGCTGTGGGAATTTGTGGGCGGCAAAGCAGAAGAAGGCGAGAGCCTCAAGAATGCTTTGATTCGGGAATGTCAGGAAGAATTGGGTGTAACGGTAGAACCCGGATCCATATTTATTCAGCTTATCCACGAGTATCCTGACATTAAAATCCGTTTGACCCTCTTCAACAGCACCATTATAAGCGGTAAACCCAAGCTTCTGGAGCATAACGATATGCGGTGGATCTATCCGTCAGAAATCCCCAATTATGACTTCTGCCCGGCTGATGAGGACATCCTTAAGATGCTGATGAAGTCTTCCTCTACTTCCCCTTTGACAATTGCGCGATAAAATGATACAATAATAATATAATTACCATAAAGGAGGCATTCCCATGAAAAAGAACATTATTACCATCAGCCGGCAATTCGGCAGCGGCGGACGCACAGTAGGCCATTTGATCGCAGAAAAGCTGGGAATTCCTTTTTATGATAAGGAACTTGTGGACCATATTGCTCTGGAATCCGGCTTTGCCCCTAAATTTGTAGAGGAGCACGGCGAGCACTCCCCGGGAAAAAGTGTTTTTTCTTATGCCTTTGCACCCCAGGGTGTTCCGGGGGTTATGAACGGTCTTTCCACCGCTGATTTCCTTTGGAATATTCAGTGCGGCGCGATTATGCAGCTTGCAGAAAAAGGGCCTTGCGTAATCGTTGGTAGAAACGCGGATTACATACTGAAGGACCGGAAAGATTGCTTTCATGCCTTTATTTATGCAGATAAGGAATTCCGGGCAGAGCGTATTGTCCGTCTTTACGGCGAATCTGACAAGAGTCCCCTCGCCAGATTGCAGGATAAGGACAAGCGCCGCAGCGTAAACTACCAGCACTATACCGGTCGTGTCTGGGGCGCATCGGAAAATTATGATATTTGCCTGAATACCGGCACCATTGGCGTGGAAACAGCCGCGGATATTATTGTATCCCTGATTAAAAACTCTGACGAATAAAAAGGAACCGTCCTGCTTAAACGCAGGACGGTTT
Source organism: Oscillospiraceae bacterium (assembly GCA_015068225.1). Classification (GTDB taxonomy): domain Bacteria; phylum Bacillota; class Clostridia; order Oscillospirales; family Oscillospiraceae; genus Faecousia. The sequence continues at coordinate 67,303 of SVKX01000002.1, forward strand.
TTTATGCATCAGTTTTTGATCTATTCTTGACCTCTTTCATGCAGCGGGTCAGGCAGAATAAGGAAGCAGGGATACAAAGCACAGAAAGCTCCAAAATAAACTGACCAATGTGTCTAAACGATGGTGCATACATCAAGTACCGGAATACGAGCAAGGCCAGAAAGAGTCCGCTGGACAGGAGTCTGCCGGGAAGATAGCCCCCCGCCGTTGCCAGAAGCACCAAACCGGAAAGCAGGTAGAATACAACCGACAGCAAAATTCTCAAAATATCTCCCGTGGAAAAATTCCAGATCATGACCATCAGGCAAAATGCTGCGCCCAGAATTGCAAAAATACCGGGAGCATTCAGCTTAACTGCACGCAAAAGCACGATATATCCTGCGCACAAGGATAGCGGCAGAATGATCTGCATAATAATCGTGCCTGTATTATAGGTAAAAATATTGGTAAGGCCAAAATAATACACAACTCGAAGGAAAAAGGAAAGTCCCATAAAGATCGCCCCGGGCAATATCCATTTTCCTTGAAAATCTATTTGGTATCGGGTATATTGCTTCAGTTTCACAGCTATCACCTCTTATTGGGTATATTATACAAAAGATCCAAGGAAATAGCAAGTCCCGAACAAATAGATTCCGGTTAAACCGCTGCAGTTTCCTTCTCGTGAATTTGAATGTTTACGCCATTGACTTCCACATCCCCGTCTGCACAGATAAGAATATACTTCACACCGCCAATGATCCGGGTCTCGATCAGATCAGTACGGTCCGGCGCAACCTTAATAGATACATCAGGAGTTTTGATCTCAAAGCTACGGTCATTGATGATATTCTTAGGATGAAGATCCGCTTCAAAGCCAAATGCTTCATCATAATCGATCCCAAACTTAGCGATATGAGGCTCTGAGACGCCGCAGGAAGACAAAACACTCTTCACATCGTCCTTGCTCACCAGCAAGGGCTCCGGCGTTCTGCTTTCCTTGTGCAAGGCGATACGCTGGCAGATCTCATCATGGACAGATTGCATCACATCCATACTGCACTCTTCATCCAGTGAGCGCTGCAGAAGCGCCTCAAAAGACTTCTTTTGCTCCGCTGCCGGCTTGGGAATATCTGCATGAAATACCGCATTTACAAATGCTGTATGACTTTCCTTCGCGCTGTGGGTATAGTAAAGCGCGTTATAAATATTTGTAGACCGGTCGTCAAACGCCGGGAAAAGAAAGCCAATCTCCGGTGCGCTGACCGCATTGGTAATGCCGCCGTCATGAAACTCTCTGCTTTCCGGCTGATACTGAAGCGTGGATTTCGTCTGCTTTACTGGACATATGGCACATAAGATATATGTATATGTGTCCTCTGCCCTGCCGGAGTCTTCCTGACCGTCCTTACCTTTGAAAGGAACATCATAGCTGTCGCAGCCCATAAGGATCAGATATCCGGAATCCAGACTGACTGATTCTATCACTTTTTTATAGAAAGTCATGCGCAACGCTTCGTCCTTCAGCCCTGTCTTGCGCAGGTCCATCAAGAGTGTGTGCTCCTCACTTTTGGCAACCTGAGATGTGGAGAAACGAATATCGATCAAATTCTTCCCGATGGAACCGGAAAGTGTCCGCTTTAATAAGGAAAAATACTTCTCCGCCTCATTTTCTGACATCATCCCTGTGCTTTGACTAAACTCAGATACGACTTCCTTGCTTTCATTAACATAGCAGCCAAAGACCGCTGTCATATTACTCCGATCCCGACGGATGCGCCGCCGGATCTCTCCGATTTCTTTTATATTCATAGTAACCTCACATATCCAATTTTACCGCGCAATAAGGCCTTCGGTTTTTTTACCGAAGGCCGGTTTCTTACTGCCAGAGACATTTTCTGTTCTGTATAAAATACTCAATACCGGAATAGACCGTTGTGACAATGATCACGCCGATTGCGATCCAGCCGATCAGCTGAGAGGTGGGGAACGCCATCCAGACGCAAAGGCTGATCATTGTGCTTGCGGTTTTCACCTTTCCGCTCCAGCCTGCAGCGATTACTGTACCCTTTCCCACAGCGACCAGACGAAGTCCAGTTACTGCAAATTCCCGTGTCAAAACGATCATAAGCGCCCATGCAGGGAATAATCCCCATTGGCAGAATATGGTCATCGCACCGATCACCATAAGCTTATCTGCCAAGGGATCCAGGAATTTGCCAAAATCCGTGACCTGATTATATTTTCTGGCAACAGTGCCATCCACATAATCCGTAACACCCGCAAGAATGAATACTGCCAGCGCAAGCCACAGCCAAATGCCGGGCACGCCGCCGCTGATGTACATCAGAGTCATATATACGGGAATAAACGCAACACGAACCAGCGTGATTTTACTTGCAGTTGTCATAATGATTCCTCCAAAACATAGCCGGAAAGGTCCCCATCGATCACAGAATCGATCTGTACCATAACAAAGGACCCTTCAGCCAGATCCTCCTCCGAGGCTAACCAGACCCTACCGTCAATATCCGGAGAATCTGCCCAGCTACGGCCAAAATACTGGCCGAATTCCTCGTCATATCCGTCAACTAACACCTCAATCGTGCTGCCGAGCATAGCCTGTGCATAATCGTCCATGATTCGGGACTGAATGGATTCCACCATTTCAGCACGGGCCTGCGCAACAGAAGCATCGGGATATTCCATTTCTGCCGCAGGCGTTCCCTCCTCCGGAGAAAACGGGAATGCGCCTACCCGCTCCAATCGCTGCTCCTTCAGGAAACAGCAAAGCTCTTCAAACTCTGTTTCCGATTCACCGGGAAGGCCTGTAATGACACTGGTTCTCAAAACAAGGCCCGGGATCCGATCCCTAAGTTTTGCAAACAAAGTCCGCAGGAAATCACCATCCCCACGGCGGTTCATCTTTTTAAGAATGTTGCTGTTGCAGTGCTGAATGGGAATGTCCAGATATTTTACGATCTTAGGCTCAGACGCGATTACATCGATGAGTGCGTCGTCGATCTCGTCAGGATATACATAGTGAAGCCTGATCCAGTGCAGACTCTCGATCTGACACAAATTCCGCAAAAGCTCAGGAAGCAGGCGCTTATGACCGGGAAGATCCGTTCCATACCGGCTGGTATCCTGGGCAACAACGATCAGCTCTTTCACACCGGAATCTGCCAGAAGCCTTGCTTCATACAGAACATCATCCATCTGCCGGCTGCGGAATTTTCCCCGAAGATAGGGAATGATACAGTAGGAGCAGCGGTTATCGCAGCCCTCGGCGATTTTTAAGTAAGCATAATGCTCCGGCGTGGTCAAGATGCGTCCGGTCTCCAGCTCCGGCTCGTCAATGGATGCAAAATCAGAAACTGACTCTTCAGCAAGAAGCGCATCGATGGCTTCCACCACTTTATGATAGCTTCCGGTACCAAGAATGCCATCCACCTCGGGAAGCTGTTCCAGAATTTGCTGCTGGTAACGCTGGGAAAGGCAACCGGTCACAAGGATCTTACCTACCTGTCCCTCTGCCTTCAGTGCGGCCGTCTGCAAGATAAAGTCAATGGCTTCAGACTTTGCTGAGTCAATAAAACCACAGGTATTGATCACCACAACATCACAGCCGACAATGCCGGCACAGACCGTATGTCCTGCTTCCTGCACACGGTACATCATCCGTTCGCAGTCTACCTGATTTTTGGCGCATCCTAAAGAGATAAAACCAATATTTGCCATGTTACGCCTCCGGTAAATCTTCTGTGTCAAAGGAGAGCTTATTCAGAGCCTTACGAATGCTGGAATAGCTGTGACCCCGTCTAAGCAGTGCATCTATGACACGCCTGATCTCTTTTTCCTGAGAATCCGCAGTCAGCTTGCTCTGAAGAAAGTCCATAATCTTCTCAAGCTGGTCCGGATAGTTTTCCAATGCGTCCTCCCAAAGCTCCTTGGGAATCCGCTTTTCATATAACGCCTGCTTTGCCCGGGAAATACCATAGCCCTTGGAAATGCAGCAGGAGACGATCTGCTCTGCCGTTTTTCGGTCATCGATCAACGAGAGCTCCGACATCCACTCCACAGCAGCTTTCGCCTGATCCGGGTCCTCCCCTTTTTGAACTAAACGATGCTCCAATTCCCGTTTGGAAACGCCGGAAGCGGAAACGATGCGAACTGCCCGCATTTTTGCAGACATCTCCCCTGCCGACGTTTCAAGCGCATGAAACTCCTCTGATGTAAACTCTTTGCCGGAATAAAGGCCAAAATCCTCAACTGTCTGGCGGTAAAGACGCATAACGGTACCGTCTTCCAGCTCCACACGGTATCTTCCAGCCCTGTCCGGCGCGGAAGAAAGCTGATTAATCCTCATCATCAAAGTCGTCAGCGCTTACCTTTACAGGCCGCTCTGCGGCTCTGGCAGCGGCTTTGGGCTGGGACGCAGATGCCGACATAAGGTTCTCCCGAACCTTTGCTTCCACCTGCTCTGCAATGTCAGGATTTGCCATCAGATACTCCTTAACGCTGTTAACACCCTGGCCGATCCGCTCATCGCCCATGGAGAACCAGCTGCCGCTCTTCTGGACAATGTCCATCTGAACCGCAAGATCCACCAGTTCACCCCATTTGCTGATGCCCTGGCCGTACATAATATCAAAATGAGCTTCCCGGAAAGGAGGTGCCACCTTATTCTTGACTACCTTGACCCGGGTCTTATTGCCGATGACATTGCCGCCCTCTTTCAGGCTTTCCACTCTGCGCACATCCAGACGCACGGAAGAGTAGAACTTCAGCGCGTTACCACCGGTGGTCGTTTCCGGATTGCCGTACATCACACCGATCTTCATGCGAAGCTGATTGATAAAAATGACTACACAGTTGGTCTTGGCAATGGTACCAGCAAGCTTACGAAGCGCCTGACTCATAAGTCTTGCCTGCAGGCCTACAAAGGTGTCACCCATTTCGCCCTCGATCTCCTGCTTGGGAACCAGAGCGGCAACAGAGTCAACAACAACCGCATCCACTGCACCGGAACGGACCAGTGCATCGGTGATTTCCAAAGCCTGCTCGCCGGTATCCGGCTGGGAAACCAGCATATTATCTGTGTCCACGCCCAATGCTGCTGCGTAGACAGGATCCAGCGCATGCTCCGCATCTACAAAAGCGACCTCGCCGCCCATTTTCTGAGCCTGTGCAAGAATATGCAGAGCAAGGGTAGTCTTACCGGAAGATTCCGGTCCATAGATTTCAATAATACGGCCCTTGGGAACACCGCCGATTCCCAGCGCAGCATCCAGTGCCAGAGAACCGGTGGGGATCGCCTCTACATTCATCTCGGGGCGGTCACCAAGACGCATGACAGTGCCTTTGCCAAAGTTCTTTTCGATCTGGGCAAGGGCTGTCTGCAGGGCCTTTTTCTTATCCGATGCGGGAGTGGGGGCTTCATAAGCTGTCTTTTTGGTAGCCATATCTAATCTTCCTTCCTGCCAATTTGGGCAATCACTGCCCTTTCTATATCGTTATAATCTCTGGATCGCTCCAGAATGGTATACCCTTTTTCCAGAAGAAGCTGGCAAACAGCATCTCCCTGACCCATGCCAAATTCAAAGCACAGGCATCCCCCGGGCTTAAGCGCCTGGGTAAAATTTTCAATGATCGAACGATAGAAAACAAGCCCGTCATCACCGCCGTACAGTGCCAGATGGGGTTCAAATTCGCTGACACTTTTGGGAAGCTCGCGCATCTCTGCAGTGGTAATATACGGAGGGTTGGAAACGATCATATCGAATTTTCCCAGAAATGCTGACGGTGGCGTTAGCGCATCTGCCTGTACACAGGACACCCGTGCAGACAAATGATTTCTGGTTACATTTCGCTTTGCAACCGCCAGTGCATCCTTGGAAATATCTGCCAGTGTAACTCTTGCATCCTTTACTCGGCTGGCGATGGCAAGTCCGATACATCCGGAACCAGTACACAGATCCAGAATCCGGGGTGCCTCCTGCAGATACAGCCCCTGATTAATGGCCAAAGTAGTAACAGCACAAGTGTCATCTCTTGGGATCAACACATGAGGATCCACATACAGCTTCAGTCCGTAAAACTCCCATTCGCCGAGGATATACGCAAGAGGCTCTCCTTGCAAATACCGCTGGGTAAGTGCTGCCATCGTGCCGCACACTTCCTCTGAGGCATACATTTCACGCTGAGCAAGCACCTGCTCATGGGACTTTCCGGATGCAAAACACAGAAGATTTCTGGCAACCATGCCGGCCGTCTGGGGATCTTCTTCCGCCATCAGCGCCCTTCTGGCATCCAGATAAAGCTCTGAGATCTTTTTTACCAACGGTCTGCTCCCTCCTGCGCAGGAATCACAGCTTCCACCGCCGCGATACCAACTTCGATCATAGAATCATCCGGTTCATTTGTAGTAAACTTCTGCATCCACATTCCGGGAGCAGTCAAGATCCTTGTAAAAGAATTATCATGCCGGCCTGCCCAGCGGTTGATCTCATAGGTGATGCTAACCACCAAGGGAAGCAGCAGCAGCTTAAAGGCAATCATGATCAGCCGGTACAGGAAACTGCCGGACATTGCCTTAAGAGCGGGGATTAGTGCCAGAATACCCGTAGAAGCAACAGAAAATACCAGAATAGAAATGACCATAACCACAAGCAAAAAGCTTGTACCGCACCGCGGATGCAGGCGAGTCTGCGTTCTGACATTTTCCACAGTTAGAGGAAGACCTGCCTCATAGCAGCGAATGGTCTTATGCTCTGCACCGTGATAAGCAAATACCCGCTTCATTTCTTTCATGCGGGAAACCAGCAGCATATAACCAAGGAAAATGGTCATACGGACCAGACCTTCCACAAGGTTCAAAACCAAAGTGTTAGGGATCCACTGATCCAAAAAGCTGCTTACCAGCATGGGAAGCAGGAAAAACAGCAAAATGGAAAGACCAAGTCCCATAAACACAGCTGTTCCTGTAACAACCTTCTGAAACTTTTCATTTCCCAGCTTCTTTTCCAGCCAGAGATCGAATTTAGAAGGCTCAGCCAAAGAATCCCCCTCTTCAGGAGAAAGATCTGCCGAATGCATAATTGCCTTAACGCCGGCTACCTGAGAATCAAAGAAATTCACAGTGCCCCGAATCAAGGGCCACTTGACAATGGATTTCGCCGGCCGGACCTTTCTATCTATAAGCTCCAGCTTGATGCCATCTGCTGTTCTGACAGCAATTGCGTCCTTTTCCGGACCGCGCATCATGATGCCCTCGATCAGAGCCTGACCACCAATGCTGGTTTTGAATTTTTCGAAGCATGGCTGCGTCTTATCCTTCTTCATACTAATTCCTTTCTTACTGGTAGGCAGGGATCCGCACCGTGACCAGCGTACCTCCCCCCGGAGCATTTTCCAAAGTCAGTTCGCCATTATGCATGGAAACGATCTCATCACACACAGCAAGGCCAATGCCGGTTCCGCGAGCTTTGGAGCTGCCCTTGTAGAATTTTTTCTTGACCAGAGGAATCTCATCCTCCGGAATGCCCGGGCCAAAGTCTCGAATGCAAACAACCACCCAATCTCCGTCCAGATGAATGGAAGCCTCGATCCGCTTTCCCTCACCGCCATGTTTGGCAGCGTTGTCAAGTATGTTTAAGAACACCTGACGAAGTCGCTCCGGATCGCACAATATTTCGGGGATCTCTTCATCGTTATCCAGATATTCCAGCTGAATTTCGTCCTGAGACAATCGGTTGGAATACATGAAAACGGTGTCTTCAAATTCACTTCGGATATCTGCTGACTGCATATTCAGAGTCATGCGGTCATCCTGAATCCTTGTAAAGTCCAGCAGCTCCACCACCATTTCGGTCAATCTGCGGGTCTCTTTATGGATGATATTCATTCCCCTGCGAGTTTCCTTGTCCAGATTGTTGCCAGCAAGCAATGTCTCACTCCAGCCGGTAATGACGGTCAGGGGCGTACGCAACTCATGAGAAAGGGAGGATATGAAATCCCGCTGGATCACTTCGTTCTGATTGATCTGCACAGACATCTCGTTGATGGTCTGTGCCAACTCGCCGATCTCGTCATCGTAGTGGGTCTGAATCTGGATACCATAGCTTCCGCTGGTGATGCGCTTGGCTTTTTCCGTGATCTCATTAACAGGGATCAGGATCGAGCGGATATAGTAGCTGCTGCTGAAGATCACTACCAGCATTGCAATGGCAAGGATGGTCAGTGAAAACAGGAAGATCTTTAAAATCTGATAATCCAGGATCCTGGTTGAGGTTACATAGCGAAGAACGCCGATCACCTCACCGCTGCTGTATATCATGGGACTGGAGACCGCGACGATCCGCTCTCCGGTATGGGGATCGGTTCCTGTATAGGAGCTTATAATCCGGTTGTTCAGAGCGTCGGAAACATCCTGTGTCACCGGCGACAATCCGGCCCAGTTGCCGTAGGAGGATACGACCAGATGTCCGCTGGCATTAATAAACTGCAATTCTATGGTGTTGCGTTCTTCAAAGCTGTTGGCATAATTGATACAGGACTGGTAGTATTCATTATAGCTCTGGTTAATATATTCCGCAAAAAAATCTGTGGTCGTTTTTGCGCGGTAGCGCATGTCCGATTCCATATTGGAGTAATAGTAGGCCGAAAAAACCAATGTCACGACCAGAACGCAGACCATGCCCAAGGCAAAGACAACACCGGCAGTATTCAAAAGCCAACGCTTACGCAGACCGCCAAGCTTTTTCATGTGCATTTCCTCTTTTCTGATCTGATCCGGCTCAAGCCGCCTTAATTACCCCATTTATAGCCAAAGCCCCAAACGGTCGTGATATAGGTGGGAGTTGTGGCATCATCCTCGATTTTAATACGAAGTCTACGGATGTTGACATCCACAATTTTCAGCTCTCCCTCGTATTCCCTGCCCCACACACTGGAAAGAATATCCTCCCGGGACAAGGCCCTGCCGGGATTCTGCATAAAGAGCTTAAGGATCGCATATTCCACCTGTGTCAAACGGATACGGCTTCCGTTCTTTTCCAATGTATGATTGCGGGTGTTCATAATAAAGGGGCCTGACTTTAGAAGCTCGCTGCCTGCATTGGGATCGCCACCCATGCGGCGAAACAGCGCATCGATTCTGGCAGTCAGCTCGGCAGGAGAAAAGGGCTTTGTTACATAATCATCCGCACCGGTCATAAGGCCGGTCACCTTATCCATTTCCTGTGTACGGGCAGTAAGCATTATCACACCAATCTGCTTATTTGAAGCACGAATACGGCGGCAAACTTCAAATCCATCAATATCCGGAAGCATGATATCCAGAATTGCCACACCAATATCCGGTATCATACGGAGTTTTTCCAGTGCCTCCTCACCCGTTCCGGCCTCAATGACATCATAGCCAGCCCGTTTCAGATTGATCACGACAAAGCTGCGGATATTGACTTCATCTTCTAAAATCAGTACCTTTTTCATATCTTACTTCCCCTTTATGTTTCACCGGTTTTCCAATCTTCCAGGATCAATTGGAAGCTGGAAATCAGTGTTTCCTTTGTGATCCCGTAGGTCGCTGATATAACTTCAATGTCCGCCGCGTAAACCGTGGATTCTGTACGGTATATGGCGAATCGGTTGTTAATATTTGCCTGTTCCTCCCGCTTTTGACCGGTCAGAACATAGATTGTCATAAGTTTTTCGGTATTTGTATATGTTTCATCCCAAATACTGAACTCATAGCTATTACCCTGCTGCACCACCAACATACGGGACGCCAGCTCTGTCTCAAGCTTCACATACCAGCCACCCACAAAGTTATGGTAGGTATGCATTTTATCCACTTCTGTGCCATCTGAGGTCATGGCATACCAACGGATAAGGTAATGATTCTTAGAAGACTGGAAATCCGGCGGCATGGTCATGGTGATCAAACTGGGAAGCTCCAGAACCCCGTCGTTATCAATATCATCTGCATAAACATAATAGTTTCGCAGAGTCTGTACACTGGTGCCGGACTCATTGGAGAAACTGACATTGGTAAAATGGCCCTTCACCGACGCATAGACGTCTGTAATAATGGCACTTCCGTCTACATCGCTGGCAACATAAACAGCCGGTCTTCCGTCGTTGAGTTTGCTCACCATAATGCGCTTAATCTTATCGGCAGGCTCGGACATATTGACCTCGGCAGACCGTTCCATGGTTTCGTTTTTTATGCTGTAAAGCTCTGCTACACCATTGTCAGAATCAACTGCGCCGGGTCGAAGAAGCAAAAGCTCCGTCCGGCTGTCGCTATTGAGATCACAGCATACAAATTTGGAATAATTGGCGGTCATCAGCTGTTCCATCTGTCCATCATTCATGGTGTATACACTGAGAGAACGAAGAACCTGATCGCTGACCTGGCGGCCTACCACGATCTCCACGCCCTGCCTTTTATCCATTTGCACATACTCAATCTGTTCAAATGCAGTGCCGGTGCTTTCGATCACATCTACAAGCCGGTAGGAATCTCCTTCGCCGGAGAAAATATAGATCTGGAGCGGCCTGTCCGAACCGGTTTTGGTAAACAGCAGGTATTCTGCATTCCCGTCACCATCCAGATCGGCCATCTGGACAGCCTGTCTGTTCTCTCCGGACAGCGGTGCATTGTACTCCGCGCCGGCCATGACCTTATCAATCTCAGACTGCAGATTCATATAAAGCTGAGAACGCTTTGGCAGGCAGTACATTTCATCTACCGTGCGCATATTGCATCCGGAAAAGAGCAGGACCGTCAATGCGATCATACCGGCAAATATCCACTTTTTCACAGCAGTCCTCACTCCTTTCGATAGATTATTATAGCACAGACTTTCGGAAAAGAAAAGCTATTTCAGCACAACATTCTCATTTCCGAGAACATTTTCCAATTCCCGGATCATACTTTCGTCCAGCAGACACTGGGTGCCCCTGCGCAGGCGGGTATCCGCAAAGAACAATACCACCTTGCCGCTTCCCGGGAACATGTTTAGGATCGCCTTGACCTTCCGGTACCGTGGGTCCTCTTCCCCGGAAAGCTTCAGATAAAGGGTTTGATTCTCCGCTACTACTGTCTTTGGCTTCGTATCCACTGCCGGTCTTTCTGAAAAGTCGGAAATAGGGCGAGCGCGGTTGATAACGATCTGGGGCTCTTTATCGTCCCGAAGAGAGAGCCTACCTGTAATCACAACCGGGCTGTTTTCCCGCAGGTATCCGCCGTACTGGCTCAAAACATTGGAAAAAGCCAGCATTTCTATGGAAGCAGAGTCATCCTCCACCGTAACATAGGCCATCATGGAATTGTTTCGGGTGGTCTTCATCTTGACGCCCTGTACAATACCTGCGACACTGACGATTGCATCATCCTGAAAACGGGATTCCTCCCCCATCAATTCTCCAATTGATACTACATGGGTGCCCTTCAGATACTGGCGGTAATCATCCATAGGATGGCCGGAGATATAAATGCCTGTGGTCTCCTTTTCCATGGCCATCAGATCCGCTTTTTTCAGCTCCGGCAGACTTGGAATCGGCATAGATGCCGCTTTATCCGTTTCCTCCAGCATGGAAAACAGGCCCATCTGGCCATCAATGTTCCGCTTTCGGGAACTGGAAACACTGTCCATCATGCTGTCGTAAACTGCAAGAAGCTCACTTCTGTGATGTCCAAAACAGTCAAGCGCGCCACATTTGATAAAGTTTTCCACAGCGCGCTTATTCAGCTCGCCATCGGCCATTCTCTGCAAAAGATCTTCCAGAGACTTAAATGGACCATCCTCGCTGCGCCTGGAAACCATGCTGCGGATTAGTCCCCGGCCCACATTCTTTACAGCGCCCAAGCCAAAACGGATGCATTCCCCTTCCACAGTAAAAGGATCGTCTGAATGGTTAATGTCCGGCGGCAGAACAGGAATCCCAAGCTCTTTACACTCGGCGATATATCCGGATACCTTGTCCGCAGAATCCAGAACAGAGGTCATCAAAGCCGCCATATACTGCCGTGGATAATGGCACTTCAAATAGGCCGTTTGGTAGGATACTACCGCATAGCACACCGCATGAGCCTTGTTGAATGCATAGTTGGCAAAATCAACGATCTCATCATAGATGGACTGGGCTGCGGATTCCGCAACGCCGTTGGCAATCGCACCGGGGATTCCCTGTGTTGCATCACCGTAGACAAAGACCTTTCGCTCCGCCTCAATGACTTTCATCTTCTTTTTAGAGATGGCGCGGCGAATGTTATCTGCCTGACCCATGGTATAGCCGCCCAGACTGCGGAAGATCTCAATAACCTGTTCCTGATAGACGATGCAGCCGTAGGTAACCTTCAAAATCGGCTCCAACAAAGGTGTTTTGTAGGTAATCTTACGATGATCCAGCTTGTTCGCAATAAAAGTGGGGATCGAGTCCATAGGGCCGGGACGGTACAGCGCAACAATAGCCGTCATGTCCTCGATAGAGGCAGGCTTCATGTTGACGCATACACCGGTAATACCCGCAGATTCCAGCTGAAAAACGCCCTGTGTTTTTCCCTCTGCAAGCATAGCAAAGGTGTCAGGATCATTATCCGGCACAAGATCGATATCAAAATCCGGCTCCAGCTTGCGGATCTCAGTCTGGGCATCCTCAATAACCGTCAGGTTGCGAAGACCCAGAAAATCCATTTTCAAAAGACCCAGTTCCTCAATGGTGGTCATGGTGTACTGGGTGACGATGGTATCATCGTTCTTTGAAAGAGGGACATAGGTGTACACAGGATCGGCTGTAATTACCACGCCGGCTGCATGGGTGGAAGTATTGCGGGGCATTCCCTCCATACTCATGGCAGTGTCGATGAGCAGTTTTACCCGTTCATCGGTATCGTACATTTCTTTAAGCTTGGGAGAAACCTCCAGTGCTTCCTTCAGCGTGATATGAAGAGTCGTGGGCACCAGCTTGGCAACCACATCTGTCTCCGCATAGGTAAAGTTCAGAGCCCGACCAACATCCCGGATAGCACCCCGTGCGGCCATCGTGCCAAAGGTGGCGATCTGCGCCACATGATCCGCGCCATACTTTCGCATGACATAGTCAATGACCTCACCTCTTCGCTCCTGGCAGAAATCCGTATCAAAGTCAGGCATACTGACACGCTCCGGATTCAGGAAGCGCTCAAAAATCAGCGCATATTTCATGGGATCGACTTCTGTAATATGCATACAGTACGCGACTATAGAAGCCGCGCCTGATCCACGGCCCGGTCCAACAGGAATACCGGATTCCTTGGCATAGCGGATAAAGTCCCAGACGATAAGGTAGTAGTTCACATACCCCATCCGGCTAATAACATCGATCTCATACTCCAGCCGCTGAATGTAGCTTTCCGGCGGATCATCATATCGCTGCTCAAAGCCTTCATAGCACAGCTTGCGGAAATACTGCTCGTTGGTATACCCCTGCGGAACAGGAAAAGACGGCAGATGATACTCATGAAAAGTGAACTCCAGATTGCACATATCCGCAATCTTGACCGTATTTTCAAATGCCGCATCACAGTTGGGGAAAAGCTGCCGAAGCTCCTCTTCACTTTTCAGGTAAAACTCCTCCGTCTGGAACTTCATGCGGTTTTCATCGTCCACTGTTTTACCGGTCTGGATACACAGCAGCACATCCTGCATAGTTGCATCCTCTTTGCGCAGGTAGTGGGCGTCGTTGGTAACCACAAGAGGCAATCCTGTTTCTCTTGCAAGACGCATGACCCCTTGGTTGACAGAGCGCTGCTCTTCAATGCCATGGTCCTGAAGCTCCAAATAAAAATGCTCTGGTCCGAAAATATTCGCCAGTTTCAGGGCATATTCCTTGGCGGAGGCATAGTCCTCATCCATCAGATACTGAGGGATCGCGCCGGCAAGACACGCGGATAATGCGATCAGGCCCTCGTGATGCGCCTCCAACAGGGCAAGGTCCACCCTGGGCTTGCCATAAAAACCTCTTGTGAAAGCTTCGGAAACCAAATAGCACAGATTCTCATAGCCGGTACGGTTTTCGCAAAGAAGCACAAGATGGTATGGATCGTTGTCGATTCCGTGGACACGGTCCTCCATTCCCCGACGGGAAACATACACCTCGCAGCCAATGATGGGCTTGACATCTGCCGCCTTGGCTGCCTTGTAAAAATCGATGCAGCCATACATGACACCATGGTCCGTAATGGCAATGGCAGACTGCCCCAGCTCCTTGACACGATCCATCATGCTGCCGATCCGGCAGGCACCGTCCAGAAGGCTGTATTCTGTATGAACATGAAGATGCACAAAACTCATAATACGGCCTCCTTTGCCATTTCTATCAGCTTTTTTAAACGATGGTTCATGGCAGGCTTGGAAATCGGCGGCTCCATCAAGGCTGCAAGCTCTGTCAGAGATGCCTCCGGATGGTCAAGCCTTGCAGCAGCAGCCTGGGAAAGCTTTTTGGGAAGATTCCCAAGAATACCCTGCTCCTTCAAAATACGGATGGCAGAAAGCTGCTCCTGCGCAGCCTCCACCACCTTTGAAGTATTTGCATCATCACAGTTACAACGCCGGTTGACTTTATTATTCAGCTCTTTCTCCAGACGCGCTTCCATTATGCCCATAGCAGCAACCGGCGCCCCAAGAAAGGTTAGAAAATCCGAGATAAGCTCGCTGTTCTTTATGTACAGTACTTGTCCCCCGCCCCGCACAGCGGTTTTGGGATAGAATCCCAGTGTTTCCTCCATCAGCGTATAGGTTTCCCTTGCCACACTGTGATGGGTGGTAGTAAGCTCCATATGATAACCCTTGGCAGGATCGGTCACAGACCCGCCGGCAAGAAAAACTCCCCGCAGAAAAGATACCTTGCAGCAGGATTCTTCCACCACCGGAAGGTTGACATGAAGAGAAACTGTACTTTCCGCATCAAATCCAAATGCATTCATTATGGTCTTGATTTTCTCAGAACATGTGATCTGGAAGATATGTTTCCCCTGCGCGTCTGTCTCCGGCATCAGGTCAAAACTAATGTTAAATGCTTTCCGGAACAGCTTTGGAAGCAGACTGGAAAACTCCCGACTTTCCGTAATAATGCGGATGCCGTTGGAACTAAAACTGTTGCAAAACAGCAAAATACCAAAGCAGGCCGCCAGCGCACAGCAGCGTTTTTGAGGAAGGGCCTTGCAGACTTCTGCCTTTGCCCCGCCGGAAAATGAAACTGCCATTTTGGCCCCTCCTTTCACGAAATTACCAAATACGAACTTCCGGCTCCAGACGAATGCCGGTTTTTTCAAATACAATGTCAGAGACCTGCTGCAAAAGCATACGCACATCCTCTGCACTTGCGTTTCCAAGATTCACTGCAAATCCTGCATGCTTTGTAGAGATTGCTGCGCCGCCGATCTGAAAACCCTTCAGCCCGGCTTCATCAATTAAAGCTGCAGCATAGCCCTTAGCAGGGCGTTTGAATGCGGAACCCGCGGAGGGAAGATCCAGCGGCTGAGAGGCAGAACGCTTTTCCATAAGCTCTTTCATTCTGGCTCTGATCTGCGCAACAGGCTGGGGAGTAAGCTTAAATATAGCGCTGATGACAATATCTCCAGTTTCTTCCAAAATACTGTGGCGGTAAGAAAATGCCATCTGTGCCGCGCTAAGCTGTCGCAGATTCCCCTGCCGGTCCAAAATCTCAACACTCTCACAGACCTGACAGATCTCCCCGCCATAGGCGCCGGCATTCATATACACGCCACCGCCCACAGTTCCAGGGATGCCATGGGCAAATTCCAAGCCGGAAAGGCCTTTGTTGGCTGCAAAAACAGCGGCTCTTGTCATAGTCACACCGGCCATGACACGAATACGGTCATTTTCCAGCATTTCCATTCCGTCCATGCAGTCTTTCAAGCAAATGACAATACCCGATACACCTTCATCCGGTGCCAAAACATTGGTTCCTGCTCCTAAGATCGCACAATTACAGTCCAATACCTTGGACAATTTCAAAATTTCTGCAAGCTGATCTTTGGTCTTGGGAAAAGCCATAACCTCCGCACTGCCACCAATCCGAAAAGAAGTGTGCATAGACAAAGGTTCATTATATTTTAATTCACACTCAGGGCTTTTCTGCCTGAGATTCTGTTGTAAAAGTGTCAAATCGAACATAAACGCCTCCGGGTGTATAATGTCTTTTATACTATACCATACCTATGCCCAATATGCAAATGAAACAACAGGAAATTTCATTGTCAAAATAAATTTCACATACCGTTTTCCCTATAAAAAAATGGGCAATCGATCACTCGATTGCCCATTTTAAAATATATTATTTTTCAACAATTTCCAGAAGCTCCATGGGACATGCCTTTACACAGATACCGCAGGCAATGCACTTGGATACAGGGTTTCCTTCCTTATGTACCATAACCTTCATAGGACAAACTTCCACGCACTTTCCGCAGCCAACACAGTTCTTCTTGTTGATCATGTAAATGCCGGTCTTGGGATTCTGGGTAATAGCATCATGCTCACAGACCTTCATGCACTTTCCGCACTGAATGCAGGTCATAGGCTTGGCACCGCTGCCCTTTGCCACGATCTGAATGCAGGAAAGATCTGGATCAAACTCCTTGTAAAAAGCCTGAGAGCAAGCGCGGACACATTCCAGACAAGCCATGCATTCGATATTCTTCTTTACTGCCAGTTTTTTCATAACAAAGGATTCTCCTTTTATGTATTTATCTTACGACATTATAATATATAACAGAAAAAAAGGCAATGCCTAAATTATATTTTTTAACGAGGAATCGTCCTGCTGATTTTCAATTTTTTCCAGTCTATTTTCAAAAAAAGAGGCAATACTAGCTCTGAAACCCGAACTTTAGGAGGATAACAATGAGAAAGACAGCAATTCTTGGACTTATTTTTGTGCTCTGCACCTGTCTTCTGACCGGTTGCCGCAGAGGCCCCACATCTGAAACTTCCATGCCCACAGATACTATGCCCTCGATCACCATGCCAACACAGGGTTCCACTCAAACGACACCCAGCATCAGCACCCGTCCCAGCACGCAGACGACAATGCCCTCTACCATGGATACCACTTCCGGAACAGAAGGCAGCATGCCTGGCAGTTCTGGTAGTGGAGCTATAGATGGGACCGGCAGAAGCCGTTACAGCAACAACTCCATGCGCTGAAAGTCAGGATTTATCCTGACTTACATATTCCTCCCAGTCAAGCATAACCCTGCCATCGTCAGAAACGATGCAGGGAATACCGATTTTCCCGTTGTTTTTGATTTCCGAAAACACCTCTTCTGTGTCCCGCAGAGATAAAAATTCCTTTAAATTCCGAAGGTCATCCCCAAATTCCAGAAAAACATATGGGATTCGCGCCTTTTCAAGAACATTACAGCATTCCACGCAGTCAGGGCAAAGCATAGATCCATAAATCTTAAGCATAATAAACCTCACAGAATTGTGACATAGCGGCAGAGCTTCCGCTTCATTCGCTCCGCGGACTGCACCGCCTGTTCGATATAATTCGTACCATCGGACTCCGCATCCTTCCATGCCGCAGTCACAGAGGGTCCGGCACACACCGCTGCGCCATAACCGAATCTATCAAAGGCATAGGAACAATTTTTCGCATTGCCGCTGGGATAATCCAAGCCGTCCACCAGCAGGAACATCCGGTCATGTTTGCTTCGAAGGATCCGAATGCTCTCCGGAGAACCTGCGCTGACCACACCGCAAAGCCGCGAATAGCTGCACTTTCCCAAAATGGACTCGCCGAAGCGATTAACCATCTCAGCCACAGCCGAATAAACATGACGGGAGCCTGTGAGCAGGTCCTGAATTTCCGATGCGGATTTGTTGGCAGATCGCACTACCGTAAACAGATCCTTTCCATCCTCCTTGCAATGCTTCAAGAAGGGCTTCAGACCGTCACTACCAATAAAAGAGCTGATCAGCAAACCGTCGCAGGGGTAGAGAGAATCTCCAAAGATACTGTCAGCAGCCCTGTCTGCTGACCAGGGCGAAAGGATCTGCGGCCCGTCCAGCAAAACATAGTAGCCCAGTTCTTTTGCTCTGGACAAAAGCGTCTGCAGTTTTGTCAGACCATCCGGTCCAAGAAGGGCAAATGCATCAAAAGAAAGCCGCACGCCGGCCACCGTATCTTTTAGTGCATCCATCAATTCCCCACAAAAACGGGTATAAGCATTGAGAAAATCTCCCTCTTCCTGCATAAGATGCTGAGGGATCATGTCCTTTTGAATGCCAAAGTCTATAAAAGATGGATTTTTCAGTTTGCGAATACGGTCGTGAAGCAGATCAATGGACATAAACTCGCCTCCTACTTTTTTCTTGATTATAACACACAATTGCAAAAAAACACAACCGGAAATTACGAAAAAGCTTTCCAGATGTGAAACGTGCTCTGCGGGATATACTAATATCGAAGGGAGGGAGAAAATATGCAAATGAAAGGTTGGGCGATCACTTTGGGCGTTGGAGCTGCTGCGGGCGCTGTGGCGGCTATGATGCTTCCCCGCCAGAGTGCTGCCAGACGGCTTGTGAATAAGGCCGCCTGTGCCGTAGAAGATGCCGCAGTAAAAATCGGCGACAAGATCTCTGACAAAATGGATATGTAACAAAACAGGGAGGCAAACGCCTCCCTGTTTTCCATTTTCTGAATTACTTTAGCTTGTCCAACACCTTTTTATAGGGTGCGATCATACCCTCGTTCATGGCATTTCCCATTTTCGCCTTGATCTTCGGATTGGAGATCAAAGCGCCAACAAAGTACATTTTTACCATGGTAGGCCACTTTTTCTGAGGGAAGTCATATTGTTTGTGCTTTTTATAGAACCTGTGATCCGCCTTCATCATACCCTGCATCTGCCAGATAAGGTCGCGGAAGATCTTCATACCGCCGATCCCATAAAAATTCTGGGGCGGTACATAGCCAGCATTCAGCGCATATGTCAAATTGGCAGCCATATTGTCGATCTGTCTGTCAGGATCCTGTTCATCGGTAGCCACACCCGCAAGAAAATTGGTGCCCACCTGCGCTCTGCCTTCGACGATCATCTGCAGATTGAATTCCCTGCTGTAATTACCGCTGATCAGATATCCGATAGGCATGCCCATGGTAACAGTGCGGTGGCCGTTACAAAACTGACGGTCATCATAGAGCTTAAATGCCGCGCCCATGGAATGATCCCTGACCGTAAAAGCATAGACGATGGCTTCTGCTGTCTGGATCTCATTGCGCAGATATTCGTCAAACCCATCGGCATAAATGCATTTTCCTTTCGTTGCGCAATTAAAACAACCGAGACAACCGCCCCGGAACGGGTATTCCAGAAGATTCAACACTCGTGTCTTCCGGATGCAAACTGCCTGAAAACGGCGGATCATAGTCTGAAGCTGCGCGTCATCCGGTGCGCAGGTGGTCAGGATCACCACGTCACCGGGTTTCTCCTGACCCATGGTTTCGGGCACCGTCACAGGGACAGGCTTCGTCTCAGGCTGAGGCTCCGGCAAAGGCTCATACCGGTCATCTGCCATGCAGCAGCATACATAGGCAAAGAAATTCTTTGCTTCCTGTTGGCCCTTCTTATGTAACAGATCATCCATGTCCGCAGAAAGTCCACGGATAAACTTCATACCAAGATCCTGACAATTATCCTGAATGTAGCGGTGGGCGGTCACATCATAAAAATGCTTGGAAGTCGTGATCTGGGTAGCAAACTTTTCAGACAGATCGATTCCTGATGCCTTTACCAACTCAATGAACCTGTGTAACTGGTACGGCGCAATGAAGGTGTAGACAGGATAAGAAAACAGAATAAGTTCTGCAGAATTCAGCGCATCAATGGCTTTTGTAAAATCCTTTTCCAGACTCTTGATCTGTCTGCCTACATTCAGCACTTCAAAAGAATGCTCGGGATGGAGCTTTTCCAGGTAACGAACCGTCTGCAGTGTGATACTGTACTCCCCTTTGGGGCTGCCGTTCAAAACAAGAATTTTCATGAGATTTCCCCCTTTTGACCTATTATAGCAGAGATTTTCCAATGGTCAAATAGTTTCAAAGCCGGAAAGCAAAAGCTTTCCGGCTTTTTGATCATTTGGCATCCAGCTGGATCTGATCCTCCAATACTCGGATGCAAACCTCGGAAACGGGCGTTTCAAAGGACTGGATGATGACCTCAGAAATGGGATCTTCCAAATCTCTTTGGATGGTTCTGCGAAGGTTTCTGGCGCCATAAGTGACGGAATACGCCTTTTTCACCAGATACTGCCGCAGATCCTCCTCCCAGGACAGTTTCAGTCCCCTATCCGCAAGATTCTGCTTCAGCTCTTGCAGCATAATATCTGCAATATTCAGGAAATCCTCTTCAGAAAGGTGATTAAAGGTTATGATCTCATCCACACGGTTGAGAAATTCCGGTCTAAGGAACTCAGACAGGGCCTTCATGGTCTTTTCCTTCACCATCTGCTGGTCGGTACGGCCGAAGCCCATACCGCCTACCCTGCCCTCAGAGCCTGCATTAGAGGTCATGACGATGATGGTATTTTCAAAATTTACCTGCCGTCCCTGGGCATCGGTGATACGACCGTCATCCAAAACCTGAAGTAAGACATTCAGTACATCCGGATGGGCCTTTTCGATCTCGTCGAACAAGACCACAGAGTAGGGCTTGCGGCGAATCTTTTCGGTAAGCTGTCCGGCTTCATCATAGCCAACATACCCGGGAGGAGAACCGATCAGCTTGGAAACGGTATGCTTCTCCATATATTCCGACATATCCAGCCGGATCAGGCTGTCCACACTGTCAAACAAGTCATCTGCCAGCCGCTTGACAAGCTCCGTCTTACCAACGCCGGTAGGACCTACAAAGATAAAGGACGCGGGTCGCTTTTTGGGAGAAATACCCACACGATGCCGGCGAATTGCACGGGAAACAGCATCTACAGCCTCATCCTGCCCCACAATATGTGCCTTCAAGCGATCCTTTAGGCCGTTGATCTGCTGATATTCCTGGGCCTTGATCTTAGAAGCAGGGATCTTTGTCCAAAGTTCAATGATCCGGGCAAGATTTTCAATGGTCACCGCCGGCGGAGGCACCTGCTCCAGCTCCTCGATCCTTGCAGCCACCTGACACAGCTTGCTGCGAATGTGGGCAAGGCGCTCGTAATGCTCATTTTCGGTGTCTTCCGTGAGCATCTGCAGCTCCAGCTCATAGTCATCCCGCTCCTTGCGCAGCATGGCAAGCTCAGAGATCTCCTTACAGCGCAGGTTCACATCGGAGCAGGCCTCATCCATCAGGTCAATAGCCTTATCCGGCAGGAAACGGTCAGTAATATATCGCTCGGAAAGAATCACGCATTGCCGGGCAATCTCCGGAGAAATGGTCACACCGTGGAAGTCGGCATAGCTCTTTGCAATGCCCTGCATGATCTGGCATGCTTCCTCAAGAGTCGGTTCTGCAACACTCACCGGCTGAAAACGGCGCTCCAAGGCGGCATCCTTTTCGATGTGCTTGCGGTACTCGTTATATGTGGTTGCGCCAATGACCTGGATCTCACCTCTGGAAAGGGCAGGTTTCAGAATGTTGGCAGCATTCATAGAGCCTTCCGCGTCTCCGGCGCCCACCAGATTGTGAACTTCGTCGATCACAAGAATAATATTGCCGCATTCCTTGATTTCACCGATCAAGCTTTTCATCCGGCTTTCAAACTGACCGCGGAATTGCGTTCCGGCGACCAGAGCCGTCAGATCCAGCAAAAAGACTTCCTTATCCCGAAGCTTATAGGGCACATCTCCTGCAGCGATCCGCTGCGCCAGGCCCTCCGCAATGGCAGTCTTACCTACACCCGGTTCACCAATCAGGCAAGGATTGTTTTTTTGGCGACGGTTCAGGATCTGAATGACCCGCTCCGTCTCCACATCCCGTCCAATTACTTTATCCAATTTTCCTTCCCTGGCCCTTCCGGTCAGGTCCATGCAGTAATTGTCCAGAAACTTATGTTTTTTATTCTTGCGCTTGGGCTGGTCACCCTCATTATTTTCCGTGCCTTTTTCTTCCTTACGGTGTGCAGGGTGGTTTTGCTGAGGCATCATGGGACCACCAGGGCCGAAAAGCTGGTTCAGCATGGGAAATGTTGCCGTCTGTGAATCCATTTCATCCTCATCCAGATCTTCTTTGTCCATCTGGCCGAACATACTGCTCATTTCATCTGTCAGATTATCCAGATCTTCCTCAGAAAAGCCCATCTGTTTTACTGCCTGATCGATCTGAGGGATTCCAAGACTTCTGGCGCACTTCAGGCAGAAGCCTTCATTCATGGTTACGCCATTTTCAACCTTGGTGATGAAAACGACGGCTATATTCTTCTTACATTTGGTACACAGCTTTGGCTGCATAGTATCACTCCAATCCATGGGGAAAGTATTTCTTCCGGTCAAGTCTATCATACCCGACCGGAAAAATAACAAATAATTTTTAAACTTTTACAAAGGAGCACATTCAAATTTTTCCACACCGTCATCATACCACAGGTGTGTCATATAAAGGCCGCCGGCAGGAACAGTAGGACCTGCGGCTGTACGGTTTCCGGAATCAAGAATCGTACCAATTTCTGCTGGCAAGATCTTCCCTTCTGCCGCATATACCACTGTTCCGGCCATGGCACGGGCCATATTATACAAAAAGCCGTTGGCGCAGACACGGAGCCGGAGCAGATCGCCCTCGCGCTCTACATTGTAATAATATACTGTACGTACTGTGGATTTGACATCGGTTCCAACAGAACGCACCGCGGCAAAATCGTGGGTGCCCACAAAAGCCGATGCCGCCTCCTGCATGATCCGCTCATCCAAATGTTTGGGATAAAACCAAGCCCGATTCACATAAAAGGGATCTTTTAGGCGGGAATTATAGATCAGGTAGGTGTACTCTTTCCGCTGGCAGGAGCAAATGGCATTAAAGTTTTCATGCACATCAAATGCCTTTGTGACCACAATATCCGGCGGCAAATGGGTATTCAGCGCATAGGGAAGCCGATCGCAGGGAATGGTGGATCTGGTTCTGAAATTTGCCACATAGCATTTGGCATGAACACCGGCATCCGTTCTGCCACAGCCGGTTACATGCACACTGTGTCCCACCACTTTTGCTATGGCTTTTTCCATAGTCTCCTGAACCGTAGGCAGATTCTTCTGCATCTGCCAGCCATGATAGGCTGTGCCCAAATAGGTCAAAAACAAAGCAATATTGCGCATAATTACCTCACAGGCCAAAGTTCCGCAGTACAATGATTGCAGCCAGCAGCAAAGCCGCTGCACTAAATGCCTTAAAATCCCGAAGTTTGTAACGGAGCAGTTTCATTTTGGTACGCCCGTCGCCGCCCTGATAGCATCTGCACTCCATGGCGGTCGCCAACTCATCTGCTCTGCGGAATGCACTGATAAACAGAGGAACCAGAATGGGCACCAATGCCTTTACCCGCTCCATCAGCTTTCCACTTTCAAAATCTGCGCCTCTGGCCTTCTGGGCAGCCATGATCTTATCCGTTTCCTCGATCAAAGTGGGAATAAAACGCAAAGCAATGCACATCATCATGGAAAGCTCATGAACAGGAACTTTGATTTTCTTCAGTGGCCCAAGCAGCGATTCCAGACCATCTGTCAGTGAAATAGGCGAAGTTGTGTAGGTCAGTAGAAATGTGGATGCGATCAGCATCAGAATGCGGACCAGCATAAAGACCGCTCGGATCACACCCTCCAGTGTAATGGTAATCCCCCAAAAAGATACCAGCACCGTCTCTCCCTGAGTAAAGAACAGATTCAATATGGCAGTAAATGCAAGGATCATTATCAGCGGCTTCATACCACGAATAAACGACTTTGCCGGAATCCGGGATATACAGATGCAGGCCAAAAGAAACACCAGCATCAGCCCATAAGAGATCCAGTTTACAGCCAGAAATAGGGCAACAATAAATACAACAAGGAAAATCAGCTTTGTTCTGGGATCCAAACGGTGGATAAAAGAATTTCCGGGGAAATACTGACCCAAAGTAATATCTTTAAGCATGGCGCATCCCCCCTGGCATTTTTCTCAGGGCATCTACTGCCTGATCAATGGTATACACACTGGGGACATCCGCACCCATCTGCTTCAAGCGCAGGAAGACCCTTGTGATCTCCGGAATGTCCAGTCCCATGGCAAGCAATTCCTCTGCTCTGTCAAATACCTTGGCAGGCACATCGTCCATAACAAGTCTGGAATCATTCATCACGATCAGCCGGTCTGTCAGTCTTGCCACATCGTTCATGGAATGGCTGACCATCATGATCGTAGCATTTTTGGCGGCACGATACCGCTGCAGATTGGAAAGGATCTCCTCCCTGCCGGCAGGATCCAGCCCTGCAGTAGGCTCGTCAAGGATCAGAATCTCCGGCTCCATGGCAATTACGCCTGCAATGGCCACTCGACGCTTCTGTCCGCCGGACAGATCAAAGGGAGAAACCTGAAGCAGATCTTCAGGAATACCCACAAAATCCGCAGCTTCCCGCACGCGCTTATCAATTTCCTCATGGGAAAGCTTCTGATTCCTAGGGCCAAACGCGATATCTTTGTATACTGTCTCCTCAAAAAGCTGGTACTCCGGGTACTGAAACACCAGACCCACGCGGAAACGGGCCTGACGGGTCAATGCCTTGTCAGACCAGATATCCTGTCCATCCAGCAAAATTTCACCGGAGGACGGCTTCAGCAGGCCGTTCAGATGCTGGATCAAAGTGGATTTACCGGAACCGGTGTGTCCGATAATGCCGATAAACTCCCCACGTTCTACACAAAAACTCACAGAATCCAACGCTTTATGCTCAAAAGGCGTTCCGGCGCTGTATACATGTGTCAGATTTTTTACCTGTAAAAAAGATGCCAATTTATTTCCCTCCCGCGGGTCAGACCTTTACCTTTTCATAAAGTATCTGCGCGCATTCCTCTGCACTGAGTCTGTCTAGTGGCATATCATAACCTAGTTTATTCAGCGTATAGCAAAGCTCTACGGTTTCCGGAGCGGCAAGTCCGATGCTGTGAAGCAACTCCACCTGAGAAAACACCTGCTTCGGCGTGCCATCTGCGGCAACCTGCCCTTGATGCAGCACGATCACCCGGTCTGCCTGAGCCGCTTCGTCCATATGGTGGGTGATCAGGATCACCGTAATGCCTTTTTCCTGATTCAATCTGGAGATCGTTTGCATGACCTCTCTACGTCCTCTGGGATCCAGCATCGCAGTCGGTTCATCCAAAACAATGCAACTGGGCTCCATAGCGATGATACCGGCAATGGCAACCCGCTGCTTCTGGCCGCCGGAAAGCAGATGGGGCGCATGCTCCCGGTACTCGTACATTCCCACCTGCTTCAGGGCCTGGTCCACTCTCTTGCGGATCTCAGGGCTGGAAATACTCAGATTCTCAGGGCCGAAGGCAACGTCCTCTTCCACCACATTGGCAACGATCTGGTTATCCGGATTCTGAAAAACCATTCCCACGGTACGGCGAATGGCAATCAGCTTTTCCGGATCTGAAGTATCCATTCCAAAGGCATATATCTTGCCGCCGCAGGGCAGCAGAATGGAATTAAAGTGCTTGGCAAGTGTGGATTTTCCACAGCCGTTGCCGCCCAAAACTGCAACAAAGCTGCCTTTCTCCACAGAAAGATTCAAGTCTTTAAATACGGCAACGCCGGGCGTGTCATCCACGCCCGGATACGTATAGGCCAAATGTTCAACGCAAATTGCTGTGCTCAATGAAAAAGCCTCCCTTATCAGGGTGTCCACCTTCCGGTAGCGCCGCAGGGCAGCATAATGCCGGTGGAGCTTACAGGAAGACCCAACTCCCCTACCTGCGTACTTCCGCCATGGCGCGCACCAAATACAACATCGGATGCATAGCCGACGGCAGAGGGTGCAAGACCGGTGGTATAAGAATTGATAATTACAAAAAGCGGATTGTCTGTCAGCAGTTTCGCTGTTTCCAGAAGAAACGGATAAAAACTGGTCTCCATCTTCCAGATCTCACCGCTGGGACCTCTTCCATAGCTGGGAGGGTCCATAATGATGCCATCATACCGGCGTCCTCTGCGGATCTCCCGCTGAATAAACTTACCGCAGTCATCCACGATCCAGTGGATCGGCTTGTCCGCAAGCCCTGATGCAACCGCATTTTCCTTCGCCCATGCCACCATTCCCTTGGAAGCATCCACATGGTATACCTCTGCGCCTCCCGCTGCCGCTGCCAGAGTGGCACCGCCGGAATAGGCAAAAAGATTCAGCACGCGAACCGGCCGCTTGGCACCGGCAACCTTCTCCCGGATAAAGTCCCAGTTGGCCGCCTGCTCCGGAAATACACCGGTGTGCTTAAAATTCATAGGTTTTACATTGAAGGTCAGATAGTCCTTATACCGGATCTGCCAGCGCTCCGGCAGGCGATGGTCAGACCAGTGACCACCGCCGGTATTGGAACGAACATAGCGGGCATCGAACTTTTTCCAGCCCGGGTGCTCTTTGGGTGTATTCCAGATCACCTGAGGATCCGGACGGACAAGCAGATACTTGCCCCATCGTTCCAGACGTTCACCATCTGATGTGTCCAGAACCTCATAATCTTTCCATTCATCGGATAACCAGATCATGGCTCCTCCTCATTTGATCCGTTTAAGCTGCCTTGTGTTGGCTGGGTTGGTGTAGAGCTCTGGGTATCATCGTCTTCAGGCTGTTGCGTCTGTTCATGCTCCTTCTGATACTCCAGCCAATCTGCCTTTGTATGCTCGGTGCATACCAAATACGGCGCATTGATGCCGATGTTCAAATCACCGTCAATGCCCTTATAATTTCCGGGTTTTCCGCTGGAATCTACCAGATAAATATAATTATCGGCGCAGTGCATCTCCCAGAGGCCCTTGGTGCTGGCCTTGGCAATATCATTGACCTCTTTTTGCGTCATCTTCACCAGAGATTTCTTAACCAGCTTAGCCTCTCCAACCTCTGCCAGCTTCTTGCAGTATTCATTTGCTACCGCATTACAGCTCTCGCAGAAATCAATGGTCACATGGCACTCGCACTCATCCAGCGGCTCGTCCTCTTCATAGACCTTGACCTTTTCCACTCGGGATCCTCGAACCTCGTTGTAGCAGGCCTCTGTTGCAACCTTACCGCAGTCCAGACAAACAAATACATCAATCATATCCTTTGTATCATACAGGGATCTGGATGTCTTGCCGGTGTGCAGCGGTGTCATGACCTTTTTCCAAAGCTGTCCGGCAGGGTTGCCACCGTGAACCATTGTAATAACCTCGGGGTTGTCATAGCCGCACCATGCAGCAGCAGTATAATAGTTGGTATAACCGCAGAACCAACGGTCCTTGTAACTGGCGGTACTACCGGTCTTACCGGCAACATCGATATATGTGCCGTTAGCACCGATCTGGCCCAGATCAGCGCCTGTACCGGTACCGCCTGCCACTGCCTGATCCAGGCAGTAGCTGATATAGTTGGCGGTCTTTTCGCTGATGATCTGCTCAGAATCCTGGGTATTGTCCAGAACCAGTTCACCCTTACTGTTGTAGACCTTGGTATAGGTCCGTGCCTCCCGGTAAAGACCGCCGTTGGCAAGGGCCGCATAGGCAGCGCTCATCTCCCGCAGGTTGACACCATGGGTAGGCGCACCCAAAGCAAGGGGCGAATAGTTTTCGTCAGAGAATACCGTTCCCTGATTATTCACGAAATAATTGGTCAGTGTGGACAAACCAAACTTATACTTGGCAAAGTTGTAGCTGTAGCCCAGACCGATGGAATCCAGTGTGTTTACCGCAGCACCGTTGACAGAATGCTTGATCGCGGAAAGAATGGTACGGGTGTAGGAATAATCCCGGCCGTCATTATACGGGAAGGGTCTTCCGTCTGTATAATACAGGGGCATATCCTTCACAACGGATGCAGGCGTGATGACGCCAAGCTCAAACGCAGGGGCATAAACTGTCAGCGGTTTCAACGAGGAACCGGGCTGCAGCTCAGCATCTGTAACACGGTTGTAGGCGTCATGGACTACCTTTTCTCCAACACCGCCTGCCATAGCCACAATATCGCCTGTGCGGTTATCAATGAGGCAAATGCCGGACTGAAGCTGCTGCAGGCTGACATCCTCAGGAATCTGGGAAAGGTCTGTGTAGATCTTGTCCACAGCCTCCTGGGCCTTCATATCAAATGTTGTATAGATATGGAAGCCGCCCCGACCGATAATGTCCTTGTAAGACTGCTTTGTCTCTTTGGATGCACTGTTCCAGTCTACACCGTTCTTTGCTGCTAAATCCTTGGCAACATCCTCCAGAACCGTATCCATAAACCAGGAATAGACTTCCTGAGAAGCATTCAAGCCGATCTCCGTAGCTCCGCCGCACTGGGGGCAGTAATAAATTCCGTCATCATGCTTATCAAAAGCGCTTACCTTGCCATGGAAACCGCAGAGCTCATTGGGGCAGTCTGCCACCTTATCCTGCTCGTCGATTCCGCGCTTCAGAACGATCTCTTCCGCAATCGCAGCTTCGTATTCCTCTTCAGTCAGGAAACCCTGCTCATGCATTTGCTTAAGGGTCAGATCCCGGCGGTACTTGTTTTGCTCCATGCCGGTTTTTCCATATTTATCCAAACTGGTACGGTACGGGTCATACCGGGTAGGATTATTGGTAATGCTGATCAAGGATGCACATTCGGCCGCTGTCAAATGTTCCAGCTCTTTGCCGTAATATGTTGCAGCGGCCGCTTTAACGCCGTCACACCGCTGGCCAAGGTAAATGATATTCAGATAATACTCCAGAATGATTTCCTTGTCATACCGGCGCTCCAGCTCTGTGGCGCGAAAAATTTCCATTAACTTTCGCTGGACAGTAACATCATCCGCCGCATCATTGCCGTCCTTCAACAATATGTTTTTGATCAACTGCTGGGTAATTGTAGAACCGCCGGCATCCGCACTATTCATAAAAATACCAACGCAAGCCTGAACAGTAGTTACCCAGTCAACGCCTTGATGTTCAAAGAATCGCTTATCCTCAATAGAAACCGCCGCATGGATCAGATCCTCAGGGATGTCTTCATAGTCCACCCACTCCTGCTTAATATCGGCATAAATCTGCTGCAGCTTCTGAATGTTGCCGCTTTCGTCCAGATAATAGGCATTAGAGGTCTGATCCAGCACCACATCATCCAGAACGGTACCTGCATTGGGCATAATATCCGTCTCCAGATAGTTTGCCAGCGTTACAACAAACACAACCATACATATGCCCGCGATCAACAGCACAGTTGCCAGCGCTGCTGCCACGATCTTAAATACGGAATAACAGGCGATCCACAGACTGCGTGCAGCCGCAAGAATCACATTCGGCTTCCAAGCCTGCCGGGATACCCGTCTTTTCCGTCCATTATTCTCTTTCGCCATGCTTTACCTCCAAAATAGCAGCCCATAAGGGCTCGCGCGGTTTAAATTCTTTGCTACCGGCATAATCGCATACGACCAGTCATATAATTATAGCATACCCAAAAGCAAAACGAAAGCCCTATTTTTCATTTTTAATTTTAATTCACATTTCATATTAAATTCGAAGTTTTTCTCATAATCTTCTTCGCCTCAGGCATACTATTTCCAAGGAGGCGCACATCTATGAGAAAACGCAATAGAATATTATATAGTATCATTCTTTTTGGTTTTCTGATCGGCATTCATAACGGTCAGATCGCACTGTGGCGGGATAACGATCCCACGCCCATCAAGGTATTCCCCTATCGGGCGGAGATATTGCCGGAGACAGACCAATTCGCCCTTAGGAAGGGCATCCGCATAAATAGTATGGCAGATCTTCAGCGGCTGCTGCAGGACTATCTTTCCTGATTAGACAATATTGGACTCTTGATTTTATTCTTCTTATGGGTTAGAATAAGGATGCAACTACCATGAAGGAGAATTAGCATGGACGATATGTTTGGATCTGATTTTATGACCATCGTGGATGAAGACGGCACAGAATATGAGCTGGAGGTCCTGACCACCATCGAATATAACGGATGCAGCTACCTTGCCGTGATCCCGGCAGACGGTGAGGAAAATGATCCGGAGGATCTGGAAGTCAGTATACTCAAATCCGTTGAGGAAGATGGAGAAAGCATTCTGTGCGCCATTGAGGATGAAACGGAACTTGAGACAGTATATTCTCTGATCATGGATCAGCTTTACGCGCAGGAAGAAGATTGATCTTTCCTGCTTGGTGCGTGATGTGTCCTTTTGGACCCACATTTTTTAATAGGGATGCTTGACTTCCTGTTCGTTTTGCAGACCTCCCGCCTGCGCTTTGACGTATGGTGGACGTTGGGAGCAGTTTAGACCCGGAGCGGCAACCCACCTGCCGTTTGGTGCAGGTCATAATTGGATGCACACGGCCAAAGCGGGAATTTGCATGAGGAGCAGTCTGCTCCTCATGTTTTTCGTATTTTTTGCCCTTATTTTAATTGCCGGATTGTAAACTTTTTTCCTTTTTTATCAAAATGATACATAAAACACTTGCAACTAGAGGAAATTTAGGTTATAATATCCCGGTCTATGCACCGGTAATCCCTGTGCACCGCAACCAAAAGGACAATGAGAGGAATTGATTACATGAGCGCATCCAGCAAGAAGAAGCTCCGCAAGGAGCAAAATGCTGCCGCAATGACACAGAAGCAGCAGAAAGAAATGAAGGACGCAAAGGCATTGAAGAACTATACCCTTACCTTCGTCGTGGTTATGGTTCTTGTTGTTGCCATCGTTCTCGGCGTAACCATCAGCAACCCCATTAATGTTGCATTGGATCAGAGCACCACAGCCATCACCATCGGTGATCATGTGCTTACCATCCCGGATCTGACCTTTTTCTATGTAGATGCTATCCAGAACTACAAAAATGAGGTTAAAAACCTCTATTACAACCAGTATCCCAGCTATTGGCAGCTTTTCCTTGGCTATGATACCTATTCTCCTCTGGACGAGCAGATCTTCGATGAGAAAGAGGGAACTACCTGGGCTCATTATTTTATGGATGAAGCCATCAAGGAAGCTACCGCTACCTATGCTTTGATAGATTTGGCAGCCAAGGAAAACTATACCTTGTCTGACGAAGAGAAGAAAGACCTGGACACGTACTTTAATAGTCTGGAACTGTTCAATGATCTGGATACTTATGCGAAGGGCATTTATTCCAACAGTGTTACCGGAGAAGGTTTCAAGGCATACTATTCCGCAAGAACTCTGGCTGACTCTTTCTACGCTAACTATGTGTCAAAGCTGGAATATGAAGATAAGGACTACCGGGAATTCGAAAAGGGTAACTACAATGTGTACTCCTCCTTTAATTTCGCAATTTACGGTGTGTCTGCCAATAAGTATCTGACCGGCGGCACCAAGAGCGAAGACGGCAAGACCACAATTTACTCCGATAAGGAAAAGGATGAGGCTGTCCAGAAGGCTCTGAAGGATGCTCAGGCATTGATGAACAAGGAGTCTGTCGAGAAATTTGACGAGGCAATCAAGGCTCTGGAAGTCAATAAAGACAATAAAACTGCTGCCAGCACCAAGAACAAGAATACATTCTATAACAATATCAGCAATAAGGATGTTCAGACTTGGGTCGGCAATGCAAGCCGTAAGGAAGGCGACATGACCTGCATTACAGTCAATGAGACTGTCACTTTGGAGGACGGCACCACCACCCTGCGTCCCGCAGGCTACTATGTTGTTTTCTTCCAGGGTCGTGAGGATCATAAGTATCAGTCTGTAGATGTCCGTCACATTCTGGTGAAGTTTGCTAAGGCAAATAAAGATGACAAGAGCACTACCTACACCCTGGCCGAAAAGGAAACCGCAAAGAAGAAGGCCGAAGAACTGCTGGAGCAGTGGAAGAAGGGTGAAAAGGTCGACGAGGACAGCTTTGCAGCTCTGGCCAAGGAGAAAACCGAGGATACCGGCTCCAAGAGCAATGGCGGCCTGTATGAGGATATCTACAAGGGCCAGATGGTAGAGGCTTTTGAAAACTGGTGCTTCGATAAGGACCGTAAGGCCGGCGATACCGGACTTGTAGAGACCGAGTACGGCTACCATATCATGTACTTCGTTGAGACCAACGAAATGACCTATCGCGATCATATGATCAAGAGTGACTTGGTCAATGAGGATGCCGCCGAATGGCGTGACGAACTTGTTGAAAAAGCAACTGTAGTCGAAGGCGACCTGTCCCGCATGGAGTGGGATATGATAACTGGCTAATTTTTACAACATGTCGGATCTTTTGATCCGACATGTTCTTTTAAGCAAGAATAATTTACGCCCCCCGTGAGAAAATCATCACAGGGGGCGATTTTTTGAAAATAAAAAAGCATCTTGCTATGGGTCTGGCAGGAGCTGCCGCTGGGGCAGCAAACGGACTGTTTGGCGCAGGAGGCGGTATGCTGCTGGTACCTCTGCTAACAAGTCAGTCCGTCCTGGAGGAGGATCAGGTCTTCCCTGCCTCTGTATCTATTATCCTTCCGATCTGCATCGTTTCTTTGACTGCCAGTGCAGGAAGCACCGGCATCCCATTGCAACAGGCATGGCCCTACCTGGCGGGCAGCATTATCGGTGGTTTGCTTGCCGGATGGACAGGTAAACGGATCCCGGCAAAATGGCTTCACCGTGGATTGGGGTTACTGATTCTGTATGGCGGGGTGCGGTATTTATGTTAGAATCCATTCCAGTTGCCATTATTGTCGGCGTCCTTCTGGGTTTTCTCGCAGGCCTTGGGGTTGGAGGAGGTTCGCTTTTGATCCTGTGGCTGACACTGGTCCTTGAAATGGATGCTGGCACCGCAAGGGCAATCAACTTAATGTTCTTTATTACAGCCGCAGGAAGCGTATCCTTTTTCCGCTGGCGTCAGGGTATATTGCAGATCCGGGTCATTATTCCGGCTGTGATCGCCGGCTGCATAGCTGCGGCAGCATTTTCTGTCTTGAGCCATTGGATTGATCAAACCCTTGCAAAGCGATTATTTGGTGGTCTTTTGCTGTTTACAGGCCTGCGGGAGCTTTTTTACCGACTACGAAAGGCAAGATAGCCCTCCAGAATTAGCGCTGCTGCAACGGCATCCACTGTATTCTTCCGCTTTTTTCCGTGGTAATTATGTTGTGAAAGAATATTATGCGCCTCCACCGTTGTCCGCCGTTCGTCCCACATGACGATCTCCAGGCCGGTAGCTTCCCTCAGTTTTTCAGCAAATTCCCGGCACAGCTGCGCTCTTGGGCCTTCTGTTCCGTCCATGTTTTTTGGCAGCCCCACTACGATCTGTGAAACATTATTTTCCCGGGCAAGACGAACAATGTCCATAATTGCCTTTTCTGTATTGTGGCTGTTGATAACCGCGGTAGAACCAACAATGGAACAAAGCAGATCCGATATGGCAACACCGGTTCTGGCATCGCCGTAGTCGATCCCCATGATCTTTGTCATAAATCTCACATCCTCTGTTTTTTCCACAATTATACACCATATTATAAAAAAAGGAAAGGTGATATTCCACCTTTCCTTCTTCTTAGTTTAAAATGTAAACACCGGCATTGAGATACACAGCAAATGTAAGCCACGCAAGATAAGGTATCAACAACCATGCTGCAGTTTTATCTATCTTCCAGAAAATGAGGATTACAACAAGTACCAGCACCCAAAGCAAGATCAACCAAATCAACGCAAAGCCAAAGGCCTGTGCATTGAAAAACAGTAATGGCCAGAAAAAATTCACAATCAGCTGCGCGGTAAAAAGGTTCAATCCCCTGTTTCTCTCCTTTGATGGCGGCGTTAGACTGATCCTTGCGGCACTGACGCCCATTAGCGCATACAAAATAGACCAAACCACCGGAAATACCCATTGTGGAGGTGTCAGCGGCGGTTTATTTGCAAGCGCACTGTATACTTCAATACCTCCTGCACTGATCCAGCCTGCCAATGCCCCTACCGCTTCGCACAGAATGATCCAGAAAGCATAGGTTTTCCAATCGCTGTTTTTCATATCATCACCTCTGAAAAAGCCTATGCACTCACCGGAACGGTATATGCCTGTCTAATCACATTTTTTTCGTGAGAAATACCTAAAATTTGTTAAAAAAGTTGTTGACTATGCTTTAAATATGTGGTAGAATGGCTCTACCTGTGAAAAAAGGGCTGTATCTGTGCGCCTTTTTTCAGCCCCGGGCGGTGATTGTAGTAACCGCTTCCTAAATTTTTCTAGCCGGGGTGATACAGGGAGGCAATTTTTAAGGAGGTGCCGTTATGCGCGTTAAAGTCACTTTGAGATGTTCTGAGTGCAAGCAGAGAAACTACAACACCATGAAAAACAAGAAGAATGACCCCGATCGTCTCGAGATGAAGAAGTACTGCAGATTCTGCAGAAAACACACCACTCACAACGAGACCAAGTAAGGAGGCCCCGAACATGGCAGAAGTCAAAAAGGTTAACTGGTTCGCTAGAACCTGGGGCAAGATCTGCAAATACTTCCGCGAGCTGAAGAGCGAGCTGAAGAAGGTCGTGTGGTCTACCCCGCAGCAGGTGCTGAAAAATGCTCTGATCGTCGTGGCCTGTGTTCTGGTCGTCGGCGTATTTATCTGGCTGTTCGACTTCGTTGCTCAGACCTTGATCACTACACTGATCAACCTGTTCAATTAAGGTAACGAGCTATGGCAGAGGCTGCAAAATGGTATGTCGTCCATACCTACTCCGGTTATGAAAACACAGTAAAGGCGACCATCGAAAAAACGGTTGAAAGCCGTCAGCTGCACGAGCAGATCCTGGCTGTTTCCATTCCTTTGGAAACTGTTACTGAGATCACTGAGTCCGGTGTCAGCAAGACCTACGACCGTAAAGTCTTCCCCGGCTATGTGCTGGTCAAGATGGTCTACAGCGATGACACATGGCATGTCATCCGCAACATCCGCGGTGTTACCGGCTTTGTCGGCACATCCAGCAACGACCCCACTCCTCTGACGGAGGAAGAAGTTTACGCAATGGGCGTTGAAAAGAAGGAAATCATCGTTAACTATGCTGTTGGCGATACTGTCCGGATTCTCGACGGTCCTTTGAGCTCCTTCACTGGCACAGTGGATTCCATTGAGGTCGAAAACAACTCGGTCACTGTGATCGTATCCATGTTTGGCCGTGAGACCCCCGTCGAGTTTGAGCTCGATCAGGTAGAGGTCATTTCCCAGTAAACGCATCGTGCCGGATATTCCGGCCGGAACGGTGGGAGGGGTTTTTACCCCGCAAGAAATGCGCAAAGCGCATATTACCACATTTTATTCAGGAGGTGCTTTATAATGGCACAGAAAGTCACCGGTATTATCAAGCTTCAAATCAACGCCGCTAAGGCTACCGCTT
Source organism: Oscillospiraceae bacterium (assembly GCA_015068225.1). Classification (GTDB taxonomy): domain Bacteria; phylum Bacillota; class Clostridia; order Oscillospirales; family Oscillospiraceae; genus Faecousia. The sequence goes on from SVKX01000002.1 coordinate 102,807, forward strand.
CTCCCCCTGTCGGCCCTGCTCTGGGTCAGCACGGCGTTAACATCGCCGCTTTCATCAAGGAATTCAACGCCCGCACCAAGGATCAGGAGGGCTACAAGATTCCTGTCGTCATCACTGTTTACGCAGACCGCAGCTTCACCTTTATCACCAAGACGCCCCCCACTCCCCTGCTGGTCCTGAAGGCTGCAGGTCTGGAGAGCGGCTCCGGTGTTCCCAACAAGACTAAGGTTGGCAAGCTCACTGCTGCTCAGGTCACTGAGATCGCAAAGACCAAGCTGCCCGATCTGAACGTTAACTCCCTGGAAGCCGCTGAGAGCCAGGTTCGTGGCACTTGCCGCTCCATGGGCATCACTGTTGTTGACTGATATTTGCTGACCGGGGTTGATGAACCTCGGAAATGTGGGAGGATTTTTCCGCATCACCACTATAAGGAGGATAATTACATTGTTTAGAGGTAAAAAGTACAAGGAGAGCGCGAAGCTGATCGACCGCTCTGTTCAGTATGATCCCACGGAGGCTCTGGACCTGGTGGTCAAGAGCGCTTCCGCCAAGTTCGACGAGACTGTCGAACTGCACATTAAGTTGGGTGTTGACTCCCGTCACGCTGACCAGCAGGTCCGCGGCGCAGTTGTTCTGCCCAACGGTACCGGCAAGACCCGCCGGGTTCTGGTTTTCGCTAAGGACGCCAAGGTTGAGGAAGCTCAGGCAGCCGGCGCTGACTATGTCGGCGGCATGGAGCTGGTTGAGAAGATCACCAAGGAGAACTGGTTCGAGTTCGACGTTGTCGTTGCTTCTCCCGATATGATGGGCCTGGTTGGCCGTCTGGGTAAGGTTCTGGGCCCCAAGGGCCTGATGCCCTCCCCCAAGGCCGGCACCGTGACTCCCAATGTCGGCGCTGCCGTCAAGGAGATCAAGGCCGGTAAGGTTGAGTACCGTCTGGACAAGACCAACATCATCCACTGCCCCATCGGCAAGGTTTCTTTCGGCGCTGAGAAGCTGCTGGAGAACATGGATACTCTGGTCAAGGCTGTTGTCAAGGCTAAGCCCGCAGCTGCCAAGGGTCAGTATATCCGTTCCTGCACCGTGGTTTCCACTATGGGCCCCGGCGTAAAGGTCTCCACTGCCAAGTATCTGTAATCTATAAGATTAAAACTCCCGCAAGCTTTCGCTTGCGGGAGAATTTATTTATTTAACTTTTACATTGGACAGGATGAGGTAACTATCGCCGTTGGGCTTCAAAGTAATAACGAACATGTCATCACCCATACATTCGTAGGTCAGTGAAACGGTTCCGTCATCGTTGTGTTTCAAATCAAGGAAGGAGCCCATCTTAGGGTTCGATGTCATTCCGCCCGACAGGAAGCAATAGGAATTAGAGCATTCCAAGTAAAACACTCCACTAAACGCGCTGTCCACCAGATCCGCCACAGAAATGCCAAAGAGGGCTTGAAGCTCATCATTGATCTTAGCTACGGGAAGACGGAAGAAGTCGGTATATGGTCCATCACCATCGGTCGGGCCGAGAATCTGTTTTTTGAGCTCTTCCCATTCTTCGTCAGTTATTTCGTGCTCTCCCTCAAAGCCGCCGTCATAAAAGTAATACAAATTCAATTCCTCGGGAGAAGCATATTCAAAGCCGAGAGCATAGGCATAGGGGTTTCGCTCACCCCCCCAGCGAAACAGTTCTTCAAATGCTTCCAGTTCGGCAGCTATCTGCGGATCAACGGAGGGTGAAGTTGGCGCAGCGGTCTGTGTGGGTGTAGTTGTTTCCGTTGGTGCAGCGGTCTGTGTGGGTGCAGTCGTTTCCGTAGGTGCAGTGGTTACTGTGGGAGAAGTTGTTACTGTGGGAGAAGTTGTTACTGTGGGAGAGGTGGTTACCGTGGGAGATGTGGTCACGGTAGGTACGGTTGTTCCATCCCCGTCGGTTGGATTCGTTGAAGTAGGGTTGCAGGCGGCAAGAAGCAGCCCGAGGGACAAAAGCGCAACGACAAAATATGCAATCTTTTTCATAATGACTCTCCTTTCCAGTTTTATCAGTAACAGCCAGCAAGCTGACAAATAAAAACGCATAGGCTGATTCGAACTTACGATACAGCCTATGCGCGGAATATATCACCTTTCTTGAAAGGAAAAGAGCAGAAAGGCGGACTCCACAGGCTGCGGCAAAGCGTATTGTGAGCCATGGTGGATCTCCCCTTCCCTGTTTTTATTTCCATCTTCAGTATATATTACTTAAATCATCATGTCAATAAACAAATTATTACAATATGGATATAAAATATTACATTTGAAATATTCGTAAATAACGTTTACTTTTTCGGGATTTTTCTTAAAATAATGCTTGACAATTACATATATCTATGGTATTATTCTCCTGTTGCCAAAGACAGCAGGTGCCGCAAGGCGTAAGTCCTGCCGAGGTGCGTCTAACATTTCTTTGATTGTTTGCGTGTCTTTCTGTCTTCTGGCAGGAAGACACTTTTTTATTTTCGGAGGTGAAATCAAATGCCCAACGCAAAGGTTCTTGAGAGCAAGAAGGCAGTTGTCGAAGCCCTGTCCGGCAAGATCAAGGAAGCTACTTCCGTGGTTTTCGTCGACTACAAGGGTATTACTGTCGCTCAGGATACCGAGCTGCGTAAGCAGTTCCGTGAAGCAGGTGTTGAGTACACTGTCGTCAAGAACACTCTGACCAATTTCGCAACCAAGAATGTTGGTTACGACTTCTCTGAAGTTCTGAACGGTACCACCGCCATGGCTTCCACCACCGGCGACCCCATCGCCCCTGCTCGCATTGTCTGCGAGTTCGCCAAGAAGAACAAGCTGAAGACCCTGTCCATTAAGGGTGGCGTTGTTGAAGGCTCCGTGCTGTCTGCTGATGAGCTGAACGGCTTCGGTGAGCTGCCCAGCAAGAATGCTCTGGTCGCTTCTGTCCTTGGTACCTTCCTGGCACCTATTTCCAGCCTGGCCTTCGTTCTGGATCAGATCCGGATGCAGAAGGACGGCTCCGCTCCTGCTGCAGAAGCAGAAGCCTAATCGCATAACCCTACAAACCATCAACTAACACACATATTTTAGGAGGATTATTAAAATGGCTAGTGAAAAGATCACTGCTCTGGTTGAGCAGGTTAAGGAACTGACCGTCCTGGAGCTGTCCGAACTGGTCCACACTCTGGAAGAGGTTTTCGGTGTTTCTGCCGCTGCTGCTGCTGTTGCTGCTCCCGCTGCCGGCGCTGCTGCTGCTGAGGTCGAGGAGAAGACCGAGTTCGACGTTATCCTGAAGTCCGCTGGCGCTTCCAAGCTGAACGTCATCAAGGTTGTCCGCGCTGCTACCGGCCTGGGCCTGAAGGAAGCTAAGGACATCGTTGACAACGCTCCCAAGACCCTGAAGGAAGCTATCAGCAAGGAAGATGCTGAGAAGCTGGTCGCCGAGCTGAAGGAAGCTGGCGCTGAGGCTGAGCTGAAGTAATTTCGCTTTTCCAAAACTTTAACAGCCGCCAGTAAATGGCGGCTGTTTCCCTATCATAAGGAGGTACGAAATGGAAGCTATCTTGAATATGCTGCAGTCCCTTGTTCCAGAAAATTTCGATATGCCTACCTTTTTAAAGGCAGCTGCCATTCTATGCATCGGATCTCTGGTGCTTGGTTTCTTGGGCAGAACTGTTTTCGGCAAGAAATCTGTCTTGAATCAAAGCGTTTCCTCTGCCATTGGCATTCTGTTTATTTACGCTACAACCATCGTAATCTACAGCTATGGAATCGATCTGAACTTTCTTGTGTCTCCCCTGCCCTTTGTCTCCCTGTCCGAGGAATACTTGCGTATCTTTTCCTTCGCAGGAGCTGACTATGTTGCCATATGCGGTCAGCTTCTGGATATGGTAATTCTGGCATTTCTTGTCAACCTTGTTAACGGCTGGCTGCCCACAGGCAAAAAACTTTTGGGCTGGATGTTCTTCCGCTGTGTGTCCGTAGTCGGTGCTATGCTGTTCTATGCCGTTGTCAATCACCTCTTGGCCGCATTCCTGCCGGAAGGACTGTTGACATGGGCCCCTGTGATATTGTTGGGACTTCTTGTTCTTATGCTTCTGACAGGTGCCTTGAAGATCCTGGTCGGTGCTGTTCTGTCCACTGTCAATCCTGTTGTAGGTCTGCTGTATACATTCTTTTTCTCCACTGTGGTTGGCAAGCAGCTTTCCAAGGCTGTGCTTACCACACTGCTGATCTCCGGAATGGTTATTGGACTTAACTATATTGGCTGCAGCATGATCTATATAGGCGCGGCCGCTCTGGCGGCATATCTGCCCCTGCTGATCATTCTGCTGGTTCTTTGGTATGTGATCGGTCGAATTCTGTGATATGTAACACCCATTTGCAAGTAAGCAAATGGGTGTTTTATTTTTTCCAAGATTATGTTATGATTAATGGGAGGTGATCCTAATGAAGAGAATTCTGGCAGCGCTCCTTTTGCCATTGATACTATGCGGATGCACGCCGCAGTTATCCGATCCCACAACTTCTGCTACATCCACGCAGATGACTACACAGCCCTCTGTCACCTCTACAATCACAGCGCCAACAGTTCAAACTACGATTTCCAGTATTCCCCCAGAAACAACCGTCCCGTCTGATCCACTGGTGCTCCTGCTTGAGAGTTTAACAACAGAAGAAAAGGTCGGACAGCTGTTCCTCGCCCGCTGTCCAGATAGCAATGCAGTAGCTGATATTGGGCAGTATCATTTGGGCGGATACATTCTGTTCGCCCGTGACTTTGAAAACGAAACCCCCGAGTCTGTTCAAGCTACCCTGCAAAACTATCAGAACGCTTCCTCTATCCCCATGCTTATTGCAGTAGATGAGGAGGGCGGCATTGTAAACCGAGTCAGTAAATTCCCTGCATTTCGGGAATCCCCATTCCCCTCTTCACAGTATTTATTCAATCAGGGTGGACTTGATAAAATCGGGGAAAACGAGGCTGAGAAATGTGCTTTACTAGGCTCTCTCGGGATCAATGTTAATGTCGGCCCTGTTTGCGATGTGACAACTGATTCCTCTGCCTTTATGTACCGTCGATCTCTGGGGCAGGATGCGAATACAACTGCACAATTTGTCAGGACCGTGGTAGAAATTATGCAGGAGAACAAGATCGGTGGAATCCTGAAGCATTTTCCCGGCTACGGTAATAATGCAGACACCCACACCGGTATCGCCATCGACGACAGACCCCTTGAGCAGTTGGAAAGTGTGGATCTTGTTCCCTTCGCCGCCGGAATTGAGGCCGGATGTGATGCAATCATGATCAGCCACACCTTTGTCAACGCATTAGATGCAGAGGCACCTGCTTCCCTTTCCCACAAAGTTCATGATTATCTGCGTGATACCATGGGATTTGAAGGCGTGATCGTAACAGATGATCTGGTCATGCAGGCCATTACAGATGTTTATGGTATCGGCGAGTCCGCTGTTCTGGCTGTGCAATGCGGAAACGACCTGCTGTGTGTGACGGATTATAAGCAGCAATACACCGCGGTACTGGAAGCAGTCAATGACGGCCGAATTACGCAAGAAACTCTCAATACCGCAGTTCTGCGGATCTTACGCTGGAAGGCTGATCTTGGCTTAATCGGATAAAGAACACCCACAGGAAAAAACCTGTGGGTGTATTATTCTTATGCCTTTTCAACGGCGGTGATCACATCCGCCATGACATCTGTGCTGACAGTTTCCATCAAGCCGTTGTCGTAAGCCTGCGCAACATAGGGATCGATGGGCAGCCGTGCCAAAACGGGAAGGTCAAACTCTTTGGCAACCTCATCCAGATGGCTTTTGCCAAACACTTCGATCTTCTTTCCGCAATCCGGGCACTGAAGGAAGCTATAATTCTCCACGAAGCCCAAAACGGGAATGTGCATCATATTTGCCATCTTTACGGCCTTGCTGACGATCATGCTCACAAGATCCTGGGGGCTGGTAACGATCACGATGCCGTCTACCGGCAGGCTTTGAAACACAGTCAGCGGCACATCGCCGGTTCCGGGAGGCATATCCACAAACAAGTAGTCTACATCTTCCCATATTACATCGGTCCAGAACTGCTTCACCGCACCGGCGATTACCGGTCCGCGCCAAACCACAGGATCGGCGGGATTATCCAGCAGTAGGTTGATGGACATAATCTGAATACCACCGCGGCTCAGCGCCGGATACAAGCCATCTTCGTTAGCTCCCTGACACTCAGTAACGCCAAAAGCTGTCGGTGTAGAAGGGCCGGTAATATCCGCATCCAGAACGCCCACGCGCTTGCCCTTGCGGGCCATAGCCACAGCGAGCATGGAAGTAACTGTAGATTTACCAACACCGCCCTTGCCGGAGACAACGGCAATCACTTTTTTAACGCTTGCCTTCGGATTCAAAGCCGCCAGCAGACTCTCCTTCTTGCGGTCACCGCAATCTGCACTGCTGCAGCTGGAACAATTTCCGTTACATGAACTCATAAAAAACGCTCCTCATCGAATGATTATTGAATATTATAGGACTATCAAACAAAACTGTCAACCTTCAAATTCCAACATAGGGACAAATGTGGTGCCAGTTCCTTCTGTAATGCCGGCATAGAGAGTGTCATCAAACCGCCCTGCACTACAATAATGAAGGATCATATGCTTGGCAGAGACCGGCATATTTAGCTCTGCTATCTGATCATAGGGTATCCATTGCAAAACACCTTCACTGCTTGTCAGCTGCCGGTCTTCTTTTAATCGGGCGAAAAAATAATAGTTCTGCCGGATCTCCCCGTCCTTTAATCGATGGGTAATGTAGCGAAGACGAAGTCCTGTCAGATCTGTTTCTTCCAGCCCAAGCTCCTCCTGCATTTCACGAAGGACACATCTTCTGGCATCATTGAGCTCGTCTGCTTCAAAATGGCCACCGGCGGTTCCAATATATTTGTTATTTGCCACACGGGAGCCGATCCGGTACAAGCATAGTATCCCCTTTTCGTTCGTCAGATACAAGGAGGTCATATTCCGTAATTTACCATCCATATTATCCCTCCTGGGCAGACTCCCACTGCTCCATCAGATCCATAAGCACCAATTCTTCTGCTTCTTTTTCTCCCAGCAGACGAGTCAACTCCTGATAATCGGCAGCAGATGCCTCGATCTGCGCATCCAGCGCAGCGATGACCTGCTCCTGTTTTTCGATCTCCCGCTCCAGCTTGCGAATCAACTTATCCAGCTCTTTTGTGCCGCCTTTAGGCTTTTCCTTTTTGGGTTTGGTCTGCAGCTGAGGCTGCACTCTAGATGCAGCTTCATGCTCCATAATGGAGCGATACTTGGCATAACCACAGGGAAAATCCCGGATCTTCCCGTCCTCCAGAAGCCAGATCCGCTCTGCAAATTTTTCAATAAAATAGCGGTCATGGGATACGAAGAGCAAAACACCCTCAAATTCTTCAATCGCCGCTTCGATCCATTCCCGAGAGGCTATATCCAAATGGTTGGTGGGCTCGTCCAGGATCAACAAATTTATCTTTTCATCCATCAGCATGCAAAGCCGCAGACGGCTCTGCTCTCCGCCGGATAGGTTTCCAACTGTCTTGAACACATCCTCACCCTGAAACAGAAATGCGCCTAGACGGTCACGAGCGACCTGAGGCGTGCAGCTCTTTTCATAGAGCATTGTGTCGTAAAGTGTGCGCTCCGGATGGGAAAAATGAATGATCTGGGGAAGATATCCCCATTTTACTGTCGGGCCAAACTGGATCTTGCCGCCGCAGGTTTCCTCTCCCAAAAGGCATTTGATAAAGGTTGATTTTCCGGTTCCGTTGTCACCCAGAATGGCGATCCGCTCGCCGCCTTCCACATGCAAATCCACATCGGAAAAGAGTGTTCTGCTGTCAAAAGCCTTGCTGACATTTTTCAGTTTGAATACCACATCGCCGGAAAAGTCCTTCTCTCCAAAGGTGGCCTTCATGGTCTTTTCCGTCTTTGGTTTTTCCGTTTTTTTGATGCGCTCCATGCGGTGCTGGATAGACATAGCCCGGCGGTAGAGTGTCCGGTTATTGATACCCCAGCCCTTCATGCGCTCCACGGTGTAGCCCAGCTGCTTTAGCTTTGCCTGCTCCTGTTCATATTGCTTCAACTGCAGGTCAAAGCGGGCCTGCTTCTCCTCCATGTAGAAGGAATAATTTCCGGAGTAAAAAGAGGCATGTCCCTCAGATATCTCAATCACGCGGTCAGCCACCTGATCCAAAAAATACCGGTCATGGGAAATGGCAAGCACCGTCCCCTTGAAGCTGTTGATATAACCCTCCAGCCACTCTACACTGCGAAGATCCAGATGGTTCGTAGGCTCATCCAAAAGAAGAATATCCGTCTTCTCCAGAAGCAGGCGTGCAAGATTGACCCTCGTCTTTTCGCCGCCGGAAAGGCTGTCAAACAGCTGACAGCGCTGCTGCGATGTAATTCCAAGGCCGTTACAGATCTTATCAACCGAGATATCCATTTCATAGCCGCCGCCGGATTGAAACCGGTTGGAAAGGATGTCATATTCCCGAAGCTGCTCTGGAGTAGCATCCCGTACCATGGCAATTTCCAGCGCTTCCATCTTTTCCTTTACAGACAGCACATCCTTATATGCAGAGCGAAGTACATCCTCCACTGTAAAGCCTGCAGGAAAACGGGGAATCTGGGAAATAAGGCCCAGCTTTTTATAAGGATTCACATAGACTTCGCCGTCATCATAATCCATTTGGCCGGTCAGAATGTTAAAAAGTGTTGTTTTTCCGCAGCCGTTCCTGCCGAGGATCGCAACACACTCCCCCTCCTGGATTTCAAAGCTGAGACCGTCCAGAAGGTTTTCCCCGATCACAAAAAACTTTGTTAAGTTTTTAACCTGAATATCAATCATTTTCATTCTCCAGACTTTGCACCAACCCGGAAAGCTCCTCATAGGTGCAAAGCATATTTAATGCCTGTAAAAGGGCATTGGCGCTTAAATGGGCCGGAAGATTCAGCCGCTTCATTAGCTGAATACGGCGAAGACTACTTCCCTGACCGCCAGACAGCCCCAGCTCCATCATATCCTGCTTTGTAATACCGGATGGGGATTTATCTTCCTCGCCCTCAATGGTGGCACCGGCGCTTCTGAGCGATTCCAGAATAATTTCCCGGGACATACCCTCTACCCCAAGCTTGCCTTCTTTGCCGGCAGTGCGCTTTCTGCGCTCTTTCCCATAGATGTCGGGAATATACGCATGTTTCAGATAACAGGGGTCAATGGCACTTTTAATGTGATTGCGAATCACAAATCCTGCTCCGTCCGGATCTGTAAATACGATCAGTCCTCTGCGCTCTGCCACAGTCCGCAAAAGCGAAAGCTGCTGCGGATCCTTAAATAGTGAGAACCCGCCGGTTTCAAAAATCGGCGCATCCACGATTTGAGAAAGTGTGTTCTTGTCGTAGCGGCCTTCCACAACGATTGCTTCCCGAATTTTTATCACACGCGTGCCTCCTGTGCAAGCTGAAGCACAAGAAGCTCCAGAAGTCTTTCAGGCTCATCAAAGGATGTTTTCATCCGGAAATCGGTTTCCAATATCAGTTCCGACGCCTTTTTATAAAACTCAGGTTTAAATCTGCGGGCTGCCTCCATGGCCTTACGGGCAGGATAATCTTTCATGCCGGTAAGTTTCATCAAATCGGCAGTACCTTTGCCGTTGTCCAGCAAAACCCTGGCAGCGGACAACCGGCGGAAGTGGCCGCCTATTACACCTAGAATGGAAATCGGGTCATTTTGCATTTTCAGAAGCTGCTGTAATTTTTGAAGTGCGGCAGTAAAATCCTGCCGTCCCAGCAGATCCGACATTTGATAAACAACAGCATCCATAACAGGCTCGGTTACGGCATCGATATCCGACTTAACGATCATATCCGCACCGGAATATGCGCATATTTTACCAATCTCCCCTGCCAGCGTTGTCATCGTTCCGCCGGTGATATCAATCAGATAGGCACACAGATCATTGGAGATCCGCTTTCCCCGCGCGCCAAAGTGACGGGCCACCCATGCCATCAGATCCTTCATCTCCTGTTTTGGAAATTCAACGATCTGCGCGTTGGAAGATATAGCATCCCAAATGCTTTTCATCCGCTTATCCGGATTCCACGAAACGGTCTCATAGGTAAATACAACCGTACAATATTCCGGAACATCCATCAAAGTCTCAGCAATTTTGTTTCTATCCGCTTCCGGGAGCTTGAATAAGTCAATATCATCCACCTGCACCATGGTATTTTCTGCCATCATGGGCAAGTTTTCCACCGCATCCACAAAGTCCTGCACGGAGAAAGTTTCACCGGTCATGCGATGGAAATTAAAGGATTCCGTCAAATCCTCGATGAGGATCTTTTTCAACTGTCCGAGGTAATGATTCAGGAGAAAGATTTCTTCACCATGAAAAATGTACAGCCTGTCCGGTGTTTTCGCCTTTAGCGCAGCCTTCAGCTGCTGCAAGCCAGTATCTGTTTCTTTATACTGCGCCATGGTGTCACCTCCTGAAAATAATTGTCCCATTTTGATCTGTTCGGTAAATATGGGCACCGTATTTTTGGACCCTGTCCAGCAGAGAATCCGCTGGATGACCGTACCTGTTGTTACGACCAACAGAGATCAGCACATATTCCGGCATCGTCTCCGTGAGCAGCTTGTCTCCTGTGGAGCTTGCCGAGCCATGATGCCCTGCAATCAAAACCTCAAGCTTTGGGAGCTGCGCCTTGTGCAAAAGCAGCATTTCACCCAATGTGCCTCTGTCACCTGTTATCAGTATATCACAGTTTTCTGTTTGGAACAAGACACACATACTGCTTTCATTGCCCATATTTCTGCTATCTGGTGCATATAAGGTCAATTTCGACTGTCCAAATGCGAGGAGCAGATCTTCCTTAACATATACAGGCTTGGAGCTGCTGTGTGATTCAATCTCTAAACCGACAGCATTTTCATCAAGAATGTCCGGCAGAAAAACAGTATCTGCCTGAATTCTCGTCAAAAGATAGGATATGCCACCGGCATGATCCGCATCGAAATGCGTCACAATTATGCCATCCAGCCTGCTTATCCCCTGACTCAGAAGTGTTTCTGTAGCCAGATCTGCCGATTTAGTGGCACTGTCACCGCCGCAATCTACCAGAAAGCTCCGGCCCTCACTTTGCAGCAAAACACACTGGCCCTGCCCCACGTCCAGAACCGTTACCCTGCACTCGTCCAGAAGTGGCTCGGCCCATGCTGCCACCAGAGAAGCGCATAAAGTAATTGCTGTACAGCAGAACATAAGTAGAACCGGTTTCTTTTTTATGCATAAGAAGACCGCCAGCATAAGGTATGTAAAAACAAGCCAAATGACAATATATTGGCTCTGGGTATACACCGCTGCAAAGGGAAGTTTGGATATCATCTTTGCAGTAACCAGCACAAAATAGATCAGATATGTGACGACCGCTGCAGCAACAGCAGAAAGTTGCATAAATACCAGACTCAAGAGAATGCAGAAAACAATTCCATAGAAAACATATGTCACAAGCCACACGACCAAAAGATTCGTCACCAGACTCACAAGGCTCACAGTTCCAAAGTATATCGCTACCAAGGGTATTGTGATGACTGACGCACTTAAGCTAATGGATATAGAGCCGGCAAACCAACGCTTTAATCTTGCAATGACAGACTTTCCTTTGGCGCTGCCCAGTCTCTTGTCATCCAGAAGCCAGCCATGTATCCTGTGGGAAAACAGAAAAATACCGATCATACAGCCAACAGAGAGCTGAAAGCTGATGGAAATCACTACCATCGGATTCACCACAACCATGACAAGGGCAGCCGCTCCCAACGCTGTGGGTGGGTCATACTCCCGGTTCAAAAGTGTTGCCAAGAGCATCAGGCACTGCATAATACAGGCCCTTGTGACAGAGGGACTAAAACCCGCTACCGCAGCAAACAGGATCAGCACCGGAATACCCACCAATGTGGATAAGACACGTCTTTTCAGAAAAACAGTGTGCAAAAGAGTAAAAAGAATGGTGACATGAAGTCCGGATACCGCAATAATATGGCTGATTCCGCTGACCTTAAATGCCGTGTTCATTTCGTAATCTATACCAGACCGGTCACCGACTAAAAGGGCCTTTGCAAATGCAGCCGCATCCTCAGGAAATAATTCGTCGATCCGCTGGGTGATCATTCTTCTTAGTACAGCCGGATAACGAAACATGGAGACTTCTTTTTCCTCAGAAAGTACCAGATCACCCTGTTGATAGGCAAGCAGATATATGCCCTCGCCTCTGTGGTAGGTAGCCTCTTCTAATCCGCCCTCTGATGTAAAGCGGAAGCGAAAAGTTCCCTCTATGACCGTTCCAGGCATAAGCTGCTTTTCTTCATCCAGATACGCGACCACCTGATAGTCTTTGCCGTTAACTGTTATTTTTCCCTCAGCGGTGCAGCCATAGGAGTTCGCACGGCTAAAATCAGTCAGCTCGATCTGTACATTCTGTGTCTTTCCGTCCAGGGCACGGGCATCCATCAAGTGGACAGAATCATACAGGCAAAACCAGCAGATACCAACAGAAAAAGAAAACACAAGCAATGTCACGATTTTTGCCGCCTTGTGGCCGTGGAAAAGAAAGAATCCCACAAGAGAACACGTACCAATGCACACGGCCAGCCATAAAGGGGTCACCCTATAAAAATATGCATTCAGGATGCAGGCTCCACAAAAACCTGCACTAAACCACATTAACTTTCGCAAATTCTATATCTCCTCAAAAAAGGGCGCTGCCAAAAGGCAGCGCCCTAAATGATCAGTTCAGCTTGGAAGAGACAAAATCGTCTACCAAAGCCAGTGCATTGTCCATCTTTGTAACATCCTTGCCACCGCCCATGGCGCTGTCAGGCTTTCCGCCGCCGCTGCCGCCGCAGGCAGTACAAACAAGCTTTACAAGATCACCGGCCTTAATGCCTCTGGCAACCGCATCCTTACCGCAGACAGCCAGGAATGTGATCTTCTCGCCATTGGTGCTGGCAAGAACTGCAGCAACTGTGCTGTCCTTGTCCCGAAGCATATCGCCCATCTGGCGGAGCTTATTGGCATCGGCATCTGCAACAGCTACGGTAAGAACCTTCAGATCGCCAATATTGTGGGCACCAAACAGGAAACGTTCCACTTCTCCGGATGCTTCCTTAGCCTTGAATGTCTCAATAGCACGCTTCAGGTTCTTGATCTCTTCCACCTGGGTAGCGATCTTATCATTCAGCTCTGTGGGCTTTGCCTTCAGCATGGAGGCTGCGGTATACAGACGCTCCCGGTTTTTCATCATCTCTGCCATGCAGGCTTTGCCGGTCACAGCCTCGATTCGACGCACACCGGATGCAACGCTGCCTTCGCTATCAATCAGGAACGGTCCTACCTTTGCGGTATTGTCCAAATGGGTACCGCCGCAAAGCTCAATGGAATACCCGCCCATATTGACCACACGGACTGTATCGCCATATTTCTCGCTAAACAAAGCTGTAGCGCCCAGCTTTTTGGCTTCCTCGATGGGCATTTCCCGGGTATCAATGGAATAACCCTCCAGCACCGCAGACTGCACCAATGCATCTACCTTGGCCAGTTCTTCTGCTGTTAGCGCACTGTAATGGGTAAAGTCAAAGCGCAGACGGTCGGGCTCTACAAGGGAGCCTGCCTGATGGACATGATCACCCAGAACACTTACAAGTGCCTTCTGCAGCAGATGGGTTGCGGAGTGGGCACGCATGATGGCCTTGCGGCGTTCCACATCAATGCTTGCACATACAATATCGTCCACCTTGATGGTGCCGGTATTGAGCTTACCATAGTGCAGATACTTACCGCCCTTATCCTTTTGGACATTGGAAACCTCAAAACGGCTGTCGCCAACCAGAATCCAGCCATGGTCGGCTGTTTGACCGCCCATTTCCGCATAGAAAGGTGTCTTATCCAGCACCAGAATACCGCTCTCACCACCGGCAATGGACCCTGTGACTTCTTCACCAACACAAACAGCCAGAACCTTTGCCTCACAGCTGTTCACGCTGTAGCCGACAAAATTCGTGGGAGTATTGTCAAGGCCCAGATCAATACCTGCCCAGCCCAGATCGCCCATCTTCTTGCGATCTTCACGGGCGCGGTTGCGCTGCTCTTCTCTGCAGGCAATATATCTGTCCATATCTACGGTCATGCCCTCGTCTTCCAGCATTTCAACAGTCAAATCAATGGGGAAGCCATAGGTATCAGACAGCAGGAATGCATCCTCGCCGGAGAATACACGCTCCCCTTTTGCCTTATGCTCGGCAAGCTTGTCACTGAAAATGCGCATACCGGTGTCGATGGTCTTGGCAAAGGACTCCTCTTCTGTCAGAACGGACTTGATGATATAGTCCGCCCGCTCACGAAGATAGCCGTAATGGCTCTCATTCTCCTGCACAACGGTTTCTACCACCTGATACAGGAAGGGCTTCTTCACACCAAGGAGTCTGCCATGACGGGCAGCCCGACGCAGCAGCCGGCGCAGAACGTAGCCACGGCCCTCATTGGTGGGACGGACACCGTCGGCGATCATAAAGGTAGATGCGCGAATATGGTCGGTAATAACACGCAGGGAAACGTCGGTCTTGTCACTCTGGCCATAGGAAGCACCGGTAATAGATGTCACCTTATTGGTGATATTCATGACGGTGTCTACATCAAACAGGCTGTTTACATCCTGACACACAACTGCCAGACGCTCAAGACCCATACCGGTATCGATATTCTTCTGTACCAGTTCGGTGTAATTGCCCTGTCCGTCGTTATCAAACTGGGAGAACACATTGTTCCACACTTCCATGAAACGGTCGCATTCACAACCGACCTTACAATCGGGACTGCCGCAGCCATACTTTTCGCCACGATCATAATAAACCTCGCTGCAAGGACCGCAGGGACCGGAGCCATGCTCCCAGAAGTTGTCAGATTTGCCAAAGCGGAAGATCCGTTCAGCAGAAACGCCGATCTCCTTGTTCCAGATCTCAAAGGCCTCTTCGTCATTTTCGTAGATAGAAGGATACAGACGGTCTTCTTCCAGACCTACTACCTTGGTCAAAAATTCCCAGCACCAGCTAATGGCTTCGTGCTTGAAATAATCGCCAAAGGAGAAGTTGCCCAGCATTTCAAAATAAGTGCCGTGGCGGGCGGTTTTGCCAATGTTTTCAATGTCACCGGTACGGATGCACTTCTGGCAGGTGCAGACCCGGCGACGGGGGGGCTCTACCTCACCCTTAAAATAGGGCTTCATGGGGGCCATGCCGGAATTGATCAGAAGCAGGGACTGATCATTCTGGGGGATCAGGGAAAAGCTGGGAAGGCGAAGATGTCCCTTGCTCTCGAAAAAGCTTAAAAACATCTCCCGAAGTTCGTTTACGCCATAAGGTTTTTTACTCATATTCATATACCTCCAAAAATTTGCGGGCAAAAATAAACACCCCACCCCAGACATAGGGGCGAGGCTAGTCGCGGTACCACCCTAATTTACCAAAAACGGCATCTTAGCTGCTCTGTAACGGGAGCACCCGTCCCGGTCATCCCGGGCGACGCAGGAAGTGGCCTGCAGAAAAGATCCTGAGGGGCTCTCACCATTCCCCTTTCGCTGAAGGAATCCTAACCTGCTTTGTTTCCGCAATGTCTTTGCATATCGAAAATATTCTATCACAAAAGACAGAAAAGTCAATGATTATTCAAAGAAAAAACCCATTATTTCAATGAAAAATGCGGACCGCATAACCGCGGTCCGCATGGGATTCAAATATTGGATTCCAGCCATTTTTTCATGGCCGAGCGTCCCTCTTCCGTCATGGGAAAACGGGACTCTCCCTCCATGCTGCTCTTTTCATAGCAGAAAAGTCCATGCCAATACTGGACAAAGATGGTGCTCTTCTCAAAGTCCACTTCCTTTGCCGTTGCCATTACAACCTCCGGAACTGCGCGGAAACGAAACAGACCGCTCGAACCGGTAAATATATTGTTCATGGCAAAGGTGTGAAGGGTGGGAATAAACAGGTCCGCCATCTTACTGCTCCATCAGAGCTTCCATCTCATCCAACAGCTCGCCAAAGAGCTGGAGAGCCTGATTCACAGGCTCGGGACCGGTCATATCCACACCGGCGCCCTTGAGAAGGTCAATGGGACTCTTAGAGCAGCCGCCGGACAGGAAGCCAAGGTAGTCCTTCACCGCGCTCTCGCCCTCAGAAAGGATTCTGCGGGACAGAGCGATGGCAGCGGAATAGCCGGTAGCATACTGGAAGACATAATAGTTATAGTAGAAATGAGGGATTCTTGCCCATTCCATGGCGATTCGGTCATCCACGATCATGTCCGGTCCAAAATACAACTCATTCAAGCGCTTGTACTCAGCGCAAAGAACTTCGGCAGTAAGGGTCTTGCCCTCCTGTACCATGCGGCCAATGTTCAGCTCAAACTCGGCAAACATGGTCTGGCGGTACAGCGTGCCCTTGAACTGATCCAGGAAATGATTGATCAGGTATGCCCGCTCCTTCTTGTCCGTTGTCTTGGCAAGCAGGTGTTCCATCAACAGGGCTTCATTGCAGGTAGAGGCAACCTCTGCCACAAAGATCACATAGCCGCTGTCCACGGGATTCTGATGCTTGTTGGAAAGATAGGAATGGAGGGCGTGGCCCATCTCATGGGCGAGAGTGAACTGGCTGTCCAAGGTGCCGGTATAGTTCAGCAGCACATAAGGATGCACAGCCGCGCCAGCAGAGTAGGCACCACTGCGCTTGCCCTCATTGGTGTAGACATCGATCCAGCGGTTCTCAAAGCCCTGCTTCAAAATGGCACGGTAATCCTCACCCAGAGGTGCCAGCGCATCATAAACTGTCTGCTTTGCCTCTGCAAAAGGAATATGCTTATCCACATCGGAAAGCAGGGGCGTATATACATCGTAGAAATGCAGCTCATCTACGCCCAACAGCTTCTTACGCAGTCGGACATAGCGGTGCATCTTGTCCATATTCTGATGGACAGCCTCGATCAGATTCAGATACACAGAAGTGGGAACATTTGTCCTGTCCAAGGATGCTTCAAAGGCAGAATTATACTTTCTGGCCTCCGCAAAGAACTTCAGCTGCTTATTCTGGGCATTGAGCAAGGAAGCGGCAGTATTCTTAAAGCCAGCAAAGCTGTCATACAGGTTTTCATATGCGCTCTTGCGAAGCACCCGGTCGGGGCTTTCCTCCAAAGAAACGAAATTGCCCTGACGCAGAGGATAGCGATTGCCCTCAGCATCCACTGCATCCTGGAAGGAAATGTCCGCATTTGCAAACATGCCGTAAATATCGTCAGGAGCAGATGCCATCTCGCCGGCAGCGGCCAGCAGCTTTTCTTCCGCGGCGGAAAGTGTGTGGGCTTTGCGGCGGCGGGTATTCGTCAGGGCGCGGCGGAACCGCTCCAGAGGAGGATACTCTGCATAGAAGCTATCCAGCTTTTCATCAGAAATCGCCATGATCTCAGGAGTTTCAAAGCTGCAGGCAGCGCGCAGGGCAACAACAGTTCCCATAAACTTTCCGGACATCGCCTGATAGGTGGCATTACGGGTATCCTCGTCGGCTTTGCGCATGCAGTAGTTAGCAAGTCGGGAAGCCTTGACGCTCACATCTTCGTCGTATTTCAGGAAATCATACAATGTCTTGCCGCTTTCTGCAAGTCTTCCGGCAAAGCCAACAAGATAAGCTTTATCCTGCTCCAATGTGGCAAGCTCAGCCTCCCAGGCCTCATCAGAAATATACAGGTCTTCTGTAGCCCACTTATCTTCCTGCGCGATTTCGCTGCGCTGGGGAATTCTTTTGTTTTTTCCCATGATAATCCTCCCTAAAACTGTTTTTATACATTATAGCATTCCGGAAAAGAAAATGCAATCCTTGCAATTATTGGAAAACTGTGCTATTTTAATCTGCGGTGATTATTATGAAAAACAGGCTTCAGGGTAGTGCATATTTACTGGCTGCCACTTTAATATGGGGAACTTCCTTTGTGTCCCAGAGCGTGGGTATGGATCATCTTGGACCCTTTTCCTTCCAGTCCATCCGATGCGCAATGGCAGTTATCGCGCTGCTTCCCGTGATCTGGCTGGCAGATCGCAAAAAAGAAGATGGCAAAACATTTCTTTCCAGGTTTGCCGATAAAAAACTGTGGATTGGCGGAATTCTTTGCGCGATTCCTTTGTTCTTTGCCATTAATCTGCAGCAGCTTGGCATAATGTATACGACCGCAGGCAAATCCGCATTCCTGACAGCCATGTACATCGTATTTGTGCCGCTGCTTGGTCTGTTTACCGGCAAAAAAATATCTCCCATGATCCCTGTCAGTGTAGTGTTGGCTGTGTTGGGACTGTATTTTCTGAGCTGCATGGGGGTTACGCAGATCAGCATTGGCGATCTCTATCTCATCGGCTGCGCTGTCTGCTTTGCGATTCAAATCATAGTTGTAGCAAAATTCGCGCCGGATGTGGATGCCCTGCGGCTCAACTGCCTGCAGGCAGGTATCTGCTCCCTCCTCTCCGCACCGGTCATGCTGTTTGCAGAAGCACCCACACTGACGGATGTTACCGCTGCCTTTTTCCCTTTGTGCTTTTCGGGAATTATGTCCATGGGCGCAGGCTACTCCCTGCAGATTCTAGGTCAGCAAAAGCTGGAAGCATCTCTGGCTTCTTTGATCATGAGTCTGGAATCTGTTTTTGCTGTGCTTGCCGGATGGCTGCTGCTTCAGGAGACTTTGACGGTCTGGGAAGGAATTGGTTGTGTGCTTGTTTTTTCCGCCGTGATCCTTTCCCAAATCGAGATTAAGCAACCCAAAAAGTAAAAATAGGAGGCACCTGCTAAGCAGGTGCCTCTTTGTTATAATCAAGCCTTCTGCTTATCGGCAGAAATCAGCCGCTTCATCGCTTCGATACCAACACGGATCGCGCCGGAAGTATCTTCCGTCATCTGCATAAACATTCCCAGCTTTTCCCGCTCCTGATTCCAGACCGCATGAAAACAGCTGCCGCACCGCACACCCAGCGCCGCTGCCACAACAAACAGTGCCGCCGACTCCATTTCGCTGGCTTTCACGCCCAGCCGCTTCCAAGATTCCCATTTCTGAAGTAATTCATAATGAACAGGCGACTTCTCCGGCGCGTGCTGCCCGTAGAAGGAGTCTTTACACTGGACCACGCCCACATGGGTACGGAAACCCAAGTCCTCACTTGCAGCCTTCAGCGCCGCGGTGATGTCAAAATCCGCAACGGACGGGAATTCAATAGGCGCATATTCCAGCGAGGTATGCTCAAATCGTACCGCTCCCGTGGCCACCACCACATCTCCCGGACACACATTCAGATCAATGCCACCGCAGGTTCCCACCCGAATAAACGTGTCCGCACCGATGGCAGCAAGCTCTTCCATAGCAATGGCCGCAGAGGGGCCGCCAATGCCGGTAGAGCAAACGCTAACCTTTTCTCCAAGGAGTGTACCGGTGTAAATATTGTACTCCCGATTCATGCCAATATGGACGGGGTTATCAAAATGCTTGGCAATGCTTTCACACCGTCCAGGGTCACCGGGCAAGAAAACATAACGGCCCACATCTCCGGCAACACAGTGGATATGAAACTGTCTTCCTGTATCCTGCATATTTATACCTCCATTATTTAGAAAAAGCTGACCTGACTGGTATCCGGTAAGCTGCCGAACGCCCCAGCTTCCTTCAGCATATGAATATGAGTCTTGGAAGCTTTCGGACATGCGGCCGAAAACTCTTCAATGGACAAAAATTGCTTTCCATCACGGCCGCTCACAATATCCCAAGCCGCGCTCTCACCCAATCCGGAAATCGCCACAAAAGGCGGCCGCAGCTTTCCATCCTCAATAAGGAATTTAGTAGCATGGCTTTTATAAATATCGATAGGCAAGAACTCAAACCCACGCAGGTAGTATTCATAGACCACCTCCAGCGTGGTCAGTAGATCCTCATCCTTGCTGGTGGCATCCTCGTTTCCGTCAATGGCCTCAATGTTCGCCTTTACCGAGTCCATTCCATGGGTCATAAGGACTGCATCAAATCCGCCCTTTTGGCTGCGGCGGTAGAAATATGCCGCATAGAACGCCAGTGGATAATTTACCTTAAACCAGGCGATCCGGAATGCCATCATAACATAGGCCACCGCGTGAGCCTTGGGGAACAGGTATTTGATCTTCTTGCAGGAGCCAATGTACCAATCCGGAACACCCGCAGCCACCATCTCCTGCTCGGCACCCTCCGGCAATCCCCTACCCTTACGGACAGACTCCATGATCTTGAAGGCTCGTTTTTCCGGAATGCCGCAGGATATCAGATAGATCATAATATCGTCACGACAGCCGATGGTGCCGTCCACCGTAGCCGTCTTGGAAGTGATCAAATCCCGGGCATTTCCCAGCCACACATCTGTACCATGGGTGTAACCGGAGATCCGCACCAGAAAATCGAACTTTTCCGGCATAGTATCCAGCAGCACCCCACGGGTAAAGCGGGTATTGAACTCTGGCACGGCCACCGCACCGGTAGGTCCGAGAAGCGGATCATTTTCATAACCAAGCACTTTACTGGAGGTAAAAATGGACATGGTCTTCTTATCATCCAGCGGAATGGTCTTGGCATCCACTCCGGTCATATCCTCCATCATACGGATCATGGTGGGATCATCGTGGCCCAACATATCCAGCTTCAGAAGGTTTTCTTCCATGGAGTGGTATTCAAAATGGGTTGTGATCTGGTCAGATTTGGGGTCATCTGCCGGATGCTGCACAGGGCAGAAATCCCAGATCTCATTTTCCTGAGGAATGACCACCAGACCGCCGGGATGCTGGCCGGTAGTACGGCGCACACCCACGCAGCCGGAAGCCAGACGGCTCATTTCTGCCGCCGGAGCTGCAGTGCCCCGCTCTTCCAGATATTTCTTAACATAGCCAAAGGCCGTCTTATCCGCAACCGTACCAATGGTTCCTGCCCGGAAAACATGGGCTTTTCCGAACATTTCTGTACAATAGGCATGGGCTCTAGACTGATATTCGCCGGAGAAATTCAGGTCGATATCCGGCACTTTATCGCCGCCAAAACCCAAAAACGTTTCAAAGGGAATGTTAAAGCCATCCTTTTCCAGCTTCGTACCGCATTTGGGGCAATTTGCATCCGGAAGATCCGCGCCACAGTTATAGCCCTTAGGCACATCGAGGATCGTATGTTTGCAGCTTGCATTGGGGCAGCGGTAATGGGGCGGAAAGGAATTGACCTCTGTGATTCCCGACAAATATGCGACAATGGAGGACCCCACCGATCCACGGGAGCCCACAAGATAGCCATTCTCCAGTGAATTCTGCACAAGGCGCTGGGCGGACATATAGATCACATCATAATGACAGTTGATAATATCATTCAGCTCTGTATCCACACGCTTGGAGAAAAGCTCAGGGGGATTTTCGCCATAGAGTCTGTGGAATTTTCCGTAAACAAGGTCCTTAAGGTCCTCCACGGAATTCTCGATCTTGGGCGCAAACAGATTGTGAGGCACGGGACGCAGGGTTTCGCACATATCTGCGATCAAATTGGTGTTGGTTACCACAGCCTCAAACGCCTTTTCTTCTCCAAGGTAGGAAAACTCTTTCAGCATTTCGTCCGTAGACCGGAAATACAAGGGATTATCCCGGTCGCAGTCCTTAAAGCCCTTGGTAGCCAGCAGGATATGACGAAATATTTCATCCTCCGGATTCAGGAAATGGACATCTCCTGTGGCAACCACAGGCTTTCCAAGCTCGTCCGCAATGGCCACGATCTTGCGGTTAAGGTCACGGAGTTCCTCATCATTCTCCACCCGAAGCTTCGGTTCTTCAAGCATAAAGCGGTTGTTGGAGACTGGTTGGATCTCCAGATAGTCATAAAAGGACGCCAGCCTCTTGATCTCCGCATCCGGTGCGCCAAATAAAACGCTCTGGAAAACCTCATTATTCTCGCACGCAGAGCCGATGATCAACCCTTCCCGGTACTTCATAAGCTCAGACTTGAAAATACGGGGATTCTTCTTGTAGAATTTCAGATTGGAGTCAGAGATCAGATGATACAGATTCCGCAGGCCAACCTGATTCTTCGCAAAAAGAATGATATGCTGGGAGCGGACATGATTGCTATCCTGACGGAAGCGGATCTTCTGCTCCGTTAGCGCTTGATTAACAGACTGTAGATTTCTGACCCCCTGCTCTTCCAGCTTCTCGAAAAGTTTCCCAAGAATCTTTCCGCAAATCAGGGCATCATCTGCTGCTCTGTGGTGGTTAAAATCGCCCAGATCAAAGGCCTTAGCCACAATATTCAGCTTATGCTGATTCAGCTCCGGCATGAGGCACTGGGCAAGGATCAGCGTGTCTACCGAATTGACCGTATAATCAATTCCCAGACGGCTACACTCTCTGTGAATGAATGTGGTATCAAAGCGGGCGTTATGCGCAGCCAGAACACGGCCACCTACAAATTCCAGGAACTTCGGCAGCACCTCTTCAATTTTGGGTGCACCCTGAAGCATCTCATCTGTAATGCCGGTAAGATCCGTTGTCTCCTTGTCCAACCGCTGCTGAGGATCCACAAAGGTCTGGAAGCGGTCGATCTCTCTGCCCTGCTTCATCAAAACTGCACCAATCTCGATGATCCGGTCATGCCGGGGTGCAAGTCCAGTGGTTTCCAGATCAAAGGCTACATACTCATCGTCAAAGCTTAAATCCGCACTGCCACAGACAGCAGGAATATCGTCCACATCGTTGACATAGTAGCCCTCACAGCCATAGAGGATCTTGATGGTCTCATCAGTTCCGGCAACCTTGGGCGCACCCTTCCAGTCCTCTACCACATGAAGCGCGTCCGTAAAGGACTGCACGCAGCCATGATCCGTAATTGCAATAGCTTTATGTCCCCATGCAGCAGCCTGCTTTATGGCTGCCTTTGTATTGGTCAGCGCGTCCATATTGCTCATGACCGTATGCATATGCAGCTCTACCCGTTTGCCGTTTTTGGCAGTATCCTGCCGTTTTGGCATTGCACCGGGCATAATGGCATTAGGCTTCAAAACCATTTCATTTGTGAAATTGTCAATCATCAGCCTTCCGCTGACTTTTATTACCGAGCCGATTTGAATATTCTGAAGGATCGGCTCTGCCTCCTTCTTTTCCAGGAATCTACTGACACGAACGGAGGAAGTATTGTCTGTCATGTCAAACTTGATCACAACCGCGTTTCGCTTGGGAAGCTCCTTGTGCTCAACAGCGAATACCTTGCCCTCCACCACTACAATGCCCATATTCAGGTCAATATCCTTCATGGGAACTGCGTTGTTTCGGAAAGGCTTTCCAAAAATAGCTTCATTGGATGCCGAAGAAGAATTCTCCTTCTTGACAGAAACTGTCGCCGCAGGAATATCAACCACTGTATTGGAACGGAGCTTTTGCATGGCTTCAAATAAAGCCTGTCCTTCCAGTGCCGCACCCGCATGAATGCAAATAGAAACCGGCGCTCCAAAACGCTGCTGTAAGATTTCTCTGACTTTCGGAATGCACTCCTCCAGCTGTTTCTTTCCATTGGCCGCCAGCCGGACATTCAGAGTCGTCCCCTCCCAGTCCCACTGCGCGCCTGCCAATATTCCACGGGTCATGGAATCCTGTCGGACAAAAAGCTGCATCAGCTCCTCCGGCTCGATTTTGGAAAGCTCCGAAGCTGGATGCACAGCTGTCAGCTCCATGGATCTCAGGCCGTAGATCTCCGCAATATCCTTGCAGACCAACTCCAGCAGACGGTGGGGTATGTACTGGGGGCTCTCAATGGCAACGCACACCTGTCTTGCTGCCGGATCCAAATCTGCAGCAACAATGGCCGCCTGAGATAACACGCTTTGCAGCGGCTCAGGCGGCGCATAGTCCGAAAACATATTCAAAAAGAATGGCTTTTCGTTCATGGTACTCCTTTAAAGTGCCTCGATCCTCTTCAGCAGTGCGGGAAGCAGCTCCTCATAGGGAAGCTTCTCCACCTGCTCACCTTTCTCAAAGATCATTCCCCAGCCATCACCGCCGGCTATGCCAATGTCGGCCTCTCTGGCTTCGCCCGGTCCGTTAACCACACAGCCCATAACTGCAACCGTGATGGGCTTTTTGCAATCTTTCAGAGCTTCATCTACCTGATTGACAAGACCGATCAAATCGATCCTGGTTCTGCCGCAGGTAGGGCAGGAAATAATGTTGACGCCCTCTTTGCGAAGTCCGGCTGCCTTTAGAATATCCTTGGCAGCGTAAACCTCCTGCACCGGATCATCCGTAAGGCTGACACGAATGGTGTCACCAATGCCGTCCAGCAACAGCGCGCCGATGCCCATAGCAGACTTGATCATGCCCATTTTAACGGGACCTGTCTCAGTCACACCGATGTGAAGGGGATAATCGCATTTACTGCGGAATAGTCTGGCTGCGGCAACCATAGTGGAGACTGTGGAAGATTTCATGGAAAGGCAGGTATCGTAGAAGCCGAATTCTTCCAAAAGCTCCAGATGCTGGAAAGCGCTCTCTACCAAAGCCTCTGCCGTGGGATGACCGTATTTTTCCAGCAGCTTCTTATCCAGACTGCCGCCGTTGACACCAATGCGGATAGGGATCTGTTTATCCTTACATATATCCACAACTGCCTTTACCCGATCTTCTCCCC
Organism: Oscillospiraceae bacterium; assembly: GCA_015068225.1. GTDB lineage: Bacteria > Bacillota > Clostridia > Oscillospirales > Oscillospiraceae > Faecousia. The sequence goes on from SVKX01000002.1 coordinate 127,612, forward strand.
CGATATTGCCGGGATTGATACGGATCTTAGACGCGCCTGCCTCTGCCGCAGCGATCGCCAGCTTGTAGTCAAAATGAATGTCAGCCACCAACGGAAGCTCACTTTCCTTTACGATATCCGCAAAGCCGCGGGCCGCCTCCATATTCTGCACAGAAAGCCGGGCGATCTGACAGCCCGCAGTCTTTAGGGCACGGATCTGACTTAGGGAAGCTTCCACATCTGTGGTTTTTGTGTTGAGCATGGACTGGATCACCACAGGCGCGCCCCCGCCAATGAGAACATCGCCCACACGAATCTGTCTTGTCATGCTACTTACCCCTTAAAAATCACGAAAATATCTTTAAACATAATGAATGCCATCAGCGCAAGCAGCAAAAACATGCCGGCAGCATGAATATAACCCTCATATTTGGGATTGATCTTCTTGCGTGTGACCTTCTCAACGCCTGTTGTAAGCAGCAGTGCAACCACACGGCCGCCATCCAGTGCAGGGATCGGCAGCAAATTCATCACAGCAAGATTCACCGCAATAAAGCCACCGAAATAAAGCATATTCAGAAGAGCATCCACCCATGTTTCAGAAGAATTGGCTACATCGGACATTTGCTGAACGATACCCACAGGACCAGACATATCCGAGATTCCTGCCTTACCGGTAAGGAGCATCTGTAAGCTCAGCCGAACCGTACGCACCACATTAACGGTAGAATTCCATGTATATTGCAGCTTACTGCCAAAGGTCGCATCTTCTATACTGAAGCTAAAGCCGTATCGCGGAGAGGTCGTTCCGTCCGAGTTCGGAAAATCATGCTTTTCCATTTTGAAATCATCAAGAACAACTCTTTGCCCATTGCGTTCTACCACAAGGTCATGGACATCTCCCGGATTCAGGCTAAGGAGCATCCCAAAATCAGACTGGACATAGATCTTCTCGCCGTCCACCTCCAAAAACCTGTCGCCTACCTGCAAACCGCTCTCTCCATTAAGAGTACATCCCTCTTCAAAACCGGAGATCACAGGGGTAATGAACTGCTGAGCGGGCATAAAGACGATCAGCATCAGCAGAAGGCCTGCAATAAAATTCATACCCGATCCGGAGACCAGAATGATCAGGCGCTTCCACCATGACGCTTTCTGAAAGGAACGGGGATTATCTGTATCCGTATCCTCTCCTTCCATGGCACAATATCCGCCAATGGGGATGCAGCGAATGGAATACAGGGTCTCGCCTACCTGCTTTTTAAAGATGGCAGGACCCATAAAGATAGAAAACTCATTTACCTGGACCTTGGAGGCTTTCGCCGCAAGGAAATGACCAAGCTCATGAACAAAAATCAAAATGCTAAAAAGCAGAATTGCGAAAATAATTGTCATAAAAGTCCTCGATTCAAGTTCTGTAATGCTCCGCTACATATTCACGGGCAAGGCGATCCGACTCCAGAATCTGTTCCAGTGTAGGCTTTTCAACAAAAGGAACTGTGTCTACCGCACCACGGACCAGATCATAAATATCATAGAATCCGATCTTATCCTCCAAAAACAGAGCAACCGCCGCCTCGTTTGCGCCGTTCATAACAGGACAGGCCGTTCCGCCCGTCTTGGCACAATCTCTGGCAAGGGCAAGACACGGAAACGCTTCCAGATCAGGTTCGCAAAAGGAAAGCGGTCCACATTTAGTCAGATCCAGCCTGTCAACAGGACAGGCCTGTCTTGCGGGATAGGTCAGCGCCAGCTGGATCGGAAGGCGCATATCCGGTGCGCCAAGCTGAGCCATAACCGCTCCATCCACCAGTTCCACCATGCTGTGGACAATACTCTGTCGATGGATCACAACGTCCACCTGTTCAATGGGAAGCTGATAAAGGCGCATGGCCTCAATAACCTCAAGCCCCTTGTTCATCAGTGTAGCGCAATCGATGGTGATTTTTGCACCCATCTTCCAGTTAGGATGCTTTAAAGCATCGGATCTGGTAACATGACGAAGCTGCTCCCTCGCCATTCCAAAGAACGGTCCGCCGGAGCAGGTCAGAATCAACCGATGCACTTCACTTTTGTCTTTTACGCCCATAAGGCACTGGAAGATGGCAGAATGTTCTGAATCAACAGGTACGATCTGTACACCGTACTTTTCTGCTTCTTCCATAACAAGCTCGCCTGCACAGACGAGCGTCTCCTTGTTTGCCAGGCCGATGCGTTTTCCTGCCCGAATGGCTGCAAGGGTCGGCTTTAAACCCAGCATTCCAACCACCGCGGTGATAACACACTGGGCGCTTTCTATAGTTGCCGCTTCTATAAGACCCTCTTCGCCCCAGGATATACGAATATCCAGGTCGGAAAGTGCTTCACGAAGCGCCTGTGCTGCTTCTTGCGTAGCCATAACCGCAAGCTCCGGCCGGAACTGGCGGCACTGCTGCGCCATAAGTTCTACACTATGCCCTGCGGTCAGTGCAGCCACCTGAATCGGCATCCGACTGATAATATCCAGACTCTGACGGCCAATAGAGCCGGTAGAGCCCAAAATACTGACACAAGTAACCATCACTTCACCACCACGGGGATCAGCACCAGCATCAGCTCCACAAAGGGACCGACCACCAGCATAGAATCAAACCGGTCCAAAATACCGCCGTGGCCCGGGATCAGATTTCCATAGTCCTTGATCCCCGTCTGACGCTTGACGGCAGAAAAACAAAGATCGCCAAACGCGCCTGCAAGGGAGCCTACTACACCGTAGACAAAGGCGTATCCATAGTTGACTTGACAATAGAATACCTTTTCCATAATCAGCGCATACAAAAGCATACCGATAACTGCGGTAAGAATGCCGCCAAGCAGGCCTTCAACGCTCTTGTTGGGACTGATGACAGGGGCCATTTTATGCTTACCGAAGCGGCATCCGATAAAATACGCGCCTGTATCGGACAAAAATGCCACGATAAACGGAATCGCGATCACATATCTTCCACCGGCAGGGGTCATGATCCGGACCAATCCGCTAAACAGATATGGAATCACAACAGCGGCAGTAAAGCACATACATACCTGCTCGAAGCGCAGCTTGGGATTGGAAAGCATCATTTCCGCAAAAAGAATCACAAAAAAGATCAGCACGACCACCTCTGCCCAAACCCGAACAGAGCCAAAATGACACCACAGCGGAATCACGGCAGCAACCAGCGCAGAATATAGATTGGCTCTGAAATGGCGGACAAGACCTGTGCTGTACAGCAATTCAAAGGTACTGATGGCACAAAGCAAACCCAAAGCAATGGTCATCACGATCTTCGGTGCAGCGTATAAAATCGCAAGAAGCAGCGGGATCAATACAACTGCAACAATAATTCTCTTTTTCATGTTCATGCGCCTCCAAACCGGCGATTGCGTCGATGATATTCTTCAATTGCCGCATCCAGATCCTTGGAACTGAAATCCGGCCAAAGTACATTCATATAGACAAATTCCGAATAAACTGTCTGCCAGGGTAGAAAATTGCTTGTTCGCATTTCACCGGAGGGACGGATCACCAACTCCGGATCCGGCACACCGGCAGAATCCAGATAGGTATCAAACAGCGCCTCCGTGATCTCTTCAGGCTGCCTTTTCCCAACTGCAACATCTGCCGCAAATCTCCGGATACCGCGAACGATCTCGTCTCTGCCGCCGTAGTTCAGGCAGAAATTCACCTGAACTTCATGATACTCAGAGGATCGGCTCTGTGCATCCAGGCAGAGCTTCTGCAGCTCCGGGCTCAGCCGGCTCAGATCTCCAAAAAAGCAGAAGCGCACATGGTTTTTTTCCATATCCCGAAGCGCTTCCTTCAGGTATGCGCCAAGCAGCTTCATAATACCGGATACTTCCTCTGCAGATCGTTTCCAATTCTCTGTGGAAAACGCATAGACCGTCAGATATTTCACACCGATCTTCCGGCAATAGTTTGCAATCCGGCGAAAGCTTTCTGCTCCGGCGCTGTGACCGGCTGTGCGGGGCAATCCTCTCTTTTTCGCCCATCGGCCATTGCCATCCATAATGATAGCAATATGCTGCGGAGGCGCAGGCTTTGTTTCTTTACGATCGAGAAATGACATAAACACCTCATTACAAGCCATTGGGGGCGATACCGCCCCCAATGGGAAAAAGTAGAATCAGATAGCCATCAGTTCCTTTTCCTTGGCTGCCAATGCTTCGTCTACCCGCTTGATAGACTTATCCAGAAGATCCTGCAGATCCTTTTCCGCCTTCTTCTGGTCATCCTCGGTGATCTCGCTGTTCTTCTTCAGCTTCTTGACATAATCCATACCGTCGCGGCGGATGTTACGCATAGCGACCTTTGCATCCTCTGCGTATTTCTTAACCTGCTTGGTCAAATCCTTACGGCGTTCCTCTGTCAGCTGGGGAAATACAAGACGGATAACACGGCCGTCATTCTGGGGATTGATGCCAAGGTCAGAGGTCTGGATGGCCTTCTGAATATCTTTCAGAAGCTTGGTGTCCCAGGGCTGAATCACCAGTGTGCGGGCATCAGGAGAAGAAATCGTAGCAACACCGTTTAGGGGTGTTTCACTTCCATAGTATTCCACACTGATACGGTCCAGAACCTTTGCATTGGCACGGCCAGCGCGAACAGCGCCAAACTCCTCATGCAGATGGTCCAGAGACTTGTCCATTCTTCTGGCAAACTCCTTAAAATCGACGCTCATTATAATTTCCTCCTTAGATTAATTGGTAACGGTGGTTCCGATCTCTTCTCCAAGAACCACGCGAACAATGCTGTTTTCTTCTGCAAGACCAAAGCAAACCATGGTCATATCATTGTCCATGGCCAGCGCCATAGCGGTTGTATCCGTGGCTTTCAGATGCTTTGCAAGGCACTCATCATAAGTCAGCTTGGAATATCTGACTGCATTGGGATCCTTCTTCGGATCTGCAGAATAAATGGCATCTACATTTTTAGCCATTAAAATGGCATCCGCCTCGATCTCCACACCCCGAAGAACGGCACCGGTATCCGTGGAGAAATAGGGATTTCCGGTTCCTGCAGCAAAGAGCACGACCTTACCCTCATTCAGGTAGCGGTTAGCAAGATCTCTGGTAAAATACTCCGCATACTTATGGATCTCCACGGCGGTAAGTACCCGGGCATCCATGCCATGCTGCTCCAGAACATCTGCAACTGCGATGGCATTCATAACCGTAGCAAGCATACCCATGGCATCTGCATGGGAGCGCTGCATCTTTCCTTCGCCGTTTTTGACACCGCGCCAGAAATTGCCGCCGCCGATCACAAGACCAACCTGTACACCCATGTCTACACAGGTCTTGATAGCCTCACACACTTCACCGATCTTCTTAAAATCCAGGCCATAGCCATCACCCCGGTCTGTCTTTTCACCAAGCGCTTCGCCGCTTACTTTCAGCAGGATTCGCTTGTATTTCACTTCAGGCATGTTGATCACTCCCTCTTCTATTTCCTATCCTATTTTATATGATAAGCGGCAAAATGACAACCATAATTTTTGATTTTTAACGGCTTGTTCTTTAATTTTTAATAAATTTCTACTTGTAACGGCACTGGTATTAAATTTTCGTTTTGAATTATGTGTCTCATATGCGTTTTTCAGTTGCAAAAATAGATTTCTTCGGTTATAATAACCGGAAATGGAAAACTGCAAAAGAGAGGAAAATGAATATGGCTGAAATTACGGAAAGTAAAAATTTCATCCACGCATTTATTGAGGAGGACATTGCTGAGGGCGGACGTTATGCCGGTCAGACTGTCCACACCCGTTTCCCGCCCGAACCCAACGGTTACCTGCATATCGGTCACTGCAAGGCTTTGATCATTGACTTTGGTACTGCGGAAAAATTTGGCGGTCTTTGCAACCTGCGTATGGATGACACCAATCCCACAAAGGAAGATGTGGAGTTTGTAGAGGCTATCAAGGAGGATATCCACTGGCTGGGCTTCGACTGGGGCGACCGATTCTATTTTGGCTCTGATTACTTTGAGAAGGACTACGAATATGCCGTGGAGCTGATCAAAAAAGGTCTGGCCTATGTTTGTGAGCTGACGCCGGAGCAGGCCAAGGAAATGCGTGGCGATCTGAATACCCCTGCCACTTCTCCCTATCGGGATCGTCCTATCGAGGAGAGTCTGGATCTGTTCGCCCGTATGCGTGCCGGCGAATTCGAAGACAATCGGTACACCCTCAGAGCAAAGATCGATCTGGCATCCGGCAATTTCAATATGCGCGACCCGGTGATCTACCGCATTCGCCACATGCATCATCACCGTCAGGGTGACAAGTGGTGCATCTATCCCATGTATGATTTTGCCCATCCCATTCAGGATGCGCTGGAGGGTATTACCCACAGTCTTTGCTCTCTGGAATTCGAGAATCACCGCCCCCTGTACAACTGGGTTGTTGAAAACGTTTCTGTTCCCCACCGCCCCCGGCAGATCGAATTTGCCCGTCTGGGCATTGATCACACCGTCCTGAGCAAGCGCAAGCTGAGAGCATTGGTGGAAAACGGCTATGTCTGCGGCTGGGATGATCCCCGTATGCCCACTCTGTGCGGCCTGCGCCGCCGTGGCTATACGCCCAAAGCGATCCGCAATTTCTGTGATCGGGTGGGCGTTGCAAAGAGCCCCAATACCATTGAATACGGTTTTCTGGAATACTGCCTGCGGGAGGATTTGAACGAGATCGCCCAGCGGGTAATGGCAGTCGTTAAGCCTGTGAAGCTGACCATTACCAATTATCCGGAAGGCCAGTCCGAGGTTTTCGAGATCGAAAACAATCCCAACGATCCGGAAGCCGGCACCCGTCAGGTCACATTCTCCAGAGATCTGTGGATCGAAGCGGACGATTTCCTGGCAGAGCCCATCCCCAAGTATAAGCGGCTCTATCCCAACGGACCTGAGTGCCGTCTGAAAGGCGCCTATGTCATTCAGTGCACCGGCTGTGTCCGGGATGCTGACGGCAATGTGGTAGAGGTTCTGGCCACCTATGATCCCAATTCCAAGGGCGGCGACCCTGCCGACGGACGGAAGATCAAGGGCGCGACTATTCACTGGGTGGATGCCAACAACTGCTGTGACGCAGAGGTCCGCCAGTACAGCAACCTCTTTGATGACCCCGATCCCGATGCTGCAGGAAAGGATTTTCTGGCTTGCCTGAATCCCAACTCCCTGGAAGTGCTCACCGGCTGCAAGGTGGAAAAGAGCCTGGAAAACGCCAAGGCACCTGCCTCCTACCAGTTCATGCGGCTTGGCTACTTCTGCCCCGACAGCAAGGATTCTTCCCCGGATCATCTGGTCTTTAACCGCTCTGTCAGCCTGAAAGATAGCTTTAAGCCCGGAAACTAAGTATATAAAAATGCCGTACCACATGGATGTGGTACGGCATTCATTATTTTTTCTCCTTCATCTGCGCCTGCAGATGCATGGAAAGAACCGCAAGAGAAGTCGCCATATTCTCATTCTGCACCAGAATATTGTCCGGCACCTCCAGATGGGTAGGCGCAAAGTTCCAGATCGCCTTGATTCCGCAGCCAATGAGCTGATCACACACCGCCTGCGCATGTTTGACCGGTACTGTAATAATGCCCATCAAGACCTTATTGGCCCGGCAAAAATTCTCCAGCTCAGAAATAGGGAAAATAGGCTTTCCGACTTCCCCCTTGTCTGCAGGAGGGCATACATCAAAGGCCGCCAGAATATTCAGCCCGTAAGCCTCAAAACCACTGTAACCCAAAAGAGCCTGACCCAGCTTACCTGCGCCGATCAACACAGCATCCGTTGTATTGTCATAGCCGAGAAATTGTTCAATATCGTCGATGAGGGCGGTCCGTTTGTAGCCAATCTTCGGCCTGCCACCATCAGAAACCATGGCAAGATCCTTTCTTACCTGAACTTCGCCCATTCCAAGCGCGTTGGCCAAAGCAGTTGCAGAAATATACGGATAGCTGTCCATGGACAGGCTTTTCAGATATGCAAGATATCCCGGCAGCCGCTTCAATACAGATTTTGAAATCTCTTTGCGCTCCAAGTCAATTCCCCCGATTTTATCGATACAAAAATATATCGATATGATTTTGTATCGATTATACCAGAGAATTCTTTCCTTTGCAACCATAATTTAGGCACAGCTGGTCTGCCTGATTAGCTCTCTTCGAAGCTTTAGCATAATCCTCTTCTCCAGACGGGAAATATAGGATTGGGAGATGCCCAGTTTTTGGGCTACCTCCTTCTGAGTAAGTTCCTGATGACCCTCCAGCCCGTAGCGCATAAGGATGATCTCCCGTTCCCGTTTCGGAAGCTCTGACAGCGCCTGCCTTAGAACGCAAAGATCCACATCATCCTCCAGTGGCCTTAATATCATGTCCTCATCTGTGCCCAATATGTCCGAAAGCAGCAGCTCATTTCCGTCATAGTCCATATTTATGGGCTCATCCAGAGAGACTTCTGCTTTTTGACCGGCAATTTTGCGGATATGCATCAGTATTTCATTTTCAATACATCTGGACGCATAGGTTGCAAGTTTAATGTTCTTCTCTCTGCGATAGGTGCCAATAGCTTTGATCAGTCCTATTGTACCGATGGAAATCAGATCTTCCAGATTGACCCCCGTATTCTCAAACCGTCTTGCAATATAGACCACAAGCCGCAGATTGCGCTCGATCAAAAGTCGCTTTGCCTGCTCCTCTCCCCGCTCCAGTGCCTCCAACGCATCTGCTTCATCCTGACCCTTCAAGGGCGGCGGAAGAACATCCGCCCCACCTATGTAGTATATTTCATTTTGAGGGATCAGTCCTATTTTCTTCAGAAAATCCAACAACCTTTTCATCATACAAAACCTCCAGTCAACGCCTGATAAGCCTCTGTTTTCCCAAAGCTATCCGGAGCAAACGCCACCAGATCTCCCGCTCTTTGCCCGTTTATCATTACCTTCTCAAATCTTGCTGCAAGGAGTATCCCTGCTGACTGTCCCACAGCCCGATAAGGAATGAGCCGCAAGCCACAAATCGGGGATTTTTCCATTGTTGCGATGGGGTCTGCCAGCTGATTGGGGGTAAATCCAAATATGTCAAATCCAATATCCGAGCCTGCAACCAACACCTGCTGACCTGTAACCGGATCCGAAAGCATATTTCCGGTATCCCGTAGGGCAGTTAGCTTATATGTTTTGCCTTTGTAGGTAAGCTCCACAGGAACATATGTCCCCTTGCCCGTTTTTCCCAGAAAGCCTGCTCTGCACATAAGGGCAACACAACCAGCAGCAAAGATCAGTGCAGGAAAGCTTTTGCTTTCCAATCCGCTGACGATCCCGCCAAGCGCCATACTTAAAAACACAAACAGCACGCACCTGCGAAGTGTGGAACGGTTGCACCCAAAAGCTATGACCGCTATAAAAACGAGGCTGACCAATCTCCACAGGGTATTCCCGAGAAAACGCATTTGAGGAAGCATGCAAACACCAGCGTATCCTCCGCCAAAGGCCGCTGCTGTAGCAGCCCGAATATACCCCGGAGGATAACCTGCCAATCGATTTGTCCCCAAAAGAAGGAAAAAATCCACTAGAAAGTTTAACAGCATCACAATATCCAGATAGCAGACCATCTCATCGCCCCCTTGCAGCTTCAGTATACCTGTCCGGCGAAAAGAAGTTGGTCAAATCTTTGTCCATACTGCAGAACAAATTCTTCCCCCAGCCGAGGAAATATTACGTCATGCCCTCCACAGACAAAAAAAGCGGCAGCTGATCTTATCAGCTGCCGTTTCAATCTGTCGAGGATTCCTTTCGAATGACCGAACGAATATTTTTCTCCGCTTTGAATCTGGGCACCATGATCTCATGACCACAGCCCAGACACCGAAGTCGAAAATCCGCGCCGGTACGAAGAACCAGCCACTGCTTTTCGCCGCAGGGATGGGTCTTTTTCATAACCAAAATATCCTGAATACGAATATCCATTTCTGCCTCCTGTCATATCCGGAGCATATGCACCGTAAACTGATGTGAAAAGGGGGAATTGCTATGCTGCCTTATTGTCCTGAAGGTTATTTTGTAACACCGCCCAGTGCTGACGCACTGTACCGATCAATCAATACCGGCGATATTTTTCAGGCGATGTGTGTGAAATGCGATGAATTTCACAACCTGCATGTTGATCTGGGAACCGTTAGCGGGATCATACCAAGAGATGAGGTGGCTCTGGGCATTAAAAACGGAGAAACCAAGGAATTTGCCATTCTTTCCAGAGTTGGAAAGCCTGTGAGCTTTCAGGTCATAGCCTTTGACAGAAACGGCACTGCCATCCTGTCAAGAAGGGCTGCGCAAGAGGAGGCCAAAAGCTATTTCCTGTCGGCAGTGCATGTAGGCGATGTGATCCCCGCAGTTGTGCAGAATCCTGCAAATTTCGGCGCGTTCTGCGATATAGGCTGCGGTCTGACTGCTTTGATGCGAATAGACCGTTGCTGTATCTCCCGACTAGGCAGCACCGCAGATCTGTTTTGCATGGGGCAGCACATTTTTTGCGCCGTGCTTTCTATTGACGACCATACCGGCAGGATCGAGCTTACAGGGCGAGAGCTTCTGGGCACCTGGAGCGAAAACGCAGAGCGGTTTCGCCAGGGGCAGACTGTGGCAGGCGTGGTACGAAGTGTCATGCCCTATGGCACTTTCATTGAATTAGCCCCTAACCTGTCCGGACTGGTAGAGCCGGAGCAGATGTTAACTGTAGGCACACCGGTCAGTGTGTATATTCGCTCCATTCAGGAAGACCGACACAAGATCAAGCTGAATATTCTGGAGGTACTTCCCTACATGGGCAAGAGCAAATCCATCGACTATCAAATCACCGAGGGCCATCTGGACCGGTGGGAATATTTCCCCGGAAGCAGCGCTGTCACGGTTTTTTAATTCCCTGCCAGTATTGCATGGCGGCCTGCTCCAGCTTGTTGGAACCATATTCATAATATCTGGTGCCTGCCAACTCATCCGGCAGGTACTGTTGCTTTACCCAGTGATTGGGATAATCATGGGGATACAAATACCCTTGTTCCCGTTCCATCGTATAGGTATCTGCGTGTACATTCTGCAGGTGTCTGGGAAAATCTCCGCCTTTTCCCTTGCGAATGTCTGCGAGGGCCGCGTCCAAAGCCAGATGGCCGGAATTGGACTTGGGGCTGGTAGCCATTAAGACTGCGGCATCTCCAAGAGGAATTCTCGCCTCCGGCATGCCAAGCATCAGTGCCATATCCACGCAGGACTTCACAATGGGGATAATTTGGGGAAAAGCCAGACCCACATCCTCCGCCGCAATAACCATCAGTCTACGGCAGGCAGATTGCATCTGCCCCGCTTCCAGCAAACGGGCAAGATAATACACCGCAGCATCCGGGTCAGAGCCTCGAATGGATTTTTGCAGAGCGGACAAAAGATCATAGTAATTGTCTCCGTCCCGGTCGGCACGCATGGCGCTTTTCTGAGTGACAGCCTTGGCATCTTCCAGTGTAAGCGTAAGTGTGCCCTCTTTCGGGTCTCCGGCGGAGAACAAAACCTCAACCGCATTCATCGCCTTGCGCAGATCCCCGCCGCAGGCGCCAGCGATATATTCCAGCGCACCGCTTTCGGGCTGTGCTTTCAGTGCGGTGCGTTCCTCCAGAAATTTCACAGCCCTGTGGATCGCCTGCAGCGCCGCACCGGCAGATATCTGCTTAAACTCAAAAACTGTGGAGCGGCTGAGTATAGCGTTAAATACATAAAAGTAGGGATTTTCCGTAGTGGAAGCGATCAGAGTGATCTTTCCGTTTTCAATATGCTCCAAAAGTGACTGCTGCTGCTTTTTATTGAAAGACTGAATCTCATCCAGATACAGCAGCACACCGTTGGGCGCCATAAAGGTATCCAGCTGGGCAACAATGTCTTTAATGTCCGCAGTAGAGGCCGTTGTAGCATTGAGCTTGTATAGAGTACGGTTGGTCTGCTTCGCAATAATGTTGGCAACAGTGGTCTTACCTGTGCCGCTGGGGCCATAAAAGATCATGTTAGGAATATTTCCAGAATCGATCAGACGGCGCAGTACCGCGCCGGTTCCCAGAATATGCTCCTGTCCATACACCTGATCCAGAGTTTGAGGACGCAGAAGATCCGCAAGTGGCTGATACATAGGCCGCTCCTTTCGTTTTTTTCCATTATAGCATGGCAGTGCAATAAATTCCAGATATTTTTTAAAAATTTTAGAATATTTGTTCGCAATGCAAAATCCCCCTCTATGGAGGGGGATTTCATTAAAAGGTTGTAACATCCTGCTCCGCAGGCTCTGCGGGCAGAACCTCAAGGGCGGTCAGAACAGGTCCTAACTCTCCGTGATAAAGAGGGTGCTTTTCCGCGGTGATCTTGGCTGTGACCATGACCCAGGAGCGGGACTCCAAAGATGCGGCATCGGCATAGTGGCACGGCACTCCGCAGAACTGGATGTCATCCATACAGCAGGTCATCACAAACCGGCCAGGGGCAAACATGCCGTTCTTCTCTCTGCGCAGCATGGCGACCTGCGCCTGAAAACGAACGGTCTTGCCATCATATTTCTTAGGCTCTTCCGTCACATCCCGATACCAGAGAGCATAGTCCGCATCCTTGATTTCGATGATCGGAGTGTTGATATCGAAAGGAAGCGGGTCTTCCACATCATCAAACGCGGTGGAGCCATCGATATAATCATAGAGAATGTCAATCCTGCGGTTGGCTGCTCTGGCGATTTTGTGGAAGGGCATTGTATCTGCGCCTTTTTCCAGCCGGTTAAAGACCACCATCTGGGCACCCACAAGCTTGTCCATAACCAGATTACGCATATTGGCATTATAGGTCATAAAAGTTGTGGAATCCGCGAAGAGAACCTCCTGCGCCACCACCCAATTCTCTGGGAATCTTGTATACAGATCCCCTACCAGCTGCATGCCATTAAGCTCTGCGACCACCCGCTGTGCTTTGCAGTTTTTCGCCAGAGTCTGCAGTTGTTTGGTTGTAACTGTCTGCTGATCCAAAACTTCCAGATGAATATTCTGGTGAGGATATGTGGAGAAATCGTATTCCTCCTCTCCTTCTTCAAATACCAGCAGAAGGGTGCGCTCTCCGGCATTGAATCGAGGGTCCTCCAGAGTCTCCTGAATAAACTTGGTCTTTCCGGAGTCCAGAAATCCGGTAAATACATAAACAGGGATCTGCTGCATAACGGTGCTCCTTATACGCCAAATAGCGCGGCGATAGCAGCCTCATCCAAAGATGCGCCAATGACGCACAGCCGGCCAATGACAGCCGCGCAGCCAGTGCGGACATCCGCTTCACCAGGAACATGGTCAAAGTGGATCCAGCTGCCATCCTCTGCTGCAACGATGCCCTTTGCACGAAGCACGATGCCGTATTTTTCGGAATCCAGCTCTGCCAGCGCATGGGAGATGCTCTCAGGGGTAAACTTTCTTGCTGTTTCAACGCCCCAGGAAGTAAACACTTCATCTGCATGATGATGGTGGTGATGTTCGTGCTCATCATGATGATGACCATTGCAGCAGTTGTGCTCATGCTCCTCCTCGTGGTGATGACCATGGCAGCAGTGATGCTCATGTTCCTCCTCATGGTGGTGACCGTGACAGCAGTGGTGCTCCTGCTCCTCCTCATGGTGATGACCATGGCAGCAGTGATGATCATGCTCTTCCTCATGGTGGTGGCCGTGGCAGCAATGGTGCTCGTGCTCCTCCTCGTGGTGGTGGCCATGGCAGCAGTGATGCTCATGCTCTTCCTCGTGGTGGTGACCGTGGCAGCAGTGATGCTCCTGCTCCAGTTCATCAAGAGCATCTGCCAGGGTTTCTGTTCCCTCCATGGCCTGGCGGAGCTGGTCGCCTGTCAGCTGGTCCCAGGGTGTGGTTACCAACGCTGCAGAGGGATTATGCTCCCGCAGCAGCGCAACTGCGGCATCCAGCTTTGTCTGAGGGATTGCGTCTGTACGGGACAAAACAATGGTGGATGCATGCTCTACCTGATTGTTGTAAAACTCACCAAAGTTCTTCATATAGACCTTGACCTTGCCAGCATCCACAACCGCCACAGTGAAGCCCAAAGAAACATCTGCATTCGTAACCTTGTTGACTGCGGCGACCACATCGGAAAGCTTGCCCACTCCGGAGGGTTCAATAATGATCCGGTCAGGTGCATATTCCGAAATAACCTGAGTCAGCGCCTTGCCAAAATCACCCACAAGGGAGCAGCAGATGCAGCCGGAATTCATTTCTGTAACATTGATGCCCGCATCCTGCAAAAAGCCGCCGTCAATGCCGATCTCACCAAATTCATTTTCGATAAGAACAAGCTTTTCGCCCTTATATGCTTCGCTGATCATTTTTTTGATTAGTGTGGTCTTACCTGCGCCAAGGAAACCCGAGTAGATATCGATTTTCATAAAATCACCTTCTAAAGAATTTTTCTGCCAGATATTATACCACTTTATGCAAATATTGACAAGTCAAAATTCTATGAAGTTTCGACACATTCCCCTTGATTCCGGTAGAAGCCTTCCATTACTCTATAAACTGGTGGGCGACCCCAGCTGCGACAAGCCCACCACCGCCGTCCCGGCTTTCCCCCGGGACGGCGGAATTTATATCAGCAGACTGGGATCAGCAACAACTGGTCTGCATCAGGTTCCTGTTGGAGCTGATTGGTCTTTTTAATCGCTTCAACGGTAGAGCCACACTCTTTTGCAAGATCCCAAAGTCTGGCATCTGCTGCCCTGCGAAGGATCAGCGATGGACGATTGGGATCTGCTTCCTGCAATTCCCCCACATTCAGCGCAGTTACCATAGGGAGTCCACGGCGTGAGTGGACCGCCAGATTCATGACAACACCATCATCGATCTGTATCCCATCTGCACTTATGGAGGCTTTTGGAAAACCACAGTTTAATAAATGTACTTCCGCGTCGTTGTTTCTGTCGGATATCAATTCCCGCATTTCTTCCGAACGGGCATTCATACATTGCAGCGCGCCACCGGCGTCATAGCACAATACCTGATACTGAGCGGGAAGCTCCACCTGAATCGCATCCCCTCTTTGCCGGCAGGCAGGATGCTCCCGCTGGCAGAATACATCCACAACACTTTCATATTCTCCCCGGATTTGAGCACCATACTGTATCTTTTCCTGCTGCGCATCCAGCAGCATGGGCACATCCAGCTCCGCAAGCTGAATATCCACCTGACGGAAGGGGCTGTATGCATCCTCCACCAGTTCCAGCATGGTCCGGTCATAGATCACATATTGCACTGTGATCCCGACTTTTATCAGGATTTTTCCATCCTCTCCCAATTCTGCCTCCAACCCGGTCAACAGCGGCAGAATCCATGCGGTAGCATTGCTCCCGTATTCTTTATCCAGATCTGAGAACTGCGAAAACGGCAGCTCTGTATCCCAGCTGTTCAATGCACCGTCATCGCTTCTGTACAGCATATGAAGCAGCGCCTTTCCCCGAAATACCAGTCTTCCTGCAAGGATCTTCTGCTCTGTAATCTCCGGAAGCAGCTCATAGCGCAGAATTTTCTGGATCTGGGGAAGAGACTGCGGAACGGAGATCTGCTCATCCATTTGAAAAGATTTTTCCCCTGCCTCCTGAGGAAGCTGCACAGGATATGTTTCTTTCAAAAGCGCGATATCCTCGGGCATCTGTGCCGGTGGAGCATAAACCTCCATATCCACCGGTTCAAAAGCCTGCCCAAGCATGTCAACCACCGCCCTGAGCATCAGTTTTCTGGCAGAGATGCTTCTGGCATCCACACTTTTCAGCAGTGCAGATACGCAGATCGTCCCATCCCGCTGGGTGTCCGAAAAGTCCCATTTTTCCTGAAAGGGTATCCACGAATCAATACTTCTGGGCTCTGACCCATCCTCCGGCTGGTACAAAACCCATACCATGACCCCGCCGGATACGTTCATGCCGTTGCCCCGCCACTCTTTTCCGCGAATCAGAGTTTGCCCCCAGCAGCCCAGAACCCTTCCGATATCCGGCATGGAGTCCGGAACGCGGATCTCCTGGGTTTGTTCCTGGGTCTGAAGCTGACTGATCACCCTCCTGAGACACGGACATACGGATTTATTGAATTGCAATTCCATGCACATCACTCCTTATCCCAACTATGCTACTAAACTTTATTCACCGCAGGACAAGTTTATGCCATCTATTTTTTCCCTGTGCACCAAAAGCCCAGTACCATAATGCTCACACCTGCACAAAAACTGAAGAATCCGGATTCCAGCAGTGTACCGACCAGAAGTCCAAATCCAAACGCAACCAAGGCGCAGCCGCAAAGCTGATTCTTCCGGCACATAAAAACACCCCCTGCACAAATCGTATGCAGGGAGTGTTTGATATTTTACTGGATTTCGTACTATCAGCTGTGATTATCCATGGCTTCTTTGCAGGCAGTCAGAACTTTTGAAAGAATGGGAACGCACACCGGCCGGCCGTAGCCGCCGTCCTCAATGGCTGCGATAAACGCAAGGGGATATTCTTCATCCGCCACAAAGCCTGTAAACATGGCATTGGGCTTTTTCCCGCCGCCGACCTCAGCCGTTCCGGATTTTGCGCAGACAGTCAGCCCGGGGAAGCTGTCATCGCCGTAATAGTTTTCCACATTGTTCCGAAGATACTCCTGGAGAATAGCGGCGGTCTCGCTGGACATGATCCGTCCGTCGGACTGTGGTTTTGCCTGATAGGTTACGCTGCCGCCCACCTTGATCTGTGAGATAAGATGGGGCTTGACACCGGTCCCTCCTGTAGCGATGGCACCAATAAAGGACATATACCGGCAGGGATTGATCAGATCCTTATGCTGTCCAATGGCACTCCACGCCAGCTGAACCGGTGCAGCCGCACTCAATTCTACATTTCCGGAGGCAGTGGTAATTCCGTCAAAACTCAGACTTTCTGTGATCCCGAACTGAGAAACATACCGCTGCAGCACATCCTTACCAAGAATACCGGCGATCTGCGCAAAGGAACAGTTGCAGGATTTGGCAAAGGCCTCCTGAAAGGTCAGCGTGCCATGGGCCTGTTCGCAGGTAACCGTATCCACACCATATTCCACCGTGCCGGTGCAGGTAAAGGTTTGATTCTGAATTTCCGGCATAGTCTCCAATGCAGCAGCAACCGTGACGATCTTAAAGATAGAGCCGGGTGTGTAGGCTGACTGGATAAACCGGTTTACATACACGCCGCTATATGCGCCATTTGCATCTGATGCAAAATCCGGGATATTATCCGGATCATAGGTGGGCGTGGTTACTGCACAAAGGATCTCGCCGGTTTTATAATTATATACCGCCACAGTTCCTTTGTAATCTCCCATGGCCTCCAGCGCTGCCATCTGCACTGTGGCAGAAAGGGTCATCGTTGCCTGTCCGCCCACGCCGCCATAGGCATATACGCCGCCTATCGGGTCAAAGCCAATCAGCTCTGACGCATAGTGGGAAAGAGCGGGGGCGCTGATGCTTCCCTTTCGGTCACCCAACCAATGAAGGGTAGCACTGCGAAGGGTATCGTTTTGGGCATAGGTCCGGTTGTTTCGAAGATCCAGCAGCAGGACGCCCTCCCGGTCTGCGACAACGCCACAGCCGATATTACCTGCATTGTAAACATGAGGAGAGCCGGAAAACAGGATCCATTTTCCGGAACCGATAAAGTATTCCCCTACAAAGAAGCTGGTTCCCAGAGCAAGGATCAATACAAGCACCAGAAGCAATCTGGCGCGTCCCATGATTCTATTCATTCTCCAGCCTCCCTTCTCTGGACTGGCGTACCGCAAAGCTGGCATTTTGCCGAGTATCCGAGGCTTTTATAAACGCCAGAAGTCCCCATGCACAGATCATGCTGGAGCCACCGTTGGACACAAAGGGAAAGGTAACGCCAGTCAGGGGCAGTACATCCAAAGTGCCCAGGGCATTAAAGATCGTCTGCACCAGCAGGATTCCCGCAGCAGTGCAGGCGCCAATCGTATAAAAACTGCTCCGCGCCATAGCAGCTGTCCGCAGAGCAAACAGTGCCAGAACGATCACGCAGACGATCAGCATGATGCAGATCAGAAGCCCCCATTCCTCCGACAATGTAGCGACAACCACATCAGAATCTGCGGCAAACACATTTTTCATCCATCCGTTTCCGGCACCAAGACCCAAAAGTCCACCGGAAGCGATGCACATCAGCGATCGTGTCTGCTGATAGCCTGCACCCAGAGGATCCTCCCAGATATGTCGCCAGACAGCAAACCTACGCAGAGCATGGGGCGCGATCTTCAGAGCCAGAACGCCGGCAAATCCCAAGGAAGTACAGGCAAGGGCAATGGTACCCACACTGCCGGAGCGAAGGTAGGCAATCAGAAGAAAAGCCACAAAGAAAATAAGCGCAGTGCCAAAATCATTCATCACAGCAAGGCAGGCGCAGATGGCAACGGTATATACGATAAACAAAAGAATGTTTCGCTTGTTCATGATCCGGTCCATAGTAGAAGCGCCCATGAACACAAAGCAAACCTTGGCAAGCTCAGAGGGCTGAATGGATAGAGATCCGATCACAAGCCAGTTCTTTGCACCGTGATACTCTTTGCCAAAAAGCAGCGTGATCAAAAGCAACAGGATTCCGGCTATGCCTGCATAGTAGCGCATCTTTTTTGCCCGCTCCAGATCCCGCACAGCCCAGCCTACGCCAAGAAAAGCGCCAAGGCCAAGGATCATGGCCAAGAGCTGTTTCACTGTCTCACCCGGCCTTGTAGCCGCAATGGCAGCCATTCCCATGGTGCAAAGGAAGAAAGCAATGGTCTCCTGCTCAAAGGACGGCTTTTGGATTACCAGATAGAAAACCATAAGCGCCCACTGGCAAAACGCTATTCCAAAAAAGCCGTAAAAGATGGAGTCCAGATGCTCCGCCCGGGCAGTCATCAGGTAAGAAACACAGATAAAACCCTGAATCAATGTCAAAAGCATGAGATTGACAAGACTAAAAAGCGGGCTGGCAGCTTTGGTGCGAAGCTCTGCAAGCTTCAATTCCTGCTTGCGTGAGATCGGAATCAGGTGCATATCCACACCGCCGATGTTGATCGTGTCCTCAGGCTCAATGGCGCAAATATCGATCTTTTTTCCATTGACACAGGTACCGCTTTTGGATCCGGCATCCGTAATGCTCCAGCTGCCGTCGTCATAGCGGGTCAGCACTGCGTGGTTGCGGGAGATAGTGGGCACATCAATTACCACATCGCTGCGTCTGCTGCGGCCGATCACATTTTCCCAGTGAGTAATGGGCAGCTTTCTGCCGTTTGGCAAACAGAGCCAAGCCCAGATCTCCGGCTCTCTGCGAAAGGTAGTCAAGGGTTTGGCGGTGCGGTAAAGCAGCAATGCTGCCAGCGCCGGAATCAAAAACCGCAGCACTGCCTGAAATACATGAACATAAGAATCCTCCAGCTGAAGAAAACCTGAAAGCCAGCTATCCACACCGTCACCTCCTTAGGTTAATATTTTAGTATTTAAGCCTGCTCCAAACTGCGCAGCATAGAGATCTCCTCCTGATAACCAGAAAGATCTGTAGGCGTTTCCAGAATCATGGGAAGCTTTGATAGCACAGGGTGGTTGACGATCCTGCGGAAGGTATCCAACCCCAGATTACCCTGACCGATACATTCGTGGCGGTCTTTGTGGCTGGATCTCTGGTTTTTGGAGTCGTTCAAATGAAGCGCACAAAGCCTATCCAGCCCCACTATGCGGTCAAATTCATCCAGCACACCGTCCAGATCATTCACAATATCATATCCGCCATCCCACACATGGCAGGTGTCCAGACATACGCCCAGATGGTAACTACCCACCGCGTCAAGGATCGCCCGAAGCTGCTCAAATGTGCCGCCGATTTCACTGCCCTTGCCGGCCATGGTCTCCAGCAGAACTGTAACCGGGTATTCCGGGGCAAGCGCCTGTTTCATTGCATCTGCAATCTGGCTGATACCAGTTTCCGTACCTTGTCCTACATGGCAGCCGGGGTGAAAATTATAAAAATATCCCGGAATCGCAGCCATTCGCCGAAGATCATCACAAAGGATCTGGGCTGCAAATGCTCTGGCATCCGGATCGGCAGTGCACAGATTCATAGTATACGAACCGTGGGCCACCAGCTTACCGAATCGGTGATCCTTTAATGCGGAAACCGCAGCTGCACAGTCGGCAGGATCCTCCGGCTTTGCCTTGGAGCCTCTGGGATTTCTGGTAAAGAATGCGAAGGTGTTGGCTCCAATGCTCCGGGCCGTATTGACCATGGCAAGATTGCCCTCCGATGCGGATAAATGACAGCCAAGATAAAGCATTTGATCGCCTCCTTTTTTCAATAGGATACCACAGAGTGCAAAAAAAAGCAAATTAACATTCCTTTACAAAAGAATGTATGATATAATTATAAAAAGACATGCCATTTTGAGGTGATCACCATGCCCAAATCCGATAATCAGAAGCTGAAGATCCTGTATATTCTGGACTACCTGCAAAAAAACTCCCACGAGGATCACCCCGTGAGAGCTGCTGACCTGATAAATATGCTGGATCGCCAGCACAATATTCGCTGTGACCGGAAAACCGTCTATTCCGATGTGGCAGCACTGATGGATTACGGTGTGGACATCGTTACCAAACCGGGAAAAAATGGCGGATATTACATTGCCTCCCGGAATTTTGAGCTTCCGGAGCTGAAGCTTTTGATCGATGCGGTACAATCCAGCCGGTATCTGACAGAGAAGAAATCCCGGGAACTGATCGAAAAGCTTTGCAAAGAGTGCAATGTGTATGATGCAGGCCTTATGAAGCGCAATGTTCTGGTATCCGGCCGGGTCAAAAGTATGAATGAGACGATCTACTACAGTGTGGATACCATTCAGGAAGCGATTTCTCAAAACCGTCAAATTGGTTTCCGTTACTTTGACTGGGGCATGGACGGAAAGCGCCATTACCGGGAAAAGGACTATCAGGTAAGCCCCTACGGTCTGTGTCAGGACAACGAAAACTGCTACCTGCTTGCCCATTCTCCCCGCTACGGCATTACCTCTTACCGCATTGACCGGATGAGTGATATTCATCTGTCCGAAGAAACCCGTATCTCCTGTCCAGAGCTTTCTGGAAATGCCCTTTTGGAGCATGCTAACCGTCTGTTTCAAATGTATTCCGGTGATGCTGTGGATGTAAAAATGCGATTTCACAGAGATCTTATCAATGTGGTGATCGACCGGTTTGGGCGGGACACTATGCTGATTCCCGACGGAGCGGAACATTTTGTGTTTACTGTCCGCGTGGCAGTTTCTCCTATGTTCCTGAGCTGGGTCATCGGATTCGGCAAAAAAGCGCGGATCATCTATCCCCAGACTGTGGCCGATAAATGCAGACAGCTATGTCTGGAGGCACTGGATCAGGACTGAATTTTTACAGAGGTGAAAAGCTCCTGCCAGGTTTCCTGCAGGCTTCCGGATTCCAATGCATGGGCCATGACGCTGACACAGTAGTGATAGCTCCCATCGTCCATGATTACAGCCCTTCCTACCTGATCACCGGCCTCCCCTGCCGCTGTCCAGACACATTCATAGCGGCGGATCTGATCATTCACTGTCTCAATAACCGTCAGGCTGTCTTTTGTATAGCCTGTCAGGGACTGCAGCGTCCTGTTCAGATCCCCTGCTGACATTGTCTGCACCATGATCTCATAGCCGTCACAAAAATACAACTTTCCGTTTTCGCTTTCCATAACCGGCGATGCCGCATCCCCGGGAAGTGTCAGGGAAATCTGCGCCGGATCGGTTAGCTTCTGAGGCGCATACACATCCTTCATGGTTTCGAAATCCTCCACCGGTGCGCAGCCGCAAAGCATTATCATAAGTGCCGCAATGATCCATAATCTTTTCATAATACTACCTCCTGAAAGGAATTTTTCATGTTCAAGAACTACCTGCTTATAGTAAATGTCACAGCACTCCTACTTATGCTTGCCGACAAGTGGAAGGCGCAGCAGAAAGATCGGCGAATCCGGGAAAATGTGCTGATAACCGCAGCGGTTATTGGCGGAAGCATTGGCATTTGGGCAGGGATGTATCTGTTTCGGCACAAAACAAAGCATCTTAAGTTTGCCCTTGGGATTCCGGTTATTCTAGCCTTGCAGATCCTGATCGGTATGTGCATACACCCATTCATGTAAAAACGCACCGGGAAAACCGGTGCGTTTTTTCTATACGATTACTGAAAGTAACAGGGGCAGCAGAATGTTTGCTCCCATAATACAGGTGAAAACGATGACCGACGGCGAGGAAAAAAAGCTCTTCAGGCACCATGGGTGCATTCTGCCCGATCGCATATATGCAATCAGTTCTTTTCGTTTCACAGTCATGATCAGAATCGCAGCAATGGTGCAGCCCCATATCAACGCAAGGAATATCATCTCCTGCGCCATAGCTGGCAGGAATTGTGTGATCCGTCCCAGGGAATCGCCCAGCAGCAGATTGTTGACCATATGCAGCACCATAGCCCATCCCATGGAATACTCTGCAGCAACATAACCCAGCACCAGACCTACCGCAAATGCATAAGGGGACTGGACAATATTCCCGTGAAACATACCAAACAGATACGCCGATGCAAAGATCGCAAACTTCTTGCCATAGGGCTGCAGGGTACGCAGGATCAGTCCGCGGAACAAAACTTCCTCAAAAACAGGTGCTGCCAGGGATACATACAAAAACATACTCAAGCTATCCGGCACTGCGGTTGCACTTTCCAGAGATTCCATGATGGACATGTCAAAGAGGTTGAAAATCCATTCCATTCCCTCTGTCACCAGCTGGAAAAGCGCCTGTCCGCTGATAAATATGCAGGTCAATGCAGCAAAGCTTCCCGGTTTCATGGGGCGGTCGGCTTTCCATATTTCCACAAAACAGAAATGCGTTTTTTTCCATATAAGCAACGCCACAAATCCAATAATGGAGGCAAAAATGTAGCCCCAGCCGTTGCTCATGATCCTGTGTATCATTGCATCTGTTAACGCATCCATTCCTGCGTCGGATTGCATAGAGCCAAGAGCAAAAACAACCGCATCAGCAATGGCAACCAGAATAACCGCCACATTCATGATCCCATAGTAGATCAGCAGCGCCAGTGTCGGTTTTCCGAATTCACGGCGCAGCCTTTGACAGACGATCAGTTTATGCATGTTCTGTTTCCTCCAATGCAGTAATCAGCGCCTCCGCGGACAAAATCCCATCCACTGCCGCCGACATAATACCACCGGCATAGCCGGCACCTTCTCCGGTGGGATACAATCCCCTGATCGCGGACTGTCTGGTCTCGTCCCGCAGAATCCGCACCGGCGAAGAACTTCTGGTCTCCGGTCCGGTAAGGACAGCATCCTCCGAAGAAAAGCCGGAAAGCTTTTTATCCAGCATGGGAAGCGCTTTCTCGATGGCCGACGCGAATTTTTCAGGAAGCACACTGTGCAGATCGCACCAGTACACCCCTGGCCGGTAAGTGGGCGTCACGGATCCGGGTCCGTGAGATGGCTGATGATTTAGAAAATCCCCCACCCTTTGCGCCGGTGCCCGATAGCTTCCGCTGACCGCAAAAGCGCGCTGTTCGATCTGCCTCTGCCAGTGCATACCACCAAGCGGGCCTTCATAGGGAAATTCCGACGGATTTACCGTAACCAGCAATGCTGCATTGGCATTTTCCCCGTCCCGGTCCGCGTTACTCATACCGTTGGTGACGATGCCACCCTCCTCCGAGGCTGCCGCCACCACATATCCACCGGGACACATACAGAAGGTGTATACCGTTTCATCATCGAGATGCTGCACCAGCTTGTAATCCGCCGGCGGCAGCGGCAGGTCTGTGCTTCCGTACTGTGCATAGTCCACCATGCCCTGCTTATGTTCGATCCGGACACCCATGGCAAAGGGCTTGGGCTCCATAGGAACATCCATCGTTTCCAGCATGGCAAAGGTATCCCGTGCGCTGTGTCCGATGGCAAGGATCACATGGTCGCAATTGATGATAGAGCCATCCATAAGCTCCACACCACAAATGCAGCCTCCGGACAGCCGGAAACCTGTGACCTTTGTATCAAAGCGAACCTCACCGCCGAGGGAGATCACTTCACGGCGGAGATTCCGTACTACATCCACCAGAACATCCGTGCCGATGTGGGGCTTTGCATCATACAAAATGTCTTCTCTGGCGCCGAACTTTACAAACTGCTCCAGAATCCAACCGATCCGCACATTGTTGACTCCGGTATTGAGCTTGCCATCAGAGAATGTGCCTGCGCCGCCCTCGCCAAACTGAATATTTGTGCCTTCATCCAATTCGCCGGTGGCGAAAAAATGCTCCACCTTTTCCCTGCGCTGCTCTACGCAGCTGCCCCGTTCCAAGACGATAGGTTTTAATCCGGCTTTTGCCAGCAGCAGTGCGGCAAACATACCCGCAGGGCCAAAACCCACGACAACAGGCCGCTTTTCCGGTTGCACACTGGTGCGGGGCACAGAATAATAGGTCTTTTCCGCCATAGATGCCCGCTTGCATCTGCTTCCGGCCAGAATCTTGCGCTCATTTCCCGATACGGAGACATCCACCGTATAGATAATGCGAACATCCGGTTTTTTTCTTGCATCTACGGAGCGGCGAATAATAGAAATCCCTTTGATCTTTGATGCAGAAATCTTGAGCAGCTGTGCAGCCTCATATACAAGCTGATTGGGGTCATGCTCTGGTGGCATAGATATATCCCGAATGCGAATCATAGCGCCACCTCCGCCGCATTTGCTCCCGCAAGGATGCCGGAGCTCCACGCCCACTGCAGATTATAGCCGCCGCAGTCGCCGTCAATGTCCAAAACCTCGCCACAGGCGTACAGGCAGGGTACAAGCAGACTTTGCATCGTCACCGGGTCAAACTGTGCTGTCAACGCACCGCCAGCTGTGACCTGCGCAGCGTCCATACCCAGAGGCTCTGTAAGCTGCACCTCAAGAGATTTTGCAACTTTACAGACCTCTTGCAGCGATTCATCACTCAGATCTGCTATTCTTTGAGTAAGGCGAATGCCTGCTGCAGCAGTAATCACCCGTCCAAGGCGGTTATGAAGAATGCCGGTCAAAAGTTCTTCTGCCCCCAGCTGGCTATTTTTCCGTCGCTTTAATTCCAGCAGAAGCTCACCTTCCGGTATATCCGGCAGAAGGTCCAGCCGGCATACCCAGCATCCTGCTCCCTGACATACATCCCGGGAAACTTCAAAGATCACAGGGCCGGAAAGTCCCTGTTCTGTAAACTGCAGTTCGCCTTCGCTCTGGCTGTGAAGGCAGCCATCGTGATAGATCGCGGCATGACAATTGGCGCGAACACCCTTTAGTGCAGCGCAGCCACTCCAGTCGCTTTTGATCTGCACAAGGGCAGGACGCAGCTTTGTAATACGGTGACCGAAGCCTTTCAGGATCTGATATCCAGAGATGGAGCCGCCCAGCTTTGTGCCTGCCAGTCCGCCGCAAGCGATGATCAGCCGGTCACAGAAATGCTTCTGCCCAGCTCCTTCCACGAGAAAGCCATTTTCAGCCTTTCTGACTTTGGTCACCTCAAAGCCGGTAAGCAGCTGAATATTGGACTTTTGCAGGGCAAAACGAAGGACATCTACTACAGAATTTGCCTGATCGGAATAGGGATAAACCCGTCCGGAAGGCTCCGCAGTAACATAAAGACCCAGATCCTGAAACCATTTCAGAGTTTTGTCCACGCCGATCTTATCCAGAGCATGCCGCACAAAGGAAGATTCTTCCCCATGATAGCTCTCTGCGCAAGCATGAAGATTCGTCAAATTGCAGCGGCCATTGCCCGTCGCCTGAAGCTTGCGGCCGACTCTTGCCTGTCTTTCAAAAAGGAGCACCTGGGCGGACGCATTCTCAGATGCGGCGATGGCCGCTGCCATGCCGGAAGCGCCTGCGCCGATAATTCCAATTACCATTCCTTCACCTGCTTTCTTTGTATCATTATACTGCAAGCCAAACAAAGACACAAGGAAAATTCTTGCCAAAGCCCCAAATATATGCTACACTTCCCTTAAATATACTGTATGGAGGCAGTCCATGTTTTTATCTGACCGTTTTGTTTGTGCCACAAACGAGTATTCCCAGCTGGACACATCTGTTCCTGCCCCGTATCTGCGCCGGGAGTTTGACTACGACGGCAGCTCTACTGCAGAGCTAACTGTTACAGGGCTAGGCTTTTATGAGCTCTTCATCAATGGCATAAAGATTACCCATGGCCGCCTCAGTCCCTACATCTCAAACTCCAGCCAACTGGTCTACTATGACTGCTATGACATTCGCCCTTATCTCGTAAAGGGTTGCAACGCTATTGGTGTGCTGCTGGGTAACGGTATGCAGAACTGCTTCGGTGGCTTTGTTTGGGATTTTGATAAAACGCCCCACCGTACCGCTCCGCTGCTTGCCTTAGCTCTGGAACTGGACGGACATCTGGTACTGGAAGCAGATGAGCAATTTTTGACCCACCCATCCCCCATCCTGGAGGATGATCTTCGACTTGGCGAGCAATATGATGCCCGCAGGGAGCTTCCCGGCTGGAACCTCCCCGGCTTTGATGCAAGCGGTTGGACGCCTGCTATACCCGTACCGTCTCCCAAGGGCGAAAAACGGCTAAACCGAATCCATCCTATCAAGGTATGGAAGGAGCTGGCACCGGTCAATATTTGGCAGGAGGACAATTCCTATATCTACGATTTCGGCGAGAATCTGGCAGGTGTTGTCCGCCTGACGGTAGACGGTCAGCCCGGTCAAGAAATACACATGGTCTTTGGCGAGAAGCTGGTGGATGGAAAATTCCATTGGGAAAATATATCTTTTATCCGTCCGGAATATGCGAATATGCGCAGATACTGGCAAGAGGATGTTTACATCTGCAAGGGCCAGCATGCAGAAACCTATACTCCCAGCTTCACCTACCATGGCTTCCGCTATGTGCAGGTCAAGGGGCTTACAGCAGCTCAGGCCACAAAGCAACTTCTTCGATACCTTGTGTTCAACACCGAAATGCATCAAAATGGCAGTTTCCAGTGCTCTGATCCCATCCTGAACCGAATTCAGGATATGACATGCAATTCCACCATTTCCAATTTCCACCACTTCCCTACCGACTGTCCCCACCGGGAAAAGAACGGATGGGCATTTGACGCTGCCATCTCCACTGAGCAGACTCTTATGAACTGGGATATAGAGGAAAACTATCAGCAGTGGCAGCAATGCGTCTGTGCTGCGCAGGATGAACTCGGTGCCCTGCCCGGTATCATTCCCACCTGGGGTTGGGGATTCCACTGGGGTAATGGCCCGGCCTGGGACTCCGTGCTGACCAACATACCTTACCAGTTGCTGCGCTACCGTGGCGATAAGCAAACCGTCCGGGACTCTGCTGCGGCATTTGTAAAATATTTTAACTATCTGGACACCAGAAAGGACGAACGCGGTCTCATCGAATTTGGTCTGGGTGACTGGGTAGATCCCAGCGGTTCAGCCAGTTATGGATCTGATGTGCGCGCTCCCTTGGTAGTCACCGCCAGCTGTTATGCCATGGAGAACGCCCGTCAGGCAGCTCAGGCTCTGGAGGCTGTGGGCATGTCTGCCGAAGCCGACCTCTGCCATGACTTCTATGATCGCATGAAAGCCGCTATCCGGACACATCTTATCGATTGGAATACATTCACTGTCCACGGCAACTGTCAGGGCGCTCAGGCTGTGGGTATCTTTTACGGTGTTATGACTGAGGATGAGCAGAAGAAAGCAACCGCTGTACTGGTAGATATGATCCACCGAGACAATGACCACATTGCCTGTGGCATCCTGGGCAGCCGTGTCATTTTCCATGTATTGACCAAATTTGGTTATGGAGATCTGGCATACAAAATGATCACCCAGCCGGATGCTCCCTCCTATGGCTACTGGGTCAACAAAGGGCTTTCCACACTTGAAGAGCACATGGCAGAGGATGCCTCCCAGAACCACCACTTTTTTGGCTTTGTCAGTGCTTGGTTCCTGAAGGAAATCTGTGGAATTGAGTATAACGAAGCTCTTTCTGACGAAAAGTCCGTCTGTTTCCGCCCCCATTTCCTCACAGCTCTGGACTATGCTGAAGGTTGGTTCTGTACACCGGAAGGCAGGCTCAGCAGCGGATATATGCGCGTCAGCAACGGCATTACTCTAACGCTGGAGGTTCCCGCAGGTGTTCACGCTGTATGCTCTCTTCCGGAAGGCTGGACAGACGCTCTGGGAAGAACAGAATTTACTGCCGCCTCCGGAGAATATCAGCTGGTAAAAACACATGATTAACAGAAGTAATATTGAGAAGATTGCCCACTCACCTGAGGATAAGCTGCTGCTTGCCAAGCTTTGGGACAAGATCCACTCCGGGATCCTGCGAAACATCCCATCCCATACGCCTTTTCTTTCTCCCGGGGAGCAGGAAATGGCCCGTTATCTTTTCGGCAATGTGCAGGGACTTCATTTTTTTGGCGGATACGAGGATGCCGAGCGAAAAATGCTGGTATATCTTCCGGACTATTTGGACGAATCCTGTCTGTATGAGGAAGATTCTCCTATGGTCTGCCTGCGATCCTCTTTTTATCAGCTGGATGCACCTACCCATCGGGATTTTTTAGGCGCACTGATGGGCTGCGGGATCGCAAGAGAATCTATCGGGGATATTTGTGTCGGAAACGCATCCTGCGATCTTTTTGTTTCCGCAGAGATCGCAACCTTTGTTCTGCATAATCTTCTCAGTGCCGGACGGGCAAAGCTAACAATGAAGACGGTTTCCCTGAAAGAGGCTGTTGTGCCTGTACAGGAGGTAAAGCAGATCCATGATACACTTGCTTCCCTGCGGCTGGACAGCGTTGTCTCCTCCGGTTTCCGGATTGGAAGAAGCATGGCTTCCCAGCACATTTGCGCCGGCAAGGTATCTATCGATGGTCTTCCCTGCGAAAAGCCGGATAAACCCGTTGCAGAGGGCGCTAAAATTTCCCTGCGTGGTGCAGGTAAAATCAAATTGGAGGCTGTCAATGGCCAGACAAAAAAGGGCCGTATTTCTGTGGTGATCCACCGCTACATGTGAGGTTTGAACGATGAAGATGGATGAAGTGATTGCAAGGATCAATGCCCTTGCAAAAAAAGCAAAGGAAGAAGGACTGACGCAGGAAGAGCTTGCGGAGCGGGATAAGCTCCGCAGAATCTATATCGATTCTGTAAAAGGCAACCTTATTGCGCAGTTGGAGAATACCTACATTGTCTCCCCGGACGGTACAAAGAAAAAAGTCACACCCAAGCAGTGAGATTGCCTCACTGCACGCATGTTCCGGCAACTTTGCTCTTGACAAACAAAATGGCATATGCTAGAATACTTTGGCAATCAATTGAATACCGCTGTGTATTTGATTCGGAGTGATACCCAAGAGGCCGAAGGGGCTCCCCTGCTAAGGGAGTAGGCGTCTAAAAAGCGCGCGAGGGTTCAAATCCCTCTCACTCCGCCAGTGAAATCCGGTTAGGAAGTTAGTCCTGACCGGATTTTTCTTTGTTTTACGCCACTTTTGGTCTTGAAAAGTTCAGTGCACATAGACTAAATTTCGGTTTTTCCCTTACTTTTTCCCTTATAGATTGAGAATGTCGTTGATATAAGCCTGCATTCGGCCTGCACTGGCTTCCTGCATTTGATAAGTTACATGTCCATAGACATCCAAAGTAAAGGCTGCTGTGGCATGGCCAAGGTTGCCTTGAACGGTCTTGATGTCATCTCCGGAACGCAGAGATGCAACCGCATAACTGTGTCGTAGATCGTGAAATCTTGCGTCTGGCCTACCAATGGCTGCTACAATTTCTTTAAAATTTCTTACCACAGTCTGGGGAATCAGGTTTCCACCCAACTCATTTGTAAAAACCAAATTCAGAGGATTGGACCAAGCGGCTCCTGCTTTCTCCTTGTGTTCATACTGTTGGAGTTTCCGATTTCGCAACAACTGCATAACCCAAGGGGCGGGCATAATTCTGCGCGGCTTATCGTTCTTCAGAGAAACCAATCGGAACTGACCGCCCGGTTTCTTTTCCTTTTGGAGCTGCTTGCTGATCAGAATGGTGCCTCTCATAAAGTCTACTCGGTCCCAGGTCAGGCCGAGAGCCTCTCCCTCCCGCATGCCTGTAAACAGTGTGATTGTGTACAGGAGTTCCAGCGGATGCCCTTTGGCCGCGTCCAGAAACAGCTTTGTTTCCGCTTCATCCAGCGGTTGCAGTTCCTTCTTCTCAACGCGCGGAAGGATGCAGGCGTTTGTGGGATTGAACCGGATGTATCCATTGGCAACTGCCTGCTGTAGGGCTTTGTGAAGGATTCCGTGGACATTTTTCACTGTCTTGGGCGAACTTGGAGCACGATCATTTGTCGGTTCTCTCAGGGCGTTGTAAAAGCTCTGGACCAAATGGGTATCCAGTGCATCCATTCGAATTGCTCCCAAACCGGGTTTTATGTGCGTCCTGATCGTGGCATTATAAGCAGCAACTGTGGATTCTTTCACGCCTCCTAAATACTGCTTTGCCCAGACATCCATCCATTCACCGACTGTCATTTTAGAAGGCGCGATGTAGGTGCCGGAATCAAGGGACGAGATGGCTGCTTTCAGCTTTTGGGCAACTTCTTTTTGCGATTTACCCGATATACTGCGTTGGATCTGTTTCCCTGTTCCGGGATCAAACCCTTCCGTATATCGGGCTTCATAATAGATATAGGTCTTTCCGTTGACTGTTCTGGTCTTTTTGCGGATATTACCCATTCCTGAAGCCGCTTTACTGTTTTTGTTTTTGCTCTGCGGCATAAATATTACTCCTTTCTTTGCCGCATAGCAGGTACACCAATATTATACCATAAATGCGGCTTATCCGCAATGAAATTAGTTCTTTTTCAGGTAGTCAAC
>SVKX01000012.1 GCA_015068225.1 Oscillospiraceae bacterium
CAAATGTCATGGAATATAAGAGCCGGAGAATCCGGCTCTTATTCATTTTTCAGTTCTCCAGCAGATTCCTCCTCCGCCTGCACCTGATCTCGTGCGCGACGGTATGTTTCCAAGTAGTCATATATCACATTGGGAGATTGGTCAATAGGGGCTTCCAACGGCTGTGTATACACTCTTCCACTGACAATAGTACCATCAGGGATCGTCATTGAGAGCGTACCCGGGGCCAGCAAATCGTAAGCGGTGAACTCTATAACCAGCTTTCCTTTTTTGTTAGGAAGTGCAAATGCCTGATTAAATGCATTGCCACTTTCATAACAGCTGGTTTCAATGGTTTTTTGATCCAGCACAGCCGGATTGACATATGGACGCAAATTCATTTTCTGTTCAAGTCGTCCCAGCAGATCTTCGTTTCGGTAATCGCTACGCTTAACATCTGGATTTTCAATTCTATGCCCCATGCCGAATTGCCGATCTTCCGGAGCAACACCTAAAATGTGCATCTCTGTATTCCAATGTCTGCGCCACCCGTATGCTGATGGGTCCCGCTCCTCCGCAAAACCCAACTCCTTAGGCGTGACACGTTTGACTGCCTCTGAAAATTCTTGTGAGTTTACAATGTTTTGTAACACAAGAAAATCTTTTTCATTATACCCAACTTGCGCAAAGAGCTTGCGAAACTCCGCTGTCAGCTGGGGCGAAGCACAGTGACGGAAGAGATCATTCTTATCGTGAACCATTGGTACCCGGCCAATATCGGTAATTCCTTGAGTCGCATCGATGTTCTCTTGAGAAAGGATTTCTTCGGTACGTTTCTGCTTTTCTTCCAATAACAAGGCCAGTTTTTCGCTGATAATCACCGTCCGGTAACCATTATCCGTCTTGAGGCCATCTCGCAAATCTCGAGTTTGTCCGATGGTGGAGTTATGGATGTATACCTTAGGAATGACTTCGCCATCCTTGTAGGAGTAAAAGTCGCCATATGTGGTTCCTGCGGTTTCTTTCAGGCGCAAGCCGTCCTCGATCAGAAAAGCCAAACCAGTTTTTTCACCGGATTCAGGCACTGATTTGTAAATGATTTCTGCCATTTTCCAAACCATCACAGGATTGAACGAACGGCGGAGGACTGTTTCCTCCCGCTGTTCTACATTTTTCGAAGTAAGTACTTCTCCAGTATGAACGCCCCAAAACGGATCTATTAACCCTTCATTTTTGACGGCAAAGTCAGTCACGCACTTGATTAAATGCCAGTAATGCTGAAGGTATGCTTTTTTATAGTGTTTTTCTTCGCTTAAATCGTAGATCAGCTGTATGTAGTCTTCTGCGATATATTCAGATATTGGACGATCCTGCAACCGGGGTAAAATGTGCTTCTCATAATCCTCGACATACCTTTTGATTACGACTTTCCAATGATGCTTTTTAGCGATTGCATCAAAGTATTTAAGCAGGACACCAGCAAATGTAATCTGCCCGTTGTATTGGACTGCCCAGTCATATTCGAAATAGTTATTCATCTTTGTCCTCCTCCTGTTCCTCTGGATAAAATTGTATGGAAAGAGCTGCTCCGTAACGTGCAAAAATTTGAAGCAAAATGCTTGCATTCTCCCCTCCGCAGGAAGGATCGATGTCCAATTCGATTCGAGTCCTGGTGTGTTGATTGGAAGGTGTCACGACATAAGAAATCATATCGTTTTGGGGCCGAATACGTGTCACACTATAATCAGGATTCGCCGCAAAGAATCGTGCGGCCCATTGGTCCAATTGAGTCCGCATCAGCAGCTGCATTAACTTAGCAGAGTAGTCGCAATAGTATTGCCCTTCCGTGGTTTGCAGCTTACGGCCCATGAGGTAGTTGATTGATTCCGTCTCCAGCTTAGTGTCATACCGAGCGTGAAAATCAAAGTTGCAGCGCAGAAAGTCACCCTTGTAATCGGAAATGTCAGTCGTGGCCTGCGAACTGCGCTCCACATCAACAGACAATTTAATTTCAGGAATTCCGAGCTTGTCTACAATGCTGTTATAATAGTCCCGTAACTGTCGAGGGGAAAGCGGCTCTTTATTGTTACCGGGCTTTGAAAACAAAGGCGCATTATTGGATTGTCTACCCCGGGATCTGATTTTTGCATTTATCATATCTGCAATCGGACGAACCACAGGAATCAATCGCTGTTTCTCTTTTGGTAAAGGTATTACATTCGTTGTTCTGTACTGAAACTCTTTGGTAACCGCAATCATCGACAAATTCAACTCCGGATCAACGATATAGTCGCCTCGAGTCAAGGCGCACAACTGATTCAATGTCAGTCCGGTATAAGTGCGCACCAGTGTTGCCAGTGCTTTTTCAGGATTCTGACTGTCGTTTAACAACAGAGTAAGATATTTAGCCTCTTGCTCAGTATCAAAAGAACGATTTGCCATCTCCCTACGCATTTTTGACGTCTGCTTTCTAGCATATCCCTGACTGTTGAGCATTTTCCGTACCGGATTGCACGCATAATATCGTTCGATTACTGCGTAGTTGAAAAGAATCACCATTTGTTTCATGAACAAATCGGCTTTGGTTTCTGATAAGGCATTATCTTTGATATATGCAGACAGAACCGCCATAAGCCCGTTTGTTTCTTCAATATTGGGAATAAATCCGCAAATAGGATCAGTCGCGCTATTAGGGCGGAAGAAAACCGAGTTGTAGATATCTTCGTTAAATCCCTTTTCGCCTGAGATTTGCTCGAGTCGCACAAACAACAGCGTTTTCAGCGACACAGGCTTGTCTTTGTCCAAGTATTGCTTGATTACCGCATTGCGGACTATCTTTGCCAGTTCCTTGTCTTGCAAGACGTATTCCGCTGACGCAAGGGCTTCTTCTTTTGTATCGTACCATTTGCCGGGGATGTGAGTTTTGATCGATTTACCTCTATGAAGCGTGTTTTTTCGCGCCTGATCAGGAGTAGGATAGTTGTAAACGCTATAGTACGGTCGATATTTTCCGTCTTGTTGTGCAAAGGACACCCAAATCGAAATTTCGTTAGTAAATTTATACTCAATCGGTTTTTGCCGCCTATTTGGCTCCGAATAGTCAGTGTAATCCGTGTCATACATCTCGCTCAGTGTACGCTCCCTTTTGGTAAAGCTATCAAAGGGAACACGCCGGAACTCCAACGATTCGATTTTGTCCTTATCCACCAGTTTCGTTTTCTGAATAAGGATTTCCTGGCATTTTATTTCAGGTTTGTTCTGCAAGATCAAAAGACACTGCTTTTTTCTCGTCGCCTGAACGGCACTTTGAGGCATAAGTACAATTTTGAAAATTGTATAATTGTCCTTCAGGAAATTCCAAAGCTCACCCTTTGAGATCCGCTTTTCTAAATACACAGTTGGCATCAGAATGTAGATTCCGGTGGAGCGCTGCTCAATTAAAGCGGATTTGATATTCTTCAGAACCCGCTTTATTTCGTCCGGAGTGCTATCACGTGCGAAATACAAAACACGGTCAAAGAATTGTTTATCCAGGTATCTCATTTCTTTAACGTGATCCTTTTCTGTAGAATACCGGATCACTTCGACGTAACGGTCATCAGAATATGTGTAGGTGAGGTGCTTGCTGAATTTCTGCTGTTGCTTAATGAAAGAAGGGGATGGATCAACAATAAGCGTTTTGTTTTCCTTTGTCGTGAAGCGAAAGAAAATCTGGCTGGCAATTCCATTTTCAATGCCGGTATTATTAGGACGATTGGCTACATAGGCTTCGTACTGTTGCATAAATTGTAAAGGGTTGAGTTTGCTCCAGTTTTGGACGATATCATTATAAGCTGTTTCCAGCTGGCGGAAGCGAATATCCGATAACTCAGTTTCACTTTCACGCGCTTCGATAAAACGCATAGGGTTTGTAAGCGAACGGATATCCTTCGCATACTTTTGGGACTCGATATAGATGTCGATTATATGCTGCGGAGGGATGCACATAGATTTGAGCTTTTCAACATTTTCCGCAAAGCTGTTTGTGACAATAACTTGAGTGGGATTAAGCGAATAGATTTGATTTGTTGGCATACAATTGTCCTCCTCTTGATTTGTATGTATCTTTATTGTGATTTTTTGGTAGGGTTTCTAGTAAAAAAGATGCCCCTGTCGGTGCTGAGACTGAGCGCACACGACCACTCACCAAAAAACTTTTCAATACTATTATGATTTTTTGTAATCCAAAATATAAAAAAACCGCCCTAACCGACTAACAGGTGGTAAATAACAGAAAACACCATTTGGTAGCGCTGCGATGGGCGTTACCAAATGGTGTTTTGATGTCTGAATAGGATCTGTGTGCTAATATTGTTTTTGCGAAATTTCTAAACGCCGAAATAAGCACATATTATCAGAAGCGAAATTTTATAATACTGTACGACTCGATATGAGAAACTATGAAAAACAGAGCGTTTTCGTGTTGGTCAAAAGTTGGTCAAATTAAAAATGGCAATAATTCATGCTGCAAATAAAGAACAAAAAACACCGTAATTTGCGGCTTTTATCGCAAATTACGGTGTTTTTCTAACTATTTAGGAAACCTAACAGCCACACGGGGTTATTCCCACTCAATAGTTCCTACGGGCTTGGGGGTCAAATCCATCAGCACGCGGTTGATGCCTTCCACTTCGTGGGTGATCCGGTCTACGATCTTGTGCAGAACAGGGTAGGGGATCTCCTCCACGGTTGCGGTCATGGCGTCCTTGGTGTTGACAGCGCGGATAATGGCGGGCCAGCCTTCGTAACGGCTCTCGTCACGAACGCCAACACTCTTAATATCTGGCACTACAATGAAATACTGCCAGACTTTTTCACTCAGACCGCAGATGTCGAACTCCTCCCGTAAAATGGCATCCGCCTCCCGCAGGGCATGGAGCCGATCCCGGGTGATGGCACCCAGACAGCGGACACCCAGGCCGGGGCCGGGGAAGGGCTGACGGTAAACCATGGCATGGGGCAGACCCAGCGCTTCGCCCACCACGCGGACCTCGTCTTTGTACAGCAGCTTGAGAGGCTCAACCAGTTCAAACTGCAGATCCTCAGGAAGACCACCTACATTGTGGTGGGACTTGACGGCCTTCTT
This sequence comes from Oscillospiraceae bacterium, assembly GCA_015068225.1. Lineage (GTDB taxonomy): Bacteria > Bacillota > Clostridia > Oscillospirales > Oscillospiraceae > Faecousia. The sequence goes on from SVKX01000012.1 coordinate 5,105, forward strand.
ACCCTCTGCCTGCTTGATGGACTCCAGAATGTCGGGATAAATGGTACCCTGTGCCAGATAGGAGATGCCCTCCAGCTTCCGGGCTTCGTCTGCAAAGACAGTGATGAATTCCTTGCCGATGATCTTGCGCTTGCGCTCGGGGTCGGAAACGCCGGCCAGCAGATCCAGGAAATGATCGGTGGCATCCACATAGATCAGATTGGCATCCAAACCGTCCTTGAACATCTTGATAACGCCCTCGGACTCGTCCTTACGCATCAGACCGTGGTTAACATGGACACAGACCAGCTGCTTGCCGATGGCCTTGATCAGCAATGCAGCAACCACAGAGGAGTCCACACCGCCGGACAGGGCCAGAAGCACCTTCTTATCACCGACCTGAGCGCGAACTTCCGCGATCTGCTCGTCGATAAATGCCTTTGCCAGCTCCGGAGTGGTGATGCGTTGCATGGATTCGGGTCTTACATTATTTGCCATATGAATACCCTCCAATATTAGATAAAATATAAAATAGAATTGGATAGCAATATTATATATACTTTTTATTCATATTGCAAGAATAGCTTTTGTGGCAGAATGAATTTTGTCGATATAACGGGATTGAAAGAAAAAAGGAGCGTGCTTTTGTTGCAAAATGGCGGATGTGTGTTATAATATCTGCAAACAGTAAACAAGGAGAATGTTCATGGGCATTGTTGTGATCGGCGCAGTTTTCGTGGATGTGAAGGGTTACCCGGAAGCGGCATTCATTCCAACCGGACGGAATGCGGGCCGTGTGGAGCAGATCCATGGCGGTGTAGGCCGGAATGTGGCGGAGGATGTGGCCAACTGTGAACTTCGGCCTACGTTTATTTCTTTGGTGGACGAGTCCGGTGTCAGCGCGGATGTGGTCAAAAAGCTGAAAAGCCATAAGGTGAACACCGATTACATCAGAGCAACGCCGGACGGTCTGGGCACATGGCTGGCGGTCTTTAACAACGAGGGAGATGTGTATGCATCCATCTCCAAGCGTCCCGATCTGCGGCCGATCGCCGGCATTTTGGATGAGCACGGCGATGAAATATTCCGCAACGCGGACAGTGTGATCATTGAGATCGATATTGACAAGGAAGTTGTCAAGCGGGTGTTCCGGCTTGCGCAGAAATACGGCAAGAAGGTTTACGCGGTAGTGTCCAATATGAGCATCGCGCTGGAGCGGCGGGATTTTTTGCAGTCTGTGGACTGCTTTGTGTGCAATATTCAGGAAGCGGGCATCCTGTTTTCAGATGACTATTCTCATTTGACACCGGCAGAGATGGCACTTGTTCTCAGCCGGAAGGTCGGTCAGGCCCAGATCCCCAGCATGATCGTCACCATGGGCGGTGACGGTGCGGTTTATGCGGACTGTAGTGGCACATACGGCCATTGCCCCGCCAGAAAAGTGGCGGTGAACGATACCACCGGTGCCGGAGACTCTTTCTGCGCAGGCGTGGCCATCGGTCTGACCTACGGAAAGACACTGGCCGAGGCTTGTCAGATCGGTGCGCAGCTGGCAGCATCGGTGATCGTAACTTCCGAAAATGTATGCCCCCGATTCCTGCCCAGAGAGTTAGGGCTGGATATAGATGTAGAGGATTGAGATAAAACCATGTCATATAAACGCATTTTAACAGTTCAGGATATCTCCTGCGTGGGGCAGTGCTCCATGACAGTGGCACTGCCGGTGCTTTCTGCCTGCGGGGTGGAGACCTGTGTGCTGCCTTCTGCGGTGCTGTCTACCCATACCGGCGGATTTTCAGGCTGTACATTCCGGGACTTGAGTAAGGACTTTCCTGCGATCCAGAATCACTGGGAGCGGGAGGGAATCAACTTTGATGCTGTCTATACCGGATATCTTGGCTCTGCATCGCAGATCGGTATGGTAAAGGAAATATTCCAGCATCTTTTGACCCCCGGAGGAATGACCATTGTAGATCCGGCTATGGCGGATAACGGTGTGCTGTATAAGGGCTTTGATGATGTTTACGCCCAGGCGATGAAGGATCTTTGCGGCTGCGCAGATATCATTATCCCCAATATTACGGAAGCTTGTATGCTGACAGGAACACAGTTTCAGACAAGCTACAATGAAGCATATATAGTGCGGTTGATGGATAAGCTGACCGATTTGGGACCGGGCCGCATCGTGCTTACCGGAGTGAGCTACACGCCGGAACACACCGGTGTTCTTGTGCGGAACTGCGGTGAGGATGTCTACTACAGCCATGTGAAGCTCCCTAAAAACTACCACGGCACCGGCGATATCTTCGCGTCAGCACTGGTAGGCGCCCATATGCGTGGGATTTCTCTATCGGATGCGGCAAGGATCGCCGCGGACTTCACAGCTCGGTGTATTGAAAATACCTACAAAGATCCGGCTCACTGGTATGGGGTCAAATTTGAGACGGCTTTGCCGGAATTGATCAGATTGTTACAGGGAAGAACCTGACAGATAGAGGTGCTCGTATGTTCAGCAGAAGAAAAAGAAGAAAACCGCCCGTTTTGGGGATTGTCATACTGGCGCTTGTGCTCCTTGGGATCGCGGCATGCTGCGTGGCAGGAACATTTCATGTGGAGCTGCAGTTTGAAAACCGGCAGGAAATCGTTTTGGAGTATGGAAGCGATTTTACACCGGAACCGGCTACGGCAGTAATAAAGAGCTCTTTGTTTGGCGAGTATTTGCTGACAGAATCGGCAAATGTGTATCATTCCGTCCGGACGGATACAGTGGGAAGCTACGATGTTGTCTATTCTGCCGGATTCCTGTGGATGCAGGAGAGTATTACACAGCATGTCACGGTCCGGGACACACAGGCCCCAACCATCACCCTTGTGCCGGACGAGGATACCACAACGCTGCCCGGTGAAGAATATCAGGAAGCCGGCTTTTCGGCATGGGACGGTTACGATGGGGATATTACCCATCTGGTGCAGAAACGCCAGGAAGGCAGTACAGTAATCTACACAGTAACCGACTCTTCCGGCAATACAGCGGAGATCCGCCGCACGATCCGTATCGACGACAGCGTTGCACCGGAGCTGACGCTGAAGGGGGAAACGGAAATGTCGGTTTATTTCGGTACGCAGTTCGAAGATCCGGGATATACCGCCGTGGATAATGTGGACGGAGTGCTGACGGACAAGGTTCAAGTGCAGTCAGATGTGAATGTATATGCTTTCGGCAGCTATACAGTTACCTATACTGTGACGGATTCCTATGGCAACACAGCCACAATAACCCGAAAGGTTACGGTAGTGCCGGCAAAGCAGCCTCAGGTCGCGCCCCCGAATGGGAAGGTGATCTACCTGACCTTTGATGACGGACCCAGTGAGCATACAGCCCGTTTGCTGGAAATCCTGAAAAAATACAATGTAAAAGCTACCTTCTTTGTTACCAACTCATCCCCCATGAGCATTCTGGCAGATATGGCATCAGACGGGCATTCCATTGGCGTTCATACAGCCAGCCATGTTTACAGGGAGATCTATGCCAGCGAAGAGGCGTTCTTCCGGGATTTCAAGATCGTTCACGATAAGATCGAGGAGATCACAGGCATCAAGACCACCCTTATGCGATTCCCCGGAGGCAGCTCCAATACGGTCAGCTGTTTTAACAAAGGAATCATGAGCCGCCTGACCAAGCTGGTTACGGATTATGGTCTGCAGTATTTTGACTGGAATGTCAACAGTAATGATGCAGGCGGCACCGTTAGTTCTGAGGATGTGTATAACAACGTGATCGCCGGTGTATCCGGCAAGGACTATTCTGTTGTCCTGCAGCATGACATTCACGGCTACAGTGTGGATGCGGTTGAACTGATCATTCAGTGGGGCCTGGCAAACGGCTATACCTTCCTGCCCCTGGATTCCACCAGCCCTGGTTGCCATCACACGATCAGAAATTAATCAAAATCGGAGCAGATTTGTTCCGACAATAAAAACCGCAGGGATATCCCTGCGGTTTTTTATTCGTAAAGTCCAAATTCAAATCCCTTTTCCCGGGCAGTATCAATAAAGGTGCCAAGAACCTGGGCGTTCGTTGAGGATACGGTATGGAACTGATAGATAGTGCCGTTATAAAGGCTGCGCGTCATTTTCTGAAGCGCGGAAGTGGGATCAGGCTGGTTATCTACCTCCCAGTCAACATATGCAAAGCTGTATTGCAGGGTAGTATATCCAAGGCTTTGGGCAATGGCCAGGACCCGTTCGGAGAAATACCCGCTTGGTGGGCGGAAATACGTCATTTTGTAATTATAGTTTTCCAGTACATAGTTGTGCACATTCATGATCTCTGCCACCACCCGATCGATGCTCAGGGTAGTCAGGTCATGATGATTGGCGCTGTGATTGCCGACAATATGCCCTTCGTCTATCATTCTGCGTACAAGGTCCGGATAGGTCCGGGCGTAATACAGATCAATAATAAAAATGCCCTTGGCGTTCTTTTCCTTCAGCGTGTCCAGAATGGAGGAAGTCAGATTGTTGTGCTCATAGCCGAGGGTAAAGGTTAGATATATCTTGTTTTCGTCCGGCCCAATAAAATGTGCTTCGTATTTTTTATACCGGCTGTCCAGCTCTATGCTGTATCCGGGGCGGGTGTTGGCGGGCACATTGATACCGGAGGGACAGCCCAGATGGGAATTATCCATAGCCTCCAGCTGTTCTCTGGTATAAAGCGTGCCGATATACTCGCCGGCATCCTGCGATGGCGTTGTTACGGGCTGGGTAGGCGTCGTAACGGGTTGGGTAGGTGTGGTGACTGGTTGTGTGGGGACTGTTACAGGCTGTGTCGTTACGGTCGTCTCGGTAGGTACAGTGGTGGGTTGGGTAGGTGCAGAGGAGGGCTGTGTGGTGACAGTGGTGGGTTGGGTAGGTGCAGAGGAGGGCTGTGTGGTGACAGTGGTCTGGGTAGGCGTAGTGGAGGGCAAGGTTGCACCGGTTACCGGAGAAGAACCAGCAGTCTGCTGAGAAGAGGTTCCTCCGGTGTTCTGCTGCAGGTTGCACCCGTACATCAACACCAGGATTAAAATGGAAACGAAAAAAATTTTTTTCATGGCAATTCTCCCTTTTGCCACATTCTACTACAATCATTTAATGAATGCAAGCAAATAAATGCTCCGCGGAAGTGTGCCTTCCGCGGAGCAAAATTGTTTGCAGGTTACTGGAACAGTTCCAGATTAAAGCCCTTATCGATAAATGCGTCAATGGCATCGCCCAGAATGGTGGCGTTTGTAACAGAGACCGCGTGGAGCAGATAGATCGCACCGCTGTGTGCTTTGCTGGTTACATTATTCAGTGCGCTGGACACTTCCGGCTGATCGTCTGTTTTCCAGTCAACATAGGCAAAGCTCCAGTGAACATTCTTATAGCCCAGACTCTGCACCACAGCCAGAGAACGGGCGGAGAAATTACCCGTGGGGGGGCGGAACAGGGTCATTTTATAGCCAAAATTCTCCTCCACATATTCGTGCAGGCTCATGACTTCATAAACGGCTCTGTCAATGGAGATCGTGGTCATGTCCGGATGGGTGTTGGAATGGTTGCCGACAGCATGGCCTTCGTCGATCATCCGCTGGACCAGATCAGGGCTTTGCTTGCAGTAATCCATGGTAACAAAGAATACGGCCTTGACTTTCTTTTCCTTCAATGTGTTCAGGATCCATTCGGTAACACGAATCTGCTTGCCGTTTACGGTGGTGGTGTATTCATAGCCGCAATCAAAGGTCAGGTAGATATTACCGTTATCCGGTGCGATGAAGTTAGCGCCGTACTGTGCAAACCGCTTTTGCTCTCCAACGGCGTATTCTGCCCGGTTATTGTTGTTGGGATTGCAGGGGCCGGGGCCGTAGCCTCTGGTGTCGTTATTCAGGGCCATCAGCTCACCGCGTGTATAGAGATTGCCGATCATTTCGTCATCGCTGCCGCTGGGCTGCGAAGGATTGGTAGCCTGGGTAGGCGCAGTTGAGGGCTGTGTCGCAACCGTAGTTCCACTGGGAACGGTAGAGGGCTGTGAACCGGCGGTGGTGCCAGTAGGCGCGGTAGAAGACTGAGTGGTTCCGGTAGTTCCAGTAGTATCGGTGGTTCCGGCAGTTCCGGTGGTTGTCGTAGAGCTTGTACCGGTAGAGCCTGTGGTGGGATTCTCCACAGTTCCGCAGCCCGACAGCAGGGAGATCCCAGTCAGGATCATAACTGCCAGCAGCAGTGCGGTCATTCGTTTCAACATATGTATTACCTCCTTTTGCCCCATTCTATCGCATGTGCCGAAAAAAAGCAAGGCAAAAAACTATATGGGGATGTGGTTTCCTGAAATTGGAACAGGAAAGAAATCCTTGCATTTTCTTGAATTTTCAGGTATAATAAACTGATTCTTTTTACATATTTTTTAAGAGGTTTTGCTGTGTATTTAAAAAGTTTGGAAGTGCAGGGCTTTAAGTCCTTCCCGGATAAGACTTTGATCCGGTTCGGTGATGACATCACCGCCATCGTGGGCCCCAACGGCTCCGGAAAATCGAATATTTCCGATGCGATCCTCTGGGTCATGGGCGAGCAGAGCACCAAGACGCTTCGTGGCGCGAAAATGGAGGATGTAATCTTCGGCGGAACCCAGAAACGTTCAGCAGTGGGCTTTGCCGAGGCAACACTGACGCTGGACAACTCGGACCGGGCATTGTGTTATGATGCGGATGAGGTCATGGTCACCCGCCGCTATTACCGTTCCGGTGACAGTGAGTATTACATCAACCGCCAGTCTGCCAGACTCCGGGATATCCATGAAATGTTTATGGATACCGGCCTTGGCAGGGAGGGCTATTCCAATATCGGTCAGGGACGGATCGATGAGATATTGTCTTTGAAAAGTGCAGACCGCCGTGAGATTTTTGAGGAGGCGGCTGGCATCTCCAAATATCGCCACCGCAAGGAAGAGACAGAGCGTAAGCTCCAGCATACAGAGGACAACCTGCTCCGTATTGGAGACAAGGTCTCCGAATTGGAACTGCAGCTGGAGCCACTGAAGCAGCAGTCGGAGAAGGCCAGAAAGTATCTGGAGCTAAAGGATGAACTGCAGGGCGTCGAGGTGGCGGTGTGGCTGGATACGCTGGACAAGCTGTCCGCCGCTGCAAAAAAAGCGGAGGAGGATTATGCCTCCGCGTCCTTTGTTCTGCAGCAGGCCCATGAGGAGCTGGAGCGGCTTTATGCCCGTTCGGAAAGCTACGGGGAATCCCTGCGGCAAAAGGACGGAGAACTGGAAACCGTCCGGGTCAAGGTCAATATGCTGGAAGCAAACCATCAGCAGCTGGAAGGCCAGATGGCTGTGCTTCAGGGAAATATTTCCAATAACAATGATAATATTGCACGGATCGAAGAGGAGCTGCAGGGTACACAGGATCGCAGCGGAGGCATCGTGATCCAGATTGAACAGACCCAGCAGCGGATTCGGGAGATCGACGAGGAGCTGGCAGAAAAGCGCACGAAGCTTGAAAAGCTGCAGCAGGAGCTTGCGGCAATGACCGCCAGTGCAGAAGGCCTCACCCGCCAGTATTTGCAGCTTCGTGCCGCGGAGACTACCGTTACCTCGGAGATCGCCGGCAGAGAGGCGGATATCCGCGGCCTGACAGAGAGCATGGAGCAGACCGCTGACCGCACAGCTCAACTGCAGGAGGATCTGGCTGCAGGCACCCAACGCAGGGAGCTTGCCCAGGCCGAGCTTATGCAGTGCAGAAGCGAGCTTTCCAAGGCGCAGGATGAGGTCACAGCTTTAAACAATACCATTTCCGGCTATACTTTGCGCCAGAACACCCGTGTTCAGCGCGCGGATGGGTTGGAACAGCAGCTTCGGGAACTGACAACCAAGTTAGATACAGTATCTGCCAAGGCCAAAGTTTTTCGGGCTATGGAGCGGGATTTTGAGAGCTTTGCCAAGTCTGTACGGCTGGTGATGCAGGAAGCCCAGAAGGGCGGCTTGCGGGGCATTCATGGCCCTGTTTCCAGATTGATCCGCACAGAGGACAGCTGCACGGTGGCGGTGGAGATTGCGCTGGGTGCAGCCATGCAGCAGATCATCGTCGGTTCGGAAGCGGACGGCAAGGCTGCCATTTCCTATTTGAAGCGCACTGGCGGCGGCAGAGCCACATTCCTGCCCCTTACAGCCATCGAGGCAAGAAGCCTGAATGAAAACGGTGTGGGAGGGTGCCGCGGGTTTGTGGGCATTGCTTCCGATCTTGTAACCTGTGACAGCAAATACCGGGCGGTGGTGGAAAACCTGCTGGGAAGAACCGTCATCGTTCAGGATATCGATGCGGCTATTTCTATGGCAAACCGGTATCATAACCGGTTTAAGATTGTAACACTGGATGGACAGGTCATGAATCCCGGTGGTTCTATGACCGGCGGCTCTGTAAATAAAGAAGCAGGCATCCTCTCCCGTGCCAATGAGCTGGAAAAGCTTACTGGGGAAGAAAAGCAGCTTCAGCAGAAGAAACAGGAGCTGGAGCAGCAGTATCAGGAAGCCCGCCGGCAGGCAGATCAGGTTCAGTTCCAACTCAGTACTGCCAGAGATCAGCTTCGTCAGGCAGAGGATCAGGTCCTTCGCCTGCAGGGTCAGGAAAAGCAACATGAGATTCTGCTGCAGGCTATTATAGATGCACAAAGCGCTGCCCAGAAGGAATGTGACGCGCTGAACGCCCGTGATATTAGCGACCGTCAGCGTCTTGCAGCCGCTCAGGCGAAAATTCAGGTATTTTCCACCCAGCTGGCTCAGACCCGTCAGGAGCTGGAGTCTTTGGAGGGAAGCCAGAGTGAGGCGGCTGAGGCATCTGCCCACATTACCGATGCCATGACTGCCATGAAGACGGAAGCTGCGGCAATGGAGGCTGAGCGCACCACAGCACTGAGCCATATTGAGGATCTTCAGAGCTTGCGCAGCGCCATGGAGGGCGATCGGGATAAGAAGCTTTCCTTGATCGAGGCCTTCCGCGGGGATAATGACCGGCTGCAATCTCAGATCCTGGAGCTGCAGCAGCGCCGGCAGGAGAATGATATCGAGGCAGATCAAAGTCGGCAGGCTCTGCAAGCAATCATGACAGCTCGGGCGGAAGCTGAAGCTGCCAGAACCCGCAGCGAGCGGGATGCCCAGGAAAAGAACAAGGATATTCTGAATATGGAGCGGGCCTGTGCGCTTCTGGAGCAGAAGAAGGTCACCTCCTCCATGGAGGAAAAGCAGATCATTGACAAGCTGTGGGACTCCTATGGCCTGACCCCCGGCACTGCGCCGGAGCATCGGGGCGAGATTGAATCCGTCGCGGCAGGTCAGCGCAGGATCGCGGATCTCAAGCGCAGGATCACCATGCTTGGTACACCCAATCTGGGTGCCATTGAGGAATACGCCCGGGTCAACGAGCGTTACAGCTATTTGTCTGCTCAGCAGGAGGATGTGCTGACTGCAAAGCGGGAGCTGGAGAGCATCATCCGGGATATTACCAAGGAGATGACCGTGATCTTTGTGGAGGAATTCCGGAAGATCGACCATTACTTTGGCCAGGTCTTTGAGGAGATGTTTGGTGGTGGTAAGGGTCAGCTGGTGCTGGAAAACCCCGAGGAGCCTCTTACCTGCGGCATCGAGATCCGAGTTCAGCCCCCTGGAAAGCAGCTTAAGACCATTACACTTCTTTCCGGCGGCGAAAAGGCCTTTGTGGCCATTGCGCTGTATTTTGCCATTTTGAAGGTACGGCCTACACCGTTCTGTATGCTCGATGAGATCGATGCGGCGCTGGATGACCGAAATGTGGAGCGGTTTGCCTCTTACCTGCACAATTTAAGTAAAAAAACACAGTTTATTGTTATCACCCACCGCCGGGGCACCATGGAGGCTTCGGATGTGCTGTATGGCGTTACCATGCAGGAGCAGGGTGTTTCCAAGCTGCTTCGTCTGGACTTAAACCAGATGGAGGAGTATTTGGGAATCGTGGAATAAAGGAGTTTATATGGGTTTTTTTGATAAGATCAAGGCTGGGCTCACAAAAACCAGAGATGCATTGGGCAATACCCTGGGCAATGTGTTTTCCGGCTTCAGCCAGATCGATGATGACTTTTATGACGAGCTGGAGGAAAGCCTGATTTTGGCGGATCTGGGAGTGGAAACTTCCGTAAATGCCACTCAGCGCCTTCGCAAAATCGTCCGTGAGCAGCATTTGAAAACGCCGGAGGAGGCTAAGCAGGCTCTGAAGGCCATTCTTGTGGAAATGCTCAATGTGGGTGACAGCAGCCTGCGGCTGGATACAAAGCCCTCGGTTATTCTGGTGATTGGCGTTAACGGTGTGGGAAAGACCACCACCATTGGAAAGATCGCCTCTCAGCTGACCAAGCAGGGAAAGAATGTGCTTCTGGTTGCCGGAGATACCTTCCGTGCAGCGGCTGCCGACCAGCTCCAGATTTGGGCAGGAAGAGCCGGTGCGGATATCGTCCGCCAGCATGAGGGAGCAGACCCTGCTTCTGTGGTGTTTGACGGCATTCAGGCTGCCAAGGCAAGAAAGGCGGATGTGATCCTGATCGATACCGCCGGCCGGCTCCACAACAAGCAGAACCTGATGAATGAGCTGGGCAAGATCAGCCGAATCGTGGAGCGGGAGCTTCCCGAGGCGGCAAAAGAGGTTCTGCTGGTGCTGGACGGCACCACCGGCCAGAACGGCCTGATTCAGGCAAAGCAGTTTAAGGAGATCGCAGGCGTGACAGCAGTGGCGCTGACCAAGCTGGACGGCACGGCAAAGGGCGGTATCGTGATCGCTGTAGCGGACAGCCTGCAGATCCCTGTGAAATTTATCGGTGTCGGCGAGCAGGCGGAGGATCTGATGCCCTTTGTGGCAGAGGATTTTGTAAATGCTCTGCTGTGAGGAATGGGCATGAAGGTAGTATTGGCAAGTAAAAACAAGCACAAGCTTGTAGAAATCAGCAAAATCACAGAAAAATTCGGCATAGAGCTGGTGCTTCAGTCGGAATTGGGTGTGGACATCAATGTGGAGGAAAACGGCGCCACCTTTGAGGAAAACTCCTTTATAAAAGCAGAGGCGGTCATGAAAGCTACAGGACTTCCGGCCCTGGCAGACGATTCCGGTATCGCGGTGGATGCGCTGAACGGAGAGCCGGGCATCTATTCTGCCCGTTATGGCTTTGATGAAAGCCTGGACGACTGGGGAAGACTGTTGCTTTTGCTAAAAAATACAGAGCATGTTCCCGATGGCCAGCGGCAGGCTCAGTTTGTCTGCGTGATCACCATGGTCACACCGGAGGGGCAGGTCATTCAGGCCCGGGGTGAGATCCATGGCGAGCTTCTGAGAGAGGCCCGGGGCCAGAACGGATTCGGCTATGATCCCATTTTCTACTATCCCCCTATGGGTATGACCACAGCCGAAATGAGCGCAGAGGATAAAAATCAGGTTTCCCATCGGGCAAACGCGCTGAAAATTTTCTATGAGAAATTAAAGGAGGCAGGCTATGCTGACAAGTAAGGAACGAGCAGAGCTTCGCGCGCAGGCGAATGGTCTAGAGACCACGCTGATAGTGGGCAAAGGCGGCATAACAGACGGCGTTGTAGCAGAAGCAGAAAATCTGCTCAATGCCCGGGAACTGGTAAAAGGCAAGGTGCTGGAAGGCGCGCTGATGACTGCCCGTGAGGTTTGTGACGCCCTTTGTGAGGCTACTGGAGCAGAGGGGGTATCCGTAATTGGTACCAAATTTGTGATCTACCGCTTTAGCGAAAAATGTCAGGAAGAGCGGAATCAGACAGGCCGCGCCAAGCGCAAAGCCACGCCTGTATCCAAGGCTGACCCTGTCCGTAAGGGCATCCGTGCCCGTCGCGCGGCAGAGAAGAAGGTGCGGGAGCAGCGCAATGCCTACTTCCGCGAGCAGGCCATCGAAAAAGCGATTGAGCGTCAGCGGGAAAAGCAGCTTCGGGGGGAAGACTGACAGGATAAAAGGAGGAGCCTATGGAACGGATCGGTATTTACGGTGGCACATTCAATCCACCCCATACAGGGCATATCTCAGCTGCCTTACAGGCGGCGGAGCGGCTTTGCCTTGACCGGATGCTGTTGATCCCCACGGGCATTACTCCTCATAAGCAGCTTCCGGCAGGGTCGCCGAATGCCGGACAGCGTCTGGAAATGCTGAAAATTGCTGCAAAGTCCCATAAAATGCTGGAAATCTCCGATTTGGAGCTGCGAAGAGAAGGAAAAAGCTATACCTATCAGACGGTGCTGGAGCTGAAGGAGCAGTTTCCGGATGCGCAGCTGGTGCTGATCATGGGTACGGACATGTTCTTGTCCTTTGAGAACTGGAGAAATCCGGATATCATTTTGGAAAACGCATCTCTTGGCGTAATGTACCGGGGAGAAAAGGACGAAGCCAAGGCGATCGCGGAGAAAAAAGTCCAAATGCAGGCAAAGGGCGCAAAGATTGAGTTGGTGGAAAATAAGATCCTGCGAATCTCATCCACAGATCTGCGGCGGATGCTCACCTTTGGCTGTGCAGCACCCTTTTTGCCGGAGGGCGTAGGGGAGTATATCCGGGAAAACGGCCTTTACGGATCGGACCGGAATTATCAGGGCCTTACAGTAGAAGAACTGGAAGCGGAAGTTTTGGGTCTGTTGAAGGAAAACCGGATTGCCCATGTGCTGGGCTGTCGGGATACAGCTGTACAGCTTGCAAAGCACTGGGGCGCGGATGAAATCCATGCCGCCCGGGCGGCACTCCTTCATGATGTGACCAAGGCGCTGGATGGGCCGCTGCAATTGACATTGTGTCAGGAGTATGGTATCCTACTAAATAGTTTTTCCCAGAAAAATACAAAAACCCTCCATGCGCTGACAGGAAGCTTAGTTGCCCGGCGTGTTTTCGGAGAGGAGCAGGCTGTGGTGGATGCCATCCGGCACCATACCACAGGAAAGGCAGATATGAATCTGCTTGAAAAGATCATTTATGTGGCAGACTATATGGAGCCCAATCGTGATTTCCCCGGTGTAGACAGACTGAGAGAACTGGCGTTTTCAGATATCGACGCGGCATTGGCGCTGGGGCTGGAAATGACCATTACCATGCTTAAGGGACAGGGCAGGGAGGTTTCTCCCGAATCTCGAGAGGCCCTTGCGTGGCTGCAAAGAAAGGAACGAACCGTATGTTAAGTGCAAAAGAAGTAGCTTATGAAGTGACCAAAGCCCTGGACGAGAAAAAGGGCAGAGATATCAAGCTCCTGCGGATCAATGAGGTCTCCAGCCTTGCGGATTATTTTCTGATCTGCACCGGTACCTCCAATACCCATGTCAAAACATTGTGCGACTATGCAGAGTACACCTTGGAGCAGCTGGGCGAGCCTATGCTGGGCCGTGAGGGCCATCGGGGCAACAGCTGGGAGCTTCTGGACTTTGGCTCTATTGTTGTCCATGTGTTTACCGACGAAGCAAGACAGTTCTACGCGCTGGAGCGTCTGTGGGCAGATGCGGAAGCTGTGGACCTGAAAGATATTATCATCGAAGAGTAAGAGGTGTTTGGTTATGAATTACGATTTTGCCGCCATTGAGGCAAAATGGCACAAATACTGGGAGGAAAATAAGACCTTCCACACAGATGTGTGGGATTTTTCCAAGCCGAAGTACTATGTGCTGGATATGTTCCCGTACCCCAGCGGCGTGGGTCTGCACGCCGGCCATCCTGAGGGATATACCGCAACGGACATTATGTCCCGTATGAAGCGGATGCAGGGCTACAATGTGCTGCACCCCATGGGCTATGACTCTTTCGGCCTGCCGGCAGAGCAGTATGCGGTTTCCACCGGAAACCATCCCAACGGCTTTACCCAGGAGAATATCAAGACCTTCTCTGCACAGCTGAAGGAGCTGGGCTTCGACTATGACTGGTCCAAGGTCATTGCTACCTCGGATCCGGGGTTCTACAAGTGGACGCAGTGGATCTTCAAGAAGCTGTGGGAGGCAGGCTTCGCCAAGCGAATCGAAATGCCTGTGAACTGGTGCGAGGAGCTGGGCACAGTCCTTTCCAACGATGAGGTCATCGATGGCAAGTCTGAGCGGGGCGGCTATCCTGTTGTTAAGAAGAATATGATGCAGTGGGTCATTGACCAGCCTGCCTTTGCGGAGAAGCTGCTGGAGGGTCTGGAGGAGATCGACTGGCCGGAATCCACCAAGGAAATCCAGCGTAACTGGATTGGTAAGTCCACCGGCGTGGAAGTGGACTTTAAGCTGGTGGGCGGCGGAGAATTCTCCATCTATACCACCTGTATTGAAACCATCTATGGTATCACCTTTATGGTCCTCGCCCCTGACGGTAAGATCACCGCATCCCTTCTGGATCGGGTGGAAAATCGGGAAGAGGTCGAGGCGTACATCGCGGAGTCTGTGAAGAAGTCCGATATGGACCGCACCGAGCTGAACAAGGGCAAGACTGGCTGCCCCCTGAAGGGCGTATATGCCATCAATCCGGTGAACGGCAAGGAAGTTCCTGTGTTTATCGGTGATTTCGTGCTGGCAAGCTATGGTACCGGCGCAGTTATGGCCGTTCCCAGTCACGATCAGCGTGACTTTGAGTATGCCATTGCCCACAATATCCCCATGATTCAGGTCATTGAAGGAAGAGATGTTTCCGAATGTGCCTTTGAAAAGCAGGATTACCTGGGCAAGGGCTGCCGTCTGTGCAACTCTGAGGAGTTCACCGGCCTGACTGTGGAAGAGGCTAAGGAAGCAATCACCTGCAAGCTGGAAAAGGCAGGCGTAGCCAGAAGAAAGAACAACTACCACTTCCGTGAATGGATCTTTGCCCGTCAGCGCTACTGGGGCGAGCCGGTTCCCTGTGTGTACACAGAGGACGGCGAAACCGTATTCTTGCCGGATGAGGAGCTGCCTGTTGTACTGCCTGTGCTGGAGGACTATAAGGGCCGCGGCGGTCAGGCACCTCTGGAGAATGCGGAGGATTGGAAATACTATGATGAGAATGGCATCAAGGGCAAGCGGGAGACCTCCACCATGCCCGGCAGTGCAGGCTCGTCCTGGTACTACATGCGTTATATCGATCCCAACAATGAAAATGCGTTTTGCGATCCGGAGCTTTTGAAGCACTGGATGCCGGTTGACCTTTATGTGGGCGGTCCGGAGCATGCGGTGGGTCACTTGATCTACTCCAGAATCTGGAACCGGTTCCTGTATGATAACGGCCTGTCCCCTGTAAAAGAGCCCTTCAAGAAGCTGGTCCATCAGGGCATGATCCTTGGCGAGAATGGCATCAAGATGGGTAAGCGTTTCCCGGAATTTGTGGTCAATCCCAGCGATGTGGTGCGGGAGTACGGCGCGGATACCCTACGGCTGTATGAAATGTTCATGGGCCCGCTGGAAGTGTCCAAGCCCTGGTCTACCACTGCGGTGGCCGGCGCCAAGAAATTCATCAACCGTGTCTGGAATTTCTTCACTGAGACTCAGAACATCACGGATACCGATGACGGAAAGCTCACCAAGATCTATCACCAGACTGTTAAGAAGGTGAGCGCTGACTTTGAGACCCTTGGTTTCAATACGGCTATTGCCCAGATGATGGTCTTTGTCAATGAGGTCTATAAAAACGGTACTTGTCCCAGAGAGTATGCCGAGGGCTTTATCAAGATGATCTCCTGCATCATCCCCCATGTGGGTGAGGAGATCTGGCAGGTTCTGGGTCACGAAAATACCATTGCCTATGAAAGCTGGCCCACTTACGACGAAGCCAAGTGCAAGGACTCCGAGATCAACATCGCGGTGCAGGTCAATGGCAAGATGCGTGGCACTGTGCTGATGGCAGCAGATCTGGATAATGACACCGTGGTGGCGAATGTGGTAGCCGACGAGAAGATCGCCCGGTTCCTGGAAAAGCAGGGCGGCTCTATTATCAAGACCATTGTGGTCAAAAATAAGCTGGTAAACCTGATCGTCAAGTAAAAAATTGGGGAATCTCATCAAATTTCTGAATTCTTTCTTGACATTTGGAAAAACAATGCTTATAATGTATCAAGCCAGTATATGGCCCTGAAAGCATCCTGGATCTAGCCGGATGCCATCGGAGGGAGGGAAAATCATGTCTGAAATTCGCATCAAGGAAAACGAATCTCTGGAAAGCGCTCTGCGTCGCTTTAAGCGTAGCTGCGCCAAGGAGGGCGTTATTGCTGAGGTTAAGAAGCGTGAGCACTATGTCAGCCCCAGCCTGAAGCGTAAGCAGAAGTCCGAAGCTGCCCGCAAGAACAAGAGAAAGTTCTATTAATCTCCCTCATGAGTAGCACTTAAAACCGCTCCGGTTTCCGGAGCGGTTTTTGTGCGCTTATGGCCGCAGTTCCTGATATAAACCGATGGCTTTGGTCACATTGTATGCCTTGGCATCCTGCAAAAGTGCGGTCAGGTCATCTTTTGTTCTTTGTATGTAAAAATCCGCGGAGTCTTCTGAAATATCCATACGGTAGTGGCTGTGCAGATGAGGGTCAAAAAGAGACAGGGGATCGGCGCATGGATAATCCATAGGGGAAAAGGCGCTTCCATGGAAGTCTAGATGAATACAGACTCCTTCCAGCGCTGCCTCCAGCCAGATTTCCCGCCCTGACCAGGGCTCAAAATGTTCCGTGGGCCTTTTGTTGGCCGGAACAGGGGAGAGGAACACGGCGCAGGGCAGGTCCACGGCATACAGCTCCGACACGGCTACAGGGCAGCTGCAGTTTTTAGTCACGGCTGCGGCGATTTCGGCTGCCTGAGGGCAATCCGGCCGCTGAAAATCCAGAAGGATACCACAGACCTGCTGTGATTCCAGAATTGTCTGCAATTGGGACGAGATGACGGAAGGGTCATGACCACAAACCGGAATTCTGTCGTTGACGATCACAATGGATTCCGGCGGCAGAGCGTCCGGAATGCCGGAAAGTCCTGTTCCGTACGGGGAAAAATGACAGGCCATCCATGCGATCCTTTCCGGCAGAGATGGACAGAATGTAAATTCTGCAGCTGTCATAGCAAGATATAACGGAATTTCCATGGACAAACGCCGCCTTCCGTGATATAATCTTTCATATCTTATGAAAGCGCGGGTTTTATTATGCCATTTTCACTGCTGCCCCGGATCGTTGCGCGGGAGCTGCCGGATCTGACACCTGAGCTGCTGCAGCGTCTGGGCATCCGGCTTTTAATGCTGGACTTTGACAATACCATCATACCCTACACTTCCAATGTGCCGGAGGAAAAGATTGCGGCATGGCTGGAGAGAATGAAAGAATCGGACATTACCCTGTGTGTTGTGTCCAACAGCAAGCGGGACAGAGCGAAAAAGTTCTGCCAGGCTCATGGGATCGACTGTGTCACCCATGCCAAAAAACCCTTTCCCCATGGAATCCGCAGAGCGCTGTGCCAGTATGATTTGCCCCGGGAATGCTGTGCGCTGGCCGGTGATCAGATCTTTACAGATACGTTGGGGGCCAACTGTGCCGGCGTGACTTCTATTTTGGTGAAGTCTATCGATAATCACAATTTCTGGCTGAAGGCCCGCCATGTGCTGGAAAAGCCTTTTATTATCTTAGCAGGAAACAGGAGGATCCAATCATGAAAAATCTTGAAAAGTATATTTCTTTGCTGGATGGGGAAGTGGATGCACTGCTGCTGACCTCCCGCTACAGCCGCCATTACGGCGCGGAATTTGATATTGCCGAGGGCGTTGCCATCGTTACAAAAAACGGTTGCCGCTATTTTACGGACAGCCGCTATATCGAATCGGCCCAGAACGGGATCCGCGGTTTTGAGGTTCTGGAAATGAACCGGGAGAATAACTATATCAAGCGCATTAATGAGGCGATTGCAGATTTTGATGTGTGCAAGCTGGGATTTGAAGAGGATTATCTGACGGTTGCAGAGTACAACCACTATGCAAAGAACCTGCAGGCGGAGCTCGTGCCCTTCAACAAGCAGATCAACGGTTTCCGGGGAGTCAAGGAAGCTTGGGAGCTGGAACTGATGCGCAAGGCGCAGGGTATTACCGATCAGGCTTTTTCCGAGGTCATTACCCGCATCAAAGCCGGTATGACAGAACTTGAGCTTCAGGCTGAACTGATCTATTGCCTGTATAAAAACGGCGCCACGGGTCTTGCCTTTGATCCCATCGTGGTTTCCGGACCCAATACCAGCCTGCCCCATGGCGTGGCCGGCGAGCGGGTGATCTGTGAGGGCGACTTTGTCACCATGGATTTTGGTGCTCAGTATATGGGCTACTGCTCGGATATGACCCGCACGGTCGCGGTGGGCTTCGCCACAGAGGAAATGCAAAAGGTATATAACACTGTTTTAGAGGCGCAGTTGGCGGGTTTGGCGATCTCCAAGGCCGGCGTTCCCGGTAAGGATATCGACGGTGCTGCCCGCAAGGTCATTGCCGATGCAGGATACGGTCAGTATTTCGGCCATGGCTACGGTCACAGTCTGGGCCTTGAGATCCATGAAAGCCCCAGCCCCAATGCTGCCAATGAGGATGGTATGCCGGTAAAATCTGTGGCATCGGCTGAGCCGGGCATCTATCTGCCGGGTAAATTCGGTGTCCGGATCGAAGATGTGTGCATTTATCTGGAGGATGGACACGAGAATATTACCCATAGTCCTAAGAATTTGATAATTATTTGAAAAATTTTCAAATTCCCCTTGAAAAATGGCGCATATTCGGTTAAAATATATCAGCTAACCTATATACATTATGCTCTCCTGCCGGAGAGTACCTTAGGAGGATAAATAAAATGATTTCTGCAGGCGATATTAGAAACGGTATTACCTTTGAGCTGGATGGCAAGGTCATGCAGGTTATCGAGTTCCAGCATGTCAAGCCCGGTAAGGGCGCTGCCTTTGTCCGCGTGAAGATGAAGAACGTCATCACCGGTGGCGTGACGGAAACCAGCTTGAACCCCTCTGCCAAGTTCCCCACTGCCTTTATTGAGCGCAAGAAGATGGAGTACTCCTACAACGATGGCTCCCTGTACTACTTCATGGATCAGGAGACCTACGAGCTGGAGCCCATCGACGGCAGCGTTCTGGACGATTCCTTCAAGTTTGTCAAGGAGAACGACATCTGCACCATCATGAGCTACAAGGGCAAGGTGTTCGGCGTTGAAGTGCCCAACTTTGTGGATCTGGTAGTTACCGAGACCGAGCCTGGCTTTGCCGGCAACACCGCTACCAACGTTACCAAGCCCGCTACTGTTGAGACTGGCGCTGAGATCAAGGTGCCTCTGTTTATCAACGAGGGCGACAAGATCCAGATCGATACCCGCACCGGTGAATATCTGGGTCGTTCCAAGGCATAAAGGAGAATAAATATGACCATTTCTGAAAAGTCCGCATATCTGAAGGGCCTGATGGATGGCCTGAAGTTGGATACCGAAACTGCCGAGGGCAAGATGATTGCCGCTATGGTGGAGCTTCTGGGTGACCTGTCTAAGAAGGTTACGGATATTGAGGATACCACCATTGCTATCTCTGATGAGCTGGATGAGATCGAAGAGGATCTGGACGCCATTGAAGACTTCATCATGGATGAGGATGAGGACGAATATGACGACGAGGATCTGGATTGGGACGACGAGGACAAGGACGAAGACTTTGAAGAAGGCTTTGACTTTGGCGACGAAGACACCACCATCTATGAGGTAGAGTGTGCCTGCGGTAACATCATCGATTTTGACGAGGAGACTCTGGAAGCTGGCAGCATTGTCTGTGACAACTGCGGCGAGACTCTGGAATTCAGCTTCGAAGATGAGGAAGACGAATAATCCTGTATAGTGTAAGTGCTCCCGGTTTTTGACCGGGAGCACTTTTTTGTTTTTTTCAGGACAGATGTCACAATTTGGCGGTTTCTTTCGTTTTAATAGTATACCCAATCAGAAGAAGAGCCGAACTGTCAGACAGGCCATAAAAAAACCAGTAAAATCTGCCAGCAAAGCGGCGGGAACTGTGTAGCGGGTTTTGTGAATCCCCGCGGCGCCAAAATAGACACTTATGGTGTAGAAAGTGGTCTCTGTTGAGCCAAGCATAACAGCAACGGTCCTGCCGATTTGTGAATCTACACCATACTGTGCCATCAGATCTGCACCCACAGCCAACGCAGCGCTGCCGCTGATGGGTCTGACCAGTACGAGCAGCGCAGTTTCCGGTGGAATACCAAAAAACCGGAAAGCCGGTGCGATCACACTGCTGATCACCTCCATGGCACCGGAGGCGTTCAACATGGTGACGGCGGTCAGCAGCAGGACCAAAGCCGGAACGATAGAGACCAAAAGCCGCATTCCCTCTGCCGCGCCGCCAAGCAGGATATCGTAGCTGTTCTCCTTGCGGTACAAGGCCAACAACGAAGCCCCAAGCAGGATCGCCGGCACTACATAATCACTCATGACGCCACACCTTACCCATTAACCACGCAGCAAACACACCCAGCCCTGCAGAGCATATACTGGTGACCCAGACCGCAGGCAGGATGTCAAAGGGCGCGGAACACCCGAGGGAGGCCCGTACGGCAGCTACATTGGCAGGGATGAGCTGAATGGATGCCGTATTCAGTACAATAAGCCTGCACATCTCATCTCCGGCGCGGGTGGGATCTGCCGGATCCACAAGTCGCTTAGCAGCCTGAATCCCCATTGGGGTGGCTGCGTTTCCCAGCCCCAAAAAATTTGCACATATGTTTCCGGTAAGGCTCTGGGCAAGTAGGGGATCTTGCCTGGTGGAGGGAAACGCGTGCTTCATTACAGGACTGAGCAGACGGGCCAGCTTTTCCGTGAGCCCTGCTTTTTCCATCAGTTTACCAACACCCGTCCACAGGCAGATCGAGCCTCCCATGGAAATGGCAAGGGATATCCCTGCCTGGGCACCGGTGGGAATCGCCGCTGCCAGCTCGCTTCCCCGTCCTAGTATGGCGGCAAAGAAAAGGGAAACCATCAGGATCCCCGTAAAAATCCAGCTCATGACCATTGTACAACCTCCCTGTGATGTACAATACGCCTGAAATAAGAAAAAATGATATAAATATTTTCGTAAAAGAGAAAAGTTTATAAAAAATATTGACAGAAAAGAAAATATAAGGTATACTATATCATATAAAAAGTAAACCAATTAAACGGGATAAAAAAGAAAGGGGACTATCGTGAATGAAATCGACAGGTATCATTCGAAAGGTTGATGAATTAGGAAGGATCGTGCTGCCGATTGAGATAAGGCGTACTTTGGATATTGCAGAGCGGGACGAGGTTGAAATCTTCATAGAAAGTGACCGGATTGTTTTGCAAAAATTTGAACCGTCTTGCTGTTTCTGCAGGTCTTCCAGACTGTTGGTCTCCTATCAAGGGAAGAATATTTGTCAGGAATGCATACATAATATTTCAAAGTATTAACATATGTTTTGCGGCGGCTCCCTGTGGGAGCCGCCGCTTTTTATTCTTGCTGCAGTGTTAGTGCAGCATCGTAAACAGTATTTTTAGGAAGATTCAATTCCCTGGCAGTTTGCTTGATCGCGTCCTTCCGGCTCAGTCCCGCCTTGATCAAAGCGGCTACATGGGCGGCGGCATCTTCTTCTGAGGCGGGGGGTGCGGCCTCCTCGGGTGCTCCGGCTACCACCAGAACAAATTCACCCTTGGGCGGGTTCTCCGTATACTTATCTACAGCTTGCCCCAGTGTGGTGCGGACGACTTCTTCGTGGAGCTTGGTCAGCTCCCGGCACAAACTAATGGGCCGTTCAGGACCAAATACAGATGCCATGTCCTGAAGCGTGGACAGCAACTTGTGGGGTGCTTCGTAAAACACCATGGTCCGATGCTCATTTTTCAGCGCATCCAAATGCTCACGGCGGCTTTTTTTGGCTGTGGAAAGAAAGCCCTCAAAGCAAAAACGACCGGTGCTTTGACCTGAAATGCTTAGTGCTGTGATCACAGCGCAGGGACCGGGGATGGCACATACTGTAATCCCTGCTTCGGCACACAGCTTTACAAGATCCTCGCCGGGATCGGAAATAGCAGGACTGCCGGCATCCGACACCAGCGCGCAGGTCTCTCCCGCCAGAATCCGATCTACAATTACATTGCCCTTGCTTGCCTTGTTATGCTCGTAATAGCTGACGAGGCTTTTTTTAATCCCTAAATGGTTCAGTAGCTTCAAAGAGACACGGGTGTCCTCTGCTGCGATAAAATCCGCTTCCTCCAGGGTCTGGCGGCATCGTGCTGATATGTCTCCCAGATTACCGATGGGCGTGGGAACAAGATAAAGCATTCCGGCCATGATTAGCCTCCTAAAGATGATAGATTTTCTTGTATGCGGGCGTGGGGGAGCCGTCTGCATGGAAAAGAGATATCTGCTCCCATATCAGTCCCGGGGCAGCACCCTTGCGGCACTGGAGCAGGATCATTGCTGGTTTGCTTTCGGGCCGATGGCTTATGATGCGTAGTCGCTTTGGCTCCAGACCGGCCTGGGATGCACAGCTGCACAGCTGTGCCAGACGATCCGGCTTGTGGACAAGGAAAAAGTCGCCGCCATAGTGCAGTGCCCAAGCGGCCGATCGAAAAAGGTCGGCAGTGGTGCAAAGGTCGTCTCTGCGGGCCAGAGGATTGGTTTTGCTGGCAGGTCCGCCGGAAAAATAAGGCGGATTGGAAACGCAGCAGGAAAAACTGCCGGCGGGAAGAAGAGAGGGGATTGCCCGAAGATCAGCGCATATACTTTTCATGCGTGATTGCAGGCTGTTTTGCAGAATATTTTCCTCCGCAGCGCGGTGAGAGCTTTTGCAGATCTCTACCCCGGTTACAGTGCAGCCGGGGTCGGCGGCGCAAAGCAGGAGACCAAGTGTGCCGCAGCCGGAGCCAAGATCCAGAACATTGGCATTTTTACTCAGGCGGACAAAATCTGCCAGCACCATAGAGTCGGTACTCAGGGGAAAGCTGTCCGGAGGAATCTCCAGCGTAAAACCGTTATAAAGCTGTTCCATAAGGGCCTCCATAAAAAATCAGCCTGCGCAGTCTGGAAACCAGAGCGCGCAGACTGACTGCGGATTTGGAAGAATCAGCCTTCCTCGATAGCTTCAGTGGGGCAGTTGTCGGCGCAGGCACCGCAGCTGACACAGACATCAGCGTCAATGACATACTTGTCTTCGCCTTCGGAAATTGCCTCAACGGGGCAGTTGTCAGCGCAGGAACCGCACTTGACGCAGGCATCAGTAATATTGTAAGCCATGGTTTTCCCTCCAATATGTTTTTCGCCCATTTGCGCATAACGCTTGAACGCACCTTTATTCTAGCATGTATTTCAGAAAAAGCAAATCCTTTTTTTACAAAGCTTGTATATTTTTTCGCTCCTCTGGCGAGACTTTTCGGATAAAGGAGGTTTTGCCATGCGATATACGCCAGAAGCCACCGAACTGATCCTGTCTGCGGCGGCGCAGGCACGGAGCCTGGGGCACAGCTTTGTAGGCAGTCAGCATATTCTGCTGGCGCTGACAGTCCAACCCGGCTGGCCGGCTCAGCTTCTGCACAGCGCAGGCGCGGATGCTTCTTTTTTGCAGGATCTGGTCTCCCTTATCTTTGGCAGCGGAACACCGGATCTGCCGCTTCCGCAGGGGTTAACAAAGGCTGCCCGTTGCATCCTGCGCTCTGCAGGCGAAGAGGCACGCCTTGCCGGGGAGAAAAGCGTCAAAAATGCTCATATACTGATAGCGCTCCTGCGCCGTGAAAAGTGTGCGGCGCAGGATTTATTAAGCTTGGCGGGGATAGATGGAAATGAACTGTTTTCCCGCGCTATCGAATATCTGCAGTGGGAGGCAATATCGCCTTCCGCTACCACCAAAAAGGAGGCGGTCAACACGAAGCTTTTGGAGCAATTCAGCGAGGATCTGATCTTAAAAGCATCTTCTATGGAGCCTGTGATCGGACGGGAAAAGGAGATCGATATGGTCATTGGTATCCTCAGCAGAAAGAATAAGAATAACCCGGCCCTGATCGGAGAGCCGGGCGTTGGCAAGACAGCCATTGCGGAAGGGTTGGCCCAAAGAATGGCTATGGGGAATGTGCCGCCCCAGCTGAAAAACAAGCGGCTGATCAGCTTGAATATGGCAAACCTTGTGGCGGGAACGAAATACAGGGGTGAATTTGAGGAGCGGCTGCGGGATGTGTTGGCAGAGATCCGCAGAAACGGAGATGTGATCCTGTTTGTGGATGAAATGCACACCATTGTGGGAGCAGGTGCGGCAGAGGGTGCTATTGATGCGGCCAATATTTTCAAGCCTGCGCTGGGGCGGGGAGAGCTTCAGATGCTGGGCGCTACCACACTGACAGAGTATCGCAAATTTATTGAAAAAGATCCGGCTCTTGATCGGCGGTTTCGTCCGGTCATTGTGGAGGAACCGGATCAGGAGGCGGCAATGGCAATTCTGCGGGGGCTAAAGCCGGGGCTGGAGCGCCATCACCATATACGGATCACAGAGGAAGCGCTAAAGGAAGCCCTCAGGCTTTCAGTCCGCTACTTGCCGGATCTGTTTTTGCCGGATAAAGCCATTGACCTGCTGGATGAGGGAGCCTCCCATGCCAGAATGGAGGAGCTAAGTCAAAGCAGGGCAGCAGCAAGGCAGGATCTGGAGCAGGAGCTTCATGAAGCGGTCAGGGAAAGCAAGTTTGAAAGAGCGGCAGAGCTGCGGGATAAAATGCAGAAAATGGTGACCCGCCCCACGGAGAGCCGCAGGGCACGGGCGGTGCTTGGCGGAGATATTGCGTGGGCGGTGTCTGCCAGAACTGGGATTCCCGTAGGCAGGCTGACGGCCAATGAGCGGGAACGGCTGCTGAATCTGGAGGGGCTATTGTCTGCGCAGGTCATCGGCCAGCCGGAGGCGGTCCATGCGGTGGCGGAGGCGGTGCGCAGAGGGTTTTCGGATATTCGGGATGAAAACCGTCCGGTGGCTTGCCTGATGTTTACAGGCCCTACCGGTGTGGGAAAGACAGAGCTTTGTCGTGCGTTGGCGGAGGAAATGTACGGAAGTCGGGAAGCCATGATTCGGCTGGATATGACAGAATATATGGAAAAACAGTCGGTTTCCCGACTGATCGGCGCACCTCCCGGTTATGTAGGTTATGAGGAGGGCGGAAAGCTGACAGAGGCTGTACGCAGGAGACCTTACTGCCTGGTGCTTCTGGATGAGCTGGAGAAGGCCCACCGGGATGTGACAGGAATCCTGCTGCAGATCATGGAAGAAGGGGAGCTGACAGATTCCACCGGGCGAAAGGTGAGCTTTAAAAACGCAATCGTGGTCATGACCTCCAATGTAGGCGGACAGCTTCAGGGAGACGGTCTTGGCTTCCGACCGTCGGGAAATGCGAAAGAGCGGGAGGGGGCACTGCGTCAGGCGTTTGCGCCGGAATTCTTAAGCAGAGTGGACCAGATCATTCCGTTCTCCCCCCTTACAGATGGTGCGCTGGAGACCATTGCAGAGAAATACCTGCACCAGCTTCGGGGGCGGATGCAGAATATGGGCGTGCAGCTGCAGCTTCCCGGGGAATTGGCGGCATCTTTGGCAGCGCAGTGCAAGGCGAAAGACGGGGCTCGGCACCTGCGCAGATTGGTTCAGGAGCAGGTGGAGGGTCCGTTGGCAGAGTTTCTGCTTCGCTCCGGAAAGAAAATGACAAAGCTGAAGGGAAATCTGGAACGGGATCAGCTCCAGTTTGCTTATCGGTAACACAAACTAGAACAGATGTTCTAAAATTAGAAAAACATTGGTTTTTTTAGAAAAAAACCAAAAAAATAGTGAAAAAAGATTGATTTTTTTTGATGATAGATGTATACTGTCATTAAGTGGAGCAAAATGGTAGAAAAGTGGAGCAAAATGGAGGAGGTGAACCCCGATGATCGGTAAATATCCGGCAAAGCTGGATGATAAGAACCGTCTGTTCGTGCCTGCAAAGCTGCGGGATGAGCTTGGCAGTGATTTTTATGTGACCCTTGGCGTCAACTGCGGTCATCGGTGTCTTACCATCTATACTGCCTCTGACTGGCAGACCCTCAGCGACAATTACAATACGCTGCCCATCTCCCAAAAGGGTGCTGCTACCAGCCTTATCTTTATGAATGCTTCCCAGTGCACACCGGATAAGCAGTTCCGTTTCAGCCTGAGCCAGTTTTTGCAGGAATATGCAGGCATCCGCCGGGATGTGATGATCGTCGGACGGGCAGGTCAGGCAGAGATCTGGGACAGCGAAGAGTTCGCAGCCTTTGAGGCAGAGAATCTTACCCCCGAAAAACTGCTGGCATCCCTGGAGGCCATTGGACTATGAGTGAGTTTCATCATGTATCCGTTCTGCTTGAAGAGTGCATTCAGGGTCTGAACATTCGACCTGATGGAATCTATGTGGATGGCACGCTGGGCGGTGCCGGCCATTCCAGCCGGATCGCAGCAGAGCTTACCACAGGACGGCTCATCGGCATCGACAGAGATCCTGTGGCGCTGAAGGCGGCAGGGGAGCGGCTTGCACCTTATGGTGACAGAGTAACATTGGTGCATTCCAATTTTTGTGAGATTGCAAAGGTGCTGGACGATCTGGGCATCGAAGCTGTGGATGGAATACTGCTGGATCTTGGTGTTTCCTCTCCTCAGCTGGATGATGGCAGCCGCGGCTTCTCCTATATGACAGACGCAAGACTGGATATGCGGATGGACAGCGGTGACGCGCTTACCGCGGAGACCATCGTAAACACATGGTCCTATGAAGAGCTCCGCCGCATTCTGTTTGACTACGGCGAGGAGCGTTATGCACCGCAGATCGCAGCATCCATTTGCCGCCGCAGAGAGCAGCAGCCCATCCAAACGACCTTGGAGCTGGTGGATGTGATCCGCTCGGCAATGCCGGCTCAGGCCCTGCGGGAAAAGCAGCATCCAGCAAAGCGCAGCTTTCAGGCGATCCGCATTGCGGTAAATGATGAGCTGGGCGCAGTGCGAAAGGTCATGGATGCAGCCATTCCCCGCTTGAAGCAGGGGGGAAGACTTGCAATCATCACCTTCCATTCTCTGGAAGACCGTATCGTGAAAAACGGCATGGCAGAGGCGGCAAAGGGCTGCACCTGTCCGCCTAGCTTCCCTGTTTGTGTTTGTGGGAAAAAGCCCCAGGTTAAACTTGTTACCCGCAAGCCGGTAGTTTCCGGAGATGAGGAACTGGAGTTTAATCCCAGAGCCAGAAGCGCAAAGCTGCGTATCTGTGAAAAAATGTAATAGATTTCGGTTTGCCATCGTAAAAAGGAGAGATCAACATGGCAAGACAACCTGAAGTTAAATATATCAACGCGTATGTATCCGGCTCTATGGCCTATCAGCTGAATACTGCCCCTGCGCGTAAAAAGAAAAGAGTAACTCTGCCCAAGCCCCGCCGTGAAAAGAAGGTAGTGGTCCGGCTGGATCCGGTTGCCATTTGCGGTATCGCCATGGCTGCAGTGCTGCTTGTTCTGCTTGTAGTGGGATTTACCCGGCTGCAGGATGCCAGAGCTGAGGCAGCGGCATTGGAAAGCTATGTCAGCGACCTTTGGGAGGAGAATAAGCAGCTTCAGGATACATATTCTTCGGGTTATGATCTGGATGAGATCGAAAAGATCGCACAGGCAATGGGCATGGTTCCCCAGAGCCAGATCCCGCAGGTAGAAATAGAGGTCAATGTCCCTCAGCAGGAAAGTCAGCCCACTGCGTGGGAGTCATTCTTCGCATTTCTTACCGGCTTATTTGCATAAAGAGCGCTCCGGCCAATACACTTAGGATAGCAGCTGCAATGGGCAGCAAGGGAAACCCTTGCTGCCCATTGATACCTTGCAGAGTGTCAGAAAGGCCGGTGGCATATGGAAAAAAACAAACGCAGATACGGTTATTCCCGTGTTCGTGGAGATACTGGACACCATCGAAGGATCCTTGCGGTAATGGTGGTGCTGGGCATCGCTGCATTTTTGCCTGTGGGGCTGCAGCTGTACAGCCTGATGATCGGCCAGTATGACTATTATTCTCAGCTTGCCCTGCGCAATCAGACCAGAACCACCTCTGTCACAGCAGAGCGGGGGACGATCTATGACCGCAATATGAATACACTTGCGGTTTCTGTGGGTGTGGAAAATGTATATCTGGATCCCCATGAATTGAAGCAGTCCAAAGCGGATGTGGGAGCGATTTCCCGATTTCTGGGGGAGCTTCTGGATAAGGATCCTGCATGGATCGAAGAACAGGCACAGGACATAACCATGCGCTACAAGCAGATCGGCGCCCGGGTCAGCGAGGAGACTGCAGGGCAGATCCGGGCATATATCAATGAGAATCAAATCTCCGGCATCCATCTGGAGCCTAATTCGCAACGGTATTATCCATACGGTTCTTTGGCTGCACAGGTCATCGGTTTTACCAATGCATCCAATACAGGCTCCGAGGGAATCGAAGCAGCCTATAACAGTTATCTGGAGGGTATTGCCGGAAAGGTGATTACCACCAAAGGTAATAACGAAATGGATATGCCCTTTTCCTTTGAAAAATATGTGGCATCCCAGCCGGGAGCTGATGTGATCCTGACCCTGGATACCACGGTGCAGGCGTGCTTAGAGAAGCAGATGGAGGCTGCCATTGCCCGCTATGATGTGCAAAACGGAGCGTTTGGCTTGGTTATGAACGCCAAGACAGGGGAGATCCTGGCCATGGCGACATTGGGCAGCTATGACCCCAATCAGTATCTGGAGATCGCTGACTCCGATGCTTTGCAGGCGCTTGAGACGCAAAAACAATCGTATCTTGCGTATCCGGAGGATTCTCAAGGCTATAAAGACGGGCTGAAGGCTTATCAGAATGCGCTTACAGCCGCCCGGTTGAAACAGTGGAGAAACCGATGCCTTTCCGACGGCTATGAACCGGGATCCACCTTTAAGGTCTTGACCATGGCTGCTGCGTTGGATTGCGGGGCGATTGACCTGAATACTGGCTTTCACTGTTCCGGCGCAGAGCACATTCCTGGAAGATCCCAGCTGCTGCATTGCTGGCGCTCTGCCGGCCACGGCAGTCAGCAGACGCCCCAAGCTTTGCAGAATTCCTGCAATTTGGCCTTTGCGCATATCGCCCTGAAGCTGGGCGGGGAGCGGTTTTATGACTATATCCAGCGCTTTGGCGTTACGGAAAAAACGGGTATCGATCTTGCCGGTGAAAGCAAGGGCGTTTTCTTCGATAAAGAGCTTGTGACCAATACAGACAAATGGGGCACAGCATCCCTGACTTCCGGCTCGTTCGGGCAGACCTTCAAGCTGACACCCATCCAGCTTGTGCGGGCCATTGCATCGGTGGTCAACGGCGGCAATCTTGTGGAGCCTTACATGGTTTCGGAAGTAATCGATGCACAGGGGAATACGGTTTTGAAGCAGGAGCCAACGGTGATCCGGCAGGTCATCAGTAAAGAGACTTCCAAGACCATGTGTCAGCTGATCCGTTCGGTTGTAACCGACGGAACGGCAAAAAATGCCTCAGTTGCCGGATATTCCATAGGGGGAAAGACCGGTACCAGTGAAAAAATCGACGTTTTAGATGAGAATGGCCAGCCAACGCTGGATAAAATCGTATCATTTGTAGGGATTGCGCCAATGGACGATCCGGAGTATATTGTATTAGTGGCTCTGGATACACCCTCCCGTTCTACCGGTATTTATATTTCCGGCGGCGTAATGGCTGCGCCTACCGTTGGCGCGGTGATGGCGGATATTCTTCCGTATTTGGGTGTGAAGCAGACTTTCTCAGAAGAGGATGTGGCGGGTCAAACCGTGGTTTTAGAGGATCTGACCGGCCTGACCGCTAAAGAGACGGAAAAGCTTCTGAAAGAGCAGAGCCTTACCATGCAGGTAGTAGGGACAGGAGAAACTGTAACAGGGCAGATCCCTGCTGCCGGAGAGAGTCTGCCGGGAGGAAGCCAGGTGCTTGTCTACTTTGGGGAAGCTCCAGAGGAACAGACGGTCTGCGTGCCGGACTTTATGGGAATGAACCGACAGCAGGCAAGCGACACGGCCGGCGCATTAGGGTTATACATTCTGGTCTCCGGCAACAATGAGGTTTCTTCTAAGGTGACTGTAACTGCGCAGGATACAGCGGCAGGGACGCAGGTCAAGGTTGGAACGACGATACGATTGGAATTTGCGGATACCGCAGCTGCGGATTAAAGGAGCAAAAGGAGCGCATATGAAGCTGAAGGATTTACTCTCTGGCGTAAAGGTGCTGGAAGCAACGGCTGATCTGGAACAAAATATAGAGGCAGTGGCCTACGATTCCCGAAAGGTGACATCAGGCGGCTTGTTCGTTGCCGTATCCGGTTTTGCAACTGACGGAAACCGGTTTATTCCCATGGCTTTGGAAAAAGGCGCTGCCGCTGTGGTAACGGCAAAAAGACCGGAATTGGATGTTCCTTACATTCTTGTGGAATCCGACCGGCAGGCGCTGGCGATGATCGGATGCAATTTCTATGGCCATCCTGCAAAAAGTATGACCATGATCGGCGTAACAGGCACCAACGGAAAGACTTCTGTTACCCTTCTTTTAAAGCAGGTGCTGGAAAAAACGCTGGG
Source organism: Oscillospiraceae bacterium (assembly GCA_015068225.1). Lineage (GTDB taxonomy): Bacteria > Bacillota > Clostridia > Oscillospirales > Oscillospiraceae > Faecousia. The sequence continues at coordinate 35,737 of SVKX01000012.1, forward strand.
AGCAAAGGTCGGTCTTATCGGCACCATGGAAAACCAGATCGGAGATCTGGTGGTGCCTACGGAGCGGACCACACCGGAGAGCTTTGAACTTCAAGGATTGTTTGCCCGGATGCGGGATGCAGGCTGTCAGTATGTTGTTATGGAAGTGTCCTCCCACGCCATCGCCCTGGATCGGGTGGGCGGTGTACATTTTGATGTAGCAGCTTTTACCAACCTGACAGAGGATCATCTGGATTTCCACAAAACTATGGAAGACTACTGCGATACCAAGGCTCAGCTGTTCAGTCGCTGCAACAAGGCTGTTTTGAACGGCGATGATGACTGGTACGAGAGGATTCGTTCCGCTGCTGCCTGTGATATGCTGACAACTTCAGTCAAGGATACCGCAGACCTGCATGCAACGGATATCCGGATGGATGCAGACGGCGTTTCCTTTACCGTACAGTATAAGCAAAAGGATATTCCGGTAAAGCTGGGCATACCCGGCAGGTTTACAGTGTACAACGCGCTGAGCGTGCTGGGTATTGCAGCGCAGCTGGGGATTAAACCCGAAGAAGCGGCCGCCGCTCTGGCAGAAGCAAAAGGCGTTCGGGGCAGAATTGAAGTAGTTCCCACACCCGGTAAGCCTTATACAGTGCTTTTGGACTATGCACACACCCCGGATGGACTGGAAAATGTGCTCAGCTCTGCCAGAGATTTCTGCAAGGGCCGGCTCATCGCAGTTTTTGGCTGCGGTGGCGACAGAGACCCCATAAAGCGGCCCATTATGGGTAGAATCGGTGTGAAACTGGCGGATCTTGCGGTGATTACATCGGATAATCCCAGAACAGAAGCACCTATGGACATCATTTCCGACATTCTTAAAGGGATCGATGACAGCTGCGGGGAGTATGTTGTAATAGAAGACCGGCGAAAAGCGATTCGATATGCTATGGACAAAGCGCAAAAAGATGATATTATTATACTGGCAGGAAAAGGCCATGAAACCTATCAGGAGATTTGCGGCGTAAAGTACCACCTGGATGAACGGGAGGAGGTCGCCGCCTGCCTGAAGGAAACGAGGGAATGATATGGGAAGGATCACATTGCAGCAGGCAGCGGCCTGGTGCGGCGGAAAAATCGATCCAAAATATGCGGATGTTACCTTTCTGGGTGCAAACAATGACTCCCGTACAGTTTTGCCGGGGCAGTTGTTTCTTGCTCTGCAGGGCGTAAGAGACGGTCATGATTTTATTCCCATGGCTTTGGGAAAGGGTGCGGCAGCGGTGCTTTGCAGCCGCTGTGAGGGAGATTATCCCGCTATTATTGTAGATGATCCCAGAAAAGCGTTGGGAGATATCGCCCGGGAAGAGCGCAAGCGCATTGGCATGAAGGTCGTGGGTGTTACAGGCTCTGTGGGAAAAAGCACCACAAAGGAAATGATTTCCTGCGTGCTGGAGAAGAAATACCGGGTTAAAAAGACACCGGTCAACCACAATAATGATATTGGCATGCCTATGGCGATCCTGTCCATGGACGAGGATACTCAGGTGGCTGTTCTGGAAATGGGCATGAACCATTTTCGGGAGATCGCCTACCTGGCATCCATCGCACTGCCGGATGTGGCGGTGATCATTAACATCGGCACCATGCATATTGAGCACCTTGGCTCTCAGGAGGGAATCTTAAAGGCAAAGCTGGAGATTCTTGAGGGCATGAGAGAAAACGGAAAAGTGATCCTCAATGGCGATGACCAGCTGTTGTGGAATGTGCGGCAGACCGGTGTTCGTGCTACATACTTTGGCCTTCGGAATCCTGATTGTCAGGTGCGGGGCGGCGATGTGCGGCAGAAGGATGGAAAGCTCTATTTTCATGCAGATTCGCAAAGCAGCTCCATGGACGTGGCGCTTTCTTTAGAGGGAGAGCATTTTGTTCCGGATGCATTGGCCGCAATTAGTGTAGGACTTGCCATGGAGGTTTCGCCGGAAGCCATTGTGGACGCACTGGCACATTTTCAGAACATGGCAGGAAGACAAGAGATCTTCCAAAAGAATGGATTTACCATCATCAAGGACTGCTATAATGCAGGACCGGAATCTATGGCAGCGGCGCTGAATGTTCTTGGCAGCCGTGCCGGCCGCCGCGTGGCGGTTCTGGGCGATATGCTGGAACTGGGTATGTGCACCACTGCGGAGCATTACCGTATCGGCCGGATTGCCGCTGAAAAGGCGGATTTGGTCCTTGCCTATGGACCGAACAGTGCCCGTGTGGTCAGCGGAGCCCTTACCGGCGGCATGCCGGATGCCCGGGCAAGAGGTTTTGTGGATAGAGATGCTTTGATAGCAGCATTGAAGCAATTTGCCAAGCCCGGGGATGTAATCCTTTTTAAGGGAAGCCACGGGATGCATATGGAGCTGGTACTGGAAGGCTTTTTGAAGGACGAAACATAAGCGGAGGAAAGAAAAATGACACGGATACTGATTACCGCTGGAGCAGGCTGCGTGCTGTCTGCATTGATCGGTTTGTTGATTCTGCCGGTGCTGCGGGCGCTGAAGGCAGGGCAGTCCATTCGGGAGGTAGGACCTACCTGGCATAATTACAAGGCTGGTACACCTATGATGGGCGGGCTGATGTTCATCTTTGGATTGGTCATATGCCTTTTGCTGGCGATCCCGGTTATGACCGATTACACGGTCTTTTATGTTCTGGCGCTGGCGCTATGCTTTGGCGCTATCGGCTTTTTGGATGATTTCTGCAAACTGAAGAAAAAGCAGAACATGGGCCTGACATCCCTGCAGAAGGCACTGCTTCAAATGGCGGTTTCTGCTTTGTATCTTTATATTATGTACAAAACCGGCGGTATGCAGGTTGTTGACGGAAATATTCCGCTGTATATTCCTTTTGCGAATATGAGCCTGAATATCCATCCGCTGCTGTACATTTTCTTTGCCATGTTTGTAATGGTTGGCTGCGTCAATGCGGTGAATCTTACGGATGGTGTGGATGGCCTTTGCGGCTCTGTTACTGTGCCGGTAATGGTATTCTTTACTGCTGCTGCGGTACTGCACCAGAGAATGGATCTTGCTTTGATGCCTGCCTGCCTTGTGGGCGGCTTAATCGCATATCTGTTCTTTAACTGGCATCCTGCAAAGGTATTTATGGGTGATACCGGCTCCCTGTTTTTGGGTGGTGCGGTGTGTGCGCTGGCCTTTGCTATGAATATGCCGCTGATTCTGGTGCTGGTGGGATTTGTATATATCATTGAGACACTGTCCGTAATTTTGCAGGTTGGCTACTTCAAGCTGACACACGGCAAGCGGCTGTTTAAAATGTCTCCCATTCATCACCATTTTGAAATGTCCGGCTGGAAAGAGACAAAGATCGTCATCGTCTTTGCCTTGGTTTCGGCACTGATGTGTATTTTGGCCTGGTTCGGTGTGTCCGGATTGGCAGGATAATCTGACCGAAAGGAGACCCTTATGGCAGCAGAGAAAGCTCTGTATGCCAAAGAGGACCGCCGCCGGATTCCGGCGGGGGAACATGTGGATATTCCGTTTTTGCTGCTAACCATGCTGCTGCTGACAGTGGGGCTTATTATGCTCTATTCAGCAAGCTCTGCCCAAAGCGAATACGATACAAGCTACACTATTTCCACAAAATATCTGCAAAAGCAGGCTGTTTGTGCCGGCTTGGGGATCTTGTGCATGGTTGCGTTCAGCCGGATCCCGGCGCAGTTCTGGTTTAAATTTGCCTGGCCCCTTTATGGAATCAGTATTTTGCTGCTGCTTCTGGTTTTGTTTGCCGGAGAATCTGTCAATGGTGCCCGCCGGTGGATCAATATTGCGGGCATTCAGTTTCAGCCTTCGGAAATCGCGAAATTTACCATGATCGTCCTGTTTGCCAAACTGACAAGAGGCTTTGGCGCGGATGCGAAAAAGTTCCGCTATGGCGTTCTGGGGTTTGGCGCTGCGCTTTTGGGCATTCTGATCCCGCTGGCGCTAGAAAAGCATCTTTCTGCCATTATGCTCATCGGTATGGTGGCAGTGGTGATGATGTTTGTGGCAGGCACAAGCCCCAAGTGGCTTCTGGCCGGCGCAGGTGCGGCTGCCGCATTCGTTCTGATCTATATTACCTTTATGGGCTATGCCGGTGACAGAGTCACGGCATGGCTCCATCCGGAGCAGGATCCGGGAGATACCGGCTATCAGATTCTGCAGTCCCTTTATGCCATCGGTTCCGGTGGGCTGTTCGGTCTTGGTTTCGGGAAAAGCAGACAGAAATATCTGTACCTGCCGTTTCAGTACAACGACTATATCTTCGCTATTATCTGTGAAGAGCTTGGCCTCTTCGGCGCACTGCTGATCATCGGCCTGTTTGCGGCAATGATCCTGCGGGGCTATTGGATCGCTTTGCGTGCCGCGGACCGGTTTTCCACGGTGCTTGCCGCGGGACTGGTAACATTGATCGCGGTGCAGACGATTCTCAACTTGTGTGTTGTGACCAACCTGCTTCCATCCACCGGTATTGCGCTGCCCTTTTTCTCCTATGGCGGCACAGCGCTGGCGGTGAATCTGGGGGAGATGGGTGTGGTTTTGAGCATATCCCGTTACAGAAACCAGACAAAAATACAGGAGGTTTCCCTATGAATGTGATTTTTACCTGTGGCGGAACAGGTGGACATATCAATCCGGCCATTGCTGTTGCCAATGTGATCCGGGAGCGGCACCCCGAGAGCAATATCCTGTTCATCGGCGCAAAGGGGCATATGGAGGAGCAGCTGGTCCCCAAGGCAGGTTTCGAACTTAAATGCCTGAATGTGTCCGGTATGTCCAGAGGAAAAAACTGGAGCGCGATCAAGAAAAATGTGCAGACGGTTGCCAACACCATTAAAGCTGTGAACGAATGCAAGAAAATCATCCGTCAGTTTCGGCCAGATGTGATTCTGGGAACCGGTGGCTATGCCTGTTATCCTGCACTGATGGCAGGTACCAAGCTGGGGATCCCTACCTGCATCCATGAAAGCAACGCCATTCCCGGTTTGACCACAAAAATGCTGGCCAATCGGGTGGACAAAGTGCTGATCGCGTTTGCGGAAAGTGCGAAACAGTATAAAAACACGGATCGGCTGGAGATTGTAGGTATGCCGGTGCGTCGGGAATTTGTATTTAACGACAGACAGGCAGCCCGAAGGGAACTGGGGATCCAGGATGAACCTTTGGTGGTTTCTGCCTTCGGAAGTCTTGGCGCAAGGGCTATGAATGAGACGGTGGCAGAGCTGTTTAAGCTGGAAAAGGACGCAGGCTTTCCTTTCCGGCACATTCACGCCACTGGAAAATTCGGTTGGGAGTGGATGCCGGAGAAGGTTGCCTCTTACGGCGTGTCTTTGGCAGAAAGTCCTTCCATTGACATGCGGGAGTATATTTACAATATGCCTACCCTTATGGCAGCGGCGGATGTATTCATCAGCCGGGCCGGTGCATCCAGCTGCAATGAGCTGGCGGCAACCGGAACGCCCTGTATTTTGATCCCGTCGCCCAATGTAGCGGCCAATCATCAGGAGAAAAACGCCAGAGTTCTGGCAGATAAGGGTGGCGCTGTGTTGGTGCTGGAAAAGGAGTGTACGGCAGATCGGCTCTATGAAGAGGTTATGGGTCTGCTTCAGGCACCGGAGCGTATGGAATCTATGGCAACAGCCCTGCGGAGTCTTGTAGTGTTGGATTCGGCAGACAGGATCTGTGACATTATGGAGGAACTGGCCCGCAGCAGAAATTAACGGAGGATACTATGGATACAAAAGAAAGAGAAAGGACACGCCCGCAGGGTAGAACCCGCCCGGCTTCTGGAAAAACCGGCGTAAAGCGGCAACCCGTCAGACGGGATAGGGAAGGATCCAAGCGTGCGGATTCCCAAAAAACTGAGCGGGTATCACCGGATGTGGTCTATATTCCGCCAAAACCCCTGAACAGAAGCAGACTTGCGCTTAAACTGCTGACGGTGGCAGCGGTGGTGATCGCCCTGGTTTTGGGCATCTCTGTATTTTTCAAAGTGGATGGCATTGAGGTTTCTGGAAACAGCAAGTATTCTGCATGGGATATCCGTCAGGCATCGGGAATTAAAGATGGAGACCATCTGCTGACCTTCAGCAGGGCAAAGGCTGCCAGCAAGATCATTACGGCGCTGCCCTATGTGGAAAGTGTGCGGATCGGTATAAAATTACCAGGTACGGTAAAAATAGACATCGTGGAAGCAAAGGTTCCCTATGCCGTGCAGGCATCTGACGATACGTGGTGGCTTGTCACATCCAGCGGAAAGGTCATAGAGAAAGCCGCAGCTGGTGCGGAGACAGGCTACACCAGATTGCTGGGTGTACGACTGGATGCGCCTGTAAGTGGATCTCAGGCAGTAGCCAAGGAAAACAGACAGCCTCAGACAGATGAGCAGGGCAATACGATTCCTGTTGCAGTGACCCAGGCAAAGCATCTGGAAACCGCGCTGAACATTGCAGAATACCTGGAGCGTAACGGTATCATCGGTAAGGCTGCCACCATTGAGGTGGAGGATCTGGGAGATATCCGGTTCTGGTATGGACAGCGCTATCAGGTCAAGCTGGGCGACGATACGCAGCTGCTTTATAAGATCAGTTGTGTAAAAAGCGTCATAGATCAAATGAAGGATTATCAGAGCGGGATTCTGGATGCCAGCTTTAAATCCAAGCCCGATGGTGTGGTATATAAGGCATTTGACGATTGAGCGCCTTAATTTTGCAAAATATTTTGACGAAAAATCAGAAATTATTTAAAAAGGTTATTGACCAAATCCGTTTTTCAAGATAGAATATAGAGGTACCATTGTAATTTCATGCGGTGAAGGTCTCCCTGGCCGCGAAACGATACATAGGAGGAGAGCATATGTCTGAACTGTTTCAGGAGCGCGTAGTCAAAATCAAGGTAATTGGTGTTGGCGGCGCTGGCAACAATGTTATTAACCGCATGATCGAAGCCGGTGTGGATGGCGTTGACTTCATCGTCGTCAATACCGATAAGCAGGATTTGAATAAATCCGTTTGTAAGAATAAGGTCCAGATCGGTGAGAAGCTCACCGGTGGCATGGGTGCCGGCTCCAAGCCCGAGATCGGCAAGAAGTCCGCTGAGGAGAGCCGTGCCCAGATCGCTAAGATTCTGGAAGGCACCGATATGGTATTCATCACCGCCGGTATGGGCGGCGGCACCGGCACCGGCGCTGCACCTATCGTGGCTGATCTGGCTCACGAGGCCGGTATCCTGACTGTTGGCGTTGTTACCAAGCCCTTCAAGTTTGAGGGTGCCAACCGTATGCGTCAGGCAGAGGCTGGCATTGCGGAGCTGGGTGAGAAGGTAGATTCCCTGATCATCATCCCCAATGATCGCCTGAAGTATGTTACCGATCAGAAGATCACCTTTGCCAATGCTTTTGGTATTGCTGATGATGTTCTGAAGCAGGCTGTTACCTCCATTTCCGAGCTGGTCGGCTATTCTGACCGGGTCATCATCAACCTGGACTTTGCTGACGTGTCTGCTGTCATGAAGGATGCCGGCAGAGCCCACATGGGTGTCGGTACTGCTTCCGGCCGCGACAAGGCTGAGCAGGCTGCTCTGGCCGCTATCAACAGCCCCCTGCTGGAGACCTCTATCAATGGCGCTACCGGCGTTCTGGTGAACGTCACCGGTTCCTGCGAACTGACTCTGGATGATGTGGAAACTGCTGCTGGTATCGTGCAGGAGAATGCCAATCCCGAGGCCAATATTATCTTCGGCGCCACCTCCTCTGATGAGTTTGAGGACGAGATGCGGGTTACCGTTATTGCTACCGGTTTTGAAGGCAAGCGCGATGCCGCTCCTGCAAAGGATGATGCAGGTGCTGCCATTGCTGGTATGGGTGCCCTCAGCGTGGATGCGGACGATCAGGATATTTTCAATATCTTTAAGCGCTAAAAAACAATGCTTTACATCCCGGGTGAAAGCCCGGGATGTTTTTTAGGAGACAAAATGGAAGCATATAAGAATTTAGCGGTCAGCTATGACAGGCTCACCAATGATGTGGACTATGCCGCTGTTGTTGCTTTTTATGAGCAGATCCTTCGCTGCGAAGGAGTTAACCCCAGAACCGCGGTGGATCTGGCCTGCGGCACAGGCTCAGTATCTGCCCTGCTGGCAAAGAGGGGCATTTCTGTAATCGGTGTGGATATGTCGGAGGATATGCTGAGTGTTGCGTATGAAAAGACCCGGGACTTGAAAAATCCACCCATGTTTGTGCGCCAAAAGCTGCAGCAGCTTCGGTTGCCCCGTGGCGTGGATCTGGCGGTCTGTGCGTTGGACAGTCTGGATTACATTACAGATCCCGATGATTGCGCAGAGGCGATCCGGCGGGTCTACAAGGTACTGAATCCGGGCGGCGTTTTTATTTTTGATGTGAATACCCCGGAAAAGCTCCGGGCCATGGACGGGCAGGTCTGGCTGGATGAGGACGAGGATGTTTACTGCATCTGGCGTGGAGAGTTTGACGATGCCACAAATATCTGTTCCTATGGAATGGATCTTTTCCAGCGGAGGGGAAACCTGTGGCAGCGCAGTTTTGAAGAACACAGGGAGTATGCCTACTCAGCGGCAATGCTGACAGATTTTCTGAAGCAGGCGGGATTCACTGCCATTCAGGTTTACGGTGATCGGCGCATGACACCGCCGGACGCATCGGATCAGCGGATCTATTTGAAAGCAAGAAAGGGAAAAGTAAAATGAAGGATTATCTTGTTCGGGGCATGAGCATGGATGGCTTTGTAAAAGCCGTAGCGATCCGCTCCACGGAGCTTGTTCGCAGAGGTGCCCAGATACAGGGGACTACACCCAATGCCACAGCGGCTTTTGGACGGGCACTGACGGCTGCCTCCATGATGGGAAATATGCAGAAGGTGGAAAGTGGCTCCATGACCCTGCAGATCAAGGGCGGCGGCCCGATCGGCTCCATTACCTGTGTTGCAGATCCTGTGGGCAATGTCCGGGGATTTGTTACCCAGGCCAAAGTCCCGCTTGTAGAAAAATTTCCCGGGAAACTGGATGTGGGCGCAACGGTTGGCACTGACGGAACGCTGACCGTAATTCGGGACCTGCAAATGAAAGAACCCTATATCGGATCTACACAGCTGATTTCCGGTGAAATCGGCGACGATATTACCGCATATTTTGCAAACAGTGAACAGACGCCTACGGCCTGTGCGCTGGGCGTTCTGATCGATCGGGATCAAAGTGTTAAGGTGGCAGGCGGTTATCTGCTGCAGCTGCTTCCCGGTGCTACCGAAGAGACCATCGAAAAGCTGGAGCAGGGAATCCGCAGAGCCGGCGCGGTCACGCCAATGCTTGAGCAGGGTATGACTCCTGAAGATATTCTGGGGCAGGTTTGCGGCGATCTGGGCATTGTGTTCCTGGAGACCCAGGAAGTGTCCTATAAGTGCTATTGCTCCCGGGAGCGGGTCGAAGGGGCGCTGATCAGCCTTGGCAGGGAGGAACTGACACAGATCATGGAGGAGGAAAAGGACTTTCCTGTGGAGTGCCAATTCTGTGATACGATATATAGATTCACTCCGGAAGATATTCAGAAAATCTTGGAAAACATTTAAAAATCCTTCTGTTTGCAAGGCAAAAACTATGTTTTTGCCTTGCAAAAATTTGGACAAAAAAATGAGGAAAAACGCTTGACAAATGTAAGCTTCCTGTGTATAATAATACCCGTCGCTGAGGTTTGCGCCTCGGTACGATGTTTGGGAGCATAGCTCAGCTGGGAGAGCACATGCCTTACAAGCATGGGGTCACAGGTTCGAGCCCTGTTGTTCCCACCATAATCTGGCCCTGTGGTGCAGTCGGTTAGCACGCCAG
>SVKX01000025.1 GCA_015068225.1 Oscillospiraceae bacterium
CCACCTTCTCCGCTTGCTTCGGCGCTGCCTTCCTGGAGCTGCATCCCACCAAGTACGGCGAAGAGCTGGTTAAGAAGATGGAAAAGTCCGGCGCCAAGGCTTACCTGGTCAACACCGGCTGGAACGGCACCGGCAAGCGTATCTCCATCAAGGATACCCGCGGCATCATCGACGCCATTCTGGATGGCTCCATCCTGAAGGCTGAGACCAAGAAGATCCCCTACTTCGACTTTGAGGTTCCCACTGCTCTGCCCGGCGTGGACACCAACATTCTGGATCCCAGAAACACCTACGCCGATGCTTCCATCTGGGAGGAGAAGGCTAAGGACCTGTCCGCCCGCTTCATCAAGAACTTTGAGAAGTACACCGGCAACGACGAGGGCAAGGCTCTGGTCGCCGCAGGCCCCCAGCTGTAATAAAGGTCGCTTCCTCAAAGCTGATTTTTGCCGGATGAGCGGTTCTTTCGGCCCAGCTTCCGCTTATAAAAACCTTGAAATACACAAAGTATTCCTTCGGTTTTTAACACGGATCTGAACCGAAACTCCTCGCTCCCCGTCTGAAAATCCTCTTTTCGAAAGCTCCGGAATAAGCTTATAAGAAAACGCACCGCTTTGGCGGTGCGTTTTTTGCATTCTGCGATTTATAAACAAAGGTGCGCTGCATTTGGCAGCGCGCCTTATTCTTTATTCTCCCTGCTTGGGACGGCGGTGATGATTGCGCCGGTGATGGTAATGGTTCTTTCTGGGCTTCTGCCCGGCGTCCTGTGCAGGCTCTGCTGCAGAGGCAGGAGTTTGAGCAGCCGTCTCCCGGGGAGCGTGCTCCCGGTTCTGGCTACGGATTCTCCGGTTGCGGCGGGGATTTTTTCTGGGCTCGCCAGCGGATTCCTCCGGAATCTCCTCCTCTGCTTGGGCAGTTTCGGCGATGGTCTCCTCACTGTACCGGAATTTAATGGAGTCTAAAAATACAGGCGCATCCTCCCGCTCCTTGCGAAGGCGCTTTCCGTTGCCGGAAATGGGCGCCAGATCCGCGGGGATCGGGGGATCATTCTTTTTCGCTTTGCCGCTGCGCAGAATGGCGATCTCCTCGTTGGCAACGGAGATGATGGTCTCCGGCTGATCCTCCAGCCGGACCTTTACCCGCTGGCGAAGCAGATCCACCTCGGTCACTGTGCCCCGACCCTCGGGGGTGTCCACAAAGGATTCGGCCTTGGGGGCGTTGCGGAGCAGATCCTCATAGGCGTCCTGCTCATATTTCAGGCAGCACATCAGCCGGCCGCAGGTGCCGGAGATCTTGGTGGGATTCAGGGAAAGGTTTTGAGTTTTTGCCATTTTGATGGAAACCGGCTGAAAATCATCCAGGAAACTTGCGCAGCACAGGCTTCTGCCGCAGATGCCCAGACCGCCTACCATTTTTGCTTTGTCCCGAACGCCGATCTGGCGCAGCTCGATGCGGGTATGGAAGACAGAGGCCAGATTTTTAACCAGCTCCCGGAAATCTACCCGCTCGTCAGCGGTAAAGAAAAACAGGAGCTTGCTGCCGTCAAAGGCGGCCTCGGCGCTGACCAGCTGCATATCCAGCTGCTGCTCGGCGATCTTCTGCATACAAATCTCGTAGGCCCGCTTTTCCTTTTCCCGATTTTCGGCAACGATCCGCTCATCCTGAGCGGTGGCAAGCCGCAGCACGTTGCGCAGAGGGACGATCACATCCTTTTCCGGAATCCTGTGGTTGCCGGCGGTGCAGATGCCGAATTCCGGACCCCGTGCGGTGTCGATGATCACATGGTCACCGGCCTGGAGCTTCAGACCGGCGGGGGAAAAATAGTAGACCTTCTGGCCGGTGCGGAACTGAATGTCCACTACCTCTACCAGCTGTGTCGTAGGATTTTGTTCCATGGTGTACTCCTTCGTATATGGTAAGTTCTGTTCAAATCGAACGCAGATGCCAGGATAAATAATTGCAGATGGCAGCCGGAGAAACATTCTGCCGGGCAAAGTCCGCGCATTTGCGGATATGTGTGACGGCGGCCATGATCTCCGGGCCGCTGCGCTGGGTGCCGATGCGTCCGGCGGCAGGACTGACAGCAGGAATGCCGCTGCGTTGGGAAAGGGCCTGGGTCAAAATGTCCAGCCACTGTTCCAGCGCGGGAAGCAGCGCGTCCCGTTTCCATTTTTCCATAGGTACAAGGGTCTGCACAATGCCCAGTGCGTCTTTTTCCGCAAAGCACTGCGCAAAGCGCTCCGTCTGGGGAAGCAGGGCATCCGCGCCGGAGAGGATCTGGATCGCCTGCCCCAGAAAGCCGCCGCTTCTTGCAATGGCGGCATTCACAGCATCTGAAGATGCATCGGGAAATTGCCCCGAAAGGGCGCTGCGCAGGGTATTTTCCTGCAGGGAGGTCAAAGAAAGCTCCGTGCAGCGGGAGCGCACGGTGGGCAAAAGCTTTTCCGGATTGTCCGTCAGCAGGATAAAAACGGCGTAGGAAGGCGGCTCTTCCAGAATTTTCAGCAATGCATTTTGTCCCTCTGTGCCCAGCTCCTGAGGGAACAGGTAGATCTTGTATTCTGCCTCGTTGGGGCGGATGAATACATCCTCCCGAAACTGGCGGACGATTTTTACCGCCACATTTTTATGCTCCGGATCTTCCACAGTGATCAAATCCGGATGCAGCATACCCGTCACCTTCCGGCAGGCGGGGCAGGAAAGACAGGGCTTGTCTTCGCCCTGGCACAGAATGGCGGCGGCCAGCAGCCGGGCCAGGGTGTGCTTGCCGGAGCCAATGGGGCCGCTGATCAGGTAAAAGTGAGAGATATGGCCCTGTTTCAGGCTGCGGTGCAGATTTTCCTTCAGCCGGTCATTACCCAGCAGGCGGTCAAAGCCCATGATCTCCCTCCTTAAAGTAGTATTATAGCACAAAAACCGGGATTTGCACAGATGAAAATATCAGCCCCACAGAGCGGAAAGCATGGGAATGACCTGCTTTTTCCGGCTCATGACCCGGGGCAGGAACACGGTGTTGTCCTTGGGCTGGACATTAAATGCCTGCTGAATGGTCTCGTCGCTGCCCAGATAAATCAGCTGGGTGCCTTCCAGCAGCACATCGGTGAGCATGATAATGATCATGGAGAAGCCCTTTTCCTCCTTGACCGCCTGCATCAGCTGCAGGAATTCTTCCTTGCGCTCCAGCATTTTGGGGCTGTCCACGCAGGTGATCTGGGCCACCGCCAGATTATGACCGGCAATGTGGAATTCCTTGTAGTCGGAAAACAGCAGATCCCGGGCGGTGCGCCCCTCGGTGGAGGCGGAGAAGATCTGCCGGCCCAGCTCGTCCAGAGAAATGTTGGCGATCCGGGCCATCCGTTCGGCGGTGCGGCGATCCTTTTCCGTGCAGGTGGGGGATTTAAACATGACCGTGTCGGAAAGGATGGCGGCGGCCATCATGCCCGCCATTTTTGCCGAGGGCATCAGACCCCGGTCCTGGAACATGCTGGCGATGATGGTATTGGTAGAGCCAACCGGCTCGTTGCGCACATAAATGGGGTGGGCGGTCTGGATATCTGCCAGCCGGTGGTGGTCGATGATCTCCAGGATCTCCGCCTCCTCCAGACCGGGCACGGATTGGGCGGCCTCATTGTGATCCACCAGCACCACCCGTTTTCTCCGGGGGCGCAGCAGGTGATACCGGGTCAGAACGCCCACAACATGCTCGTTTTCGTCCAGAATGGGATAGCAGGAATCCCGGTGCTTGAGCATGGTCTCCCGTACATAATCCACCCGGTCCTCCAGATGGAAGCACACCAGATCCGTGTTGCGGCAGATCCTGCCGATGGGAGTGGACTGGAAGATCAGCCGCACAGCCCGATAGGCATCATAGGGAGTGGAAATAATGCAGGTTTTGGTAGGGAGCTTGCGTAGTTCCTCGGAAAGCTCTGCCTGACACAGCACCAGAACATTTACATTCATTTCCAGCGCCCGCCGGATCATTTCCGGCTGATGACCGCACAAAACAATGGAATCTGTGGTGTTAAACAGCAGATTTTCCTGTTTTTGAGGAAGGGCGATGGAAACATCGCCGGAAATCAGGTCCGTATTTTCGCCGGCGTCGTTGATGACCTTGCCCTCCAGAACGGAAAGCACATTGAAAAGGGGTACATCCTCCAGCCTGCCGGCGGTGGCAAGGCTCATGTTGTAATTTGCCACATTTTCCCGGGACAGCATACCGTAAAGGGTGCCGTCGTCATTGGCCACAGGGATAGCAGTGACGGTGCTTTGCTGCTCCAGAATGGACCAGGCCCGGTCCATGGTGACAGCGGCGGAAAATACCGGGGGCTTATCGAAATCCAGATCCCGCACCTGGGTGTGCATACTGTAAATGCGCTGAGGCGGATTGAAGCCAAAACGGTTCAAAACGATCTGGGTCTCGTCAGAAACATGGCCCAGACACGCGGCCTGATATTCCCGGTCGCCCAGAGCGTTGCGCAGGGCAGCGTAGGCCATGGCGGCAACGATGGAGTCGGTATCCGGATTCCGGTGGCCGGTAACATAGATGGTATCCATGGAAAACCTCCTTGCGAAATGGAAGTAAAATTTCTTTTGATTATAGTGTGACCTCGCCTGCCAGATTATTTTCAAAAAGGGCGGCGATTTTTTCAGGATCCATGCCCTGACCCAGTCCCCACATGAGCTTGGTCATGGCGGCCTCGGTGGTCATATCCCGTCCCTGGATCACGCCCATGGACAGCAGCTTGTGGCCAACCTGATAGACCTGTAGGTCGGAGCTGTCGTACAGGCACTGGGTGGTGACCACCACGCTGATGCCCTTTTCCACACAGCGGCGGATGCTCTTGAGCTCCTGGCTCAGCACATTGATGCCCCCCAGACCAAAGGCTTCGATGACGATGCCTTTGTAGCCCATGGCAGACAGGGTGTCGAATATGGCAGGATCCATACCCGGAGTCAGCTTCAGCAGAAAAACGCTTTTGCTGATATCGGGATGCAGCTCCGGTGTACCGGAGGGGGCGCGCAGGATCTTTTCGTTCAGCACCAGACCCCGGTTGCTGACCGTACCGGCATAGCGGGCATTGACACTTTCAAAGGCGGAAAAGCCCGAGGCCCGGACCTTTACCGCCCGGCAGCCCAGCATGACCTTCCGGTCAAAGGCAAGGAAAACGCCGGGTCTTCCTGATGCGGCCATGGCAAAGGCGGTGCGCAGATTGTCCGGTCCGTCGGAGAGGATGTCGGACAGTGGGAGCTGGGATCCGGTGAAAACCACCGGCAGGTCAATATTCGGCAGCATAAAGGTCACCGCCGAGGCGGAATACGCCATGGTATCCGTACCGTGGGAGATCACGATGCCGTCAAAGCCCTGCCGATGCCGGAAAACGCTCCGGGCGATCAGCTGCCATTCCTCCGCACCGATGTTGGAGGAGTCCAGACACATCACATCATGCACGGTAATATTATAGTAGGTTTCCAGCTGCTTCAGCTCCCGTTCCATTACCGCAGAGCGGTGGGGCGCAAGCCCGTCCTCCCCGGCCAGGGAGGCAATGGTGCCGCCGGTGGTCAGCAGCAGGATATTCTTTTTGCTGTCCATTTGGCAGCCTCCGTTTCCGGTTTTTGAATTTTGGGGGCGCTATGCGTTTCAACAGCCCGGCAAGCGTCAATTTGCCCGAGGGCATAGCATTCCTCTATACATTATACCTGCATCATCGGAAAATAGCAAGAAAAAATCGGCTGGGGCAAAGGTTGCTACTTGCATTTTCTGCCTGCTGGAAGTAGAATAATCATAGAAAAATTAAAACAGGAGGTACATTTTATGAATGTTCTCGTTACCGGCGGCGCCGGCTATATCGGATCCCACACCTGCGTAGAGCTGCTCAATAGCGGCTACGGCGTTGTGGTCATCGACAATCTGTGCAATTCCAACCCCGAAAGCCTGAACCGGGTGCAGGAGCTCACCGGCAAGTCCGTGAAGTTCTATGAGGGCGATGTCCGGGATGAAGCACTGCTGAAGAAGATCTTCGCGGAAAATGAGATCGGCTGCGTGATCCACTTTGCCGGTCTAAAGGCTGTTGGCGAGTCTGTCGCCATTCCCTGGAAGTACTATGATAACAACCTCAATTCCACCCTGGTTTTGACTAAGGTAATGGAAGAAGTGGGCATGAAGAATATTATCTTCTCCTCCTCTGCTACCGTTTATACCGGCGACAATGAGATGCCCCTGCGGGAAGACAGCCGCACCGGCCACTGTACCAATCCCTACGGCTGGACCAAGTATATGACCGAGCAGATCCTCTCCGGCATGGCCCTTGCGGATAAGGAGTGGGGCATCGTGCTGCTGCGCTACTTCAACCCCATCGGCGCCCACAAGTCCGGCCGCATCGGTGAAGATCCCAGAGGCATCCCCAATAACCTGATGCCCTATATTACTCAGGTGGCTATCGGCCGCCGGGAATTCCTCAGCGTCTACGGTGACGATTACGACACCCCCGACGGCACCGGCGTCCGGGATTACATCCATGTGGTGGATCTGGCCAGGGGCCATGTGGCGGCTGTCAAGTATGTGGAGCAGAACAAGGGCTGCGATGTCTTCAATCTGGGCACCGGTACCGGCTACTCCGTTCTGGATATGGTCAAGGCCTTCATCAAGGTCAATGGCGTGGATGTCCCCTACAAGATCGTGGACCGCCGCCCCGGCGATCTGGGCATGGTCTATGCAGACCCCGCCAAGTCCGCTGAAAAGTTGGGCTGGAAGGCAGAGTATGGTCTGGAGGACATGGTTCAGGATGCCTGGAAATGGCAGAGCCAGAACCCCATGGGCTACGGCGAATAAAAATGCAATGCAGGGAGCGGAAAAACCGCTCCCTGCTTCTGCTGCTGTGAAAAAAGGTAGAAAAGTCCAGTGAAAAACTCCTCGTTTTGTGTAAACTTGATACTTTACAAGGAAGATTCCGTATAGTATAATGAATCCGTGCGGATTTATCGATTCCGCACGAAACAATGTATAACATACTGCACGAAGCAGTAATTTGAAATGGAGGAAATTACCATGTCCGTTAAAGTTGCAATCAATGGTTTTGGTCGTATCGGCCGTCTGGCTTTCCGTCAGATGTTCGGTGCTGAGGGCTACGAGGTCGTCGCTATCAATGACCTGACCTCTCCCAAGATGCTGGCTCACCTGCTGAAGTATGATTCCACTCAGGGCAATTACGCTGCTCAGGGTCACGTCGTCGAGGCTGGCGAGGATCACATTGTTGTCGATGGCAAGAAGATCACCATCTACGCTAAGGCTAACGCCGCCGAGCTGCCCTGGGGCGAGCTGGGTGTTGATGTCGTGCTGGAGTGCACCGGCTTCTACACCTCCAAGGCTAAGGCTCAGGCTCACGTCGACGCCGGTGCCAAGAAGGTCGTTATCTCCGCTCCCGCTGGCAATGACCTGCCCACCATCGTTTACAATGTCAACCACGAGACCCTGACCAAGGAAGACAACATCATCTCCGCTGCTTCCTGCACCACCAACTGCCTGGCTCCCATGGCTAAGGCTTTGAACGACCTGGCCTCCATCGAGTCCGGCATCATGTGCACCATCCACGCTTACACCGGCGACCAGATGATTCTGGACGGTCCCCAGAGAAAGGGCGACCTGCGCCGCTCCAGAGCTGGTGCTGTGAATATCGTTCCCAACTCCACCGGCGCTGCCAAGGCTATCGGCCTGGTCATCCCCGAGCTGAACGGCAAGCTGATCGGCGCTGCTCAGCGTATCCCCACCCCCACCGGCTCC
>SVKX01000013.1 GCA_015068225.1 Oscillospiraceae bacterium
AGACGAAATTATATGAGAAGAACAGGAGTACTGCAATAAATGCCGTTAATACCCAAACACAAATTTTCGTCAGCAGTTTATCCTTGCCGGAACTGTTATCGACAATACCAAAGTACATCATTTCGATAGCCGTTACCACAAATGTTAGCATCGGCAGTAGTCTGCGGCAGGAAAGGCTGCTAACAATACTTATTACCATGACGAAAAACAGAACAATGAGTACAACTGAACGCATAGGTGTTGACCGTATTTTCAGGACGAAAAATAAGGTCGGCAGTACTGATAGCAAATACAATGTCACCAACATCGGCGAAAGCACAAAAAAGTCTTTCAGATACACGCCCAACAGAAGATTATATGCCGATAAGACGGCAAAGAAAACAAGACCGGATTTCGACTGCAATGTGATTGCAAATAATTTGGATCTCTTCACGATGATTCCTCAATTCATTTGTAAATTCACATTGCAACAGTTCGTTTCCCAAAACCAAAACATTAAATTTGAATGATTCTTGCCCTTGATTTTGCCCTTATAATCTCTCGGGACAAGGGTAAAACGGTGTAACACCGTATAGTGGGATGAAATGAGTTGTTTGCGGGAAACCCATTATTTAAGGCGGTTTTAGAGCATTTTACTGTGTGTTATGAATAAGCAATAACATCTCAAAAAATCTTGCTATTCAAATTATAATTTGTCTATCTGTATCTGGTTTCAATTTCCTTGTTATGTTTTCATTTTAAAGTGAAACTTTTTAAACCATATGAAACCGTATCATTATTATTCAGCTAATTCAATGGTAAAACTGCCGCAGTATTTCACTGCGGCAGTTTTTGTGTTAAATATTCAGAAAATCCTTGCGGTAGTTCACGCCGAAGTGCTCAGCAAGTTCAACCATTTCCGCATCTTTGATCGTATTGACTCTGGGAAGATGAGCGGTCAGCATGTAGATCTGGGCTGCTTTTTCCACCGTTTCGATAAGGCCAAATGTCTCATCCATAGTCTTGCCGGCGCCATAAATACCGTGCATGCCCCAAATGACCAAACGGAATTCTTTCATCTTTTCTGCAGTGGCTTCACCAATGGAATTGGTACCGCAGAGCATCCAGGGAAGCACGCCTACACCGTCGGGGAAAACTACGATGCACTCTGTACACATTTCCCAAAGAGAATGGGTAAACTTCTTCTCATCCAGTTCATGGACATAGTTCATAGCCAGTATATAAGTTGGATGGCAGTGCATAACCACACGGTTCTCCGGATCAACGGAAAGTCTTGCCATATGGCTCATCAAGTGGGCAGGAAATTCAGAAGTGAATTTTCCGCCATCCTTGTAGCCCCACAGCAGTTCTGCGGTGCATCCATCCGGCGCGATACGAACAATACCCTGATTGGTCTCGGGATCGACATCCACATTTTTAAAGTACTTACCGGTGCCGGTAACGATAAAAATCTTGCCAATGATAGACGATGCATCAAAGCCCAGGGGAATGGTGCGGATCACCTGATTCAGATCCAGATACTCCCCTACCTCATTTTCGTCCAGCATATAGCTGATATTGCCGCCGTTGCGCTCATCCCAGCCCAGGCGGTACATGTTTGCGGTTGTTTTCCGCATTTCCTCCATAAAAGGAGCAGAAAAGATATTCTTCATAATAATCCTCTTTTGAATGCCGGACGGTTACCCGTCCGGCATACTATAAAATACATTAGCTGACGAATCAGGGTCTTCAAATCCTCAGCAGAAGCTTCCTTGGGGTTGTTGGGGGGACATCTGCATATGGGGACTGTTTATCCTAAAAACAAATTAATTTCGCTTGGAGAGGACTTCGTCCTCATATTTCTTAACAGTTGCAAACCACTCGCCGTCAACAGGTGCGCCGCAAACGCGACAGTATTCGGCCCAGATTTCGCCAAAGGGCATGGTCTTCAGCTCCTCCTGAATGACCATAATCTCGGTCCAGTTGTCGGCATTCTGCATGGCAGTCAAATCTGGAGTGACCAGAGCCATCAGCAGCGCCTTCTGAACATTCCGGAAGCCGACCGTCCAGGCAGAAATACGGTTAATGGATGCATCGAAATAGTCCAGAGCCATATTGACAGAGCCCTCCAGACCACCGCAACGAACGATTTCCTTGCACAGTTCCTTGGTTTCATCATCCAGCAGAACCACATGGTCGGAATCCCAGCGGATAGGACGGGTAATATGCAGTGCGATTTCCGGGAAGAACGCAAGCAAAGCAGGAATCTTATCCGAAACAACTTCCGTGGGATGATAGTGACCGTTGTCCATCAAGGGAATGCAGCGATCCTTGTTCACAGCAGCATAGCTCAGGGAGAACTCAGCAGAGCCGACGGTATAAGCCTCCACGCCGATACCAAAAACCTTAGATTCCACGCAGGGCTTGACCTTGTTGAAATCAAAGGGCTCAGACAGGATCTCATCAATGGATTCCTTATAACGGACGCGGGGACCCATGCGGTCAGCGGGAATATCCTTGAAGCCGTCGCCTGTCCAGATATTCATGACGCAGGGCTGGCCCAGTTCCTCGGCAAGGTATGTAGAAATGCGGATGCAGGCCTTGCCATGGTCGATCCAGAACTTACGGATTTCAGGGTCAGGATGAGAAAGTGTCAGGCCGTTTGCCTTGGGATGAGAGAAGAAGGTGGGGTTGAAATCACAGCCCAGACCCCGCTCCTTGCAGAAATCCACCCACTTTTTAAAGTGCTTGGGCTCCAACGCATCACGGTCGGCCCAGCCATCCTCAAAAATGGCGTAGGACGCATGGAGGTTCATCTTCTTGGTGCCGGGACAGAGCTTCAAAACCAAATCCAGATCGGCCATCAGCTCTTCCGGGGTTCTGGCACGGCCGGGATAGTTACCAGTGGTCTGAATGCCGCCGGTAAGGGGCTTGGTGGGATCCGTGTCGAAACCACGGACATCGTCGCCCTGCCAGCAATGAAGTGCCACAGGGACCGACTTGAGTCTTTCGATCGCTGCGTCCGTATCAACACCGAGGGCTGCGTATTTTGCTTTTGCTTCCAAATAAGACATATCAGTTTACCTCCATTTGAATTTTCAGATTTCCTAAAGCTGTTGCCTCAATGGGCAATGCAACAACCTGTTTTCCTGTTGCTTCCTCCGTCAGACGATTCAGGAACCCGTTCTTCGCTCCTCCGCCTACGATATACAGTTTCTTATAATACTGGTTTGTATTACCTTCCAACTCATCGAGAGCATCCTGATAGCTGGTTGCAAGACTTGCATAGGCACAGCGGAAATAATCACCAAGAGAAGTCAAGCGTCCTCCGCTTGCGTTATCGAAGGCCTCTTTCATGCTCTTAGGTGCCAGAAACTCCGGAGCATTGGCGTCAACAATAATGTCGCAGACACTTGATTCTGCCAATTTTACAATCTCCGGGAATTTCATCTCCGGGCAAAGTTCTCTTTGCAGTTCATTGACAAGCCACATACCCATAATGTTCTTCTGATAGCGATTGTATCCCACACCGCCCTCATTGGAGTAGTTGGCTTCCATGCTGTCCTCACCGGTAATGGGCTTGGGGGTTTTTACACCCAGCAATGACCAGGTACCGGAGGAAATATACGGATGATTTCCTTCCATAGGAATGCCCTCAACAGCAGAACCGGTATCATGGGTAGCACAAAGAACAACCTTGATACCCGCATACTCTCCAATAACTGTTCCGGGCTGGCTTAGGCTCGGAAACAGGTGCCGGGGATACTCCAAAGCATCCAGAATATCCTTATCGAACTCACCTGTCAGGGCATTAACCATTCCTGTAGTTGTGGCGTTGGTATATTCCCTGGCCTTGACTCCGCAGAGCTTCCACATCAGATACTCCGGAATCATCAGCAGATCTGTGGCCTCATCCAAGCGGCCATTCACCTTCTCATCATAAAGCTGATAAATGGTATTAAAAGGCTGAAACTGGCAGCCGGTATGTCTGTACAGTTCGGAGAAAGCAATCTTCTCATGAACAGAAGGAATCACTGCCTCAGTTCTGCTGTCCCTGTAAGCATAGACAGGGTACATCTCCTTGTCATCCTTCAGCAACACATAGTCCACACCCCATGTGTCAATGGACAAGCTCACGATGTCAGGGAATTCATCTTTTGCCTGGGTAATTCCCTGCTTTACGTACCGAACCAGCGCTTCCGTATCCCAAACCAAATGGCCGTCTTTTTCCTGAACGCCATTGGGGAATCGAAATACCTCTTTTGTCTTGATCGTGCCATTCTCCAGCCAACCAACAATGTGCCGTCCGGAGGATGCGCCGATGTCGATGGCTAAATAATAACGCATCAATACCGCCTCCTTTGTTATCTAATTTATAATATCACAACAAACCCACCAAAAAGAGTATCTCATTTATCTAAAAAAGTTACCTTATTTGCACGACTGAAGTCTGTACTCTCTGGGAGAGACACCAAAGCTGGCGCGAAAGATTTTATGGAAATAGCCAATGTTCTCATAACCCACAATATTGGCAATATCATCTACATTCCGGTTGGTATTTTTCAGCAGGAATGCGGCCTGCGCCAGCCGCTTTTCCTGAACAAGCTGGGTGTAGGTTTTTCCCGTTGACCGCTTGATTTCCCGGGAAAGCCAATACAGATCATAGTGAAGCTGGTCGGCAATATCCGTCAAGCTGCCGGAAGCGTAATTTGTTTCCAGATAAGCCAAGACCTTTACGGCAACCGCCTGATCCTGATCGTCCGTCTTCAGCTTGTCCGTCAGACCCATAAGCTGAAGAAAAAGAAGCGTCATGGTCATCTCATTGGTCTTGATTTTCTTGGGGGTATCCTGCATCAGCGTGTACAGCAGATTCTCCACAAGATTCTGCACCGGAAGCACATCGGATACCAGAAAATGCAAATATCCCGGCCCTGTGCTCTGGCCGCACAAGCAGTCGACTAAAAACCGTCTTAGGGGTGTCTCTTCTTCCCCGATAGCTGACAAGATGCCGTTAAAAAAGTTGGGTAAAACAATAAAATTGACCGCAATATCCGATTCCCCTGCTGTGCATACTTCATGGGTTGCACTCTGGCTCAGAAACAGAAGCTGTCCCTGATATAGCTCAATCCGGTTTCCGTTTACGATGTGGGTGGTCTGCCCTGCACACATATACACAACTTCCACATAGTCGTGGGTATGCTCGGGAAAATGGACAAATCTGGTATTGGGACGAATGGAAATCAGCTTACCGGAAGCCAGCAGCTTTTTTGCATTGATCCTGTTCTGATTCCCCTGCATATAGATATTCCGGTCAATTGTGGCATTTCCGTCCAGAATCGCCCGCTCTTCTTCAGTAATGGCGCGAAGTGCATTTAATAAGTTAGCGTCCATGTATGCGCCTTCTCTCCTTTAAGGGATACCTTGTTTGCAATGATTATATCACAATAGTTTTCTATGTGCAAGCAAAAGCGGACACAGGTTTTTCCTGTGTCCGCCTCTTAAATATCTTAGTCTATGATGAATGTTACTGTGAAGGTATGCCGGGATGCCGGTGCAGACTCATAATAAATATGCCACTGAGGGGGCATCTGCACATGAAGCTTTTCCGGTATCCCCTCATTGAGATCAACCCCAAAACGATCGGAAATATTTCGAAGTTTCAAAGAACTATCCGGCATAACCGTCATCCTGACGCCTTTTCTGCAAATACTGACCTGACCACCTTCTACAGACGGTTCAGAAAGCGTATGCAAGGGATAGGTAATACGGACATCGTGTCCAGAAAGAATCTCATCAGAAACTGTGACTGTTTTTTCTCTCAGCTCAATGGTTCTGTGCCAGCAAACAAGCTTGGAATATGCAGGTGTCAGGTCCAGCACCGCTTTTTTCGTGATGCCATCATCTGTCACAGATAGAATCTCTCCTCTGGAATTCAGGCTGTCAGCCTCCTGCCCCACCCCATCCACAAGTATGGAATTATGGGCCACTGTTTGCTTGAGCCAGCCAAGATGATGTGCTGTACCGAATCCTCTGCCAAAATACCCAGAGGGTGTGATCAGCGCCACGCCTTTATAAAATATGGCAAAGGAACCCTGATCCGCGTGGCGGTGGCTGTCTGAGCCAAACTTTGATGCCCTCGCCAGTACAGCTACATCATTCTGAAGATTCTCGCGATCTGTATGCATACTAACAAATCCTGCATCCGGAAAAACCGCGGTATTATCTATTTCTTCGCACAAGGAATATTGCAGGGATTCTCCCGCCGGAAGAAACACATCCAAAAGATGCAAAAGATACTGCTCTGGAAGCGGCCGCGAATTTGCGATCCTTTTTACAGACTCTGACCCACAGCGTTCAGCATAGACCCGAAGGGGATCCTGCGCAAAAAAACCCGGCCATTCCGCATCCTCCGGATGGCACCAGTATCCATCTCCAAAGGGATGAATCTCATAATCCGGATCTGCGAAGTGGATAAAGAATTTTGCCGCTTTTTGATAAAATGGTCGGTTTAAAAACCGGGTCCCACCGAATCGCTCCACTGCGCTGAAAAATGGCAAATACCATTTTGTATAACTGGACCCATAAAATGGCCCCTCTGCCCAGCCGCCATCCGGCGTGCCGAAGTAAGGAAAAATTCCTCCATAGATCTCCAATGCATAAGAAAGCCAGGTAAGCGCCTTTTCATTAGAAAGAACGCCGCTATCCTTCAAAACCAAAACCGCCTCACCCAAATAAGCAGGCAGTCGTCCTGCATGGGAATGGCCTGGATTCTGACAAAAATCGCACTTTTTCAGCCGGTCAAAGCACTGCTGTGCGTACTGCATTATGGTACGGGCAACAAAAAGCTGTTCATTTTCGTTTAAAAGCGGATACAATAGATCATATACACTGGGAAGACACCGGGCAAGGCTCAAGCCCACTTCATCCGGCCATGGGCCATTCAAAGAGCAGGGCCCACAAGGATTCCAATCGCAGACAGTAAGCAGAACCTCTTTGGCAAAATGCCCCGCCTGCTCATCATTTAGTAGTGCAAATCCCAGTGCGCATGCTACCAGATTCTTGTCGATATAGTCACGAAACCGGCCAAAATAGGTTCGGAAATCCATTGCATTGGGATCCCGATGGTACATTGGCATAGAAGGAAGGCCATCCTCATAAGCCTGACGGATATTGCGGCGCAAAACCTCAATCTGCGGCTTTTTGGTGCGCAGTAGCTGGGGAATATCCTCCGCAAAGAAAAGATGCCGCGGATGAACACCGGGAACACCCTCATAAAGCTCCTGTGCAGTGACTCGAGGAATGTTTACCGCGTGTTGCGCCAGGGAAAAGGAAACCTCCCCCCGTTGAACACCTTCGGCATAAACATTCCATGTATAGTTTCCCGGGCCGGGAAGCTGGGCAACCAAATAATGAACATCCGTTTTTTCCCGAATCACCTCTCCGGAATCTGAAGAAACCGAAACCGTATAGGTATGCGCGCCCTCCATGGGAATCCAACAGAAGCACACGGGATTCTCTTCTACTATTCGACCTTCCTCCGGAAACGGAAATACCTGAGCAACATGATTTCGGAAAAGCGGAAATGCTTTCTTCTCCATACCTGACTCCTCTTATTTAAACCAGATATACTCTCCGGTCTCAGGATCAATCCTACCAATCTGCTTGGCAGGAACGCCGGCCATAATCGCGTAATCCGGCGTTGACTTGGTTACAACCGCGCCGGCGCAGATCAGGTTTGCCCTACCCAGTTTCACACCGCCGGTAATGGTCACCTTGCTTGCCAGCCAGCAACCGAATCCAATGGTAATACTGTCGTCACCGTCCGGTTCTGTTCGTGCGGAAAACCAGCCCGTCTTAGGATCAAATTTATGGTTTCCGGCAGCGATAGAGCAATGTGGGCCAATCAAAACATGATCACCGATGGTAACATTGCCGTTTATGTAAGAATACAGACCAATAAACACATTTTTTCCGATCTGATTTTTGGGAATCCGAATGATCGCTCCCGGAGCTACCATGATCCCCCGGCCACCAAGCCCTAAAAGCTCGGCACGGCGGATATTATCTGCGCCGTTATCCGATTCATTGCAAAAATATGTCAGATCTGCGAAAAGATCTTCCGGAATTCTCTCAGACATGGTAATCCCCCTAAAAGGTATTTTTTTATTTATATCACAGTTGTGAAATTATGTAAAGAATTCCATATGCAGAAATTAAAAAGCGCCACCGTCCAGTGGCGCTTTTATCAATCTTCAATCAGATATGCGTTTACGATCTCACCATAATAGGCAATGTGAAAATCCCGGTTTTTACCCGGTGCAGAGCCGTCGATACTCTGGGGATAATACTTTTTCAGGATCTCCTCGGGAAGCTGTGCAAGATCCTGCTTCTGGCGCATCAATACCTTACACTCCAGAGTCAACGGCAGTTGACGGATGCCGGGAACATGAACAGACAATGGCTCTTCCAGTGTCAATCCCAAAGATTGGATCTTATCCACATCCCGACCGGACTTTGTGCCGCAAAAACCCAGAATATTTCCATCCAGATCTCCCATAGGGATATTTACTGTAAATTCACCGCTTTCATCCAAAAGGGATCTTGTATGCCGGCTTTCCCGAACAAGGGCAATAAATATCGGTTTGCCCCATTCAATTCCCAGCATTCCCCAACCGATGGTCATCGTGTTGATCTGACCGTTTCCAGTAGTGGTCAGCAGAATACCCTTTTTCATAGCCTTGCAGATATCGCCGGCATAGTCAAAGGCGTCTACCATTTTTTTCATAATATAACCCTCCAAAAATCAAATAAGATCTGATCGTTTCAACCAATCCACAGATTCGCGCAGACCTGCAACTGTCTTAACCTCAAGCACCACTGTGCAATCGCTGGCTCTGGCAATATTTATGTACCGGGGAATATCCATTTCTCCTGTTCCAAGAGGAAGATGATCCTTATTCTTTTCCTTCGCGTCATGCATATGCATATGCTTAAGATGCTTGGATCGTGCAAGAATCCAATCTTCATCCGCATATCCGGAGCAGAAGTTGTGACCAATGTCCAGTGTCAGGCAAAACACTTTGCTTTGAAGCAAAACATCCAGCGCGGCCTTCTGGAAGGTATAGTACGCCTTGCTGTTTTCCATACATATGGTAATACCACTGTCGCCGATGGCATCCTCGCAGGCATCCCGAAATGCTGCCATACCCTGCAAAAATTTATCCTGATACGCTTCGTAAAAATATACGATACGATCCGGCATGGTGTAGTGCGCGCCTTCTGAAATATGCATATTCAACTTCTTTGCATGGATCTTTTTTGCTAGGGAAATGGTTTCCAAAACTGCCTCACGATAACCGGCCGCTACTGACGGGCTGAAATCAGCAACCGCCATTTCGTCATTTAAGTGTATGGTATAGTCAATTCCGTATCGCTCTGCAATGCGGTTCAGCGCATCCGGATCCAGCAAATGGGGCTGCTGGGCCGGAAAATTTGTATTCAGTTCCAAAAAAGATAAGCCGAGCTCAGCACATAATGCCGCCGATTCCTCTATGCTTTCCAGCTCGATCATTGCCGGCATACCATATTCTATCATGGAACATTTCCTCCTTTTGCTTGGAATTTCCGTAGTTCTATGTTATATTATAAAAAAATCTTCGGAGAAAGTCTATGAAAAGATTTCGAAAAATTTACCTTGAGATATCAAATATATGCAATCTCAGCTGTGCTTTCTGCCCAGGCACCCGTCGCAGGCCGGCTGTCATGCAGGAAGATGCATTTTGCAGGCTGCTTGACCGGCTCAAAGGCTGGACAGATTATCTGTACTTTCATCTTATGGGTGAACCGCTGTGCCATCCGGATCTTAAGAAATATCTAGCCCTTGCGGCGGCTGACTTTAAGGTAATAATTACCACCAACGGAACGCTACTACCCCAAAAGCAGGAAATGCTCCTGGCGGCAGAGGGATTGCACAAAGTGAATATCTCTCTTCATTCCTTTGAAGCAAATGATATCGCTACATCCTTTGAAGACTACTTAAGGGGGTGCTTCTCCTTCGGGCAAGCCGCCCAGGGAAAGAAGATTGTTTGCTACCGGCTGTGGAATCAGGGTGGCGCCGATGAGAAAAATGATGCCATACTGAAAATAATGAAGCAGTATTTCCCCGATCCATGGGTACAGGAGCCCCGGGGCACAAGGATCGGTCAGCGGGTTTATCTGGAATATGGAGAAAAATTTGATTGGCCGTCCCTCACAGCACCGGAGCAAACCGGCAAATGCTTCTGTTACGGATTAAAAGATCAGCTTGGCATCCTGTGTGACGGCACGGTTGTCCCCTGCTGTTTGGATCACGATGGGGACATCCCCCTTGGCAACTTGTTACAACAGCCCTTGGAGGAGATCCTGAGCTCACCAAGAGCAACGGCGCTCTATGAGGGATTCCGTAAGGGAAAAGCCGAGGAAAATCTCTGCAGGCGCTGTGGATACGCCCAAAGATTTAACAAATGAGCACATTCTAGCAAACCAGGGCAGCCGAAAAGGCTGCCCTGAAACATTACTTGTACAGAGGGAACTGCTCACAAATGTCAGCAACGGTTGCCTTAACTTCCGCAGATGTCCCTTCAAAATCACGGGCTGTCAGAGCGATGCAATGGGCAATGCGCTTCATCTCTGCCTCACCCAGACCACGAGTGGTCACAGCAGCTGTGCCGATCCGCACACCACTTGTAACTGCAGGCTTTTCAGGATCATTGGGAATGGCATTTTTATTCAGCGTGATGTGGTTGGCATCACAGCGAATCTGCAGCTCCTTGCCGGTAATCTGCATGGGACGCAGATCAGCCAGCATCAGATGATTGTCCGTGCCGCCGGTAACCAGATCAAAGCCTTCCTCCAGCAATGCGGATGCCATTGCCTTGGCATTCTTAACCACATTATGGGCATAGACCTTAAAATCATCGCTCATGGCTTCCTTCAGACAGACCGCCTTTGCCGCAATCACATGCTCCAGCGGACCGCCCTGAGTGCCCGGGAAAACGCCGGAATTCAGCTTCTTGGCATATTCCTCTTTTGCAAGGATCAGGCCGCCTCTGGGGCCGCGGAGAGTCTTGTGGGTGGTAGTGGTAACGATGTCTGCATAGGGCACCGGATTCTGGTGCGCGCCGCCGGCTACAAGACCTGCGATGTGGGCCATATCCACCATCAATACAGCACCGACCTCATGGGCAATGTCTGCAAAAATGCTGAAATCAATGGCTCTGGGATAAGCAGATGCGCCGGCGATGATCAGCTTAGGCCGGCATGCCTTTGCCATGTCGCGGATCTGGTCGTAATCGATCAGACCAGTCTCGTGGTTCACATCATAGGAAACCACGTTGTAATACTTGCCGGACATGTTGGCAGGGCTGCCATGGGACAGATGGCCGCCGTTGGCAAGGCTCATACCCATCATGGTATCGCCGGGCTGAAGCAGTGCCAGCTGCACGGCCATATTTGCTTGAGCGCCGGAATGGGGCTGTACATTGGCAAATTCGGCGCCAAACAGATCCTTGGCGCGCTGGATACACAGGCTCTCCAGTTCATCCACAAACTGGCAGCCGCCATAGTAGCGCTTGCCAGGCAGACCTTCCGCGTACTTATTGGTCAGAATGGAGCCCATAGCCGCAATAACAGCCGGGGACGCAAAGTTTTCCGATGCGATCAGCTCCAGACCGTCCTGCTGGCGGGTCAACTCCCGGCCCATCATAGCCGCGACCTCACTGTCAAATCCAGCAACAAATCCAATTGAATCCAGGGGTTTTCCGTACATAATTTTTACCTTCTTTCTGTTCTTCACCAACAAAAAAGCAGTCCTGTACGAGGACTGCAACACGCCATTACAGCGTGAAAAATCTCTGTCCATTTGCCTGAGAGATTCGGCTTACGCCTTGCACCTTCGGCACACAACTGAATGTGTTCTCCAGAGAGTCCTCTGCCCATCAGTCCTGCTTTTAAAAAGCACCTGAGACTGTTAATCCTTCGGCGGATCGTAAGATCACTTTCCTGAAGGGCTTCATTGGTGTATTAAGTTCAAGATATAGTATACACATTTTTGGGAAGATGTCAATATGTTGTGGGACTTTGTTGGAACAGGCCGCTGCAAATGCAGCGGCCTGTAACGCAACAAAAGATCAGCCGCCCAGATTATGAACGAATTCTTCCTTCTTTTGGGCACCGTAGGAAGCGTACTCCCCTTCTTTCAGCTTATTGTAGGCAACCCTGACCGCCTCTTCCCAACTGGCTTTTTCTTGATTCACCAAAATGGGATAGTAGTAAACGCCATTGCTTTCGGCAGCGTCACAGTCACCGGGAGCATCTCCGATCATCAGCACCTTGCCGGGATCATAGCCAAATTTCAGCATTTCAGAAATGCAGGCAGCTTTGCTGCCTATATCCTGCGCCAGAACGATATCTGTATGCTCCAGCAGGCCGAATTTACCCCACTCCTCTTCCACCGCTTCGCGGTTTGCGCTGGAGACCATGGCAACATCCGCAAAGCTATGGGCTGCACAAAGGCCCTCTTTCGCGCCTTCATAAGGTACTTTCAGCTCCTCCGGCAGGGCAACGATAGAACGATTGACCGCCTGTGACCAAGCCAAAGTCTTACGGAAGATCTCCTTTGCTTCAGGATCTGAGGCTTCCTCGATTGCTCTGGCTACCGCTTCATTACTCAGTGCGGGGGCATTGGCTGTCCACGCCTGCAAGGCACGGATTCCCACAATAGACGCATATTTCAGATTGATCTCCCCCAGCGCCATAGCAAGCCCTTTGAAGCGGTTGATGCCTCGGGTCATGGAGAACAGATTAATTACATTCCAGCGGTCCAGGATCTCGTCCTTCCATGCTTCCAATCCCCACTCCGTAACCATACAGGGGCCAAAGCAATGGAAATGCTTACAGTTCATGGTGTCCATTACACAGCCGTCAGAGTCCACGCATACGAGAAAATCGTGTCTTTTAATAAATGAATCAAAGATGGACATGGCTTCCTCCTGTTACATATGGGTGTCCCACATACCGCAGTAGCTATCGATGGGGTCGCTGCCCTTAAACGCATCCACGCCGGTCAGAAGGGCATCCACCAATGCATCCATAGTATCGTCGTTGGCGTCATAGGCGTTGATATAAGTACGAAGCATGGGGCAATCAGCCAGCATGGTGGGCTTATTCACGCTGATGCCAACCACAGGAAGCTCATGGACATACCAGGGGATCTCACCGCCGCCCTTGCTCATACCAAAAGCGGGATGGCCATTGGCCACATCAAACAGTGTAATGACCAGATCCTGCTGGGATGTGAAGTCAGAAATGGAATTCTTACCGGCAAAATAGATATTCAGATTAAAGGGTTTGCCGGCTTTTACATCTTCCATGATCTTGTCCAGCGGGCTGACATAAATATGCGCATCAAAACCCTTTTCGATCAGACGGTCACGGAGCTTTTCTGCGGGGGTCTTTTTCTGTCCGCCCATACCCATAGCCATAGCAGCCAGTGCCGCCATCGGACCGTTGGCGCCCTTGACCTGAACAATCATAACCCGCTTGGTCTTTTCCGGGCTCAGGGGCAGCACACCCTCATCCTTATACTTAACAAGGGTCAGGCAATCCCGGCTGATGGCAGGGGCTACAGCCTTGAATTCAGGATTATACAGGACACCGGCCAGTGCCTCTTGGCTGGGGCAAATATCTTCCTTGCTCTTTTTGTTCAAGCCCATCTTGGCCTTCAGGCCCAGAATGCGCGTCAGTGCCTCAACCATTCGCTCCTGGCTGATAATACCGGTTTTGTACGCTTCGAGCATGGTATTGTAGTCTTCATCGGGGTCATTGAAGAACAGGAACATATCACAGCCGGCATTAATGGATGCAGGCAGCATATCCTTACGCTTCATTCGATTGGTCATGCCGACCATGTGGGAAGCATCGGTAACGACCATACCGTTGAAGCCCATCTTGTCGCGAAGAAGGCCGGTCATGATCTCAGGGCACAAGGTAGCAGGCATCATTTCATCCATAGTAATGTCAGGATTCAATTCCTGCATATAGGTGGGCATCATAATGTGGCCACCCATGATGGCATCCAGACCACCATCGATCAGGGTTTTATAGACATAACCGTAGGAAGCCATCCAGTCTTCCGCACCGAAATGATTAATGTTGTTAGACATGTGGGCATCCCGATAGTCCTGGCCATTGCCCGGGAAATGCTTGGCACAGGAAGCGACACCATCATTTTCGTGGACACCGTCCATATAGGCCTTGCCCATTTGCGCAACCATCTTGGGATCGTTGCCATATGCACGGGCAAGAACCTCCTCACACTCCCAGTTATAAGTAATATCCACCACAGGAGCAAAGGTCATATTGCAGCCGGTAGCATAGGTCTGGGCGCCTGAAATCCGGCCCATTGCACGGGCATACTCTGCTTTTCCTGTGGCACCGATCTTGATCTGATTGGCAACAAAGGTTCCATCGGGGCATACACCGTTGCCGCCCTGCTCCGGGTTACAGGCGATAAACACAGGAATCTTGGCATATTTCTGCAGAATTGCATTCTGCTCCAGCACCTTGGAACCGGGCATAGCATTATAACGGCAGCCGCCGAGATGATATTTATCCATTAATTCCTTCAGATATGCTTCATCCTGACTGGCAGTAAGCTGGAAAAACAGCTGTCCAACCTTTTCCTCGTCAGTCATGGAGGCAATGGTACTCTCTACCCAAGCAATATCCTCGTCTGTCAGATAATAGGGTTTTGCTTTCAAATTTACCATGTAGAATTCGTTCCTTTCCTTATGTTCGATTTTCCACCGGGTGCAAAATCCATTGTTTAATTAACTATAACAGATCGCCTGCTCCTTTGCAATATAAAAACCGCATTTTGGCTGTTCAAATTGTATATAATGCACAATTATGGCGGTAAAAAAAAGACAGGTTTCCGAAGAAACCTGTCTTCCTGGTGGGCGAGGCGGGACTTGAACCCGCACGTCCGCAGTGAACACTAGAACCTGAATCTAGCGAGTCTACCAATTCCACCACTCGCCCATTTTTAATTGTCCGGAGGGGCTTCACCCGACCGCTTGGCTATAATACCACGGTGCGCGGATTTTGTCAACACCTTTTTTACAATTTTTTATTTTTTCAATCCTTGTAATACAGCATGCAATGACAGTAGCCCTTAAAGTCTGGGTCTGCAATCTGCTCCCGGAATTCCTTGCATATGCATTTGTTTTCCTCTGTCCGCTGCAGCCGGCAAGGGCAGTACCCGCCTGTTTGCTTCAAGCCCTCCCGTATGGTGCGTACCATTTCTTTATCCTCGTTCAGCCGTACAGCCATAATGTCATATCCTCTCTGGGAGGGGTCAGCAAGTGCTGACCCCTTAATAATTATTTTCCAAGCTCTTTATTCCGCTTATATGCTGCGATCACACAGTCGATCACAGCGCCCCGGAAACCATGCTGCTCCAATGCTCGGATTCCTTCAATGGTACTGCCTCCGGGAGAGCAGACAGCGTCTTTCAGCGCACCAGGATTCTGCTTTGTGGAAAGGTATATCTCCCCTGCTCCAACAAGTGTTGCCGCCGCATATTCCAAGGCCTTTGCTCTGGGGATTCCGCAGGCAACCGCACCGTCAGCCAAAGCCTCTAAGAAAAGGTAGGCATAGGCAGGACCACTGCCGGACAGCGCGCTGGCTGCATCAATCAGGTGTTCATCCAGAGGATCCAGCAGTCCGCACCCACGCAAATCATTGCGCCAGTCCTCCAGCACATCCTTTGCAACCAGATCATTGCAGCAATAAGGAATGACCCCCTTACCGATGGAAACCGGAGTATTGGGCATGATCCGGATCACAGGAAGCCGACACTGTGCAAATTCCTCGATCTGAGAAATGCGCAAGCCTGCAGCCATGGTGATCAGCAGAGGCTTCTTTTCCTTCAGGATATCCGCCAGCGGCAAAAGGCAATTTGCAAGCATCTGGGGCTTGACCGCGAGGAATATCCGGTCACAAGTGGATGCGATGGTCTGGTTATCGGAATATACAATTCCCATTTCTTCAGCCAGGGCCTTCCCCTTACCGGAGCGGTCCGTGATCATAATATCAGCGGTCTTCTTTCGCAATGCGCGAACGATAGCGCCGCCCATATTACCGCAGCCGATAAATCCGTATTTCATAGACGCCTCCTTACCGGATATGACCATTGCCATAGACGATATATTTATAGGTAGTCAGCTCCCGCAGGCCCATAGGTCCACGGGCATGGAGTTTCTGGGTAGATATGCCCATTTCACAGCCAAGGCCGAATTCACCGCCGTCGGTAAAACGAGTGGACGCATTGACATATACCGCTGCGCTGTCCACACCGGTGGTAAATATTTGCTTTGCCTGTTCGCTTCTCGTTACGATGGCCTCACTGTGGCCGGTAGAATGTACGGCAATATGTGCAACTGCCTCGTGTACATCCTCCACACATTTGACAGCCAGAATGTAGTCCAAAAATTCTGTATCAAAATCAGTTTCTCCTGCAGCAGTGCCGGGAATGATGCCGGCAGCTGTCTCATCCAGCCGAAGCTCCACGGGATTTTTACCGTTGATAACAAGGGCATCCCGCAGCATAGGAAGGAATTTGGGGGCGATTTCTCTGTCCACAAGGAGGACTTCCTCTGCGTTGCAAACGCTGGGTCGGCTGGTCTTTGCGTTCTTCACAATAGAAATCGCCATATCAAGATCCGCTGTTTTTTCCACATATACATGGCAGATGCCGGTGCCGGTGGCGATGCACGGAACAGTAGCATTCCGGACACAGGCATTGATGAGCCCTGCGCCACCTCTGGGGATCAGAAGGTCAATAAAGCCATTGGCTGTCATCAATGCCTGAGCACTGGCGCGGGAAGTGTCCTGTACCAGATTCACGGCATTTTCTGTAATGCCACACTGCTTCAAGCCGGCACGAAGCGCGTCTGTGATGGCATTGGCACTGCGGAATGCCTCTTTTCCGCCCCGAAGCACGCAAATATTTCCGCTTTTCAGCGCAAGGGCCGCTGCATCACTGGTGACATTGGGACGGCTTTCGTAAATAATGGCAATGACACCCATGGGTACAGAAGTTTTCCGGATCAGGAGTCCATCCGGACGGGTGTACTCCTCCAAAACTCTGCCAACAGGGTCCGGAAGCTGGGCAACCTGCCGGATACCCTCTGCCATAGATTCAATACGCTGGGGTGTCAGCAACAGACGGTCCAGCATAACGTCGGAAACCGTACCCTTTGCCACCTCCAGATCCTGTGCATTGGCAGCAAGTATCTGCTCCTGCTGAGAAAGAAGAGCATCTGCCATGGCAAGAAGGGCATCATTTTTCTGCTGGGTGGTCAGGCCGGCGATCTGGTTTTTTGCGGCTTTTGCCGCGGCAAGCATAGTGTTCATGTCAGATCCTCCCCGAATGTAGTACCAATCTGCTTTCCTTCCATAATCCCATAGAGATTGTCCGGATCATTTCCGTTGGCAATGACCATCGTGCAGCCACAGTCCAGACAGATCTGGGCAGCCTGCAGCTTGGTGACCATACCACCAGTTCCCTGATTGGAGCTGCTGATTCCTGCCAGCGCTCGGATCTTTTCATCAATGACAGGCACAAAGCTAATCAGCTCTGCATCCGGATCACTGTGGGGATCGGCGGTATACAGTCCGTCAATATCAGAAAGAAGAATCAACTTCTGGGCTTTTACGCTCTGGGCAACGATTGCCGCCAGGGTATCATTGTCACCAATGACGATCTCTTCCGTTGCCACCGTATCATTTTCATTGATTATGGGCAGCGCACCCAGTTCCAGCAGCCGGTTCAGGGTATTGTTAAAATTCTCGTGACGCTTTCCGTTGGCAATGTCTTCACCGGTGATCAAAAGCTGGGCGACGGTATGGTGATACTCGCTGAACAGCTTGTCATATATGTACATCAATTCGCACTGGCCTACCGCCGCAGCTGCCTGCTTGGAGGGAATGTCCTTGGGACGCTCCCGCAATCCCAACTTGCCCACGCCCATGCCAATGGCACCGGAAGACACCAGGATCACCTCATGACCCGCGTTTTTCATATCACTCAGGACACGGCATAACTGCTCTACCCTGCGAATGTTCAAATGACCTGTGGGATGCGCCAGTGTGGAAGTGCCGATTTTTACAACAATGCGCATATTCATCCCTCCGTAAAAAACAATTTTTTACATCATACCACTTTATCACAGTAAAGTAAAGCATTTTTTCTTCTGTATTGAAGTCGCTGAAAAATATTGGACATTGTCTTTTCTTTTTAAGGTTTCAGTGTTATAATAGCAAAAAACAACTGGAGGTAACCTATGGATTTTCTGCCCATCTGCAAACAGGATATGGCTGACCGTGGCTGGGAGCAGTGCGATTTTGTGTATGTGATCGCAGATGCCTATGTGGATCACCCGTCCTTTGGTCATGCAATCATCAGCAGGGTGCTGGAAAGCCACGGATACAGTGTGGGCATTATTTCCCAGCCTGACTGGAAGGACCCAAAATCCATAAACATATTGGGCCGTCCCCGTCTTGGCTTTCTTGTCAGCGGTGGAAATATGGACTCCATGGTAAATCACTATTCGGTGAGCAAGCGCAGACGCAAGACCGACACCTTTACTCCCGGCGGTGAAATGGGAAAAAGACCCGATTACGCCACCATTGTTTACTGCAATCTGATCCGTCAGACCTACCGGGATGTACCGATTCTCATCGGTGGTATTGAAGCCAGCCTTCGCAGGCTTGCCCACTACGATTACTGGTCTGAATCCATGAAGCGCTCAATTCTGCTGGATTCTCAGGCAGATCTTCTGATGTACGGTATGGGCGAACGCAGCGTTGTGGAGATCGCAGACGCACTTAATTCCGGAATGGATGTAAAGGATATTACATACATTGACGGAACTGTCTTTAAAACTACGGAGCTGGATAACAGTCTGCCTACCATTGTCCTTCCCTCCTATGACGCACTGAAGGATAATAAGAAAACCTATGCGGAATCCTTCCGCATTCAGTACGGCAACTGTGATCCCTTTACAGCCAAACGCCTTGCCGAGCCCTATGGCAGGACCTATGTTGTCCAAAATCCGCCTCAAAAGCCTCTGAGTGTTCAGGAAATGGATGATGTATACGATCTTCCTTACGCCCGCACATGGCATCCCAGCTATGCGGCCAAGGGCGGTGTGCCGGCCATCGAAGAGGTTAAATTCAGTCTGGTCAGCAACCGGGGCTGTTTCGGTGCCTGTTCTTTCTGTGCCCTCACCTTCCATCAGGGGCGGATCATCCAGACCCGCAGCCATGAATCCATTCTGAGAGAAGCGGAGCTTATGATCCGGGATAAGGAATTCAAGGGCTATATTCACGATGTGGGCGGCCCTACCGCCAATTTCCGCCATCCCGCCTGTGAAAAGCAGCTAACAAAGGGCGCCTGTGGCGGACGGCAATGTCTGTATCCCACTCCATGTAAAAATATGAACGCGGATCACTCTGACTATGTATCTCTTCTTCGGAAGCTGCGTAAGCTCCCCGGTGTAAAAAAAGTATTTGTCCGCAGCGGCATCCGGTTTGATTATCTACTGGCAGACAAGAAGGATACATTTTTGAAAGAGTTGGTGCAGCATCACATTTCCGGTCAGCTGAAGGTAGCGCCGGAGCATGTATCTGATGCGGTATTGTCCCGGATGGGAAAGCCGAAAAATGCGGTATACAACCGGTTTGTGGATAAATATTTTGCTCTGAACAAACAGTATGGACTGAAACAATTCCTTGTCCCCTATCTGATGTCCAGCCACCCTGGCTCTACATTGGCCGATGCCATTGCCCTTGCCGAATATATTCGGGAAATGGGCTACAATCCCGAACAGGTACAGGATTTTTATCCGACCCCCTCCACATTGTCCACCGTCATGTATTACACCGGGCTGGATCCCAGGACCATGGAGCGTGTTTATGTGCCTACGGATGCCCATGAAAAAGCCATGCAGCGGGCCTTGATCCAGTATCGGGATCCCAAAAACTATTATCTCGTACGGGAAGCCCTGATTCAGGCCCATCGGGAGGATCTGATCGGTTCCGGACCCAAATGTCTGATACGGGCAGTACCGCCCCGTTCCGGCAAACCGAAAGCACCGCCCCCAAAGCTTCCGCCCAAAAAGAAATCTGCAGCACCTGCATCCAAACGAAATACAAAGCGCAAATAAACAAAAATTTACCCCACCGGATTTTTCATCCGGTGGGGTCATGTTTTGTCCCGCAGCGCATAGGATGTTCCATACAACTGAATCTGAGGTGGTACTTATGGAACAAACTGTCAATTCCATTACATTGCGCGGATCTTTACATGCATTGCCTGAGTTTTCCCACGAAAATCACGGCAAAAAGTTTTTTCGGTTTTATCTGGATATACCCCGCCTTTCCGGCGCGGTGGATATCCTGCCTGTGATCTGCGAAGAAAAGGTCCTCAATGAGATGGATCTTTCCGGAGGGGAAATGATCACGGCAGAAGGTCAAATTCGCTCCCACAATGTGCGTTCACAGGGAGCAAGACATTTGATGATCTTTGTATTTGCAACAAAAATTTTCTGTGAAGACGGTGAGCCTATAAATGACTGCATTCTGGAAGGGCCATTGTGCAAAGAGCCTATTCTTCGCCGGACTCCTTTGGGTCGGGAGATTTGTGATGTTATGCTGGCAGTTCCCCGGGCATTTCACAGAGCTGACTATCTTCCCTGCATCCTATGGGGACGCACTGCACAGGAGATCTCAGCCTGCAGTGTACGGGAACGCATCCGGATCTGCGGACGGCTGCAAAGCCGCATCTACACCAAATTAACGGAAGACGGCCCGGTGGAACGGACAGCTTACGAAATCTCAGCCCTGACAGCAGATATTTTAGATGAAGTCCTCTAGAAAGAGAACAGCAAAAGATGAAGCATCATACATAATACAGCTCCAACAGCGGTCGGCAACAAAAATGCCGCCGCTGTTTCTTTTATGCTACCGGTTTCCTTATGAATCGTCATAAGGGTCGTGGCACATGGCCAATGAAACAGGGTAAAAACCATGGTGCAAACCGCCGTTTGCCATGTCCAGCCAGCAACTATCAGCATATCTGCATTTACCGTCCCTGCCCCTTGAAGGCTGCCGACACCAGATAACGCCATCAACACCACCGGAATAAACAGCTCGTTTGCGGGAAGCGAAAAGATAAACCCCAACATGATCACACCGCTCATTCCCAGCATCCTGCCAAATGGATCCAGAATATTCGCTGCCCATGACAAAATATTTGTGTTTGCAAGACACCACAATAACGCTCCTGCCGGAGCAGCAACCTTCAGCGCCCGGCCTGCAATGTGCAGTGTCCTGTCCAGCAGAGACCGAACAAGGATCTGGCCAATTCTTGGCCTGCGAAATGGCGGCATTTCCATTAAAAAGACGCTTTGTTCATGGCGCAAGACTGTCTTGCTCAAAACACCGGATACAGCCATGGCGCCTACGACACCGGCTATGACGCAGATCGCAACTACAAACGATGCACCCACTCCGGAGAAAAACATTGTTCCCAGCAAGATCAGAGTAGGAAACCGTCCGTTGCAGGGAACCATTGCGTTGGTAAGTATCGCGAGAATTCTTTCCCTTGGAGACGATATGATCCGGCAGCCCATCACCCCCACCGCATTACAGCCAAGGCCCATGCAAAGAGTCAATGCCTGTTTGCCGCATCCGCCGCACTTTCGCATTCCGCCATCTAGAAGAAACGCCATCCTCGGCAGATAACCCACATCCTCCAGCATGGTAAACAGCGGAAAAAAGATAGCCATGGGCGGCAGCATAACGGAAATGACCCTTGCGGATGTGGAATACATTCCGTCAATCAAAAAACCGCTGACCCAAGCTGGTAATGGTGCAAGCATATCCTTTAGCAGACCATAACCCCTGTCAAACAGTCTTTCCAGAAGCGATGATGGATAATTTGCGCCCCAAACAGTCAGCCAAATGATGATAAGAAGCAATATAAGCATGATTGGAACGCCGAAACGCCTGCTGACCAGCATGGCATCCAGCTTTTTTTGCCACTGGCTTTGATTTCTGGCTGCTGTGACACATTTTGCTGCGATGGCTTCCGCTTCTTGAATTACATTCTCCCGGGGCGCTCTATGGACAGGCTCTTCTGTAACAGTGCGATCGATCTGCTTCAGAAGGTCACCCAAACCCTGTCGTTTCCCCGCGGCCGTCAATATCACCGGCGCACCCAATTCCCGGGACAGGCACTGGGCATCAATCTCAATTCCGTTCTTTCTGGCTTCGTCCATTAAATTCACACAGACGATAACCTTAGATGTCATTTGAAGGATCTGAAGTGTCAGTATTAAACTTCGTTCCAGACTGCAGCCATCGCATACCACGACAGTACAGTCAGCCGATCCTGAAAGAATGAAGCTAGATGCGATCTGCTCATCCTCACTTCCGCCGCTAAAGGCATAAGTACCCGGAAGGTCTATAAATTCATATCTTTTTCCGTTCTTTTTTGCTATTCCGGTTGCAACGCCCACTGTCTTCCCCGGCCAGTTGCCGGTGTGCTGCCGCAGTCCTGTCAACGCATTAAACAGCGTGGATTTTCCGACATTGGGATTTCCCGCCAGTGCTACGGTTATCATGCGTTCTTCCCTGTTCTTCATATCAACCGAACCCGGATCTTTCGCAGTTCACAGGTTCGCAGTGCCACAACCGTTCCTCTCAGTTCCAATGCTGTTACGCCGCCGTCGGGACTTTTATACCGGACAGTCACCTTTGTGCCGGTCACAAGTCCGAAATCCCGAAGCCGAAGCCGAAGCATTTCGTCCGTATTTACAGACGTAACGACGCCATGAAACCCTGGCATCAGGCGGTCCAGATTGATTTCCATTTCCATCCCCCTTTTCTCGTCATATGCCATCATATCCGCATTGATCCTTCTTTGTGCAGAAAAAGCTTTTCATTCCGACAAAAATGTGGTACTATGCTTTCGAAGGAGGTGGCCTTATGGAAAATAAAGTGACCGCCATTATTGATGTATTAAAGCAGAGATATCAGGACGCCCCCTGTGCTCTGCATTATAAAAAAGACTACGAGCTAATGATCTCTGTGCGTCTGGCCGCCCAGTGCACTGACGCCCGGGTCAATCTGATTACACCGGCGCTTTTTGCCGCATATCCCACGCTGGAGGCCATGGCCGGTGCTGACATCTCCCATGTGGAGAAGCTTGTACATTCCTGCGGATTTTATAAGCACAAGGCGCGGGATATTGTGCTGGCATGCCAGATGCTAATCTCAGAATACGGTGGAAAAGTCCCTGGAACTATGGAAGAACTCCTGCGGATTCCCGGTGTGGGGCGTAAGACCGCCAACCTTTTGCTGGGGGATCTGTACAATGTGCCCGGCAGTGTGGTCTGTGATACCCACTGTATCCGTATCTGCGGCCGTCTTGGTCTTTCCAAGGGTAAGGAGCCGGAAAAGGTGGAGCATCAGCTTCGGAAGATCCTGCCCCCGGAGGAAAGCAGTGATTTCTGCCACCGCATCGTGCTGTTTGGCCGAGAGATCTGCACAGCAAGAAGCCCAAAATGCAGTGAATGTCCTCTGGCCCTTTACTGCAACGAAATTAACGGCCAAAGCCAGTGATAATCCCCTCCTTGTCCGCATAGTTTGTGGACAAGGGGGGATTCATTTTGCTTAAAAAGCTTCCTATATTCTACAGTGCGCTGCTGCTGACCGGTGTGAATCTGCTGCTGCGTATGGTAGGAACCTCCTTTCAGGTATATTTGTCAGGGCGCATCGGTGCGGAAGGGATCGGACTTCTGCAGCTGGTGCTGTCTTTGGGGTCTATGGCGATGGTTGCCGGTACGGCAGGAATCCGCACAGGAACTATGTATCTTACCGCCGAGGAATTTGGCAAGAGAAAAGAAAAAAATATTACATGGGTTCTTTCCGGCTGTGTTGGGTACAGCATTTTTTGCAGTGTCACAGTAGGTGTTGGCGTATATGTATTTGCACCATTTCTTGCACAGCACTGGATCGGAAATATCCGGACACTGGAATCTATTCGATTATTTGCCGTATTTCTTCCGGTAAACTGCCTGACTGGTGTGATGGTAGGCTATTTTACCGGCGCAAACCGAATCGGCACACTGGCTGCAGTCGAGGTAGCTGAGCAGCTGTGCACCATGGTTTTCACCATGATGCTGCTAAGTTTATGGGCAGGACATGATGCGGAAAAAGCCTGCCAGGCAGTGGTCATGGGCAGTGGGCTAGGTGCATGCCTGACACTGTGCAGCCTTACCATTCTGCGTTTACGGGAACGACCTGCAACCGGCCCACGGATTCACGTTGCCAGCAGACTAGCCCACACAGCTATTCCGCTTGCCATTGCAGATGATCTTCGAACCGGTATCACCACTGTTGAAAACCTGATGGTGCCCAAACGGCTTGCTCTGTACCCCGGCACAGTCTCTCCTCTTGCCGCCTTCGGAACGGTCTGTGGCATGGTTTTTCCCGTGCTGATGTTCCCGGCTGCCATATTATTTGGCCTGACGGAACTGCTCATTCCTGAACTTGCCCGATGCAATGCCGCCGGACACACCAAACGGATCTCCCATCTGGTGCAGAAAAGCCTTCGTGTCGGTCTATTATATGGAACTGCCTGCGCAGGTGTCCTGTTTCTGGCCGCGGATGACCTATGCAATGCCCTTTATCAAAATACAGAGGCAGGCATATATTTGCGATGGTTCGCTCCTCTGGCGATCTTACTGTACTGCGATGCCGTCACGGATGCCATGATAAAAGGTCTGGGGCAGCAGAAAGCCAGTGTGCGATATAACATTTTCACCAATGCTATGGATGTGGCATTTCTTTACATATGGTTGCCCAAATACGGAATTACCGGTTACTTTTTCAGTTTTTTGGTAACCCATGTGATCAACTTTGCCTTGAGCATTCGCCGGCTTTTAAAGATATCGGGCGAGAGAGTATCTCTCCATATCCCACTGCTAACTCTCGCTGCGTCTGTTGCGGCGGTATGGGCATCCGGTT
This sequence comes from Oscillospiraceae bacterium, assembly GCA_015068225.1. Lineage (GTDB taxonomy): Bacteria > Bacillota > Clostridia > Oscillospirales > Oscillospiraceae > Faecousia. Next base: position 25,114 of record SVKX01000013.1, read on the forward strand.
TTGTCCCACAACCATTTTTCCGGGAAACGGCTTACCTGATTTTGCTTGTATGCAGCCTGTTTTTGCTCCGAATCCTGACAAAAGAAGATATGATCTGGATTAAAGGCCTGATACGAAAAAAATGACCCGCATAAGCGGGTCATTTTTTATAGCTTTTTCAGCACTTCCAGCAGGAATTCCCATGTGCGCCTTGTGGATGCGATGTTCAGCCGCTCCCGGCTGGTATGAATATCCTCCATATCCGGCCCGATGGACACACAATCCAGCCCCGGCAGCTTTTCGCTGAGCAATCCGCACTCCAGACCTGCATGAATGGCAACGACCTCAGGTGCTTTGTCAAACATATCCCGGAAGGTTTCGACCATGATCTCCCGAAGTCTGGAATCCTTTTTATATTCCCAGGCAGGATAATCGCCTACCTCCGTATAACTGCCTCCGTGGAATTCTGCAAGCTCCTGCAGTTTATGCAAAAGCTCCCGTTTTTCCTGATTTACGCTGCTTCTTACGGCAAAGGTCATGGTCAGCTCTTCGTCCATTGTGAGTACACCCAGATTTAGACTGGTCTGTACAAGCCCGGAAATATCTTCACTCCATGCCTGCACACCGTTGGGGGCAGCATTTAATAGTGCAATCACCTTGGAGGAGCATTCCTGTGTCAATGCCATACCGCCCAGTGCTTCCACATTATCGCCCCGGACAACAGCCTCCGGCTCATCATATTCCGTTCTGAGCATATTTTGCAGCTCTGCAGTGATATCATTGATCCGCTCCGGCTGCATTCCAAGTAACACGAGCGTCGCCTGACAGGATCTGGGAATAGCATTGTCCTTGGCGCCGCCGGAAAGCTTTGTAATACACACGGGCATCAGCGCCTGCACACGGCCCAGAAGCTGTCCCATGACCTTATTGGCGTTTGCCCGGTTTTTATGGATCTCCACGCCGGAGTGGCCGCCCTGAAGACCGTCTACCGTCAGCTTCACGCAAGGGCCATAAACAACTCTGCGCTCCAAGGGCAAATGGATCGTGCCCCTTGCACCACCGGCGCAGGAAACAGTGAAAATGCCCTCGTCTTCCGAATCCAGATTGACGAGCGTTCTCCCCTTCAGCATAGAAAGATCAATGCCGGCCGCGCCAAACATTCCGGTCTCCTCATCCACTGTGATGATGACCTCAAGAGGTGGATGGGGTATGCTCTTATCCGCCAGCAGCGCAAGAGCATAAGCTACCGCAATGCCATTATCGCCGCCAAGGGTCGTACCATTTGCAAAGATCCACTGATCATCGTGGTCAATATCCAAACCTTGTGTCTGCATGTCAATGAGACAATCCGCATCCTGTTCACATACCATATCCATATGGCCCTGTAAAATGACAGGAGCATGATCCTCCATGCCGCACGTGCCATCCTGAAACAGAATCACATTATTCAGATCATCCTGAATGTAGCCAATGCCATGCTCTTTGGCAAAGCTAACCAGATAATCGCTGATGAGCTTGGTATTTCCGGAACCATGAGGAATGGAACAAATCTTTTCAAAATATCCAAATACAGACGCAGGCGTAAGCCCAGCCAGCTTGTCAGACAGCAAATTGATCACTCCTAAAACTCATTTTAGATTTCTATCAGTTTATCACACAATAAGGAAAAAGTCCATAAAAAATCACCACAGGAATCATCCTGTGGTGATTACATCGCTATTAGATCAGGCTCAGGGACAGGGTCAGCACAACCCAGACCAGAGCAATCCACTTAGTGGCAGAAGCCAGGATCTTGTCCAGATTGCCGAACTTACTCTTGCTCAGATAAGTCTCATTGTTGCCGGAAAGGGCGCCAAGGCCAGCTTCTTTACCAGACTGAAGCATAATAACAACAATAACTGCGATACTGGAAATGACCTCAAGAATAGTCAGAATGGTCTTCAAAACATCCATGTAATTTACCTCCCTCCACGGGTATGCTAAACAATCCACAACATAATATCACATTGTTTTTCAAAAAGCAAGGGGTAATCGATAATTTTTTATTCTTTTATTTCTGGACCCAGTTTCCTGAGGCAAGGCAATTCAGATATGCCTCAACAAAGGGATCCAGCGCACCATCCATCACTGCATTTACATTGGATGTCTCACAGCCGGTACGGGTATCCTTGACCAGTGTATAGGGCATAAATACATAGTTTCGGATCTGACTGCCCCACTCGATCTTCTGCTGGACGCCCTTGATATCCGCAATGGTCGCCAGATGCTCCCGCTCACGGATCTCAACCAGCTTACTTCTCAGCATACGAAGACAGGTCTCCTTATTCTGGAACTGGCTGCGCTCCGTCTGGCAGGATACAACAATGCCTGTGGCTTTATGGATCAACCGAACTGCAGAGGAAGTTTTATTGATATGCTGGCCGCCTGCACCGGAGGAACGGAACACCTGCATTTCATAATCCTCGGGACGGATCTCGAAGTCCTCGGAATCGTCTTCGATCTCAGGAATCACTTCGATTGCGGAGAAAGAAGTCTGCCGACGGGCATTGGCATCAAAGGGGGACACACGAACCAGACGGTGGACACCGCTTTCGCCCTTTAAAAAACCGTAGGCATTCTCACCTTCGATCATAATGGATGCAGACTTGATGCCGGCTTCTTCACCCTCCTGATAGTCCAAAATCTTGTAGGTGAAGCCGCTGCGCTCTGCCCAGCGGGTATACATGCGGTAAAGCATGGAGCACCAGTCCTGGGCCTCTGTGCCGCCGGCGCCTGCCTGAAAGCTCATCAGCGCATTGTTTTTGTCATACTTACCGGTAAGCAGCGTCTCCAGACGGCAGGACTCCATTTCCTCGGTAAGCGCAGCAAAGCCATCCTTGAGTTCTGGCAGCATGGAATCGTCATCTTCCTCCTCTGCCATCTCGCAAATGGTCATCAGGTCCTCCCAGGAGGAAACCATTTTTTCATAGCGTTCGATCTTATTCTCCGACTGGCGGGTCTTTACCACGATCTTCTGGCTTTTCTCCGGGTCATCCCAGAAACCGGGGGCTTCCTGCATGGCATGCAGACGTTCCAACTCCCTGCGAAGTCCTTCCAGGTTCAGGGAATCTGCCAATGCCTCCAATGCAGGCTTTGCATCATTCAGCTTTTGCTTGTAGCTGTCAAATTCAATATTCATAGGTTTTGACTCTCGTTTCCTTAAATTTGCAAATTTGGTTGTATTATACCCGAAATCCCCTGTTCTGTAAAGTGGGAAATGAAAAATAGCTATAAAAATGAAAATTCCGGGCTGATAGGCCCGGACTTCCTTATCGCTGACTTGGTTGATAATCTTCTTCATCAAAGATTAGATCATCCACATCCATATCCCTTTCATTTGCTTTCTGCATTGGATTGTCTCCTTCCCTATGGCTTACCGGACAGTATATGCCGCAGGAAAGAAAAAAATTCCGCTGTTTTGTTGACAGGCTATTAATTTTTCGTTACAATGTGACGGTAATGCATATGCTCCAGTAGCTCAGTTGTATAGAGCGGCCGCCTCCTAAGCGGCAGGTCGGAGGTTAGAGTCCTCTCTGGAGTGCCATAGCACCGCCTTTCAAGAGGCGGTGCTATTTTGTTATTGCCTGCATAAATTTTGATTTTCCCTCAAATTATGCTATAATTGTTGTAACGTTTTATTGGTTTCCAAATCTAATGGATGAAAGGGCGGTGAAAATGTGACTGAATTTGAAAAGCTTTTCAATGAAAACCGGGAATTCATTTTCAAATATCTAATGAAAATGACGCAGGATGCTTCCCTATCCGAGGAAATGACACAGGAAACCTTTTTTCGAGCATACATGAACTATGCCTCTCTTCGAAATAAGGAAAAGGCTTCCATATGGCTCTGTCAAATTGCAAAGAATACATACTTTGCGTGGTACAATGAGCAAAAGAAAATAGATTCCCTGGATGATCTTGAACCTGTAAGCGACGACAAAAATCTAGAAGAGGCATTTGTTCAAAAAGAACTTTCTCAAAAAGCTTTGCTATGCTTGCACAAATTAGACGAGCCCTATAAGGAAGTATTTATGCTTTCTGTGTTTGGTGGTTTTTCGCTGAAAGACATCAGCGCAATCTTCGGAAAAAGCGAAAGCTGGGCACGCGTTACATTTTACCGTGCTAAGCAAAAACTATCAGAAAGTATGAGGTAACCATATGAATTGCAATATCATTAAAGACTTGATTCCACTGTACGTTGATGGATGTTGTAGTGAGGAGAGCAAAAATATCGTAAACGAGCACATCCAAAGCTGCAATGCGTGCAAGAAACTTCTTGAGGATATGAACGCGCCATCGGATATAGTTGTAGTATCGAAAGAGCCGATAACCTTCCATAAACTCAATAATTGGAAAGCTTCTGTCTTGCAATCGGTTTTGTTGTTTCTTTCCTTCGCGTTGATTACGATCGGTGTTGCCCTCGAGGCAAAGACACCAATAAGTTGGGTCAATGGATTCTGGGCCAACACCCTTGTGATTCCGGCAACCGGATTTATGCTCTCTTTAGCTAACTGGTATTTTGTAAGGGTTTATAAAAGCAGAAGACAGTTTTCTGTTTGTTCTATGATTGCCACACTTGGCATCACACTTTGCGCCTTTGTATGGTCTGGCTTTCATTATGAAGAACTTCCCTATCTTTTCACTTCCGGTCTGAGTGCTCTGGGATATATCCTGACGCTTCATTATGGAGCCATTTTCCTTACTGTGGTCTTCTGCGTACTATCCAAGACACTCTCGAACCTATACGCTGAAATGCTGGGAAAAGAATAGGGTGTGCCGTATGAAAAAGGCTATATCAATTTTGATGTGCGTTCTTTTTATGCTGACAATCCTGTACCCTGCTGGCATTATCATAACAGCCTGTTTGGGATATCGATTTGAACTAATAAGTGTATCGGCTTTTGCTGTCGCAATTGCTTTATTATCCGTATGGATCATTGTCCTCGACCATATTTGCAAGAACACTCCAGAAAGCAAAGTCACGCGGATTCTGTCAGCCATCATCACTCCGATGTCTTTAATCAACGCATTGTTTTGTATTATTAAATGTCCTCATATTTGGGTAATTGCAAGCGTCCTATTTTCAGCAGGTTGTTGCTCCTATTTAGCAATCAAAAACGGAAAGCCTTTGGCACTTAAAATTACAGCCTTAGTATTATCTGCACTCATGATTGTGCCGATCGGTTTCCTCAGTTTTATTGCCCTGGTTTTCGGTAACATTGCGCAAAATACAGTTGTACAAACGGTAGCGTCACCAAACGGAGAGTATTATGCCCAAGTAATTGACAGTGACCAAGGTGCACTTGGCGGAGACACCCTTGTTAATGTATATCAGAAAAGCATAATCAACACATTTCTTTTCGAAATCGAGAAGAAACCTCAAAGGGTGTATACCGGTGATTGGGGCGAATTTGAAAACATGCATATTTATTGGAAAGATTATCAATGTCTGGTAATTAACTCTGTTGAATATGAAATAGAGTAGCATAACAAGATATCCATGAAGCGCAAAAACACCGTCGGATTTCCCTTTTAAGGGCTCCGACGGTGTTGTGATTGCTTATACAAAGCCTGCGAATCACAAGAATCCATGCAGAGATTTTCTATTATTTTTTATCTCGTTTTCTGCACAGATAGATATCCAGCTTTTCTTTCATGTTTTCCGGCATTGTCTTTGCCACAGGGCAATGCATCGCATTCGCCATACGATCCGCAAAGGCCGTAATAAATTCCATATCCTGCAGCATCTGCTCTGCCTTCATAACGGCCTTGGTATCATAGCTGTTGTGAATGGTTGCAGTGTTTGCAGGGGCGATCCGGGCAAAGGACACTGCCGGAATCCCCTTATCCGCAAAGGGTGTGGAATCGCTGGAGTACACATCCTGATAGGGTTTCACCCCAAAGCCCTTTTCGGAGGAGAAATAATTTATGTAGCTGACCAACGCCTCCTCGGCGGTGCAGCAGGCAATGAATTTTCCCATAATACAGCCGATCATGTCCAGATTAATGTTCAGGACAATATCCTTCAGTGCTTCTTCATTGGATGCACAGTAGGCCTTGGCGCCAAGCAGGCCCCGCTCCTCGCTTCCACACCAGATAAACCGCAGGCCATAACGGTGGGGATGATTTTTGAAGTATTCCGCAATGCCCAAAATTCCCACCGAGCCGGACATATTGTCATACGCGCCCTGGGAAAGAGATGTGGAATCATAATGCGCTGTAAAAACAATATACTCCGGAATCTGACCCGGCAGATCCAGAATAACATTATGAGAATTGCCCTTGTATTCTTCCTGCTCCAGCACAATCTTCGCAGATGCTGCACCTTCCCGGATGATCTCAATGGCAGATTTTGCGTTGATATTCACGCCCAAAAGCTTATTGCCTTTGCTGACATAGCTTCTCAGCTCCCGCTGATCTATGTCAAAATCCACATAATTTGCGTTTCCGTCGTAAGTGATAAATCCAACAGCACCGTTTTCCAGAAGATCCTGATAGATCCAGTATCCCAAATAACCGTCCACCATGACGATCTTACCTTTGCACTGGCTCAAGCTGTAAGCATCCGTACCCCGCAAATAGTAAAAAGGTGCTTCTACCTCACCGCTGCCGGCGCAAAGATATCCTTTGCAGGGGATCTGCTTCCCGTCAACGAACAGCTGCGCCTTATGGAAGGTCGCCATATCCACCTCAAAGGGCACTATTTCGGCATCCATTCCCTTTTCCCTGCACTTTTCCTGCAGATACTTAGCAGCCTGAAGCTCCTCATTGCTGCCGCCCATACGAACATAGGCGGTATCATCAAACATTTGCATGATCTCTTTTTTATCCATGGAAAAGACCTCCTTTTTCTTTAATTCTACTCCAATTTGCAGTGAAATGCAATTAGGTTTTATAAAAAGGGCGCGTTGTAAAAACGCGCCCATTATCTATTTACTTTTCCAATTCCTGGACAAAGAAAGGCTTGTCCGCAGCCTTAAAATAAGCGGATCCGGCAACCAGAACATCACTTCCGCTGTCCTTACACAGCTGACAGTTCGTCAGATCTACGCCGCCGTCCACCTCCAGATGGCAGGAGGGATTCACCTGATCCAAAAGCTGGCGAAGCTGTTTAACTTTGGGCATCATGTCTGCCATAAATTTCTGACCGCCAAAGCCCGGCTCCACCGTCATCACCAAAACCATGTCGCATTTTTCCAGAAATGGAATGATCGCTTCTGCGGGCGTCTTGGGTTTCACCACGATACCAGGCTTGACACCATGAGCGCGGATGCGCTCCAAAGCTGCCATGGTATTCTCCGCCGTATCTGCCTCTACGTGGATCGTCAGATAATCTGCGCCGGCTTTGCAGAAATCATCCACATAGCGGATGGGTCTGTCGATCATCAAATGTACATCCAGCACCAGATCCGTAATACCACGAATAGCCTTTACAGTTGAATAGCCAAAAGACAGGTTGGGCACAAACAGGCCATCCATAACATCAACATGGACCCAGCGGCATCCGTTATTCTTAATACCTTGAATATCTTCGCCTAATCGCATCGCATCCGCCGCTAAAATCGACGGCGATAAGATAGCCATGATTCTCTCTCCTTTTTTGCTCCGAGATCAGTTACTTGTCTCTTCGCTCCAGTTCAAAATATACTCCAGAAAAATCTGGCAGCCATCCGGTCTTGTAGAGTTTGCTACAAATGCAATATAGGTTTTTGGAGAGGAGATAAACACCTTTGCAAAGGCGGTTTCCGAAATATCAATCGCTACCGGTATAAGCGCCTGGTCTTCTCCTGTTTCCATATAAACCAATCGATCCTTGACCAGCGCGAACATATCCTCCGCCAAAAACTCAGATAAATCGACACAAAACTCCTGTTCATTCAGGAACTCCATAGAGTTATGATCCGCCATCAAAAAGTCCAGCTTCTTTGCAGAGACCAACATGGCCATATCCTTCATCCGATTTATCACATCTGATGCATTCTGCATATCTTCTACAGATTCAAAATCGTCTCCCTCCGGGGGGTCCACAAATTCGAAGGCATACTTATTCACTTTAACTGTTTTATTGTGCGTATCAGGCTCCAACAGTTGGACAAGGTCATTTGTAATATTGGCAACATCCTCATCCGAAAGCTTAACATTGACTACTGCTCCTTCCAGAACAGCTTTAGGGCCGGGAAAAAGGAAAGAGAAAGCAGTCATTCCCAACAGCACCAGGCAAATTCCAAAAACAAAAACCAAATCTGTATAACTGGTCAAAATATGCTTGACCTTTTCCTTCATTGGCATGGGTTTAATTGTTTCAATCATGTTCTTAATGGACGAGAATATGCCATATTTCTTCATAGTGGTCTCCTTAAGGTTTCTCCTTGGCGTCACGCCGGAAAAAACACGTTAAAATATGTAGCTAAGCCAGGTCTTAACATCTTCCAGCCATTGGGCGGCCCATTGCACTTGGGGCGGCAGCTCCGGATTGGACTGGGCATCGACAGTTGACAAACCGTGCTGTCCATAGGGATAGATGCGCAGGGCAAAAGGCACGTTGTTATCGGCAAGCGCAGAAGCGTATAAGAGGCTGTTCATGACCGGTACGATCTCATCTTTGCCGGTATGCCATAAGAATGTTGGCGGCGTACGATCCGTCACAAGGCGATCCAGGGAGAAACGCTCCCCATCCTCCGGAAGCAGCGGATCATGACCTGTAAGGTTTACAAAGCTGCCTCCATGGAAATACTTCGGGTTTGCTGTGATAACAGGGTAGCACAAAATTGATGCATTTACGGCTTTGCTCTCGGGGAAGATGCTTCTGACCTCTTCACAGCCAAAGCTGTTGGAATAATGGCCTGCCAAATGTCCGCCTGCAGAGAAGCCCATAATAGCAATGCGGCTTACATCACAGTTCCAGCCTTCCGCGTTGGCATAAATCAGTTCCATTGCCGCGGCTACTTCCCGAAGCTGAGTCGGATACCGGTGAGGAACCACCGAGTAATTCAGCACGAAGACATTGTAGCCCTGGGGCAGAAAATGCAGGCCGATCACTTCCGCTTCCCGCTCGCTGCACATAGAATATCCGCCACCGGGGCAAACCAGAAGACAGGGACGCTTCTGATCCTGTCGGCCCATTTCCACCATATTGTAAGGAAGATATGTAGTCAGCAGAGGATCTCTTCCCTCCTGTCCTAAAACAGGATAGTGTTCTTTCATATGGATTACTTCATGTCTCATATTGATTCTCCTATTCTATCGGTAATAAACCGCTGATTCATAAGGCCGGAAAACACCTGAAGATATGGTAACACAGATGATAAAAAAGTGCAAGCTACGCCTCCATAATTAAACCATCTGCTGCTCATTGATAATAAGCTTGAACTGCAGTCCCAGGGCTTGCGCTGCCTGTCGGCAGAGAATCATCCGATTCATAAAGATCTCAAAGAAATCCATCACAGAGCTGAAATGGGTGTCTACCGACAGTTTCAGCTTCACAATGGTATGTGCTTCGTTGATCTTCAGTTCTGATTTTGTTACGGAGTAATTCACCCGATCGTGAATGTCAAATTTTTCCTTATCCTTGCAACGGACACGGCTGCGGCGCACATCGGATTTGTCTGCCAAGATCAAAGCAGCTGCCAGCGCATTGACCGGCACACCGGTTCCCTCATCATGGTTGCCGATGGCAGTGACAATCAGGGAGATCTCCTCCGGAGAAAAGCCCATATTGTCCAGAATTCGAAATGCCATTACCGCACCGCTCTGGCTGTGCTCGATCCGGTTTACCAGATTTCCGATATCATGCATGTAGCCTGCTATCTTTGCAAGCTCCACGGTCCGCTCTGAATATCCCAGGGTCTGCATAATATATCCGGCGATATCCGCTACTTTTCCCACATGAGCAAAGCTATGCTCCGTAAAGCCCAATGCACCCAGAGAAGCATCTGCCTGGGTAATATAAGTCTTGATGGCTTCATCCATCCGAATCTGCTCATAAGTCATAGATGGTCACACTCCTAACGATGTACCATTATTATCGGCACAATGCTGTTGAAAATATCCGCCGGCAGCAAAATCTTCTTTATTCAAAGGGCGTCTGACAAAGAAGGGATCTAGTGTCATACAGTCTTTGCTTGACATTCATTTTCAAGTCGCCTCTGTACCAGTTCTTAAAAATGCCATACTCGGCGCACTTGCGGTGCGCAAGCAGGTTTTCAAGGCTTTCGCAGGCTTTTTCCACGCTATGCCGGAACTGTTCCGCTTCCATCTTTGCACAGAATACTCTTGCCTCGTACAGATTGGCGTACCACTGATACAGATACAAGATCATGCCGGTATGGTTGATCCATCTGACGCGAATATACGTCTTAAGGGGCTCGGACACCGCATCTGCCAGAGCCTTAAAATCTTCAATCAGTGTGTCAAATTCTTTGATCGCAGCTTCGACCGCTCTGTACATTTCGTCGCAGCATGCTTCATTAAATTCTTTGTAAAAGGGATCTGTGCATTCCTGACTTCCCAACTGACGATGGAAATTGCTGAGCATGGCTGTACCATACTCTAAAACAATGCCATCCTTCGCCGTGAAGTTCTTAATCTTGCCGTAATCCGTCCGGAAATCGTAATTAAAATATTTTTGGAGATGGTTTGCAAAGATCTTAGAATCCAGTTCCGGAATACTGTCATAATATCTTTTGATCAGCTGTTCCGCTTGGTCAGCCCACTCGCCATAGATATCCGCCGTGTGCTGCTGCAGAAAAGCTTCCTCCGAGAAATTGACCGGATCCCACAGCATCTGGGAATATGCTCCCAGCTCAAGTACAAATTCACGCATATTCGATGCATTCAAAATAATGTAGTCGGTATCTCCCTTATCATAGGCCCGGCGGATATTATAATACAGTTTATCCAGACCCGTCATCGGAATCAAATGCGGACCGCAGCCAAAATACTGCAGGTGGTAATAGATACCGTATTTCTGGGTGTTCACTCTGGGTACATTTTCAAAATCAGGGCCGTACATCTGGCAAGGACCATTATCCGCAAAAACCACAATGGTATCCCGGGGAACCAGCAGATAGCCCTCAGCCATCAAACGGGAGCCCTCCATCCAAAGGGTAGAGGTAAAGAATCTTGCCTTACCTTCAGTCGCTTCCATGATCAGGCTTTTCTGCTTTGCCAGCGCACCACCAACAAGGGCTCCGCTTTCTTTCAGCACCTGCTCCGTAGGCACATCATCCTGCCAGAGAGGACGGTCGTCTCCGGGCCCCCGCAGTCCGATCTGCCAGACAACATTGTCGTACTGTGCCCATTTGCCTATATAATGCTTCCACACGGTCTCCATGAGCTCAGGGCATTTCGCAAAAGAAAACTCGCCATGGATCCCGTTCTTTTTGCAATAGCTTTTAAATGCAAAAGAGGATACACAAGACGTCTCCACATGGTGCTGTGACAAATAGATACCTCTGCGCGCCACACAGTCTGCAAGCTGCTTTTCGGCAGGGTTTTCAATATCCAGAAAGGTTGCCGGAATCACCAGATTCAGCCGCAAACGAAGTACGGTTTCCACTACCATGTCCATCACATCCGGCTCTACCGTCACACCGTAACAGGGTACATCTATGTAACGGATCCCGCCGCCGTTTCGCCAGCCTGTGAGCAGATCCTCATCGTTAATGAAAACACCGCGGAAGCCAAACACCGGAGGCTTGCGCTGAATATCCACCTTGCTCACAGAAAGGCTTTCCCGGGGTTGGATAGCGAGATCGTTGAAAAGGTAGCAGGGATCGATCCCCAGAATCTGCTCAGAGAAAGTATAGATTCCCCACATAGTGCCCAGATACCCTCTGGCTCGGATCACGATGTGCTCATCCTCAGCTATAACAGAAAAAGATTCATCCAGAATTGCATCGGCGCTGCTTAATTCATTATCTTCAATAATGATACAGTCCTCTGTCACTCCCGTCACAAGCTTCGGTCTCAATCCGGAAGTGCTGACTCTGGAGAAGTCCCGGATCAGATCCTCCACCGCCAGCAGAACATAGGGGTTCTGATTTTTGCAAAGAATATCCACACATTCTTCACAGTTAAACAGCTGCATAATTATCCTCTTTCAACCTGTTTTATCTTCTGCGGTAAAGACACATTTCGTAGACAATACCATTTTCTTCGCCGGATTCCAGAATCTCCGCCAGCTCCCACTGGGGATCCTCATCCAGATTGGGAAAATAAGTATCCGATTCCGGCGTAACATGTACCTTCGTCACATATGCTGTGTTACACATGGGAAGCATCTGGCGATAGATACTGCCGCCGCCAATGACCATGGCACGCTCTGCCTGCTCTGCCAATTTCGCAGCCTCCTCCGGGCTGGTGCATACTGTAAAACCGGGGTATTCCGCCATTGTACGGGTTAATAATACATTTACTCTGCCGGGAAGCGGCTTTTTACCGGGGAAATCCTCTACGGTACGCCTGCCGGCAATGACCATAGCACCTTTTGTAGTCTGGCGAAAAAACTTCCTGTCAACGGAAAGCGCAACCGGCTGGGTGCCGTCTTTACCAATGCCCCAGTCATCATATACTGCAACGATCAATTCCATAGATATACCTCAGATCGCCATGGGGATCTCAAAATCAAAGGGATGGAACTGATAATTTTCCATCTGGAAGCTGTCCTTTGTGAAATCATAGAAGTCAGTAACAGAGGTATCGATCTTAAACTTGGGAGCTTCAAAGCCCTCTTTCTCCAGCATAGCCTTCACAGCAGGGATATGCCGGTCATAAATGTGGCAGTCTGCGATAACGTGGACGAATTCGCCCACTTCCAAACCGCTGACCTGCGCCATCATATGGGTCAGCACCGCATACTGAACCACATTCCACTCGTTATCATTACTATGCTTTTTGTACCACCAATGCAAAAGTTTCGAAAATAAATCCAAAAACAAGAAAATCACCTCAATAACTCCAGTTAAAATCAAGAATTCCCTATCGCATAACGTTTTCGCAAAAAAGGTACACTATTTTTCATTTTTTGCTATTTTACATTATAGCATATCTCGAACTGTTGTACCACCTTTTTTTAAAATTTTGTGTGGGCGAATGCGTGCTTGACGAAATCCAACAAATAGGATATAATAAAAATGTGGAACCTAGACGGTTGCCACAGTCGGATAAACGAACACGAAGTTGAGGCTATGCCTCAAAACTTAGTGAGCCATCTGCTGCAGACAGACGGCTCACGTTTTCTTTTTGGACTTATCCTTGACAGCCTGAAAATATACATATATAATGTTTACATCCGTTTCACAATGCACGGCAACCAGCATTGTTTACACAAATACGCTCCACAACGTGCGGCACAGAAACGTTGTTTAACAACAGCCTTCATTTGGAGGGCTGTTTTATTTTTCACTGCACATGAAAAAACAGGCTTGCTCGAGTCCGACCATAGTTCGTTTGTATTCATACATCCCTCCTCGTTTTAACGTTCTTATATAATAATTGTTTCAAAAAGCAAACCCGGCGGAGTTCCGCCGGGTTTTGATTGTTGTAGAATTGGTTTTCAATTAAGGATGTACACAATGATGGCACTTTCCAACATATACTGTTTCGCCACAATCGGGGCAAGGCATGTCTTTAGAAACTACGCGAGTGCAACCCGTTTCGCCAGAGGAGCATTTACCAAATCTCTTGTACCCACATTCCTGACAATAAATAGAGGGGTCATGTTCCTCATTATAGTGAGGGCACTTAGTGTAGTCGTACTCAGTATACCCCTTCTCGCTTCTCGCATAGAATGCTACACAATCAGTATCAGCACAATACGTACATCCAAGGTCTTTCTTTTCCAGCCAGCGCTCATAATCTCTTTCACTGCAAAAATAGAGGCCCTTGGACATCAACCCTTCATCCATCCAACCATTATGCTGAGTTTGTTGGTATACATAGTATTTCTGGTCCAAAGTCATATTATCTATGTTGGCATTAAAATACTCAAGAAAAGCTCTTCGCTGTTCACCAGACCAGTTGTTGAAAATCTCAGTGGTAATGGTATCTACAGTAACTCCGCCGAGATCTACAGGTGTAACAACAGGTGTTGTGGTCTGTCCTTCATTGGGGTCGATGGGAATTATATCACCATTAGGCTCAGTAGGATAGCTATAAGGCGGTTCAGTAGGCTCGGTGGTAGGTTCTGTCAGGTCGATTGTGGGCACCGTAGGATCCGTCACGCCAGAAGAAGGCTCGGTTGGATCGCTTGCATCGGAGCCTGTGGGGTTGGTGTTCCCGCTGGGCGTAGTGCCGTCTGTGGGGTTTGTGGTACCATCAGGGTTGGTCACCGTCGTACCATTGCTGGGAAGGGTGGGCTTATCTCCTGCGCTATTACCGATAACCAGCACCAGGCATACAACCAGGGCGATGGCCAGCAAAGCACAGCCGCAACCAATCAGCAGTTTCTTGTGATTCATCATAGATGCCGCTCCTCCTTTTTCGATGATGGATCAGTGAATGTATCAATTTAGTGTAATGGTTCCGTCGGTGCAGATTACGCTTACCTGGTTGGGGAAATGCGAGAAATCAAGCTCCTTTGGTATGGTCTTCCATTGGCTCGTGGTTCCTTGATAACGGATCTCACGGAAGGCATCATTGTTCATAAGACACTGCTCGATTTTCGTCACACTTACAGGAATTACAATACTTTCTAATACCTTACAGGCCTGGAAAGCCGCAAATTCTAGCCGTGTCGTTCCATCTGCCACAACTAAATGTGTTGCATCGGAGTGTGCTGCCACATAAGCAGTACATGGGTGGTTATTGTCTAAGGCGTAGACAATGCCGTCTATCACAGAAAAGTTTTTGTTTTCGGGATGAACAGAGATCGTTAGTGGCGTTGGAAAATTATGCGATTGACGAATCATTCCAAGCTCTCCTGCTACGATGTTCCCCCCGAATGAACCGGTAATTCTGGCATCTGGATATCCGTCACCCCAGTTTGCAAATCCAATGATTTCTACATTTTTGCCTAAAACCAACTCTATAAAACGTCCATCACAGGCGGAGAGCGCACCATTGGCAATAATATATGTTTCATCTGGAATAACGAATCGATCCACAGGTGCTGCGTCTGCGGGATAACAGATAAGCGTATACAGAGATTTTGTGTAAAGCGCACCATCTCGTGCTGTAAATTTGGGGTTATCTGCTGCAACAATAAAGCCGGAAACCGTTTGTCGGAACGCATATTCCCAAATAAACTCCACCGTTTTTGGTATTGACACTGTAGTGACACCGCTGGCAAACTCCACTACAGACGTGGTATTATATCTGCCGTTCTCGTCTACGCCGCCAATGGCATTGACTATAAATGAGATTCCTTTGTAGGATACCGTTTCTGGAATGGAGATTGCACCAGTCAGTCCCACATGAGTCAACTGCACAGTATTAACGCCGTTAACAATGTAAGAAAAACCATTCACAGTAAATGTGTCGCGCAGCAAGGGCTTGTTACATTGGTTGAATACATGGTTGGATCTAGCTGGGAGTGCCACAGAATCCGGGATATGCGTCTGCAGAAAGCTAAGCTTTTCGGCGGTCCAACCGCATTCACCCCAATTTGTATCTTGAGTATCATTTACACAAAAATTCTGATAACCGATTCCAAGATAATGGCTGGGACGATCGTCCCAGGTCAGATCGAACCAGTACCATTGACCGTCATCCATCTTCGCCATATTCCATGCGTGGGCTTCCCGGTTGTTTGATGACTCTCCCGCAGTGCCCCCTACATAAATATTATCTAATCCTGCCGCATTCAGCAGTAGCTGATAGGTTTTGGCATAGCCCTCACAAACAACGCCTCGGCCGCCCAACACACCGATTATATTGTGTGCCCAGGCATCGTCCTCAGGATTGTTGTATATGGGGTCCCGGGCATAATCGATGGCCTGGATTACGGCGTCATGGAGGATCAGTGCGATATAATATTCAGAAGTTTCGCCGCCAATCAAGTCCATGTATTTTTTGATTGCATCGGTTACATTTGTATTCAGCTTGGCTCGATCAGCACCTAAAGCATATTCTTTGTCGGTGATAATATGCAATTCTGCTCCAGAATACTGAATCTCATTGCCAATCCAGTAATACAGAGGATGATCATTGCGATAGTAGAGCCAAACCTGTACGGCATCATCCGAACTGATACCCAGATCGCTGTAAGTAACAGAAAACGCAATATTGTCTGCAGCATTACGGCTGGTATCAAAATGGAAGGACATCGCTTGCTCATCGAGGCGCTGATACAGCTTCTGTAGTGCAGCACCGTTACTCTTAGATGTAAGCTGAGTGTAGTAATAGTTATCGTTGTAGGTTACTGCATAAGTGGGAATGGTGACATGCTTTGCATAAACTTCTCCACAGTTGCCACAATTGCATGCAAATGTCATGCCGTCAGTGGAGGCAGTTGGCTGCTTTCCGGGGGTAACCACCAAGTTGTGTCCCAGCGCAGGAACTTGTTCTAAACCGCTAAGAGTTACATTACATGCGGAACAATGAGAGCCTGCTGTCCGCCCCGCTGTTGTACAGGTCGCAGCAATGGCAGGATCGGATATCGGTGTGTGCGGTAGCTTGTCGATATGCAAATTAACTACATAGTTGCATTTTGTGCACCAACGATAGCCTTCACCCTCAATAGTACAGGTAGCGGTCCGGTAAACGACCCAATCTGCCCATGCAAAACCACATTCAGGGCACGTTTTACCGTTGACATCATCAGGAATATTGGTAGTGTCCTGTGCATCATCATCCGGCTTGGTAGCAGAGGGTGTTGTTACAGGTGGCACGGTTCCGGAAGGAATCGTTGTTGGAGGAACTGTAGTCTCAGGCGCAGTTGCTTTGGGAACCGTGGTCTCAGGCTCGGTTGTATCCAGCACTGTGGTTTCAGGAACTGTGGTTTCCGGTACGGTAGTCTCTTGCGCTGAGGTTCCAGGGGTGCTGGTTTCCGGCGCTGTGGTGCCCTGCGTTTGTAGAGTAGTTCCGGTAGGTATGGTGGATGGATCTGTAGGCTCTGTTCCGCCATTGCATCCAACAAAGGCCAGTATCAATACAAAGATCAGAATGGACGCAATTAGCCGACAGGTGTTCTGTCTCATGATTATTCTTCTCCTTTTGCGGAAAGTTATAGTTTACCTCGTATATAAATACAGATATTATTGCCTATTTGTTACACTTGGCGAAAAAATATATTTCTTGCAACCTCCCGGGGCGTTTGCTATCATAAGTAACAGAAACAATCAAGCTGGAGGATAGAGAGAACCATGCTGATGATGTATTTAGCGCTGATTGACGATCCGATCCAGCGCGGTAAATTCGAAACGCTGTACTATGCGTACAGAAAGCAGATGTTTTATACAGCAAATGAAATTCTGGAAGACTACGGTCTTGCGGAGGATGCGGTGCAGGAGGCCTTTATCGGCATTGCCCGGAATATCGCCGCTATCGACGATACGGTGCCCGGAACGGTCAAGGCTTATGTACTGACCGCCGCCAGAAACGCTGCCCGAAATATTTGGAATAGGGAGCACAAAGCGGAGATTCTGACGTTGGCTGTAGAACAACTGCCGGATACCCAAGGCGACGAGCCTTTGGGCCTGCGGGCCGCTGTGGACGCACTGCCGCTGCTATACCGGGAGGTGCTGATGCTGCGCTATGTCCAGGGCCTTTCCTACGAGGAG
>SVKX01000026.1 GCA_015068225.1 Oscillospiraceae bacterium
TTTACAAGATCAAGGGTCATCAATTGTAGATGGGATCAATCATTTACGTAACCTCTTACTTTCTATAGATTTGTTTTAGGGGAGTTTACTTAGTACATTGGACTCACTCCTTTTTTGTATCTTCATATTAACGCAGGTTCGGGAAGTTTTCAAGATGGGATGTTCCATAAGAAAAAGAGACGGATTTCTGGTAAAATGAGAATAGACATTGCGGTACTCTTTGTGCTATACTAATTATGTTGGGCGGCTTTTAGAAAACCGCCCGACTTTTTATATGAAAAAACCCGCTTCCTTGCGGAAGCGGGGCCACATGCTCGTGCTGGTGGAGATAAGCGGGATCGAACCGCTGACCTCTTGAATGCCATTCAAGCGCTCTCCCAGCTGAGCTATACCCCCAGATGGACGAGCAATGTGCGATGCTGTCAGACAGCTTTTGTATTATAGCACATGAACTGAATTTGTCAAGGGGTATTTTCATTTTTTATAGAATTATGGCAGAAGCAGACCGAAAAGATGGGCATCTGCGAAAATCGGGTTCTGATAAACGGCGTCCAGAATGACTTCCACATTCTCGATGGAGTTCTCGATTTCCTTGGAGTAAAGCTGGGCTGTTTCCATCAGATCGCCGCCGAGGGCATGAATCACAAGACAGGAAACCACGGTGAATTTGGCCCGACAGTCCAGATCGCCGTCAGAAATCGCCTGGAGCCAATACCGGTCCACAAAGTACCGGGCAATTGCCCGCAATGCCGGATCCCACCCGGATGGGGCGGGCTGATCCAGCCGCCGGGCCCACTCCGGCGTCAGGACCTCCAGGGATTTGTAAAAGTCCAGAATGGCAGCGTAATCTCCGGGCCGGGCATATTTTTTCGCGTGTTCCAGCAGATAATCCCCATTGGTAAAAGGGGAAATATCGTTTCCGAGAAGCTCCGCCTGGGCCTGGTAGGCATACATCAGCAGCAAAACCAGGGCTTCCCGGGTGGAGTGGGAAGGATCGGAAAGAATCCGGCGGGCAGTTTCCCGGGTGCGCAGCAGAACTTCCATCTCCGCGGCATCGTATTCCGGATCCTCGCCGCCGGGAACTTCCTGCTCAATAAAAGCAGGTTCGGGGGTGCTGAGAATGATCCGGGCGGCTTCCGGACAGGAAAGTTCCAGACCGTATTCAATGAAATTGCCGTAGTCATGGGTCAGACGGGGAAACTCCCGGCAGGTTTTGCACAGGGCAGCTTCACCCAGTTCCGCCTGGATCCGGCACAGACCGTCTTTGCGCCACATGGGACAGCGGCGGTTTTCGATGGCCATATAGGTTTCTCCGTCCTGGTCTTTGAGAACCTGACGCAGGCGGTCGCCCAGTTCGCCGGGAAGGGAACGGTAGTATCCGGCCTTTTCCGGATCCACCAGAACATCCCACTCCTTGCAGCAGCTGTCGGGACAGCGGTCAGCGATGCAGCGGAAATTGTCGAAATAATCGGGTTTTATGATTTTCATAGTTCCTCCGGATCGGTGAAAAGAAAGGACGCATACAGATGTATGCGCCCCGGAATTTAGTTTTCTTCGCCGTAGGGGCGGATGGTATACATGGTGGCGGCAGCATCCCGCAGGGCCTGCTTGCTTTCGGTGACGGCATCCTGCAGCTCTGCCAGCTGGGCAACGACCTTATCCGTCATCTGGCCCACATGGCGGGCGGTGTCGTCAACCTTGGCGGTTGCGTCGGCCAGAGCACCGTTGACCTGATGGTACAGCTGCTGGGCCCGTTCCCGGGCGTAACGCTCGGTCCGCTCGGCCCGGCGGTAAGCTTCCAGCTCTTCCTCCATCCGGGATTTGTAGGATCCCTGAGGAACGGCAGGCGCGGCAATGGGTTCGGCTGCCGGCGCCAGGGCAGCTTGCTGAGCCAGGGCTTCCTTTTCTTCACGGACGGCGGTCAGTTCCGCTTCCAGCTCTTTGCAGCGGTCGAAAAGCTCCCGGATCCGGGCAGCCTGC
This sequence comes from Oscillospiraceae bacterium, assembly GCA_015068225.1. Classification (GTDB taxonomy): domain Bacteria; phylum Bacillota; class Clostridia; order Oscillospirales; family Oscillospiraceae; genus Faecousia. The sequence goes on from SVKX01000026.1 coordinate 1,981, forward strand.
TGGGCGATGGTTTCGTCCAGCTCCGCGGTGTCGGCAGGGGCGGCCTGGGCCTGCTGGCCGCGCAGGTAATCCAGCTCGGAGTTCATCCGGTTGATTTCTGCGGTGTGCTTGGTATTGAGATATTCGATATAGTGAACCACATCCTCCCGGTTGAAACCGTTGAATGCGGAGCGGAAATTCATCTGTGCGGACATAAATAGCCCTCCTCGTGTCGTAAAGTGGCAATGTTTTTGAAATTATATCACAGGATGCCACGGAAAACAACCGTTTTCGCGGAATAATCATGAACAGAAAATAAAATTTTGCATTGGGACTTTACAAAACGGAAAAAGCTTGTTATAATACTTAGGCTTTCAAGCGATGCACCGGTGGCTCAATGGATAGAGCATCGGATTCCGGTTCCGAGGGTTGGGGGTTCGAGTCCCTTCCGGTGTACCATTAAAAGGCTTATCCCATATGGGATAAGCCTTTTAATATTATGTCGGAAGAAGGGACTCGAATAATCAAATGCAACAGCCCGGTGAGCTGTTGCCGGCGACGGCTTGACGGAGCCGAACCTCTGTTTTCATTTCCTAAGGAAATGAAAATGCAAACGAGTCCCTTCCGGTGTACCATAAGCTGCAGATACGAATCCTGTATATTGTGAGGAATGTATTTGCGCTGCAAGTGAAGATCCCACTTGAGTAATCAGGTGGGATCTTTTTGGTTAAAGATAACCACAAGCTGTGTGCATCTGCCAAGAAGAGTAAACACTAAAAAACACCATAGCTATAGAAGCTCAATTCGGTCTTGTGTTGAGCTGGGCTTTTATAGCCCAAGGCAGCCGCAGGTTGCCTGTTGTTGAAGTAATATACATACTTATCCAAGAGCGAAGGAACATCATCTGTGGTTTCCAGAAAAAGGAGTTCGGACTGCGTTGTATTCTTTCTCCAACCTGCGTACCGAAATATGCCCTTCCAAATGCTTATGGATAATCTCGGCCTTTGGATCCGGTGTCCATACACACCGGGTCTGACTCTTCTTCACAGTTACCACCTCCAACTATATGTTAACATAAAGAAAAGGCAGACAACATGGTGGTTTTCCATGTGCCTACCTTTATCTAATAACTTCACTTAGCCGGAGGTCTTGACTTGTCTGTTACCCAGTTTTACTGGTTTGATGCAAAGCGCGGTGCGCTTTACGCTCTTATCCCAACAGAGCAACGGTAACATCGTTGACGTTGGTACCGGTGGGACCGGTGATGACCAGCCCGCCCACAGCTTGCAAGGCGTGATACGAATCATTGTTACGGAGCATGAAATTGTAATCCATGCCCGCCTTTTCAAGATCTGCCAGTGTATCAGCGTCCACATATCCGCCCGCCGCATCTGTAGGGCCGTCGGTTCCGTCGGAGCCTGCACTAATCAGTGCTGCATTGGCTGTTCCTGCCAATAATTCTGCCGCTGCCAGTGCCAACTCCTGATTCCGGCCACCGAGCCCCGTCCCGGTCAGATGCACCACCGTTTCGCCTCCGGCAATCACCGCGATTTTTCTGTTCAATTCCTTCCGTTTCAACAACTCCTGTGCAAGATATCTGCCTGCATCCCTTGCTTCGCAGTTCAGATGATCCGAAAGAAACACGGTTTCATAGCCCAGAGCAGCTGCCTCCCGTTCTGCTGCGGCGCATAGCTCCCGGACACTGCCGATGATCTGGGTATGTACATTGGTCAGCTTTTTGGGTGTTTCCAGATCCAGACATTCCCTGACAGCCTCATCCATGTCCACTCCGTATTTTGCTGCCACGGCTTTCGCCTGTTCCCGGGTCACCGGATCCTCCGCGGCAGGGCCGGAGGCGATCATATCCACCGGATCTCCTAAAATATCCGACAAAATGATGGATTCTACCCGTGCAGGCGCGCACCACATGGCGAATCGGCCGCCCTTGACTGCGGACAAGCGTTTGCGCAGTGTATTGATCTCTACGATGTCTGCGCCGTTGCCCAGCATTTTCCGTGTGATTTCCTGCAGCAGATCTGTGTGCACCAACGGTTTTTCAAACAGGGCACTGCCGCCGCCGGAGAGTAGAAAAAGCACCGTATCCTCTGCTTTGAGATCTTTGACCATATCCAGCACCGCCTGCGTCCCTCGGTAGCTGTTCTCATCCGGAATCGGATGTCCTGCCTCAAAGCAGCTGATGCCGGGCAGCTGGCCCATCACATGATCGTATTTTGTCACCACGATTCCTTCGTAAACAGGCTTTTGCAAATATTTTATTGCCGCAGCTGCCATCTGCCATGCAGCTTTTCCCACTGCAACCAAATAGATCCTGCCGCTCAGTTCCACATGCTCCAGCGCTCTGCGGACTGCTTCATCCGGACATACGGCTCTGATTGCGCCTCTGACGATTTTTTCTGCATCCTCGCGCAAACGATGATTCATAACGGTCAATCACTCAACCCCGGTCTCTACACCGAATCAAACAGCGTGTATAAACCGAGGCCACCTTTCCTCAGTAATCTGTCTGTAATGTAACACAACTTTTTCTGCTGTGCAATACGCAAAATCAAAAACATTTTTACAGGATGAAGGTCCTTCATATCATCTGGATCCGGCATTTATGCCTGTTCGACATCTCCCGGGATTTTTAGACTTGGAATTCCGAAAAATATCTGATATAATTTCTTCCAACAATTAATGGCTTTTTGGTGGATGCCACCTGATTGATTTTCCTGTTGGGGGAGTGAACTGATATGGAACGAACATATACCGTGAAAGAAAAAGTTGCGAACTGGCTGTACTACCACATCTGGTGGCTGGTGCTGGCCGGACTGCTTGCGGTAATTTTTGGGAGTATGATCTCCAACAGATTCCAGCTGAACCGTCAGGCGTGTGATTACTGCATTTCTTATGTAGGAACTGCGGAGCTTCCTGCAGACTGTGTCAGTGCCTTGACTGCGGAACTGGCTGACTACGGTTCGGATGTCAACGGCGACGGCCAAGTATCAGTTAAAATTAACCAATACATTGTCTCCGAAACGGCAGCTGTGTCCGAGTATGCAACCTATGGCCGGGCAGCAGAAGTGGCACTGCTGACAGATATCAGCGAAGGAGAAAGCTATTTTTTCCTTGTGGAGTACCCGGAAGAATTTCAGAAAGATTTTCAGCTGATGGCCCATATGGATGGATCTCCCTCTGCAGAGGAAGATTTCAATGTGTGGGACAAGGTATACCGTTGGGCGGACTGCCCAACACTGGCTTCTCTGAATCTGGGAGAATCCACAGATGAATCCGGAGCGCAGGTTGACCATCAGACGCTTCTGGCAAACTTGTACATCGGACGCCGCTGCTTTGTTACACCTCATGTGAAAGCGAACCTGGAAGAGAACGCAGCACTTTGGTCATTGCTGACAGCTGGGGCAGTGCTTCCGGATCAGGAAGGCTGAGGGGAACGCGCATCGGAAGCAGCTTTTTCGGTTGACACCATTTCCTATACCGTGATAGAATTATATATATAAAGAGCATCAAGGAGGCCCCTATGAATCACGCTACCGGTCAGGATTCCGGAATCATTTCTCTGCTTTCTGATTTTGCAGACCTGCTCATCGCCAACATTCTCTGGCTGATCACGTCAATCCCACTCGTTACCCTTGGCGCATCGACGGCAGCCCTTTACAGTGTTATGCGTTCGCCCAGTGAGAAGTGTTATAGATCATCCATTGTCCTGAACTTCTTTGCCGCTTTTGGTAAAAATTTTAAAAAAGCGACCCTTGCGCTTCTGGTGCTGCTGATTCCCGGAGCACTGGTGCTTGTCAATGCTTTTGTTCTGATTTTCGGGTTGCTGGAAACCAGCATCGTAGGCTATGTCATCTGCGGACTTTCCATTTTGCTGTTCTTTTTTTTGTGGACCTACGCATTTCCGCTGATCGCCACCTTCGACAACACTGTATTCAAATCCCTGGCAAATGCACTAATCCTGTCAGTGGCCCATCTGCCTACCACGATCGTTGTAACAGTCTTGAATCTGATTCCTCTGCTGATTCTGGTGTTTTTTACAAACTTCTTTTTCAGAACGATTATTCTGTGGGTATTTGTTGCGCTTGCGCTGATTGCCAAGGTCAACAGCCTTTTGCTGGAACGTGTTTTTCGGCGGTATATCCCGGCTCATCCCGAGCCCTGAGGCATAAGACAAAAAACACTGAATTCAGGCTGTCATTGCGCACCAGACTGCAGACTGGTGCGGTAATCTCTCCAATAGAACGTAAAACTTTCAATTACGGCTGAAAAAAGCTTGATAAGCCAGAAGATTCCCATACCAGCATACGCACCGGCTCGGCGTGTCATGGTTTTCGACATACTGAAAAAAGCGACATCACAGATGTCGCTTTTTTATATCTACGGCTATTGCTTACAGGGACCAGTAGACTGTCTGACCATCAGCCAGGGGGTGTATTCGATTTTGTTCACCAGATACACATTGTCGATCTTCTGCATCGTCCGGGGATTATCCATCCGGTTGATCAGCATGTCCACAGCAGTATGACATCGCGACCGAAGATGGTGATCAATCGTTGTCAAGCCGGGTGTGGTGATGCCGGAGGCAAAGATGTTATCAAAACCGCAGACGGAATAATCCTCAGGTATCCGGTGACCCGAAGCGGTCAGCTCTGCCATAATACCCAGCGCCGTCATATCGTTAACGCCGATCAATGCGGTGGCCTTGCAGTTTTTACTCAGGAAGCGGGCGGTCAGATGCCGTCCAACTCCGTACTCATAGGGCGCGTCTCCCTGAGAATAGTGATCCTGTTCCCTGCGGTCCGCCACAATGATTTCCAGATTATCCCCGATACCATAGAGCTCCATCTGTCTGCGTATTCCTTCCAGACGCTGGGATCTGGCCATCGTAAACTGATCCAGCGGTGTAGACAGAAAAGCGATTCGCCGATGTCCCAGCTTGTACAGATGTTCTGCCAGCATGGCACCGGCTTCGATGTTATTCAGTCCCACAGAGCAAAGCCCCAGCTTCTCCTGCTTCTCACCTATGATCACAGAGGGGATGCTCTGTGAAATTTGTTCGACCAGCTCCGGAAAGCTGGGCAGAAAGGAATAAATAATGCCAACCACATTGGCTG
>SVKX01000003.1 GCA_015068225.1 Oscillospiraceae bacterium
TTATTTTTTGGTTTCTTGGTGTTTTTATACCTCATTCTATACCTTTTTCGAAAAAGTCAAAAAGCCCCAAAAACCCTGTAAAATAAAGGATTTTTAAAACTCTTGGTGAATACTTGACACGTGGAGATGATTTAGGTCGTATTGTGATTCCCAAAGAAATCAGACGCACGCTCCGCATCCGTGAGGGAGACCCCTTACTGACAACATTGACACCAATCGACCGCTTTTGCCTAGCGATACATAGCATAGTGAAACGAGCAACGAGGTAAAAAAATACCTCGTTGCTTTTCTTTATGTCCCATTTTTGCCACATTGTTGATTTTATAATCTGCATAGATTATAATTTAGAAAAAGAGGTGATGTATGTGGAACTGAATCGTGTTGAACTGGCGTTAAAGGAAATATATGACGGCTGGCAATTGGGAAATGAATGTGAAAACAACGGTTATTCCGCAATGTTCCGTATGGGATACCCTGATGAATACATAGATAGCGGCAGACCCCTTCTGATGTATGTGGGGCAAGAGGATTTAAACGGAAATAAGGGCAAGACCCAAGAGTGGATAAGAAAGTACCAAACGATTCAGCGAGCCGAGAATAATGAGTTAGACCCTGACGAAAAGGTTAGATATTCTCCGTTCTGGGTGCTGTATCGCACATTTTGTGATATGGGTTACAATAGCCTATGGAACAATTTAGACAAATTATTAAAGCTTGCGAAAAAGGAAACAAAACCCCTTGAGAGAGAGGCCGCGGTTGCGTTTAACGCACCGTATGGCGAAGAGGGAATCTCTGTCTTGCAACGAGAAATCAATCTGTTGAAACCCAAAGTAATTGTGTTCGCAATCGGCCCAAGAGAAAAGTATAGAGCATCTTTGGCATCGGCATTTTCGATTGACGTTTCGTTGTTGTATCCGTACAGACCAACTCGCCAAAACTGTGTAAATGACATATCCTCGCTTTTAGGATTAAAGGATACTATTGTTTTGTGGACTTATCACCCGAATTATCTCAGCAGAGGAAAATTAAAAGACGAGGCTACTCAAAAATTTAGAAAGCTTCTTAGTATAAAATAATGGGAGGGCTAAATATTATGTACGATATTGAAAAAATGCTGGCAGAGGGCAGAACAATTTTTCCTGTTGTTGACCATAACGGACAGATTGTTGGCGCAGTTGGCAGAAGCCAAAACGCACAACCAAAGTATAAATGCGTTGGCAAAGGTTTTGTGGGAAATGTTCTTACCGATAATAAAGTAATTGTTTTAACAGAAGGTTTTATTGATGTGCTTGTGGCACAGGCCCAAAAAGTCAATAATGTTTTGAGTGTTGTTGGTGAAGTTGCAAATGATGCAATCCAGGCTTTCAAAGAGCGCAATAAAACAATTATTCTATTTTTTGACCAAGACGAATACGGAAAAAGACAAGCGGAAAAATTGGCAAAAAGAATGGCAGAAACAGGCTTAGCAGTATATATCTTCGAAACAGATGCTGCCGTTGATATGTTGCAATACTTAATGCTGGGACATTCTGCAGAAAGTATTTTGAATATTATTAAATAATTGTCCCAAGTATAAAACCCTTATGTTTACAGATACTAACAGCGTAATTTGTAAATTAAAGGAGATAGATATATATGAAAGCTACTGGTATCGTCCGTCGGGTGGATGACCTCGGGCGTATTGTGATTCCCAAAGAAATCAGACGCACGCTCCGCATCCGTGAGGGAGACCCGCTGGAGATCTACACGGAAAAAGACGGGGGCGTGATCTTCCGCAAGTATTCCCCCATGGGCGATCTGCAGGATTTTGCGGCGCAAATGTGCGAGGCCATTGGTACCAATACCGGCCACATTGCCGCCGTGTCGGACAGAGATGCCATCATTGCCCTCCACGGCGCGCCCCGGCGGGAGCTGATGGACAAATCCAACACCGAGGAGCTGGGCAAGCTCATGGAGCAGCGCCGGAACTACCGCTATGAAAGCGGAGGCAAGCGGATTCAGGCGGCAGAGGGCGCGGACAAATATCATCTGGGCGTGGCGGCGCCGATTCTGTCCCAGGGGGATCTGATGGGCTGCGTGATGCTGCTGCTCACCGATGGGGATGCCCCTCTGGCAGAGCCGGATCAGAAGCTGGCCCAGACAGTGGCGGAGTTTCTGGGAAAACAAATGGAAAGCTAAAAAAGGGCGGTTTATGACCGCCCTTTCTTGTTTTTCGGGAAAAAGGCGGTCAGCCATTGAAACATAGGCTCAAATCTGCTACAATAACAAAAATGAGCGCTTTTGGCGCAAAAAGAAGCTGGTGAGAGCATGAACAGCAAAAGCGATTACATCGCCGTTTTTGATTCCGGCGTGGGCGGTATCAGCGTCCTGCGGCAGCTTCGTGCCCAGATGCCCAAGGAGCGGTTTCTCTATTACGGGGATTCTGCCAATGCCCCCTATGGCACGCGGACGGCACAGCAGATCCGGCAGCTGGTCATGGCAGTCAGCGCCGATCTGATGGATCGTGGCTGCAAGGCGCTGGTGGTTGCCTGCAATACGGCTACCGCTGCCGCCATCGATCTGCTGCGGCAGACCTGGCCGGACCGGATCATTGTGGGCATTGAGCCGGCGCTGAAGCCGGCGGCGGAGCATTTCCCCGGGGGCTGTGTCGGCGTGCTGGCCACGCCGGTGACCTTGCGGGAGGAAAAATTCCAGCATTTGATGCAGCTTTGTCAGGGAAAGTGTCAGATCATCCAGATCCCGGCACCGGGGCTGGTAGAGCTGGTGGAGCAGGGAAAAGCAGTAAGCCCTGATGCCGAGGAGTTATTGCGGCCGCTGCTGGAGCCGTTAAAAGGAAAGCTTCAGGCGCTGGTGCTGGGCTGCACCCATTATCCTTTTGCTGCCCGGAGCATCCGGGCGATCCTTGGAGATTCTGTGGCACTGCTGGACGGCGGCGAGGGCACAGCCCGGGAGACCCGCCGGCGGCTGGAGCAGGCAGGCCTTTTGTGGGACGGACCGGGGGAAATCCGGTTTGAAAGCAGCCTGCCGGGGGATGGGATCCTCTCCCTTTCCCGCAGCCTTTTGGAGCAGGAATGACTTTTGACGGAGGAGCAGAGGATGGATAAGGATTTTCTGGTCATTGGCATTGCCGGCGGAACCGGCAGCGGAAAGACTACATTGATGAAAAACATCATCCAGCGCTTTGGAGATGTGGTCACCGTCATCAGCCACGATAATTACTACAGGCGTCACGACGAGCTGACCTACGAGGAAAGGTGTCTGCTCAATTACGATGAGCCGGCGGCCTTTGAAACGGAGCTGATGACTGCTCATCTGGATCAGCTCCGGCAGGGCAATGCCATAGAGTGCCCGGTGTATGATTTTACCGTCCATAACCGCAGTGATGAGACGGTGACCATCGTCCCCAAGAAGGTGATTCTGGTGGAGGGCATTCTGATTTTCGCCGACGAGGCACTGCGCAAGCTTATGGATATAAGGATCTTTGTGGATACGGACGCGGACATCCGGCTCTGCCGCCGGATCAAGCGGGATGTGAACAAGCGGGGGAGAACCCTGGAATCGGTGCTGACCCAGTACCAGACCACTGTCAAGCCCATGCACGAAAAGTATGTAGAGCCCAGCAAGCGGTACGCCGATCTGGTGGTGCCCGAGGGCGGAAAAAATGTCATCGCACTGGATATGATCCTGGGCCGCATTCAGCGGCATCTGGACAAAACTGATAATTAAGAAAAGGAAGGTACATATTATGATCGTCTGTCCGTTTAATGAGCTGAAGCGCTATGAAAGCATCATCCCCGGCTTGCAGGAGGCCATGGAAGCCATTGAAAAGCTGGATTCTCTGGAGCCTCGCACAGTGCCCCTGTCCGGCGGCAACAAGATTCTGGTTCAGGCCGGCACTACCAAAAATGCCGCTGACTGCCTGACCGAAGCCCATCGGGAGTATCTGGATATCCAGTATATTCTGGAGGGTGAAGAGGTGATGGGCTGGGCTCCTGTGAAGTCGCTGACCCCCGCCGAGGAATTCAACACTGCCAAGGATAAGGGCATGTACGCAGGCGCGGTGGACTTTATGACCATCCGGGCCGGCTACTGCTATGTGGTGTTCCCCGAGGACGGCCATATGCCCGGCGTCCATCTGGACGAGCCTAAGAATTACCGCAAGTTGGTGGTAAAGCTGAAGGTCTGACCAGGGCCTGTAATTGGAATTTAAGGAAATTTCAAAAATTGGGGCAGACAACCGGGCAAAAGTGTGCTATACTATGAATGTTATTCTTTTTTCACTTTTGCAGTTAAGGAGGTTTTCCTTTGAAATATTGGCGCGGATATATTATGGCGGCCATTTTTGTGGCCATTTCCTGGGTGCTGGGAGAATTCGCCAAGGCCCATACGGAGCTTGTGGATATGGTGTATCCCTATGTTACCCGCATCGTCCAAACCACTCTTGCGGACTGGACCTCCGGCACAAGCCTGGTGTTGTGGCAGCTTCTGGCGGTGGTGCTGGGCGTTCTGGTGCTGGCATCCATCGTAGTGATGATCATCCTGAAGTGGAATCCTTTCCAGTGGCTGGGTTGGGTGCTGGCCGGCGCCAGCTGCCTGTGGATGCTTCATACAGGAATGTATGGCCTGAATAATTACGCAGGTCCTCTGGCGGATGATATTCGTCTGAATGTCACCTCTCCTCTGGTTTCCGATATCGTAGAGGCAACTACCTATTTCCGGGATATGGCCAACAAACTGGCGCTGGAAGTGCCCAGAGATGAAAACGGCGATCCCGATTACCCCACCTTTGAAGAGCTGGCGGAAATGGCCGGAGACGGCTTTGAGGTCCTCACCTATCAGGAGGCCATGTCCGTATTTGCCGGCTCTACTAAGCCGGTGAAAAAGCTGGAATGGGCGGATATGTACAGCTCCATGGGCATTGCGGGTGTTTCTATGCCCCTGACCGGCGAAGCTGCAGTCAACCCCAATATTCCTGAGGTGGGCATGCCCTTTACCATGTGCCATGAAATGGCCCATAGAATGTGCATTGCCTTGGAGCGGGACGCCAATCTGGCGGCATTTTTGTCCTGCCGGGCAAATCCGGATCCCATTTTCCAGTATTCCGCTTATTTTATGGCCTACCGGTACTGCTATAGCGCCCTGACAAGCACCAATACCAGCACTGCGGACAATGCGGCAAAGGTCATTGAGGCTGGTCTGAACGATACGGTAAAAAAGGATATCGAGTCCTATAACGCCTACCTGATCGCCAGTTTGGATCAAAAGGCCACCGATTTTGCCAATCAGGTCAATGACACCTATATCAAGGTCAGCGGCGATGAATCCGGTGTCCGGTCTTATAGCGAGGTGTGCGATCTTCTCATCAGCTGGTATCTGCAGGAGATCTACCTGCCGGCCCATCAGGATGAAAAGGTAGAATTTGATCCGCTGGATAAGAATCAGGTCTTTAAAAATGAAAGCAGTGGTGGCTGATATGGACATCATGGGCCAAACTCTCCGGGAAGGGCTTCCGGCACTGGGGCTGGAGCTGAGTGAGGATTGCCAAAAAACCTTGTGCGCCTTTGGCGAGGCGGTGGTCAAGCAGAACGAGGTCATGAATCTGACTGCCATTACAGAGCCGTCGGCAGTGGCAAAGCTCCATCTTCTGGACAGCCTGACGGTGCTGACCGCAGCAGATCTGCGGGGCAAGCGGGTGATCGATGTGGGCTGCGGCGCGGGATTTCCCGGTGTGCCGGTGGCAATCGCCTGCCCCGAGGCGCAGGTGACCCTGCTGGACAGTCTGGGCAAGCGGGTAAAATGGCTGGAAACGATTTTGCCTCAGCTGGGCGTGACGGCCCGGTGCGTTACCGCCCGTGCGGAAGAGGCAGTAAGCCAATGTCGGGAAAGCTATGATTTTGCCCTGTCCCGTGCAGTGGCCCGGCTGAATATTCTGCTGGAGCTGACAGCCCCTTATGTAAAAGTGGGCGGCGCTGTGCTGGCCATGAAGGGCGCAGCCGCCCGGGAGGAGCTGGAAGAGGCAAAATCTGCCATCAAAAAGCTGGGGCTGAAGATAGAGGAAGTGAAGGATTTTTCCGTCGACGGGGCGACCCATTCGGTGATCGTCCTGCGAAAGGTTTCTCCCACGCCCAATGCCTATCCCCGGCGCTACGCTAAGATCAAGCAAAGCCCTCTGTAAATTTTATAGGAACATCCCTGCTTTTTGCAGGGGTGTTTTTTCTTTGCATACAATCTGAGGAAATGTTCAAAAATATTTCAAAAAGCACCTCTTGACAAGTTTAGCACTCTCTGGTATAGTGTGCTTAGCACTCAAGGGTATGGAGTGCTAAGAAAGGAAGGAAGCCATGGAACTGAGCGAACGGAAAAAGAAGGTCTTGCGCTCCATCGTAGACCTGTATATCCGGACTGCCGAGCCAGTGGGCTCCAAGGCCATTGCCGAGCTTCCGGACATGAATTACTCCTCTGCCACCATCCGTAATGAAATGGCAGAGCTGACCACCCTGGGCTATCTGGAGCAGCCCCACACCAGCGCCGGACGCATCCCGTCCCCCGCGGGCTACCGGCTGTATGTGGATGAGCTGATGGCGGACTACCGCCTGAGCATGGACGAGGCCCATTCCATCAACTCTGCCATCGAAGAGAAGATGCAGCGGGTGGACAAAATGGTGGAAAAGGTGGCCCGGCTGGTATCTCAGGCCACGGATCTTCCGGCCATTTCTGTTGCCTCCCGTCAGGGCGGCGCCACGGTAAAGCGGTTTGAATTGATTCAGCCAGGCCCGGGAAGCATCATTCTTGTGGTCATGCTCAGCTCGGATGAGGTTGTCAACAAGCTGATCAAGTTGCCGGTGCAGGTAGGGGAAACAGAGCTGAAGCTGTTGTCGGCCCTGCTCAATGCCACCATGACCGACCTGAGCGCGGAAGAATTCACCGCCGGTCTTATGGAGCGGGTGATGAATTCCGCAGGAAGCGCCGCAAGTCTTGTGCCCGTGATCGTGGATTTCGTTACCGAGACATTGCGCCGCAGCGCAAGCACCAATATGGCAGTGGCCGGTCAGGCAAGGCTCCTACAGCAGCCGGAGTACCGCAATATTGACAAGGCCCAGCGGATGCTCACCACATTGGATGAGGACGCTTTGAGCAACCTGCCGGCGGTGATGCAGAACGCCAACGGCACCAAGGTGCTGGTTGGACCGGAAAATGTGGCGGAGGAATTAAAGGATACCTCCGTAGTTATGACAAAATTCGACATCGGAGACGGCCTGCAGGGCATGATCGGCGTGGTAGGTCCTACCAGAATGGACTATGCCAAGGTCACCGCCCGGCTGAGCTACTTCGCCGAGAGTCTGAGCAAGATGTTTGCCAAACCCGAGCAGGCGCAGCTGCCCCAGCCGGAAGATGAAAAATGATCCAGGAGGCATAGATCGTGGCAAAGAAGGAAAAAGAAAAGAAGGAAACACCTGTCGAAGAGGTAATTGAGGAGACTTCTGTGGAGGAAACTGTGGAAGCTGCTCCTGAAGTCAATCCCTTCGAAGAAAAATACAATGCCGAGCGGGATGCGCACCTGCGGTTGGCAGCGGAATTTGACAATTTCCGCAAGCGTACCGCCAAGGAAAAGGAAAGCTCCTATCTTAATGGCGAGGCCGACGCAGTGGAAAAGCTGCTGCCGGTGTACGACAATCTGGCAAGAGCCCTGAAGCAGGAAACTGCCGATGCCGCCTTCAAAAAGGGCGTGGAAATGACCATGACGGAGCTTGTGAAGATCCTGAGTACCATGGGTGTGGAAATCTTCGGTCAGGAGGGCGACACCTTCGATCCCAATCTGCACAACGCGGTGATGCACACCGATGAGGAAGGTGTGGCGGAAAACACCATCACACAGGTATTCCAGCAGGGCTTCAAGATCGGCGACAAGATCGTGCGCTTTGCCATGGTGCAGGTCGCCAACTAACTGTCGTTCCCCTCTCAGGCACACCTGACGGCGTGCCAGCTCCCCCAGAGGGGGAGCCAAGTCAATCTGTAATAAATTTTAGCTTTATAATATAGGAGGAAAACATTATGTCTAAGATTATCGGTATCGATCTGGGTACTACCAATTCCTGCGTAGCCGTTCTGGAAGGCGGCGAGCCTGTTGTTATCGCCAATGCCGAGGGTGCACGCACCACTCCCTCTGTGGTGGCATTCTCCAAGACCGGCGAGCGTATGGTAGGTCAGGTAGCAAAGCGTCAGGCTGTTACCAATGCCACCCGCACCATTGCTTCCATCAAGCGTCACATGGGTGAAAATTACCATGTGGATATCGACGGCAAGGGCTATACTCCTCAGGAGATCAGCGCCATGATCCTGCAGAAGCTGAAGGCAGATGCCGAAAGCTATCTGGGTCAGACCGTTACCGAGGCGGTCATCACCGTTCCCGCTTACTTCTCTGACTCTCAGCGTCAGGCCACCAAGGATGCTGGCAAGATCGCTGGTCTCGAGGTCAAGCGTATCATCAACGAGCCCACCGCGGCTGCGCTGGCCTACGGTCTGGATAAGGAATCCGAGCAGAAGATCATGGTCTATGACCTGGGCGGCGGTACCTTCGACGTGTCCATTCTGGATATTGGCGATGGTGTCATCGAGGTTCTGGCCACTGCCGGCGACACCCGTCTGGGCGGCGACGATTTCGACCAGCGGATCATGGACTATCTGGTTGCTGAGTTCAAGAAGGCCGAGGGCATTGACCTGTCCGGCGACCGTGCTGCCATGCAGCGCCTGAAGGAAGCTGCCGAGAAGGCCAAGATCGAGCTGTCCGGCGTTACCACCACCGCCATCAACCTGCCTTATATCACTGCCAATGCCGAGGGTCCCAAGCATCTGGATGTGACTCTGACCCGCGCCAAGTTCAATGAGCTGACCGCCGATCTGGTGGAGCGCACCCTGAAGCCCGTCAACCGGGCCCTCAGCGATGCCGGCCTGAAGCCCGCCGATCTGCACAAGGTCCTGCTGGTAGGCGGCTCTACCCGTATTCCCGCTGTTCAGGATGCCGTTAAGGGCATCACCGGCAAGGAAGGCTTCAAGGGCATCAACCCCGACGAGTGCGTAGCCGTAGGCGCTGCCATTCAGGGCGGCGTGCTCACCGGTGACGTGCAGGATATCCTGCTGCTGGACGTTACCCCCCTGTCTCTGGGTATTGAGACCATGGGCGGCGTGTTCACCCGGCTGATCGACCGCAACACCACCATCCCCACCCACAAGAGCCAGATCTTCTCCACCGCCGCTGACGGCCAGACCTCCGTTGAGGTCCATGTGCTTCAGGGCGAGCGGGAAATGGCGGCTTACAATAAGTCTCTGGGCCGCTTCCAGCTGTCCGGAATCGCTCCCGCACCCCGTGGTGTTCCTCAGATCGAGGTCACCTTTGACATCGATGCCAACGGCATCGTAAAGGTCTCTGCCAAGGATCTGGGCACCGGCAAGGAGCAGAATATCTCCATCACTGCTTCTACCAACCTGAGCCAGGAGGATATTGACAAGGCCGTTCGTGAGGCCGAGCAGTATGCCGCCGAGGATAAGGCCAAGAAGGACGAAGTGGATACCCACAATGCCGCTGACCAGACCGTCTACCAGACCGAGAAGACCCTGAATGAGCTGGGCGACAAGATCTCTGCCGAGGAGAAGGCCACCATTCAGGAGGCTGTTGACAAGCTGAAGGAAGTCAACAAGGGCAATGATGTGGCTGCCATCAAGGCTGCTACCGAAGAGGTCCAGAAGGCTTTCTATGCCGTGTCCGAGAAGCTGTACCAGCAGGCAAATCCCCAGGGTCAGCCCGCTGATGACGGCGTTGTAGATGCGGACTACGAGACCGTTGACTAATTGACACAAGCCTGAAGGGGCGGCAATGCCGCCCCTTGTTGGTGTATGCAAAACTTGGCCCCCTCGTTGTGAGGGGGCTGTCGAGCGACGCGAGACTGGGGGAGTTACTCCCTCCGTCTTCGCCTGCGGCGAAGACACCTCCCTCAAAACAAGGGAGGCAAGGTCATTTCGCTGTAAGCATAGCCGTTCATGTAAGAGGTGAAACCATATGGCAGAAAACAAGCGCGATTATTATGAGGTGCTGGGCGTCCAGAAGGGCGCAGGCACTGAAGAAATTAAAAAAGCATACCGGAAGCTGGCGATGAAGTACCACCCCGACCGCAATCCCGGCGACAAGGCCGCGGAGGAGGCCTTCAAAGAGGTGGGCGAGGCCTATGAAGTCCTGTCCGATGAGGATAAGCGGGCCCGCTATGACCAGTTCGGCTTTGCCGGTGTGGACCCCAATTACGGCGCAGGCCAGGGCGGCGGCTTCGGCGGCGGCTTTGGCGGCTTCGGCGATTTTGGGGATCTGGGAGACATTTTCGGCTCTTTCTTCGGGGGCGGTGCATCCCGTGCCCAGGCAAACAGCCCCCGTCGGGGCGAGAATGTAGGCGCCCGTCTGGAGCTGACCTTTGAGGAAGCGGCCTTTGGCTGTGAGAAGGAAGTCAGCGCCACCCGCATTGAAAACTGCGGCGCCTGTAAGGGCACCGGTTCTGCCGACGGCGCGGTGGAGACCTGCTCTTATTGCCGCGGTGCCGGTCAGGTCCGCACACAGCAGAATTTCATGGGCATGACCATGCAGTCCACTGCGGTGTGTCCTCAGTGTAACGGAAAGGGAAAGATCATCAAGAATCCCTGTTCCACCTGCCGTGGCAAGGGCAAGGTCAAAAGAGCGCCCAAGATCCGGGTCAAAGTGCCTGCCGGCGTGGATGCAGGACAGAGTGTGCGCATTCGCGGCGAAGGCTGTGTGGGTGCCAACGGCGGCCCCAGCGGCGATCTGCTGGTGGAGATCTACATCAAGCGCCATCCCATTTTTACAAGACAAAATACCACCGTCATGTGCGAGGTGCCCATCACCTTTACCCAGGCGGCGCTGGGCGCGGAGGTTCAGGTGCCCACACTGGACGGCAGGATTCCCTTTGAGATCCCCGAGGGGACCCAGACCGGAACGGTCTTTACCCTGAATGGGCGGGGCGTGCCGGTGACCGGCACCAGTCGGCGGGGCAACCACCGGTTTACTGTGGTGGTGGAGACCCCCACTAAGCTGACAAAGGAGCAGAAGGAGCTGCTGCGTCAGCTGGACGGCACGCTGGAGGAGACCCCCAAGCGGAAGAAATTCTTCGATTCCATCAAGGATCTGTTTGACTGAAAAAAAGCGGACGCATACGCGTCCGCTTTTTGCTGTAATTTGGGGCTTATTAGGCAACTCTGCCGCAGCCCCTTGGCTCCCCCTTTAGGGGAGCTGGCAAAAATCGGACAATCGTACCGGTTTTTGACTGAGAGGGCACCCTCTCCGCCCCAGATCTGCGATTTGGGGCACCTCTCCCAGCGGGAGAGGCAAGGCTGCGGTTATTTTCCATGAGAACGGAAATCCATTGACACAAATTGTCGCATTTGGTATACTGGAGAAAAAAGTTGGAGGTTTACTATGAAACGCACGGATTACATCAACTGGGACGAATATTTTATGGGCATTGCCATGCTGGCAGCCAAGCGCAGCAAGGATCCCAATACCCAGGTGGGCGCCTGCATCGTTTCCCAGGATAATATCATCATTTCCACCGGCTACAACGGCATGCCCAAGGGCTGCTCCGATGACGAATTCCCCTGGGACCGCACCGGCGAGCAGACTAAGTATCCCTTCGTGGTCCATGCGGAGCTGAACGCCATTTTGAATGCCAACGGCCGTGACCTGCGGGGCAGCCGGGTGTATGTTGCGCTGTTCCCCTGCAACGAGTGTGCCAAGGCCATCATCCAGAGCGGTGTGAAGGAAGTGCTGTATCTGTCGGATAAGTATGCCGATTCTATGTCTACCCTGGCTTCCAAGCGGATGCTGGATGCGGCCGGTGTGAAATACACCCAGCTGCGCACCCGCCTAAAGGAGATCACTCTGGACTTTACCCCCGAGGAAGAAAAGTAAACAGCAAGGGCGCGGTACAATCCGCGCCCTGTTTTTATAGCACGCCCCACCATTTCAGGGCTTGATTCTCTCCGATTGCCTGCATCAGCAGGGAAAGATCGGAGCATACTGCCGCAAAATTCAAGGGGGAATGGGTCTTATAATAGATGGGAAGCTGGGCAAACAATGTGTCCATCTCCTCCATAGGCTCGTGGTCCGTCACCGCGGCCACCAGATTCCGGTACTGCTCCCAGACCTCTTTGGCGCCATTTGCCTGAGCAGATGCCTGCTCCAGATCTCCTGCCAGCGCGGTCTGGCAGGCAGAGGTAAGCTGCCGGGAGATCTCGTTTTGCAGATCATCCATCCCTGCGCTGATGCCAAAGCCTGCAGCCAGCAGCAGGGCAAGAAAGGCGATCCCGATCCAAAGCCGTTTCATTTCGTCGCCTCCTTGCGCAGGAATACGATGTTATCTGCCCCATCAACGGTGAGCAGCCAAGTGTCCTGCAGCGTTGCTTCGTGCTCTTTCAAAACCTTCTGCACCCACCGGTCGTCCTTGCCTGCGGCGGTGAGGTTCTCCCGGTACAGATAGCCGTCACCGATGATGGTAAAGGGAAGATGCTGCTTTTTGGGGTGAACGCCTGCCTCTTTGGCGCTGGCAGGCCGGTCCTTGGGGTAGGGGAAGACGGAGAGGTTTCCGTTGGTCTCCAAGATGGCGTACTGCACGCTTGTCAGATCCAGCACATCCTTTTCCCGCAGATGCCCTGTCAGTTCATCCAGGGTGACCCGGGTGCTGCGAAGGTTTTCCTGAAGGATATTCCCGTTTTCAATAAGGATCACTGGTTTTCCGCACAGAAGCCTCCGGAATTTTACACTGTGCATGGAAAGCGCCGACAGGATCAGCTCCACGCCCAGCACCGTTAAAATGGGCACAAGACCGGAATACAGAGGGATGCCCCCATCCTGCATGGGGATGGACGCAAGGTTAGCCACCAGCATGGTGACCACAAATTCCGATGGCTCCATCTGGCCGATCTGCCGCTTGCCCATAAGCCGGATCACCGCAATCAGCACCAGATACAAAATGACGGTGCGAAAGTAAGACAGGATCAAGACACAATCGCCTCCAAAAGAAAAATCATGGCACGGTCGTGCTGTATTTTTCCCTGAAAGAGGGCATATATACAAAAAATGCAAAAGCCGCAGTCCAGCACCGCGGCTTTTGCAACAAGAAAGAGGAGAGGAAAAATGAAAAAGAGGAAAAATCAATGAACCATTTGCCTATATCATAAAATATAATTGTGAATAAAAAAAGCGAGCAAATATTAAAAAAGTTTGAAGTTGTAAATCCTATGAATGTTTTTTGGCATCACGCAGACAGAATCCAACGGAATAAACCTTTACAGCCGGAGGTTTTTGCGGTAAAATAAAGCAAAAGGAGGTGTCAGCTATGCGCGATGATACAAAGCGGGAGCTGGAGCGTCTGGAACGGGAATTGCTGGCCCAGGAGCCGGAAGAGGATATTCTGGATGATGAAATCATTCGGGAGCTGATGCGGGAAACAGAGCCTGCCTTTGAAGATCCGGATATCATTCATACACCCAAGGAGCCCATGGTCTACTGCAACTATTCCAATGACTATGGCAGGGATCTGAAGCAATTTGCAGAAAGCGGCGGGCAGGAGCCTGAAAAGAAAGAAGATAAGCTGCTCGTTGGCCTGATGATCACCGCCAGCTGCCTGTGTCTGGGCATTATCGGTGTCCTGATCTACTGGCTGGTGGCCTATCTGTAAGACTATGGCGGAAACAAAAGCGCCGGTAGGGCGGTTCGCCCCCACGCCTTCGGGGCGGATGCACATGGGCAATGTATTTGCCGGATTGCTTGCGTGGCTGTCCGTTCGTTCTCAGGGGGGCGCTATGGTCCTCAGGATGGAGGATCTGGATACAGAGCGCACCAGCCCCGCCCTGGCGGAAACCCTGCGGCAGGATTTATTGTGGCTGGGGCTTGACTGGGATGTGGAGACACCACCCCAGAGCCAGAGAAGCCATATTTATGAAGAGTATTTTGAGCAGCTGCGGGAAATGGGGCTCATTTACCCCTGCTATTGCACCCGCAGCCAGCTCCACAGCGTCAATGCCCCCCACCTTTCCGACGGTACATATGTATATCCGGGAACCTGTCGCGGTTTGTCGCCGGAGGAACAGGCGGCCTTTGACCGGAAGCCTGCCTGGCGGCTGATGGTGCCGGACAAAAAGTGGGAATTTACGGATCTTGTGCAAGGAAGAAGCTGCTGGAATCTAGCCAGCGATTGCGGTGATTTTGCCCTGCGGCGGGCAGATGGCGTGTTCCTTTATCAGCTGGCCGTGACGGTGGATGATGCGCTGGCAGGGGTCACTCAGGTGGTACGGGGCGCAGATCTGATCAGTTCTGTCCCCCGGCAGATGTACCTGCAGAAGCTATTAGGCTTTCCCCATCCGGAGTATGGCCATGTGCCCATGCTGCGCAGCGTGGACGGCCGGCGGCTGAGCAAGCGGGATAAGGACATGGATCTGGGATATTTGCAGCAAAGGATGTCTGCCGAGGAATTGCTTGGAAAGCTGGCAAATGCGGCAGGACTGACCGACAGACCCGAGCCGGTGAGCGCAAGGGAGCTGGCGGTGGAATTTTCCTGGAGCAAGGTAAGAAATCAGGATATTTATCTGGAACTTTTCTAGGGTGTATTCCTTTGCATCCCGTTTTTGCGGAAAACCACGAAAAGGGTAATTTTAGTTGCCTTTTTCCGGAATTAGAAATATAATGACAGTAGTCAAAAGAAACAAGGAGGAAGTTTTATGGCAAAGAAACCGGTTCTGGTGGTCATGGCCGCC
The DNA here is from genome assembly GCA_015068225.1 of Oscillospiraceae bacterium. GTDB lineage: Bacteria > Bacillota > Clostridia > Oscillospirales > Oscillospiraceae > Faecousia. Next base: position 14,809 of record SVKX01000003.1, read on the forward strand.
GGCATGGGCAGCCGCTACGGCGGACTGAAGCAGATCGATCCTGTGGGCAGCCACGGCGAGGCGATTCTGGACTATTCTCTCTTCGATGCCCACGAGGCAGGCTTTGAGACTGCCGTGATTATCATTAAAGAAGCGATCCGTGAGGACTTTATGGCCACCGTTGGCAAGCGGCTGGAGAAGTGCCCCATGGAGATCCGCTATGCCTATCAGGAGCTGGACAAGCTGCCTGAGGGTTACACTGTCCCCGAAGGCCGTACCAAGCCCTGGGGCACCAGCCATGCTGTGCTCTGCGGCAGCGAAGCCATCGACGGCGCTCCCTTTGCCGTTATCAACGCCGATGACTACTATGGCAAGGAGGCCTTCAAGGTCATCTATCAGCACCTGTCCACCTGCACCGATCCCTACGGCTACTGCATGGTAGGCTACGAGCTGGGCAAGACCGTCACGGAAAACGGCTCCGTGGCTCGCGGCGTCTGCGTCACCGATGAGAAGGGCATTCTGACCGAGATCACCGAGCGGACCCAGATCGAAACCTACGAAGGCGGCATCCACTTCACCGAGGACGGCGGCAAGACCTGGACGGATGTGGCCGCTGACACCATCGTGTCCATGAACATGTGGGGCTTCATGCCCTCCTTCCTGCAGGAGATCAACGATCAGTTCTCCGCCTACCTGAATGAGTACCTGCCCAAGAATCCTCTGAAGTGCGAGTACTATCTGGCTCTGCCCATCACCAACATCATCGAAAGCGGCAGAGGCAGTGTCAAGGTCCTGTCCTCTCCCGACCACTGGTTCGGCGTCACCTACGCCGCCGACAAGCCTGTTGTTGTGGCTGCCCTGAAGGAAAAGACCCAGCAGGGTCTGTACCCCGACGGCCTGTGGGATTAAAACAAAATAAGAAGCGCGGCACGAAAAGTGCCGCGCTTTTTCTGTTATTTTTCCCTTCCGGTAAAAATTTAGGCAACAATTTTTCGTCGGGTCTTTCCCTTTGGACAGTAATGTGATAAAATAAGTAAAATATACTGCAATCGAGGTGAAAACCCATGGGAAAATGCGTGATTTTTTGCGCCGGAGAATTTGATGCCCTGCTGGAGGATATTCCCGAGTCCGCGCTGGTCATCGCCGCAGACGGCGGTGTGCGCCATACCATTTCCCTTGGGCTGACGCCGGATGTGATTCTGGGCGACTTTGACTCCCTTGGCTATACGCCGGAGGGCGCGGCGGTATTTCCGGTGGAGAAGGACGATACCGATGCCATGCTGGCCATCCGTCACGGACTGGAGCGGGGCTGCAGGGAGTTTGTCCTCTATGGCGGTCTGGACGGCCCACGGCTGGACCATACCATTGCCAACCTGCAGGCGCTGCAGTTTCTTGCAGACCATGGGGCCCGGGGATATCTTGTGGGTCTGCGGCAGATCGCTACGGCGGTGACCGGGGAGACGATCCGCTTTCCGGAATCTGCGGCCGGCATTTGCTCCCTTTTCTGCCTTGGGGAAGATGCGTCAGGTGTCACGGTGACGGGGCTGCAATATCCCTTGCGTGATGGCAGGCTCACCAGCGGCTTTCCCTTGGGGGTCAGCAACCATTTTACCGGCGCGCCTGGCACCATCGGGGTGAAAAAGGGAACGGTCATTGCCCTGTGGGACCGGGAGAACGGACTGCCGGAAAGAATCCCTTTCGTACCATAAACCTTTCTTTGTAAAGGAGAAATTACTGTGCTGAAAGAAAAAGAAACAGCCATCGCTGCCCCGGAAGCGATTCCGGAGGTCAGTCCCGATCCCCGGCAGGGCCTGACGGAGCAGGAGGCTGCCCTTCGCAGGGAAAACGGACTTGCCAACGGCCTGACCCAGAGCGCCACCCGCAGTGTGAAAGACATTCTGCGGGAAAACTGCGTGACATTTTTCAATCTGGTGTTTGTGGTTCTGGCGGTAATCGTTGCCATCAGCGGCTCGTCCATCAAAAACATGACCTTTATGATCATCGTCATTATCAATGCCATCATCGGCTGTTATCAGGAGATCCGGGCCAAGCGGGCGGTGGATAAGCTGACGCTGGTGGCGGCCCAGCAGCTGCGCACGGTGCGGGACGGGAAGACAGTTTCCCTGCGCTCCGACCTGCTGGTGCGGGATGATATCGTGGAATTTGTTCCCGGCGACCAGATCTGCGCCGATGGTGTGGTGCGCACCGGTCAGCTGCAGGTCAATGAAGCGCTGGTTACCGGCGAGGAGGATGCCATCGTCAAGAATCCGGGGGATACCCTTTTGTCCGGCAGCTTTGTGGTGGCAGGTAAGGCCCGGGTCCAGCTGACTCGGGTGGGCAATCAGAGCTTTGCGGCAAAGCTGGCTGCCGAGGCCAAGGCAGATCCTCACGCGGCAAAATCTGAGATGATGAGCGCGCTGGACAAGCTGATCCGGGTGGTGGGCTTTGCCCTGATCCCCATTGGCCTGGTTCTTTTTTATCAGCAATTCAAGATTCTTGGCCTTTCCCTTCGGGAAAGCGCAGAGGGCACGGTCTCTGCCCTTGTGGGCATGATCCCCGAGGGACTGTATCTGCTGACCAGCATTGCCATGGCGGCTTCCGCTCTGAAGCTCAGTCGGGACAAGGTGCTGGTGCAGGATATGAACTGCATCGAGACCCTGGCACGGGTGGATGTACTGTGCGTGGATAAGACCGGCACCATTACCGAGGCTAAAATGGAAGTGGAAAATGTAGTTCCTCTAACCGAGGATCCCCCTGAGCGGCTGGAGCAGATCATGGCTGCCTTCTATTCCGGTCAGGAGCCGGAAAATGATACCGCTCAGGCTATGACGGAGATGTTCGCCGGCCAGACGGATTGGGTCTGCACCCGTCGCGTCCCCTTTACCTCCGCCACCAAGTGGAGCGGAGCAGAATTTCAGGGGCGGGGCAGTTTTGTGGCCGGTGCGCCGGAATTTATCATGGGCAGCCGCTACGGTGAGCTGCGCCAGTCGGTGGAGGAATGGTCTGCCAAGGGCTATCGGGTCCTGCTCATTGCAGGATTCACCGGCGCGCTGACAGAGCAGCTGGAGCCCGGAAAGCTGCAGCCGCTGGCGCTGGTGCTGCTGACCAACCGGATCCGTCCCGAAGCCCCTGGTACCTTTGCCTATTTTGCCTCTCAGGGCGTTGCCATCAAAGTCATTTCCGGTGACAATCCCATGACCGTATCCGAGGTTGCCCGCCGGGCGCGCATCGCCGGCGCGGAGGATTTTGTGGATGTGTCCTTGTTGGAGACTGCGGAGGATTTCCGCATGGCTGTGGATCGCTATACTGTCTTCGGACGGGTGACGCCGGATAAGAAGCGGAAGCTGATCCGGGCCTTCCGGAAGCAGGGCCATACCGTTGCCATGACCGGCGACGGCGTCAACGATGTTCTGGCCATGAAGGAATCCGATTGCAGCATCGCCATAGCCTCCGGCGCACAGGCCGCCAGTCAGGTGGCCCAGCTGGTGCTGCTGGAATCCAATTTTGCCGCCATGCCCGGTATCGTGGGCGAGGGCCGGCGGGTCATCAATAACATCCAGCGGGCAGCGGCCCTGTTTCTGGTGAAGAATATATTCTCTCTGGGACTTTCCCTGATCACCTTCTTTACGGTGCTGCCGTACCCCATCGTGCCCATGCACCTGAGCGTTATTGCGGCGCTGACCATCGGCGTGCCTTCCTTCTTCCTTGCCATGGAGCCCAATTATGAGCGGGTCACCGGCCGGTTTATGACCAGCGTCCTGCGACGGGCACTGCCTGGCGGCCTGACCAATATTGCGGTAGTGCTTGCCGCCCAGTTTATTGCCATTCCCTATGGGCTGACAGCAGACCAGCTTCATACCATCTGCGCGGCGCTGCTGGGAACGGTGGGACTTCTGGTGCTGTTCCAGACCTGCAGACCCTTTGGTACATTCCGCAAAGTTATCTGGGGCGCAATGACCGTGGCATTGGCGTTCTGTTTCACCGTGCTGGCACCGCTGTTTGAGTTCCACAGCGGAGATGGCCAGTACTGGCTCATTCTGGGCGCGCTGATTTTGATGACGCCCACGGTGTTCTTTATTATGCAGTGGCTGCTGGGCCTGACGGATAAGGCCGCAGAAAAGCTGCGCCGGAGAAAAGGATAATGTTATGTTAACCTATCAGCTGAAAAAACAGCCGGGTCTTCCCCTGTATGAGGCGCTGTACCGCTGCATTCGTTCGGATATCCTGTCCGGGCGGCTGAAGGCCGGGGAGAAGCTCCCCTCCAAGCGTGCGCTGGCGGAGAATCTGGAGGTCAGCAAGATCACCGTGGAGGCGGCCTACAGCCAGCTTCTCTCGGAAGGGTACATAAGCGCCCGGGAAAAGGTGGGCTATTTTGTAGAACAGGTGGCGGCGGAAACCGCAACGGCTGCGCCGATTCAGCCGGTGCCGGAGGTGCAGAAAGCCCCCATACTGGATCTGACGGCAAACGGTTCGGCCGGATTCCCTTTTTCCGTATGGAGCCGCCTCCAGCGGCAGGTGCTGCTGGATTATCAGCAAAAGCTGCTGCTGCCCCTGCATAATCAGGGCTGCGCCGAGCTGCGGTGCGCCATTGCCGCGCATCTTGCAGGCTTTCGGGATATGCGGGTCGATCCGGAAAACATCATCATTGGAGCCGGCACGGATTTTCTTTACAATCTTCTGATCCAGCTTTTGGGGCGGGATAAGGTCTACGCCGTGGAGGATCCGGGCTATGACAAGATCCGTTTGATCTATGCTGCCGGCGGTGTCCGGTGCGTCAGTGCGTCTATGGATAGGGAGGGTGTGATTCCTCAGGCCCTTTCTCAGGCGCAGGTGCTGCATATTTCCCCCTCTCACCATTTTCCAACCGGCCTTGTGACCTCGCTGCGTCGTCGGCGGGAGCTGCTGAACTGGGCAGACAATGCCGGCGGCTTTATCATCGAAGATGATTACGACTCAGAGTTTCGGTTTCATGCCAGACCCATGCCTGCCCTGCAGACCATGGACCGGCAGGGCAGGGTGATCTATATGAACACCTTCTCCAAAAGCCTTGCGCCGTCGATTCGGATCAGCTACATGATCCTGCCTCCTGCCCTGATGGAGGAGTTTCGGGAGAGGCTCGGCTTTTACAGCTGCACGGTAGCCAGCTTTGAGCAGTATACGCTGGCCCGGTTTATCAGCGGCGGGTATTTTGAAAAGCATATCAACCGGATGCGGAAATTCTACCGCGCCCGGCGGGATCGGGTGGCATCGGCGCTGGAGCGCTGTCCGCTGGCGGAGAAAATGACTATTCTGGAGGCGGATGCCGGCCTGCATTTTCTTGTGAAGGTGGATACAAAGGCTTCCGATGCCGAGCTGACAAAGCTTTGGGCGCAGGCAGGCATCCGGGTGCGGACCCTTGGCAGCTATTACCATGAAAAAGCGCCCCGGACAGAGGGAGTCTGTCTGGTGGTAAACTATTCCGGACTGGACGAAGAGGAGCTTTGCCGGCTGGAAAAGGTGCAGATCACCATATGATTATCGGAAAAACAAAGGAGGGATCGTCTTGAGCAATAAACAGGATAAGATCCGGGGCTGTCTTTTGGGATTGGCTGTGGGAGATGCCATGGGCTATACCGTAGACAAAAAGACACTGGAAGAAATTAAAGACGACTACGGCCCCAATGGGCTGCTAGGCTATGATCTTGTCAATGGCTATGCCGATGTGACCTCCTATACCCAACTGGCTGCCTTTGCCGCCAACGGACTGCTTCTGGGCATGACCCGTGGGCGGATGCAGGGGCGCATGGCACCGCCGGTGCGCTATATCGGCCTTGCTCTGCGGGAATGGTCCCGAAGCCAGCATTACTGCGAGCAGGAAAGAAATTTCTGCTGGCTGTCCAATGTGCCGGAGCTGAAGCGCCGCCACTGTATGGACACCTGGATGCTCAGCACACTCAGCGGTGAGCGGCTGGGCAGTCTGGAAGAGCCGGTAAACTGTTCGGACAATCCGGCTGCCCTCACATCGGTCATCAGCGTGGCGCTGCTTTCCGAAGAACTGGGGCTGAGCCGGGAGGAAGCCTGCCGGCTGGGCGCTGAGGCGGTGGCCCTGACCCATGGCGCGCCGGAGGCGTTTTTAAGCGGCGCGGTGCTGACCAATGTGTTTTGCGCCATTTTGTCCGGTGAGGAGGTTTCTCCCCGGAATCTGGTGGCGGATACCGTCAGCAGCATCCAGCAGCAGTTTGGCAGGGAATATGGCCAAACCACCCATATCTGGGAGCTTCTGCAGCTGGCGCAGACCCTTGCGGATTCCGATTCCATATCACCCATGGAGGCTATGGAGCAGCTGCGCTGCCGGACTGCCGCGGAGGTGCTGGCAGGGGTATTGTATGCCTGCATCCGCTGCGGCGGAGATTTCGATACGGCTATGATCCTTGCGGTGAATCACTCCGGACGGAGCGCAGCGGTGGGCGCCATTACCGGCGCGTTGCTGGGCGCAGTGATGGGTGACGGGGCGCTGCCGGAATTTTATCTGGAGTGTCTGGAGCCTACGCAGCGCCTTCTGGAGTTGGCAGAGGATGTGCGCCACGGATGCCCCATGGACATGGGAAGCAACCTGTTTGATGACGATTGGGATCGGAAATATCTCCACGCCGGTCAGTAAAACCGGAAATTTGTCAGAAAAACAGGGACAAATCCTGAAAAAAGGGGTTGCATTTCTGTTTTTGCGGTGGTATAATCCTAGTGTAAGTATGGAAACCAGGAGAGAGGCGCAAGCCTCTCTCTTTTTGATGAAGAGGTGCATGCATGAAGGTTACTGAGATCGTATCCGAATTTGCCGGACCCATCGTAGAGCAGCATGGCTGCAAGCTGTGGGATGTGGAGTATGTGCGGGAAGGCTCTGAGCGTTTTCTGCGGCTCTATATTGAAAAAGAGGATGGCCCGGTGGATATTTCCGATTGCGAAGCCATTTCCCGGGCAGTGGATCCGGTTCTGGATGAAAAGGACCCGATTCCGGAATCCTATCATTTTGAGGTCTGCTCCGCAGGTTTGGAGCGTCGGCTTTACCGTCCCGGTGATTTTGACCGGTTTATGGGAAGCCCTGTTATGGTCAAGCTTTACAGACCCTACAACGGTCTGAAAGAGATCCCCGGCATCCTCCGGGGCTATGAGGATGGAAAAATTACCCTGGAAGCAGGAAAAGAAACCGTTATTTTTGAAAAATCCCAGGTGGCGCTGGTGCGCCTGCGGGTAGAGTTTTAACAGGAGGAAAGAAAATGGCCAGAAATACGAGAGCCAAGAAGCAGCCCGAAGCGCCCAAGGTAGATATCGGCGCGGAGATCTTTGCCAGCCTGCGGGATCTGGAAAAGATCAAGGGTATTCCGGTAGAATACATGGTGGAACGCCTGAAGCAGGCACTGACCAATGCATACCGCAAGGATCGGGAGGATCATCGGGATATCCCTGCCGAGAATGTGGTGGTGGATCTGAGCGAAAAGGGTCTTTCCATGCACCTTGTCAAGACTGTGGTGGAAGAGGTCGAGGACGATACACTGGAGATCCATATCGATGCCGCCCGGAATCTGCAGCCTGATGCCCAGCTGGGCGACTGCATTTCCATCCCCGTAGATATTCAGAAGTTCGGCCGCATCGCTGCCCAGACCGCCAAGCAGGTGGTCATTCAGGGCATCCGCGAGGCAGAGCGGGGCGTGGTTTACGAAAGCTATTCCAATAAGTCTCAGGAGCTGATCACCGGCACCGTGGCCCGGATCGATCCCAGCGGCGATATCTTTGTCCGTGTGGGTCAGGGCAACGAGGCTTCCGATGCGGTGCTGCGCACCGGCGAGCAGATCCCCGGTGAGGAATACCGGGAGGGCGATGTGATCAAGCTGTACGTACTGGAGGTCAGCCGCGCGACCCGTGGCCCCATGGTCCATGTTTCCCGCACCCATCCCAATCTGGTCCGCCGGCTGTTTGAGCTGGAGACCCCCGAAATTGCCGAGGGTCAGGTGGAGATCCGCAATATCGCCCGGGAAGCCGGTTCCCGCTCCAAGATGGCGGTCCGTGCCGCCATGGAGGGCATCGATCCCGTGGGTGCCTGTGTCGGTCCCCGTGGCGGCCGTGTAGGCGCAGTTGTAGAGGAGCTGGGTGGCGAAAAGATCGATATTGTGATCTGGAGCGAGGATCCCTGCGAGTATGTCAAGGCCGCCCTGAGCCCTGCAGATGTGATCAGCGTTACGCTGGTCCCCGGTCAGAAGGCCTGCAGAGTGGTAGTTCCCGATGATCAGCTGAGCCTTGCCATCGGCAAGGAGGGCCAGAACGCCCGCCTGTCCGCACGGCTGACCGGCTATAAGATCGATATCAAGCCTGCTTCTCAGGTAGACGAATAATTGCAAGGAGGTAGCTTATGCAGAAGAAGATCCCCCAGCGGCAGTGTATGGGCTGCCGTGAGCGAAAAAACAAGCGGGATATGCTTCGGGTAGTCCGGCAGACCAATGGCGAGGTGACCCTGGATTTTGGCGGAAAGGTCAACGGCCGGGGCGCTTATGTATGTCCGGATGTGGAGTGCCTGAAAAAGGCCCGCAAGTCCAGAGCCCTGGAGCGCTGTCTGGAGGTAGAGATCCCGCAGGAGGTCTACGACCGGATGGAACGGGAAATGGAGGCCCAGAGCCATGGATAAGGTGCTGAATTATCTGGCCCTTGCCCGAAAAGCCGGTCTGGCGGAGCTGGGCGAAGAGCCGGTGGGCGCGGCAACCCGGGCGCTGCACGGCCATCTGGTGATCGTGGCGTCGGATGCTTCCGACCACACCTGGCGCAGAGCGAAAAGCTTTGTGGCAGGAACCAATCAGCAGTGCCTGCGCCTGCCCTATACAAAGGATGAGATGGGCATGGCCATCGGCCGGCAGGAGCTGGCCATTGCCGCCATTACCGATCCGGGCTTTGCTCTGTCTATGGTAGAGGGTCTGGGCCAGCCGGAAAAGCATAAGGAGATTCTGGAGGTCCTTGCCCAGAAGAAGGCCCGCAAGCAACAGCGGGAAAAGGAAGCAAAGGCCCATCAGCGGAATAAACGCGTTGGGAAAAAGTAGTGTGTATAATTGACGATTGACAGTTGAAAGCTGACATTTTCGGCAGTTTTAGGACATGATTGTCAGCTGTCCATTGTCAATTGTCAACTCCCATATTTTATGGAGGTGCATATATGAGTTTAGTGAAGTATCGTTTGAAAGAGGTTGCCGCGGATTTCGGCGTGGCACCCAAGGAGATCGCGGAGATCGTCTCCAAATTTTTTGAAAAGCCCAAGTCCAATACCCAGGTTTTGACAGCAGAGGAGCTGAATGTGGTATTTGACTACATGACCCAGCACAATCAGATCGCCTCTCTGGAGGTGGTGTTTGCAGTCAAGCCCGCGCCCCAGCCTGCCAAGGAAGCGCCCAAGGCAGAGCCTGCGAAGGAGGAAAAGAAGCCTCAGAGCCCGGCTGCCGCGGCGCAGCCCAAGGCGGAGAAGCAGGCTGCCCAGCCTCCCAAGGCTGAAAAGCCCAAGGAGCCGGAGCGCAAGCGGGAGCGCCGTGTGGTGGATACCTCTGCCGTTCAGGTCAATGCCAACCGTTTTGCCGATGTGGACAATCTGGTTTCTGAAAAGGTCCAGAATTATCAGGGCGGCAAGCAGCGCATCGGCGGCGGCAAGGGTAAGCAGCAGCAGAAGCAGCAGCAGAACAACAAGAAGGGCAACAAGGCCCGCAATGAAGAGCAGGAGAAGATGCGCCGCCTGCAGATGGAGGTGGCCCGCAAAGCCCCTGTTACCGTCAAGATCCCTGATGAGATCACCGTGGGCGAGCTGGCTTCCCGGATGAAGAAGACCGCAGCGGAGGTCATCAAGCTGCTGATGAAAAACGGCGTCATCGCCGCCATCAACCAGACTATCGATTTTGATACCGCCGAATTTGTGGCTACTGAGCTTGGCTGCAAGGTGGAAAAGGAAGTTACCGTCACCATCGAAGAGCGGATCATCGACGATCATGTGGATACTGCCGAGGAGCTGCAGACCCGCGCACCTGTTGTGGTGGTCATGGGCCATGTTGACCATGGTAAGACCTCTACGCTGGACGCCATCCGGAAAACTTCCGTCACCTCCGGTGAGGCCGGCGGTATTACCCAGCACATTGGTGCATATACTGTCGATGTAAACGGAAACATGGTCACATTCCTGGATACCCCCGGTCACGCTGCCTTTACTTCCATGCGTGCCCGTGGCGCCAAGTCTACCGACATCGCCATTCTGGTGGTGGCGGCTGACGACGGCATTATGCCCCAGACCGTTGAGTCCATCAACCATGCCAAGGCGGCAAATGTGCCCATCATCGTTGCCATCAACAAGATGGATAAGCCCACCGCCAACCCTGATAAGATCAAGGAACAGCTGACCAAGTATGACCTGATCCCCGAGGAATGGGGCGGCGATACGGTCATCGTACCCATTTCTGCCAAGACAGGCATGGGCCTGGACGATCTGCTGGAAATGGTCATCCTGACCGCTGAGGTGCAGGAGCTGAAGGCCAATCCCAACCGCCGTGCAAAGGGTACGGTTATTGAGGCTCGTCTGGATAAAAACCGTGGCCCCGTTGCTACCCTGCTGGTGCAGAACGGCACATTGAATCAGGGCGATATCGTCATTGCCGGTACCGCTGTGGGCCGTGTCCGTGTTATGACCAATGACAAGGGCCGTACTGTCAAGACTGCCGGTCCTTCCGTGCCTGTGGAGATCACCGGTCTTGCGGATGTTCCCGCTCCCGGCGATGAGTTCAATGCCGTTACCGATGAGCGTATGGCCCGTGAGCTGGTGGAGCAGCGCCGTCAGGCCGCTAAGGATGCTGCCGCCAACGCCATGCAGAAGGTCACGCTGGATAACCTCTTTGCCAGAATGCAGGAGGGCGAGATGAAGGAGCTGGCACTGATCGTCAAGGCGGACGTGCAGGGCTCTGCTGAGGCTGTGAAGGCTTCTCTGGAGAAGATCTCCAACGAGGAAGTCCGGGTCAAGGTCATCCATGCCGGTGTCGGTGCGATCAACGAGTCCGATATTCTGCTCGCCTCCACTGCCGGCGCCATCATCGTGGGCTTCAATGTCCGTCCCGATTCCGGCGCTCAGGCCAGCGCCCAGAGAACCAATGTGGATATGCGGTTCTATCGGGTCATTTACGATGCCATCGATGAGATCGAGGCTGCCATGAAGGGCATGCTGGCACCCAAGTACGAGGAAGTGGTCATCGGCCACGCCGAGGTCCGCATGACCTACAAGGTCAGCGCTATCGGCACCATTGCCGGCTGTATGGTCAAGGACGGCAAGATCACCAGGGATGCGCAGGTCCGCGTGCTGCGGGATAATATCGTCATTCATGAGGGCGAAGTGGGCTCTTTGCAGCGGTTTAAAGATGCTGTAAAGGAAGTCACTGCCGGCTATGAGTGTGGTATGTCCATTGCCAAGTACAATGACATCAAGGAAGGCGACATTTTCGAGTGCTTCGCCATGCAGGAAGTCAAGAGATAACGTTAGCCCCACCGCGCCGCTTGAGCGGTGCGGTGGGATTTCCCAACTTATAAGGAGGATGTAATATGGCATCCAATCGAATCAATCGGATCAATGAAGAGATCCAAAAGGCACTGGCGGAGCTGATCCGCGAGCTGAAAGATCCCCGGGTCCAGAATACCATGATCTCCATTACCCGGGTGGAAACCACCCCGGACCTGCGCTATGCCAAGGTCTATACCAGCTTTCTGGAGGAGAATAAGGCAGAGGACGCCCTGAAGGGCCTGAAATCCGCCGGCGGATTTTTGCGCCGGGAGCTGGGCCGGACTCTGCAGCTGCGCTATACGCCGGAGCTGGTCTGGGCGCTGGATGATTCCATCACCTACGGCGCAAGAATGCTGAAGCTCATCAACTCCCTTGAGGTAAAGCATGATGATGACGATCAGTGAGTGCGCTGCGTGGCTGCAAGCCCGGGACAATTTTCTGATTCTGACCCATCGCCGCCCCGATGGAGATACCCTTGGCTCTGCCGCGGTACTGTGCCGGGGCTTGCGGAGCATGGGAAAAATCGCCCATATCTGGGAAAATCCCGAGATTACCGATAATTACCGGCATCTGCACGCGGGACTTACCAAGCCTGCCGCAGATGCGGGGGATACCATTGTCTGCGTGGATGTGGCGTCGGAGGGCATGCTTCCATCTACCTGCAAGGGGCTTTGCGGCAGCATTTCCCTTCGCATCGACCATCATTTCTGCGCTGCCTCCTTTACAGAGGAAGAACTGGTGGACCATACCGCCGGTGCTTGCGGCGAGATCGTTTACGATTTGCTGATGGCCCTTGGTGTGGTGCTGGATAAGCCCATGGCAGAGGCGCTGTACACCGCCGTTTCTACAGATACCGGCTGCTTCCGCTATGCCAATACCACCGCCCATTCCCTGCGTACTGCCGCGGCTTGCGCCGAGGCGGGGGCAGATCTGTACCCCATCAATCAGGCACTGTTTGATACCAATTCCCTGCCCAAGCTCCGGCTGCAGGGCTGGATCGCGGAAAATACCCGGTTTCTGACCGGGGGCAAGCTGGCGGTTTGCGCCCTGCCCAAGGCGGTGGAAGCGCAGCTGGGTGTGACGGAGGACGATATGGAGAATATCTCCGGCTTCCCCCGCTCCATTGCCGGTGTGGAAATGGCGGCTACTTTGCGGGAAACGGAGGATGGCCTTGTGAAGATCTCTGTCCGGGCGATCCCCGGTTATGATGCCAGCGCGGTCTGCGCCTGCTTTGGCGGCGGCGGACACAAGGGCGCTGCCGGCGCTTCCGTGAAGCTGCCTCTTAGCGATGCGGCAGCGGCGGTGGAGAAGGCCATGCTGGAGGTATGCCGATGAACGGAATCGTCATCGTGGACAAGCCGGAGGGCTGGACCAGCCAGGATGTAACGGCCCGGCTGCGCCGGGTGTTCAATACCCGACGGATCGGCCACGGCGGCACGCTGGATCCTATGGCCACCGGCGTTTTGCCGGTATTTGTGGGACGGGCTACCCGGGGCGTGGAGTTTTTCGAGCATGCGGAAAAGGTGTATGAAACCATCCTTTTGCCCGGCGTCACCACGGATACGGAGGATGTTACCGGCACAGTGCTGACCAAAAAAGAGGTGCAGGTGACGTCCAGTATGGTGGAAGCGGTGCTGCCCCGGTTTCGGGGGGAGATCCTGCAAGTTCCGCCCATGTATTCTGCCCTGAAGGTGAATGGCCAAAAGCTGTATGATCTGGCCCGGAAGGGTGTGGAGGTGGAGCGAAAGGCCCGCCCCATTATCATCCATGAGCTGACCCTTTTGGGCGTGGAAGAAGCAGGCATCCGCCTGCGGGTACATTGCTCCAAGGGTACCTATATCCGCACCTTGTGCAAGGATATTGGCGATGCTTTGGGCTGCGGCGGCTGTATGGCTGCCCTGCGGCGGGTCAAAGCAGGGGAGTATGCTGAGGCAGAGGCAGTTCCCTTGCAGGAGCTGCTGGAGACAGAGAATCCGGAAAAATATCTGCGGGGCGTGGACACCATGTTCCGGGATCAGGAGGCAGTGACCCTGAGTCCCAAGCAGGAGCAGCGCTGCCGCAACGGCAATCCCTTTTCTGTGGGTCTTGCCGACGGTACATACCGGACCTACGGTAAAAATGGCGAATTTCTGGCATTGAGCAAGGTGGAGTCCGGTGTTATGTCAACTATTAAAAGTTTCTGGGAAGTATAAATTTGGAGCTTATAGAGCAGTATCGATAATGTCATCCTGAGCGACCCTGAGCGTAGTCGAAGGGGAGCCGAAGGATCCGTATCCCCTAAAAAGAGAACGGATTCTTCGACTTCGCAGGAAATTCCAAGAATTTTCCTGCTCCGCTCAGAATGACACCTGGTACAAACCGGTCTATAAACTGAAATTCAGGTATCCATTATGAGAAAGAAAATTTTTGCCCTTGGTTTTTTTGACGGGGTGCATCTGGGCCATCAGGCACTGCTTACAGCCTGTGAGATTCTTGCCCGGGAGGAAAATGCCGCTGTGGCGGCCATAACCTTTGACCGGCATCCCCAGTCTCTGTTTATGGGGAATCCACCGGCGCTGCTCAATTCCGCTTCTGACCGGGCGCTGCTTCTGCGGCAGTTTGGCGTGGAGCATATAGAATGCATGCCAGTTACCGAGAAGGTTATGTCAACCGATTGGGAGACCTTTCTGGAGAATCTGGTAGAGCAGGGGGGCACGGGCTTTGTCTGCGGCGATGATTTTCGCTTTGGTCACAAGGGCGAGGGAAATGCAGAGAAACTAGCGGCTTTCTGCCGTGAAAGAGGTTTGCCTTGCGTCATCATCCCGGAGCAGACCATGGACGGCGTTCGTATTTCTTCCACCCATATCCGCACGCTTGTGGAAAACGGAGAGATGGAAGACGCCGCTAAGTTTTTGGGCCATCCCCACATCTTGAGCGGTGAAGTGGTAAGCGGACGGCAGCTGGGTCGCACCATAGGGATTCCCACAGCCAATGTGCTGCTGCCGGAGGGGGTTGTGGTGCCCAAACTGGGTGTCTATGCCTGTATTTGCGTCGTCGACGGCAGAAGCTATGTGGCGGTGACCAATGTGGGCAGCCGGCCCACGGTGGATGGCCATCAGGTGCGGGCAGAGAGCTGGCTGCTGGATTTTTCCGGAGATCTGTACGGCAAAAAGATAACCTTGCAGTTTTATGAATTCCTCCGCCCTGAGGAAAAGTTCCCATCTTTGGAGGCCTTAAAGGCAAAAATCCAGCAGGATGGGGCAAAAGTTCAAAAAATCTTTGGAAATTTATGAAAGTTTTCCTTTACTTTTGGGAAAACTTATGATACGATATTCGGGCTGGCTATGGCCAGACGATATTACTATGCCCGCAGCTCAGTTTTGGGAAGACACCGACCCTCTACTTGGCGCGAGGTAAATTCAAAAAAGGTGGTAAACACAATGATTCAGAAGGAAAAGAAGACCCAGGTCATTCTGGACAACGCAACCCATGAGGGCGATACCGGTTCTCCCGAGGTTCAGGTCGCCATCCTGACTGCCCGCATCAACGAGCTGACCGATCATCTGCGTGTGCACAAGCACGACAACCACTCCCGTCGTGGCCTGCTGATGATGGTTGGTAAGCGCCGCAGCCTGCTGGACTATCTGGCAAAGAAGGACATCAACCGTTACCGTGCTCTGATCGCCAAGCTGGGTATCCGTAAGTAAGATTTTGGAAAGGGCGACGGATACCGTCGCCCTTTTTCAAAGCAATCGATCGGGAGCGACTTTAGCAGTTGAAAGTGTCGACGAATCTCGCCGCCAGTTTCAAGTGCTAAACCTCCCGAAACACAATCACCATGTCATTGCGAGGAGCGCAGCGACGTGGCAATCCTCCGGACATTCCGGAAACCTATGGGGATCGCCACACCAGCGTTCGCGCTGGTTCGCAATGACACCACTTTACTAAGGAGGTTATTACCAATGATTACTCGCAAACAGTATCCCAACCATCACGTTTTCGAGACCGAGATCGGTGGCCGCACCTTTACCGTAGAGACCGGTAAGGTTGCTGAGCTTGCCAATGCCGAGTGCATCTGCCGCTACGGCGACACCGTGGTGCTGGTCACCTGCACCTGCAACCCCATCCCCAAGGCCGGCATCGACTACTTCCCCCTGACCATCGAGTTTGAGGAGAGAATGTATTCCGTGGGCCGCATTCCCGGCTCCTTCAACCGCCGTGAGGGCAAGCCCTCCGAGCGCGGTATCCTGAACAGCCGTATCATCGACCGTCCCATGCGTCCTCTGTTCGACGAGGAGCTGCGTAACGATACCGTCGTTACCTGCACCGTGCTGGCTACTGACCACGATAACCCCGTGGAGATCGTCGCTTCTCTGGGCGCTTCCATCGCCATCGCATCCTCCGACGTGCCCTGGAACGGACCTGTGGCTACCACCAATGTGGCTTACCTGGACGGCAAGTATATCGTCAACCCCTCCGCTGAGGAGCGGGAGGCCTGCTCCTGCTTTGTCTGCATCAGCTCCACCTTCGAGAAGGTGGTCATGATCGAGACCGAGGCCAACGAAGCCCCCGAGGAGATCGTTTACAACTGTATCAATGTTGCCCACGAGACCAATATGGAGATCGTGAAGTTCATCAACGAGATCGTTGCCAAGATCGGCAAGCCCAAGTTCACCTTTGAGAAGGCTGCTGTCAACCACGATCTGCTGGATGATCTGATCAACTATGGCCTGGGTCAGATTGAGTATGCTCTGGACACTGACGACAAGAATGTCCGTGAGGAGCGCCTGACTGCCGCCCGTATCGACTTCAAGAACCAGTTCGTGGAGAAGTACGGCGAGGAAGAGTTCGAGACCCACATCGAAGTGTGCCTGTACAAGATGCAGAAGAAGGTGGTCAAGAAGTGGCTGCTGGCTGGCAAGCGCGTAGACGGCCGCGGCATGGATGACATCCGTCCTCTGGACGCTGAGGTTGGCGTTCTGCCCAGAGTTCATGGCTCCGGCCTGTTCTCCCGTGGCCAGACTCAGGTGCTGTCCATCTGCACCCTGAACACACTGTCCGCTGCTCAGAAGCTGGATACCATCTACCCCGAGGAAACCAAGCGCTATATCCACCACTATAACTTCCCCTCCTTCTCCACTGGCGAAGCCCGTGCAGCCCGTTCCACCAGCCGTCGTGAGATCGGTCACGGTGCACTGGCTGAAAAGGCACTGCTGCCTGTGATCCCCAGTGTTGAGGAGTTCCCCTATTCCATCCGTGTGGTGTCCGAGGTCCTGTCCTCCAACGGCTCTACCTCCCAGGGCTCCATTTGCGGCTCTACTCTGGCTCTGATGGATGCCGGTGTGCCCATCAAGCGGCCTGTTGCCGGCATTTCCTGCGGCCTGATTTCCGATCAGGAGACTGGCGAGTGGAGAACCTTCACCGATATTCAGGGTGTTGAGGACTTCCACGGCGAAATGGACTTTAAGGTTGCCGGTACTACCGAGGGTATTACCGCCATCCAGATGGACCTGAAGAACAAGGGTCTGACCATGGAGATCATTGCTGACGCTCTGGAGCGCTGCCGCAAGGCCCGTCTGGTCATTCTGGAAGAGGTCATGCTTAAGGCCATCCCCGAGCCTCGCGCCGAGGTTTCCGAGTTCGCCCCCAAGATGATCAGCATGAAGGTCCCTGTGGACAAGATCCGCGAGGTCATCGGCTCCGGCGGCAAGACCATTCAGAAGATCTGCGCTGATACCGGTGCTAAGGTGGATATCGAGGATGATGGCTCTGTGTTTATCTCCGCTGTGGACAGCGCTGCTGCCTACGCCGCCAAGAAGATGATCGATGACATCTGCTTCGTTCCCGAGGTGGGCAAGCTGTACTACGGCAAGGTCGTCCGCATCCTGCCCATCGGCGCCTTCGTAGAGATCGCTCCCGGCCATGACGGCATGGTCCACATCTCCAAACTGGAGAACCGCCGCGTGGAAAAGGTCGAGGATGTTCTGAATCTGGGCGATATGACCTGGGTCAAGTTCATGGGCTTCGATGAGAAGGGCCGTGCAAACTTCAGCCGCAAGGATGCCCTGAAGGAAATGGAAAACGCCTAAATAAATGCGCAAATGCCGCCGGGAAACCGGCGGCATTTTTTGATATCAGGCAGCAAAAATCCGGATTTATCGAGCCGTTTAACAAAATATTGTGGTTTTGCTACAAATTATTATCCCACATCTTGTGTTTCGACAGATTTCGTGGAAGATAAGTGGTATTATGTAGACACAGGCGCTGAAACCAGTCGAACCACCGCGACAGTGGCATCGTCGCAGCCGTCTGTATGGCTGGTCTCCAGAATTCTGGATGCCAACTCTCCTGCGGGTTCCCCGGCCCGTTCCCATGCACGGCGCAGCACATCCTCTCCGCCTGCACCGTCGCTGAGCAAAACCAGCGTCTCTCCCCGACGCAGGGACAGCCGCTCTACCGATTCCCGGCCGTCTTTTACAGACAACCCCGGCGGTGGCGTGGCTGTCCCGATTTTTACAGGCTCTCCGTGGGAGATCAGATAGGAGGGTGCTGCGCCCCATTTATAAATGGTGGCTTTTCCTGTGTCCAGCCGCAGCTCCGCAAGATCAATGGTCACCGCGCCGGCTTTTCCCTGCAGGGCGCACAGATTGTTAATGGTCCGAAGGGCATATTCCGGCGGATATCCGGCGGCAAGAAGATTTCGCAGCATGGAGCCGGTGCGTTTTCCCTCCCGAGCGGCCTCCTCGCCGGTACCCATGCCGTCGCACAGCAGGATATAGTACCGGCATTCCACCCCTGCAAACCACAGACAGCGGTCGCCGTTGGCAGGCTCTTTGCTGGCGGTGCAGACAGCCACTTCCGGCTGATACCACTGCCGGGGAGGGGTGGTCCGCTGAGCCAATGCGTCAGATATATCCTGCAAATATTCCGAGAGGAACTGATATTGCTGTACCACAGCCCAGTGGTATTCCTGCCGCCGGTCCCGATCCGCCCGGATCAGGCGAAGCTGCTCCTGACTGCGCCGCAGCTCCTGCAGCAACCGGCCGGCCTTTCGGCAGCCCTTGGGAAGATCCGCGCCGTTGCCCAGTGGCTTGTGCAGCAGCGCAGTGGGCATTTCCTCCGGATTTTCCTTGCAGGTCTTTCGGCAGGGGCAGCTGCCGCAGGCCCGTTCTGCTGCCCGGGCGATCAGGGCGGCTTCATCCACAGGGGGCTCTTCCACAGCCCGCAATAGCTGCTGAGCCTGATTCAATACGCCGGAGGCCATTTCCAGCCGCACCTGCGCCACGCCGGTCTCGCCCCGTCGATGGGAAAGATTTGGGGTGACCGGGATAAAAATTGCCCCGGCGCTTCCGGCTACCAACCCTATGGCGGGCATCAGATCCCAAACACCGCACAGACTCATAATCAGAAGATACACTGCCACAGGGCTGCCGTAATACAGCT
The DNA here is from genome assembly GCA_015068225.1 of Oscillospiraceae bacterium. Classification (GTDB taxonomy): domain Bacteria; phylum Bacillota; class Clostridia; order Oscillospirales; family Oscillospiraceae; genus Faecousia. The sequence continues at coordinate 33,752 of SVKX01000003.1, forward strand.
TTTTCGGTCCCCAGGGCAGCAGCCGCAGCAGACAGGCAAGGCTCAGCACTGCCGTCATGGGGACTGCCGTGATCTGAGCAAGATCCAGCGCCAGTCCTGCCAGTGCAGCCGCAGGAAAGGGCCCGGCGCAGGCAAGTACCGCGCCGGCTATGTAACCAAGGTTCAGCCAGGGAAAAGGCGCAACCTGAGCCAGTGCCAGCACCGCCAGCGCGCAGACCGCCCAGTCTATCACCGGATCCCGCCGCACCAGTGCCACAGAAAATAGGCCCGTGGTCACAGCGGCGATACCGATGCGCAGCAAGTATACCACGATGGGGGTGTCATCTCCCTGCCATACCTGAAACAAAAGCCCCGTAGCTGCTACGATCAATGCCGCCAGAGCGCTCATAAGCAGGGGCGCTTCTTCCAGAATTCGGCGTCCTCCCAGCAGCACCGCGGCGATCAGCCCCAGGGAGATCCAGACAATGCCCTGAGAGCCTGCCGCTCCCCAGAATACCAGATACCCTACCATACTGCCGGCAGCCAGTAAAACACAGGGCCATCCCGATGCGGCGCAAAGCAGACCCAGCGCCAGGGGTTGAGGGCGGCTGCTGAGACTGGCGGCGCTGAGCAGATACCCTGCCAGTAAATAGGCGCAGAACTGCACAGCAGCATGCAATTTGGGATCTGCCAGCAGGCGCTTGACTCTGCGCTGCCCCCGCCGGACATAGACCCCCAGTGAAACCATCATTCGTACCACGATCCTTTCCCTTTCTGATAGGAAAATCCTAACATGAGAGGGGGGGATTTTTTTGTCGGAAACCGTTTGGCAAGAAAGTTTCTTGCATACATGGCCTTCCGGGTGTATAATATGGTAGATACGCGCAGTCTTAGGAGGAGGTTTACCGTGGGCAGAGAGTTTGAACTGAAATTTTCCGCAACGCCTCAGCAGCAGGCGGCCCTTGCCAGCCGGTTTGGGGAATTCTCTGTGATCGCCATGGAGACCACCTATTACGATACTCGAGAGCGCGCCCTGTCCGACCGGCGGATCACTTTGCGCCGGCGGCTGGAAAACGGCCACAGTGTGTGCACCCTGAAGACCTCCACAGACGGTATCGGCCGGGGAGAGTGGGAAGTGGAGCGGGAGGAAATATCCCAAGCCATTGATACGTTATGTAAACTCAGCCAATGGGACGGACTGCCCGAACTTCTGGCATCCGGCGTGGAGCCTGTGTGCGGCGCGTGCTTCACAAGGCAGGCCAAGACCCTTGTACTGGAAGGCTGCACTGTGGAGCTGGCATTGGACAGCGGCATTCTTCTGGGCGGTGGCAAACAGATCCCCCTTTGCGAGGTGGAGGTGGAGCTGAAATCCGGCAGCGAGGAGGCTGCGGTGGACTTCGCCAAGGCACTTAGCCGGGAGTTTTGCATGAAACAGGAGAAAAAGAGCAAATTCCGCCGGGCGCTGGCGCTGGCGAGGGGAGAATGATATGGCACGATTTGCATCGCTATTTGAAAGATATGACCGTCTGGTGCTTTTTGATACAGAAACCACCGGCCTGTTTTTCCAGCGGGATGAGATTATAGAATTTGCCGCTGTTGTGGTGGAAAATCGGGGCGGCGAGGCGGTGGTGACCCGGGAATACGATGAGCTCATCGCCCTGACGCCGGGAAATTCCGTACCGCCCAAGATCGAGCAGCTTACCGGCATTTCCACTCAGGATCTTCTGGAGCGGGGCATTCCAAAGGAGCAGGTCTGCAGCGACATTGCCGATATGCTTCAGGGAAACACCCTGCTGCTGGCCTACAATGCCCATTTTGACCTGAGTTTTCTGTATTATCTGCTCCTTCGCTCCGGCGACCCCGGCATTTTGAAGGGCAAGGACAAGCTGGACCTTTTGACGGTCTATAAAGACCGCAGAAGCTATCCCCACAAGCTGTGCAACGCCATCGATGCCTATGGGCTTACCGGTTCGGTGGTCAATTCCCACCGGGCGGTGGACGATGTGCTGGCTACCGTGGCGGTGATGGGGGAAATGGAAAAGGAAAAAGATGACTTATTGCGTTATGTAAACCTCTTTGGCTACAACGCCAAATACGGAATCGACGGCAGGCCCATCGGCTCAGTTACATACAAGCCCCAGGCCTTTGATCCGGTGCGTCCCATTTATGAAATCTGAAAGGAAGATCCATATGTACAATCAAACCGCATTTGCCCTTGGCTCCAACCGCTCCTGCATCCGGGAGCTGTTTGAATACGGCCGGCGCAGAGCAGCCGTAGTTGGCGACGAGAATATTTTCGATTACAGTCTGGGAAATCCTTCCATTCCTGCCCCCCGTGAGGTGGAGCAGACAATAAAGGACATCCTTGCAGATACCGATCCGGTGCAGATCCATGGCTATACCTCTGCGGTAGGCGATCTGCAGACCCGCGTGGCCATCGCCGAGGACTTAAACCGCCGGTATCAGGCGGGGGTCAAGCCGGAAAATCTCTTTATGGGCTGCGGCGCGGCGCCGGAGCTGGTGGCGGTCTTCCGCGCGCTGGCAGTTCCCGGGGCGGAAATTCTGGCCATTGCTCCTTATTTTCCGGAGTACAAGCCCTTTGTGGAGGGTGCAGGGGCTACATTCAAGGTGGTTGCTCCGGATGTGCCGGATTTTCAGGTCAACCTCTCGGAAGTGGAGAAGAATCTGACGGAAAACACGGTGGCCATCATCGTCAATTCCCCCAACAACCCTTCGGGAACGGTCTATACTGCTGAAACCCTGACCGCATTGGCGGAGCTTCTGAAGAAAAAGAGTGCCCAGTTTGGCCACCCCATCTACATTGTGGCGGATGAGCCCTACCGGGAGCTGACCTACGGCGGCGTAGAGACGCCCTTTATCCCCTGCATTTATCCCGATACCATCGTCTGTTATTCCTATTCCAAGGCGCTGTCCCTGCCCGGCGAGCGGATCGGCTATATCTATGTTCCGGAAAATGCCACGGACAGCGGTAGCTTGTATGCCGCGGTGGCAGGTGCGGCCCGTGCCAGCGGCCATGTTTGCGCTCCCAGCATGTGGCAGAAGGTGATCGCCCGCTGTACCCATCTGCGGCCGGATCTGCAGGCCTATGACCGCAACCGTCAGGCTCTTTACGACGGACTGACGGATGCCGGCTATGAGACGGCCCGGCCCGATGGCGCGTTTTATCTGTTTGTGAAAGCCCCCGGCGGCGATGCCAAGGCCTTCTCTGACCGGGCAAAAGAAAAGGATCTGCTGGTGGTTCCCGGCGATGATTTCGGCTGCCCCGGATATTTCCGGCTTTGCTACTGCGTCAGCCATGATAAGATCCTGCGCAGCCTGCCCATCTTTGCCGCGCTGATGGAAGAATACAAATAATAAACAAAAGACCCACCGCCAAGCGGTGGGTCAAATTTATCTTCTTTTTGCCAGCGGCTCGGAGGAATCCTGAATCAGCAACAGATCCGAAATAATGGAGTTGGAAACCAGAAAACCCTCTGTAGTCAGCCGCCAGCGGCCATCGGCAGTCTTATAGGCATGTCCCCGCTCCTTGCTCTGCACCAGCACCTTTTCGATGGGGGCGAAGGGCAGCAGAAACTGCTTTTCGTACTCTTCCGCGGTGATGCCCATGGAGGTCCGCAGCCGCATCATCAGATATTCGCCGGCCCGCTCTCTGGGAGGCACATCCTGAATGTCCTCCAGCACCTGACCGCCCCCATGGATGCCGTCAATATAGCCCCGGAGATCCCGGATGATCTTAAACCGCTTTCCGGCAAAATCCGAGCTGGCATCCGGGCCAAAGCCCAGATATTCGCCGCCGGTCCAGTATTTAATATTGTGGCGGGATTCATTGCTTCTGCGGCAGAAATTGGAGATCTCATACTGCCGGTAACCTTTGCTTTTCAGGATCTCCACTGCGGCAAGATACATATCTGCCTGAGTATCATCGTCAGGAAGCTGGTTAAAATCCTTGTAGGTGCAAAGGGGCGTGCCCTCCTCCAGCTTCAGGCCGTAGCAGCTGATATGCTCCGGCGCCAGCTCCAGCACATTGCGCAGGGTGGCCTGCCAGCCATCCAGCGTCTGCCCGGGAAGTCCGTAGATCAGATCCAGAGAAAGGTTCTTAAAGCCTGCCTTGCGGATCTTTTTTACAGCATTCACAGCCTGCTCATAATCGTGGGGACGACCGATCTTTTCCAGAATGGCATCGTCGTCGCACTGCACGCCCAGACTTACCCGGTTAAAACCCTCGCTTTTCAGCTTGCGCAGCAGCTTGGGGGAAACGGAGTCGGGATTGGCCTCAAAGGTGATCTCCGCATCGGCAGATACATCAAAGGCCCGCCGCACTGCGGTCAGGATGGCAGCCATGCCGTCCGCACCAAAAAAGCTGGGTGTGCCGCCGCCAAAATACACAGTGTCTACCTGATAGCCGGGGGCGAGGGGGCCGGTTTCCCGAATATGGTCGCAAACCGCATCCAGATAGCCGTCCAGCAGCCGGTCTTCCTTTGTGGTCAGGGAATAAAAGTCGCAGTACAGGCACTTGCTGCGGCAAAAAGGAACATGGATATATATGCCAAGAGGCGTTTTTTTCTTGCGTCCGAGAAGGGACATGAGAGCACCTCCCAAAATAATTTAATCTTCGTCCAGCTTCAAAACAGCCATAAAGGCCTCGCTGGGGACAGAAACGGTGCCAAAGGTGCGCATCCGCTTTTTGCCCTCTTTCTGCTTTTCCAGCAGCTTCTTCTTCCGGGTGATATCGCCGCCGTAGCACTTGGCCAGCACGTCCTTGCGCAGGGCCTTAATGGTCTCTCTGGCGATGATCTTGCCGCCGATGGCGGCCTGCACCGGGATCTCGAACTGGGCGCGGGGGATATTCTCCTTCAGCTTTTCGCAGATCTTTCTGGCTCTGGGATAGGCATTGTCCGCAAAGAGGATAAAGCTCAGCGCGTCCACAATGTCCCCATTCAAGAGAATATCCAGCTTCACCAGCCGGCTGGGCCGGTAGCCGATAAGTTCATAGTCCAGACTGCCGTAGCCCCGGGTGCGGGACTTCAGAGCGTCGAAAAAGTCGTAAATGATCTCATTCAGGGGCATTTCATAGTGCAGCTCCACCCGGTTGGCGTCCAGGTATACCATGTCCTTGAATTCACCCCGTCGGGAGGTGGCCAGATCCATAATATTGCCCACATATTCCTGAGGAGCCATCAGATTCACCTTGACAAAGGGCTCCTCCGCCAGCTGGATCTCCATGGGATCGGGATAGTCCAGGGGGTTGTCCACCATAATGGTCTCGCCTGTGAGTTTGGTCACCCGATAGACAACGTTGGGGGCGGTGGTGATCAGATCCAGATTGTATTCCCGCTCCAGCCGCTCCTGAATGATCTCCATGTGCAGCAGTCCCAAGAAGCCGCAGCGGAAGCCAAAGCCCAGAGCGATGGAGCTTTCCAGCTCGTAAACAAAGGAGGCATCGTTCAGCTTCAGCTTTTCCAGTGCTTCCCGCAAGTCCTGATATTTGGCGCCGTCAGCAGGATATACGCCGGAATAGACCATAGGCTGCACCGGCCGGTAGCCGGGCAGAGGGACATCGGCAGGGTTTTCCAGAGAAGTGATGGTGTCGCCAACCTGGGTGTCGGAAACGGTCTTAATGGAGGCGGTGATATAGCCAACCTCGCCGGCGCCCAGTGCCTCCCGGGGGGTCAGCCCCTTGGGATTCATAGTGCCCACCTCGACCACCTTATAAACAGCACCGGTGGCCATCATTTTAATATCCATACCGGCCCGGACAGTGCCCTGCTTGATGCGGGTGTATACGATCACGCCTCGATAGGAGTCATACTGGCTGTCAAAGATCAGAGCCTGCAGGGGCGCATTCCGGTCGCCCTGAGGGGCGGGAACATTCTGCACGATCATTTCCAGCACCGAGCGGATATTAATGCCGTTTTTGGCGGAGATCTCCGGCGCATCCTCCGCAGGGATACAGATAATGTCCTCGATCTCAGCCTTGACTTCCTGAGGACGGGCGGAGGGCAGATCGATCTTGTTGATTACCGGCAGGACCTCCAGCCCTGCGTCGGTGGCAAGAAATGTGTTGGCAAGGGTTTGGGCCTCTACGCCCTGAGAGGCGTCCACCACCAGCACAGCGCCTTCACAGGCGGCAAGGCTGCGGGAGACCTCGTAATTAAAGTCCACATGGCCCGGGGTGTCGATCAGATTCAGGGCATAGGTTTCCCCGTCATCGGCATGATAGGTCAGCTGAACGGCGGTGGCCTTGATGGTGATGCCCCGCTCCCGTTCCAGATCCATGGAGTCCAGGATCTGCTCCTCCATCTCCCGGTGGTCGATGGCGTTGCATTCCTCCAGAAGCCGGTCTGCCAGAGTGGATTTGCCGTGATCAATGTGGGCAATTATGGAGAAATTGCGAATCTTTTGCATATCTGTCATAGATGGCACCTCAGTTATTATGTCATTGCGAGGAGGGGCAGCGCCCCGACGTGGCAATCCCCTTCGTCTGCCGGACCGCCCATTTTGGGGAGATTGCCACGCCAGTGTACGCACTGGCTCGCAATGACAGGTCAAAAGGGCACACTCGCACCATTTTCCTCATTATACAAAAAAATCCGGTGGTTGTAAACTGTATGTTTTCGGCATTTTGCGGGAAAACTCTGTTTGTACTGCGACAAAAACCGCCGAAAGCTGCAAAATTTGAAAAAAATCTTCCAAAAACACTTGCCGAAATCGGAAAATCGGTATATAGTCTTACCGCATACGAAAAGAACTACCTGTAAAAAAAGAGGGGCGAGAGAATTGAGCAATGCAAAAAAACCTGCCGCCAAGCCGGCAGAGGATCTGCAGACCGCACTGCAGAAGCTGATCGCGCAGGGCCGCAAGGACGGCATGATCCGGGCTTCCGAGCTGAATGCCCATCTGGAAAAGATGGATCTTTCCGCGGAGAAGATCGAAGAGATCTATGACCGTTTCGAGGCTATGAATATTCAGATCGTCAGTACGGATCTGGATCTGGAGCTGGGCGATGATATGGATCTGGGCGACGGGCTGGAGGATAATATCGACCTGTCCGGCATGGAGGATGAGGAGCTGGTGGATCCTGTGGATCTGGCAGCGGAATATAATCTGGATGATCCTGTCCGGATGTACCTGAAGGAGATCGGTCAGGTTCGTCTGCTTTCTGCTGAGGAGGAAGTGGAGCTGGCCAAGCGAGTCGGTGAGGGCGATCAGGAAGCCAAAAACCGGCTGACCGAGGCCAACCTGCGACTGGTGGTCTCCATTGCCAAGAAATATTCCGGACGGGGACTGCACATTCTGGATCTGATCCAGGAGGGCAATACGGGCCTTATTCGGGCTGTGGACAAATTTGACTGGACAAAGGGAAACAAATTCTCTACATATGCCACCTGGTGGATCCGGCAGGCCATCACCCGCGCCATTGCCGATCAGGCCCGGACCATCCGCGTGCCGGTGCATATGGTAGAGGTCATCAACAAAGCCACCCGCTGCAACCGCAAGCTGGTGCAGGAGCTGGGCCGTGAGCCCACTGTGGAGGAGATCGCCGCTGAGCTGGGTCTGCCGGTGGAAAAGATCATCGAGGCAAACCGCACTGCCGCGGATACCCTTTCTCTGGATACCCCTGTGGGTGATGAAGAGGATACCTCCATCGGTTCCTTCGTGGAGGACGAGCGGACCCCCGGTCCTGCCGATGCCACCTCCAATGCCCTCCTTGCTGAGGCACTGAAGGAAATTCTCGACACCCTGACGGATCGGGAGGCCGATGTGCTGCGCATGCGCTTTGGTATGTATGACGGCCGGACCCATACTCTGGAGGAAGTGGGTCAGATCTTCGGCGTTACCCGTGAGCGGATCCGCCAGATCGAAAACAAGGCCATCCGCAAGCTCCGCCATCCCAGCAGAGCCAAAAAGATCAAGGATTTCTATTGCTGATCATACCGGTCCCGGTGCAAGGTTAACCCTTGCACCGGGTTTTTTGTTGCCAGCGGGCGCCTTTGGGCCTTTCATAAAAAGCGCATTTGTTTCTTCTGAGTTGACTTTGGTTTTTGAAGTTCATATAATAAAATAAAAAGAGAAAATCCTGCGATTTTTCGGAAAAAGGTTCGGAAATCTCAGGATTTGGTTCGTCATAAAAAAGGAGGCACACCTATGCAAAAGAGCATTGCGTGGTTGCTGGCGCTGGTGATCGCGCCGTTTATATTGACTGGTTGTCAGCTTATTCCAGAGGAGGATACGCTCCCCACCAGACCCATTCTTCATTCTTACAGGGAAGACGGTTATACAATGGCTGCTGTCATGCGAGGAGACCTTATTGCGACGGTTTCCGTAAGGTGTCGGTATGTGCACGCAAAAGAGGAGCATTTAAGCTTTTCCGTGGGCGGCGCATATATCAGCAAGGTATATGTTACTGAGGGACAGCAGGTAAAAGCAGGGCAGCTTCTGGCAGAACTGGAGCAGGATAACTTGCAGGAGAATATTGCGTCATTAGAATACCAGATGCGCCTGCTGGAGCAGCAGAAGGTCCACCATCTGGAGGACCGCCAGCTGGATGTCAAAAAAATCGATATTATGCTTGAGGACTTGCGGCAGAGATTGGAGCAGGCGGAAGAGCCTGTGCGCCAGCAGCTTTTGGCGCAGATAGAGCAGCAGGAGGGCAAGCGTCAGGATGTGATGGACAGCTACGCCCAAAAACTGCAGAGCGCCGAGGACTCCATATACCTTTTGGGCCTCCGGCTGGAGGAGGCGAAGGAAACCCTGAAAAGCCGGCAGATCATTGCGGGCATGGACGGAACGGTCACCTTTATTGACGAGGTGAAAGAAGGAACACGCAGCGTCAAGGGACAGACCTTTATCAGCATTTCGGATCTGAGCACCACGGTTTTTACGGTGACAGGAGACAATACAAAGTATTTTGCCCCAGGCGAAGATGTGGTGCTGACCTGTCAGGACAAGGAACTGGCGGCCTATGTGGCAGATCCCTCGGAGTTTGATGTAGGGGACAAGCCGGTGGTCTATTTGAAGCTGAAGCAGCCTGAGCCCACCTTACAGGAGGGGGACTCCGGAACGATTCTTCTGACGCTGGATCAAAGGCTGGATGTTTTGTATGTGGATGAGGATGCCGTAAAAACGGCAGACGGGGAAACCTTTGTGTTTATACTTGACGAAAATGGCCTCAGAACCACGAAAACGGTCACCACAGGCCTGACGGTAAAGGACTTTACAGAAATTATAGAAGGATTGTCAGAAGGCGACACAGTGATCGTGGATTAGGAGGGATACAGGATGAAAAAATACCTTGCAGCCATCGCAGGCCTGCTCATCCTGATGATGCTGGCCGGTTGCGAAGAGCAAAGGACGTCGAATATTCCCCAGCTGCTGGAGCCGGTGGATGTCCGTGTGGATGTGGCACAGGCAAAAATAGACACCATCTATAATATTACCAGCTACGACGGGCAGATCGTGCCCCATGTGCAGGAGCTGCAGTTCGTTACAGATGGGATCATAGATGAGGTGAAGGTTTTACCGGGAGAGCTTGTGGAGAAGGATCAGGTGCTGGTTACTTTGAATGAAGAAGCTGCCCGGGAACAGATCACTGCACTGGAAGAGGAAAAGAACAATATCCATACGACAGGAAGCTTCAGCGACCGGAAAATGACGATAGACATCGCCCTTGCAAAGCTGGAGCTGGAGCAGATGCGCCAGTCCGGAGCTTCCCAGCTGGAGTGCCGGCTGAAAGAGGTGGATGTCCAAAAACTGGAAAATGAGCTGGCACAGGCCCGGCAGCTGCGGCAGATGCAGCTGCAGGAGCTGCAGCGAAAGCTGGACGGATTGCAGAAAAAGCTGGAAAACAACCAGCTCACAGCGCCCTTTTCCGGCAGAGTGGTATACATCAAGGCCATGGACAGCGGAGATTCGGTAAAGGGCTATACCACTGTGATCTGCATCGCAGATGAGAGCAATGTAAGCATGGCCACAGAGTATATCAAGCAGAGTGTGATCGCCGCTGCTGACCGGATATATGTCAGAGCCGGAGACAAGGAATATGATGTGGAGTATATCCCCTATGACGATGGGGAATATGTTTCCGCGGTGCTGAAGGGTGAGGAGCTAAAGTCCCGTTTTGTGCCGGATGCCCAGGCAGGAGAGCTGCAGGTTGGGCAATTTGCGGTGCTGATACTGGTGGATTCCTATAAGGAGAATGTGCTGACCATTCCTGCCAATGCCCTTTATCAGGACAAAACCGGACGATATGTTTATAAAATGGAAGACGGTCAGAGAGTCCGGTGCAATGTGACGGTGGGCACCATAACAGATGTGAAGGCAGAGATCTTGGCTGGTCTGGAGGAAGGGAATGTGGTCTATGTTAAAGAATAAGAAGGCATCCCCCGAAAAAGCGACCATTTTGCGGAAAGCTGCTGCGCTTTGCATGGTGTTTGCCATGTTTGCAGCAGGCTGCAGCCAGAAGCAGGAGAATTCCGGTGATTTTAAGGAAAGCTTTCTGACCCCGGAGAAAACAAACTATAAAACCGTAAAGGTACAAATGAGCGGGTATGAACGGGTCAGAACAGGAACAGCCAACGCAATATTCCCATTGCAGTTTGAGCTGCGTTGGGAAGAGGATGGTACATATTATCAGGAGGCAGCAGTTACAGTAGGGCAGGCAGTAAAAGAGGGGGATCCCCTTGTGTATTTCCGTCGGGAAGAAGACCGGATCGCACTGGAGACCCTGAAGCTGCAGCTGAAGAGAAAACGGGAAAGCTACGCAGCGGAAGATGCCAGACGGCTGGCCGCCATTGCCGCTGCTCAGGAAAACAGAAACACCCTGCAGGAGCAGGGGGCAACGGCATACGAACTGGAAAAAGCAAGGCTGAATGGAGAAAAGCTGCAGGTAGAGTATGAGCAGTTCCTCTATACCTCCGGCAAGGAGTTGGCCCGGCTGGAGGAGCAGCTGTCAGAAATGGAGCAGGCGGCCCAGAGAAATGTTCTTTTGGCACCCCATGACGGTGTCATAGATTCTGTAACCAAGCTCCAGACAGGTGACAAAGTGGCCCGGGGGCAGGTGCTGATCACCATGCATGCAACGGACAAGGTGCTTTTGAAGGCGGAACGCTCTTCCGAGAATCTAAGATACAATACCGATGTGATCATCCGGATCGGCAATATAGACAGCCCGTCTATTTATACCGGAAAGGTGATCGTGGCTCCCAACATTCTGCCGACAGGTGTATCGCAGGATATGACCCTGATCGAAGTAGATCAGGAAATAGCGGAAAAGGACCTGAAGAAGGTCATCAAGTACGAGGGCACAGTGGAAGCGCTCAGCAATGTTCTTGTGGTAGACCAGCGGGCTGTACAAAGAGAAGATGGCAAATTCTATGTCCGGATTCTGGACGGAGATACGGTTCAGAAACGGTATGTAGCAGCTGTGAAAGTCAATACGGAAAAGATGTGGATCCTCGATGGCCTTTCAGAGGGACAGCTGCTAATCGTAGACTAGGAGAGCGGGAAGTATGATCGGTTTTATTTGGCAAAAGATCAGGAGCAAAAAGTGGATGGCGGTCTGCTTGCTCCTGGGAAATCTTCTGATGATAGCCATCGCGTCTGCCGCGCCCATGTATGCGGATGCCGCTATGCAGCGCACCCTGATGCAGGATCTGGGCAATTATTACACCCAAACCAATCGCGATCCCGGTACTGTGATCCTGCCAAACGACAACAGGATCACCAAATCCAAGGATTATGATAAGATCGAGTATAGCCAGGCGCTGTTTGATGAGATGATACAGGAGCTGGATATACCGGTTTTGCAAAAAGTCACCCATTATGTCAGATCCGGCATCCGTGCCAACCATGCACTGCAGACCGATCAGGAAAACAAGGTCGCAGTCAAACTGGCAACCTATTCAGACATGGAGGAACATATCCAAATCGTCAAAGGAGAAATGTGTTCTTCAGAAATTACCGGCCGCACTATCGATGTGATCGTCAGCAGAAGGACCTTTATGGAGCAGAAGCTGATGCTGGGTGAGGAGCTGGAGCTGACCGGACTGAAGAATGCTTTGGGGGAGCCCTACCGGATCCGGATTACAGGTATTTTCGAAAACAGCGAGGAACGGGATCCTTATTGGATCAATTCTCCCTCTGCGCTGATTGATGTGTTTTTTGTTGAGGAATCCCTATTTCATGAACTGTTCTTCAATGAAAACCGGATCGAGGACGGTATCAATATCGACCGGTATGCTATTTTGGATTATACCCAGATGAAGGGCGGACAGGTGGAACGGTATCTGGGCACGCTGGAAGAATACCGACACACCTTTGAAGAAATGGGCCAGAAGGAAGTAAAGGCCTATTTTGAGGATACATTTACCGGCTTTTTGCCTCAGGCGCAGAAAACCGGCACCACCATCTGGGTCCTGCTGGTTCCCATTTTTGTGCTGCTGGCGGTGTTTATCTTTATGGTATCCCGCCAGATGCTGGAGATGGAACAAAACGAGATATCCATCTATAAAAGCAGAGGCGCAAGCAAGGGACAGATCCTGCGTATTTATCTGTTGCAGTCGGTGTGCATTTCTATTTTCAGCTTTGTGCTGGGCGTGCCCCTGGGAATGCTCCTGTGCAGGGTGCTGGGATCGTCTGATTCCTTCCTGGAGTTTGTAAAACGCACGGCAATGTCGGTGGAAATAGGGCCTAAGGTGTTTTTGATCGCCGGCATGGCGGCAGTTTTTTCGGTTTGCACCATGGTGCTTCCTGTTTTTAAGTTTGCCGGTATCGATATTGTCACCCATAAGCGCCAGAAGAGCCGCAAAAACAAAAGCCCCTTATGGCAGCGGCTGTTTCTGGATGTGGTGATTCTGGGTTTCGCGGTTTACGGCCTGTGGCAGTACAACGGGCAAAAGGAGTTTCTGGCCCAGCAGGTGCGTCAGGGCGCATCTCTGGATCCTCTGCTGTACTTATGCTCGTCGCTGTTTATGATCGGTCTGGGACTTGTGATCCTTCGCCTGTTCCCGTGGATCGTCCGGGTCGTTTTCTGGATCGGGAAAAAACTCTGGCCGCCGTCGCTCTATGCCTCCTTTTTGCACATTATCCGCACAAAAAGCAATCAGGGCTTCCTTATGGTGTTTCTGATCCTGACGGTAGCCATGGGAATCTATAATTCTCAGGCTGCGGCGACCATCAACACAAACGCGCAGGAACAGATCCGGTACATGGCCGGTGCGGATATGGTGGTCCAGGAGGTGTGGAGAAAGACCGGAGGACCGTCTCTGGAATCCCCAGATGGGGATCCCGGAATGATAAGCGGAACTTATATTGAGCCGGATTTCGGCAAATACCTTACCATGGAGGGCGTTCGCAGCGCTACCCGGGTATTTGTAAACAATCAGGCAGCTGTGTATGCAGACTCCGGAAGAATTGGAAACGTGATGCTGATGGGCATTCATACCAAGGAATTTGGCGAGACTGCCTGGTTTAAGGAAGCGCTGCTGCCAAGTCACTATCACGAATACCTGAATGCCATGTCTCAAAATGCCAAGGCAATTCTGGTATCCTCCAATTTCCGGGATATTTACGGCTATCGGGTGGGCGATGTGATGAAATACTATGACGCCCAGAAAAACGCCATGGAAGGCATTATATACGGCTTTGTGGATTATTGGCCTGCTTACGCGCCGGTGATCGCTACCCAGGGCTCCGATGGAATATACAATGAGCGGGATAACTTCCTGGTGATCGCCCATTTGTCCCAGCTGCAGTCTGTTTGCGGCGTTATGCCCTATCAGGTGTGGATCAAAACCGATGGATCCACCCAGTTCCTGTATGACTATGCAAAAGAATCGGGCACAAAATACACCCTGTTCCGGGATGCCTCGGCAGAGCTGATCGCGGTGAAAAACGCGGCGGTGTTTCAGAGCACAAACGGCATTCTGACTGTGGGCTTTATCTGCATTTTGGTGATGTGCTCCGTGGGCTTTTTGATCTACTGGATATCCTCCATCCGCGCCAGAACGCTGCAATTTGGCATCTTCCGGGCAATGGGAATGTCCATGAGAGAGATCATCACCATGCTGATCAATGAGCAGATCTTCGTTACAGGAGTTTCTGTGGGAGCAGGTATTTTTGTGGGAGTCATAACTTCCCGATTCTTTGTCCCGCTGATCCAGATTGCTTACTCCTCGGCGGATCAGGTGCTTCCGCTGGAGGTGATCAGCCGGGGTGAGGATTATGCACGGCTGTTTGTTGTCATCGGTTCTGTTATGCTGATATGCATGCTTGTGCTCGGCGTTCTGATCGCAAGAACCAAGATCACCCAGGCGCTGAAGTTGGGGGAGGACTAATATGATTACAGCAAAAGGTGTAAAAAGAGCCTTTCCCGTGGCAGGTGGCGACACATTTTGGGCCCTGAAAGGGGTGGACATGCATGTGGAGAAAGGCCAGCTTGCCATTCTCAAGGGAAGATCCGGCTCCGGTAAGACCACGCTTATGAATATTCTAAGTGCGCTGGATTATCCTACCCAGGGCGATGTGTTTTTTCACGGAGAGAATCTTGCCGAAATGGGGGAGAAGGCCCGGAATCGATTCCGCCGGGAAAAGGTGGGCTTTGTATTTCAGTCCGTTGCGCTGATCCCTATGCTTACGGCCCTGGAGAATGTGGAGTTTGCACTGCGCATGGCGGGGTACAAGGGAAACCGGAGAAAGCGTGCGCTGGAGTGCCTGAAAATGGTGAATCTGGGAAACCGCAGCCACCATATGCCCCAGGAGATGTCCGGCGGCGAGCAGCAGAGAGTTGCCATTGCCAGGGCCATTGCCCACCGGCCGGAGATCATTTTTGCGGACGAACCTACAGCGGAGCTGGACACCAATACAGGCCTTCAGGTGGTGAAGATATTTAAGGATTTGTGCGCCCGGGAAGGGGTAACCATTATCATGACCACCCATGACACAGGCCTGATGGAGATCGGCGATGTGGTATTTCAGCTGGAGGACGGTGAGTTTGTTGAGTGAGGATATCATCGTTTGTGAGGACCTTGTAAAGATTTATAAAACAAAGGATCTGGAGGTTCTGGCGCTTCAGGGTCTGGAGCTCAGCGTTGCCAAAGGTGAACTGATGGCCATCATCGGAAACAGCGGAAGCGGAAAATCCACGTTTCTGAACATGATCGGTGGATTGGACCGCCCTTCCGCAGGAAAGCTGACGGTTGACGGGAAGGACCTGTTCAAGCTAAGCCCTCAGGAGCTGGTGGAGTACAAAAGAAGCACGGTGGGATTTGTCTGGCAGAATAACGCGAGAAATCTGGTACCATATCTTACCGCCATTCAGAATATTCAGCTGCCCATGCTGTTTGGCGATGGGCGCAAGCGCAGGGAGCGGGCGCTGGAATTGCTGGAGCTGGTGGGAATGTCGGGGAAAAAGAACCACCGCCTTGACCAGCTGTCCGGCGGTGAGCAGCAGCGGATCGCTATTGCCATCGCGCTGGCAAATAACCCGAAGATCCTGCTGGCGGACGAACCAACCGGATCGGTGGATGTAAAGACCGGCAACTACCTGCTGGATGTTTTCCGGGAGCTGAACAAAAATATGGGTTTGACGATTGTGATCGTCACCCATGATCGGATGCTGGCAAAAAAGGTAAACCGGGTGGTGGCCATCCGGGACGGCAAGACCAGCAGCGAAATGGTCATGAAGCAGAGCTATAAAGACCGTCTGGACGCCATTGAAATGTACGATGAGGTACATAATGAATACGCTGTGCTGGATAAGGCGGGGCGTGTTCAGATCCCAAGAGAGCTTCTGGATCAGATCCATGTAACGGGAAACCGGGTCAGTCTGGAGCTGGTGGATGGGAAGATCATTGTTGGTGCGCCGGAGGAATCGTAAAAAGAAAATCGGCTGTGTCCCATGGGCACAGCCGATTAAAATTATCTTCCCAGTATTTTGTCGATCAAGTGGGTCTTCTGTCGTTCATCCAGAGCTGCTACCGTATCCCGCAGGAGCTGATTCCACTCTCTGGCGGTCAGGTGACCGTCCATGCCGGTGGTCAGATAGGTGCATTCCGGAAGCTGCAAATTGCCCATTTGCCGGGCAAAGGTCCGATCCACGCCCAGCGCCATCGCATAGGGAGCAAGATTGTAGTAGTAATCCGGATTGGTGCTGAGGATCCGCCGGAGCTCATCTCTGGATACGGATCTTAAATGCCGCCGCAGGCCAAGGATCTCAGCCATGGATTGCCGGCCCAGTTCGCTTCTTCGTCCGCCGTAGGCGGCAGCGAAGCCCGCCAGCCACTGGCAGATCAGGGCAAACACCGCAACGCCCCACTCGTCGGCCCATATCCCAAGGGCCAGCCAGACCACACTGCAGGCCAGGGCGGTGTATAGCCGCTGCTTCTGCCGCAGGTGTACCACGCCGGCGGCGGACTGGATCTGCCAGGAGGCCACCGCGGTACAGATACTCAGCAAAATACCCAGGAGAATCTGCCAGATGGTGTCTGTTGCCATGGCGTAAGCCAGAGAAATGCCACCAAAAATGCCCACACCGGCGGACAAAACCCGGAAAATGTTGGGATTTCCCGAACGTTTCAGAAAATAGCGCCCCAGCCCCGGGGTGTGGCGTGCGGCCTTGTAGGAAAGTCTTGCATAGTGGTAGCCGGTGCCGTCCACAGTTCTGCGCTTGCCGAACAGGGAGCGGAAAAGCCGGTTTTCGTAATCGCTGCGTTCGTTGCCCATGTCCATCCGCTTATGGAGCAGCACGCGACCGTTGTCGTCCAGCTGGATCAGCAGATAGCCCATTTGCGCCCAGCATACCACCAGCATGGTCAGATCAATGCCCTGTCCGGTCAGACAGCAGCCCAGTTCGCCGGCAGTAAGTCCCTCCGGCTCGCTGGTCCGGCGGATGCGGCGGGCAGGCAGACTGCGCAGGGTCAAAAACCAGTAGCCAAGAGCCGCGATGGCGAAGATGTACATGGCAATATCGTCAGTGCTGAGGCTCCACCTTTTGGAGATGGGCTGGGGGAACAGGGCTTCCGAAACAGCAAGGGTCATGGTCAGGGATTCGTGGTCATTCAGCCCCTGGGTGAATGTGCCGCTGATGGTGTTGCCAAGGATCTGTAGATCAATCAGAGAATCTACGCCCTCCTGATGATAGGTGCTGAGGAAAGTGGGCGCAGCCTCCGGCTCGCCGGGCAGCGTAATGGAGAAATCCATGGCGCTGATGGGATAGTCAAAACCGGAAAGCAGGTCCAGTGTAAGAGAAAGCTGTCCCTTTTTGTCAGCCTTGATGGCGTCGGGCAGGGAATAATGGATGGAGAAGGTATAGGTGCCAGGGGCCTGGACACCGCCACCAAGGTTTACATAACGCAAATTATCAGCCAGTTGGGTACGGGCGATGCCTCCGTTAAGGGAAATGTCTTTGGCGTTTCCGGGCAGAGGATACATGAGAGAAGCGGGCACATCGTCCAGCTTCAGCTGTAATGTAACGGTTACCTGACAGGTGCCATCGGAAGCTACGATCGTACCGGTTTGCAGCTGGGATACCGTGCCTGCGGCGGATACCCCTGTGACCAGAAGCAGACAGCAAAGCAATCCAATTATTATGCGTCGCACAGAGGCACCTCCTGACTTTACATAATTTCCAGAATACCATTTTACCATGGTAAAAGGCAAAAAGCAAGCATAAGAAAAGCCGCCCGAGGGACTCTCGGGCGGCTAGTAAATTATTTGAAATACTTGACAGCGGACTGGAACAGCTTCATGTCATATTCACCGGGAACATTGCGGTACAGACCCTTCTGCCAGCGCTCGCTGTGGCCCATCTTGCCCAGAACTCTGCCGTCGGGGGAGGTGATGCCCTCAATGGCGAAGAGAGAGCCGTTGGGGTTAAAGGCAGTGTCCATGGTGGGCTCGCCGTTCAGGTCCACATACTGGGTGGCGATCTGACCGTTTGCAGCCAGCTGCATTGCCAGCTCCTTGCTTGCGAAGAACCGGCCCTCACCGTGGGAGATGGGAACATTGTAGATCTGGCCTACCTCAGTGCCGGCCAGCCACGGACTCTTGTTGGTGCAGATCCGGGTGCGGACAATGCTGGACTGGTGGCGGGCGATGGTGTTGTAAGTCAGGGTGGGGCAGTTATCGTCGGTGTCCACGATCTTGCCGAAGGGCACAAGACCCAGCTTGATCAGCGCCTGGAAGCCGTTGCAGATACCCAGCATCAGACCGTCCCGATCCTCCAGCAGGCGGGTTACCTGCTCCTTAATGGCAGGATTGCGGAAGAAAGCGGTGATAAACTTGGCGCTGCCGTCGGGCTCGTCGCCGCCGGAGAAGCCGCCGGGGATGAATACGATCTGGCTCTGGGCGATCTTTTCTGCAAAAGCGTCTACACTGCGGGTAACATCCTCGGCGCTGAGGTTGCGCACCACGAAAACTTCCGGATCTGCGCCGGCAGCCTCCATGGCCCGGGCGGAATCGAATTCGCAGTTGGTGCCGGGGAATACGGGGATCAGCACCTTGGGCTTGGCAGTTTTCACAGCAGGAGCTGCGGTGCAGCCACCGGTGTATCCAAATACGGGCAGCGCTTCCTCGGTTTCCGCGGCCTTAGTGGGATATACCTTTTCCAGTGTGGCTTCGTTCAGTGCCAGCAGCTCGGCGATCTCTGCCCGGTCACCGCTCAGGTCAATGACAGGCTCCTCAGTAGTCCAGCCAATCTTCACAGCGCCGGGAACATTTACTTCCTCACAGAGCTCTGCCACCAGAACGCCGCAGCGCTTCTGATGCCACAGACCCTCCAGACCTTCGCAGCCGATAAAGCCGATGTTGTTACCGAAGGACATCTTCATGACCGCTTCGCCCATGCCGTATTCCACAGCCCATGCGGCCTTGATCTTGCCTGCCATATGCAGAGCATAGAACTGCTCCCATGCGGCCTTGCGGCTGTCGGCGGTGGGCTCGGTGGGGCCAAAGACGTAAACAGGATGATCTGCTTCCTTGAATTCGGGAGTCAGCACCTCGTTCTGGTCAATGGGGGCAATGGCAAAGGAGATCAGCGTGGGGGGTACATCATAATCCAGGAAAGTACCGGACATGGAGTCCTTGCCACCGATAGCGGCAGCACCCAGCTCCAGCTGGGCATCCAGCGCGCCAAGAAGAGCGGCAAAGGGCTTGCCCCAGCGCTCCGGCTCGGTGCGCAGCTTCTCGAAGAATTCCTGCAGGGACAGATACGCCTTCTTATAGTCCGCACCGGCAGCTACCAGCTTCGCAACAGAGCTGTAAATGGCGGCGTGAGCGCCGGTATAGGGATCCATGCTCATGTGGTCAGGATCCATGGCGTAGGCAAAGACGCTGGCCTGATCGGTCACCTGACCGGGCAGCACAGGCAGGGTCGCCACCATGGACTGGGCGGGGGTGCGCTGTGTTTTGCCGCCAAAGGGCATCAGCACAGAGCCGGTGCCGATAGAGCCGTCAAACCGCTCTACCAGACCTCTGCGGCTGGCGGTGTTCAGGTCGGCAGCCATTTCCCGCAGGGAGCCATAAAGGGCATCGCTGAGGGCGGACAGATCCTTCTTGGCGATGGAAACCCGTGCATGCTTGCTGGCACCGTTGGTGTCCAGGAAGGCGCGGGAGAGGTTAGCGATCTTCACGCCCTTCCAGCACATGACCATCCGGGCCTCCTCGGTGACCACGGCCACCCGATAGGCTTCCAGATTTTCCGCCTGTGCATAGGCGATAAAGGTGTCGGCATCCTCAGCAGCGACCACCACAGCCATACGCTCCTGGGATTCGGAAATGGCGATCTCGGTGCCGTCCAGACCGTCGTACTTCTTGCGGACAGCGTCCAGATCGATCTGCAGACCGTCAGCCAGCTCGCCGATGGCGACGGAAACGCCGCCTGCGCCGAAGTCATTGCAGCGCTTGATCAGACGGGTGACCTTGGGGTCACGGAACAGCCGCTGGATCTTCCGCTCCTCGGGGGCGTTACCCTTCTGGACCTCGGAAGCCATGGTAGTCAGGGACTTCATATTGTGGCTCTTGGAGGAGCCGGTAGCACCGCCAATGCCGTCACGGCCGGTACGGCCGCCCAGCAGAACAACCACATCACCGGGGGCGGGGCGCTCCCGACGGACATTGTAAGCAGGGGCAGCACCTACCACAGCACCGCATTCCAGGCGCTTGGCAACAAAACCGTCGTGGTAGATTTCCGCGACATGACCGGTGGCAAGACCGATCTGGTTGCCGTAAGAGGAGTAGCCGGCAGCGGCAGTCTGACAGAGCTTACGCTGGGGCAACTTGCCGGAAAGGGTTTCACTCAAGGATCTGCGGGGATCGGCAGCGCCGGTGACGCGCATAGCCTGATGGACATAGGCACGGCCGGAAAGGGGGTCACGGATACAGCCGCCGATACAGGTGGCAGCGCCGCCAAAGGGCTCGATCTCCGTGGGATGGTTGTGGGTCTCGTTCTTGAACATGAGCAGCCAGGGCTGGTCCTCGCCGTTGACCTTTGCAGTAACACGGATGGAGCAGGCGTTGATCTCCTCGCTCTCGTCCAGCTCGGGGAGCAGGCCCCGCTTTTTAAGGCATTTTGCGCCGATGGTGGCCACATCCATCAGAGTCTGGGGACGGGCCGCAGCCTTTTCCTCACCGTAGACCTCGATCCGGGCAGCCAGATACCGCTGATAGGCTGCGGCAACGGCGGGATCTTCGATCTTCACATCGTCAATGATGGTGGAGAAGGTGGTGTGGCGGCAGTGGTCAGACCAATAGGTGTCCACAACGCGGATCTCGGTGATGGTGGGGTCCCGATGCTCCTCACCGGCAAAATAGTTCTGCAGGAATTTCAGATCGTCCAGATCCATGGCAAGACCCAGCGTATCCAGCAGGCTGGAGAGCGCTGCCTCATCCATGGTGATGAAGCCATCTACCGTGGCAACACTCTGGGGTAGATTATATTCCACAGCCAGAGTTTCAGGTGTCTCCAGGGAAGCCTCCCGGCATTCCACAGGGTTGATCACGTGCTTTTTGATGGCAGTGATGTCTGCGTCGCTCAGCGCGCCCTCCAGCACATAGACCTTGGCGGAGCGGACGGTGGGACGGTCACACTGACCCAGCAGCTGCACGCACTGGGCAGCGGAGTCTGCCCGCTGGTCAAACTGACCGGGTAGGGGCTCGACAGCGAAGACTACCTGACCGTCAGGGGCTTCAAAGGTCACGTCATCCACCTGAGGCTCGGAGAACACGGTGGAGACGGCGTAGTCAAACAGCTCTTTGGTGAGGTTTTCAGCATCATAACGGTTCAGCACCCGCACAGAAGTCAGACCCTTGATCTGCAGAAAGTCCTGCACTTCTTTCAAAAGGCCGGAGGCTTCGTGGGTATGACCCGCTTTTTTCTCTACATATACACGATATACCATTGGGGATTCCTCCAATTTATTTCTTTGCCTGCAGGGCCTTCTGGCCGATGTCGCTGCGGCAGTAGGCGTTGCGGAACTTGACCCCGGCCGACAGCCGGTAAGCGGCGGTAATGGCATCTTCCAGAGTGCCGCGGACGGCAGTGGTGCCGGTGACCCGACCACCAGAGGTGACCAATTTTCCGTCCTCCAGCTTGGCACCGGCAACGAAGGTTGCCTTGGCAGCACGGTCGGACATGGTCAGCTTAAAGCCCTTTTTGTAGCTTTCGGGGTAGCCGGCGGATGCCTTGATGACACAGCAGGCGTGCTTCCTGGCGAAGCGGACGGGGGTCTTTGCCAAAGTGCCATTGGTGCAGGCCATCATGATGGTGAGCAGGTCGCTCTTTAGCAGGGGCAGCACCACCTGGGTTTCCGGATCGCCGAAGCGACAGTTATATTCGATGACCTTGGGACCCTTGGGGGTCAGCATCAGGCCGAAATACAGGCAGCCCTTGAAAGTGCGGCGCTCCTTTTTCATGGCCCGGATCGTGGGCAGGAAGATCTCCTTCATGCACTGCTTGGCTATGTCTTCTGTGTAGTAGGGGTTGGGAGCGATGGTGCCCATGCCGCCGGTGTTCAGACCCGTGTCATTGTCTCCAGCTCGCTTGTGGTCCATGGAGGAGACCATGGGGCGTACCACTTTGCCGTCGGTAAAGGCAAGAACAGAAACTTCCGGCCCGGTGAGAAATTCCTCAATGACTACGGTAGAGCCGGACTTGCCAAATTTGGCGTTTGCCATCATGTCAGTAACGGCCTGTTTGGCTTCCTCTCTTGTCTGGGCGATGATCACGCCCTTGCCCAGAGCCAGACCGTCGGCCTTGACCACAGTGGGGATGGGAGCGGTGTCCAGATACGTCAGAGCAGCGTCCAGATCGGTGAAGATCTCATAAGAAGCGGTGGGGATGCCGTACTTTTTCATCAGATTTTTGGAAAAAGCCTTGCTGCCCTCGATGATAGCGGCGTTTGCCCGGGGGCCAAAGCAGGGGATGCCTGCATTTTCCAGCGCGTCCACGCAGCCAAGAACCAGAGGATCGTCGGGAGCGACTACGGCATAGTCAATTTTATTTTCTGTGGCGAAGGCCACGATATTTTCAATGTCTGTTGCGCCGATTCCCACACAGACAGCATCCTGTGCAATGCCGCCGTTGCCGGGGAGGGCATAAATGGTTTCAACTTCCGGATTTTTCTTCAGGGAGCGGATGATGGCGTGTTCCCGGCCACCGCCGCCGACGACGAGCAGATTCATATTGTCCTCCAGATATGTATTTTCGGGGTGTCCTAAACGCACCGACAGGGGGCGGTAAAAACCGTCCCCTGAGGTGAAACTTTTTAGTGGTGGAACAGACGCATGCCGGTGAAGGCCATGACGATACCGTTCTTGTCGCACTCTTCAATGACCAGATCGTCACGGATGGAGCCGCCGGGCTCGGCGATATACTTGACACCGGAAGCCACACCGCGCTTGACGGAGTCGGGGAAGGGGAAGAAAGCGTCAGAGCCCAGCGCAACAGCGTCACGGGAATCCAGCCATGCTCTCTTTTCCTCGGCAGTCAGAGGCTCGGGACGAACAGTGAAGTAATTCTGCCAGATGCCTTCGGCGCAGACATCCTCTTCGTTGCCGTTGATGTAGCCGTCAATGACATTGTCACGACCGGGGCGGCCCAAATCGGGGCGGAAGGGCAGGTTCAAGGTCTTGGGATGCTGACGCAGGAACCAGGTATCGGCCTTGGAGCCTGCAAGACGGACACAGTGGACTCTGGATTGCTGACCGGCGCCAACACCGATGGCCTGACCGTCATAAGCAAAGCAGACGGAGTTACTTTGGGTGTACTTCAGGGTGATCAGAGAGATGATCAGATCCAGCTTGGCGCTTTCGGGCAGTTCCTTGTTGGCAGTCACTATGTTCTCCAGCAGATGAGAGCCGATCTTAAAGTTGTTCCGGCCCTGCTCAAAGGTGATGCCGAAGATCTGCTTATGCTCGGCTTCAGCGGGAACATAGTCAGGATCGATGGCAACCACATTGTAGCTGCCCTTGCGCTTTGCCTTCAGAATGGCCAGCGCTTCGTCGGTATAGCCGGGGGCAATGACACCGTCGGAAACCTCGGGGGCGATCAGCTTTGCTGTCATTTCGTCGCAGACGTCACTGAGGGCAACCCAGTCACCGAAGGAGCAAAGACGGTCAGTGCCACGGGCGCGGACATAGGCGCAAGCCAGAGGGTTCTCGTCCAGACCTTCCAGATCTTCCACAAAGCAAGCCTTCTTCAGATCCTCGCTCAGGGGCTTGCCCACGGCGGCGGAGGTGGGGGAAACATGCTTGAAAGAGGTGGCGCAGGGCAGGCCGGTGGCCTCCTTCAGCTCCTTGACCAGCTGCCAGGAGTTCAGGGCGTCCATAAAGTTGATGTAACCGGGACGGCCGTTGAGAATGGTGATGGGCAGTTCGCTACCATCGTGCATATACAGAGAAGCAGGCTTCTGGTTGGGATTGCAGCCATATTTCAGTTCAAAGGTTTTCATGTGTTTGCCCTCCAATTACTGATGCTTATTGATGATCTTCTGCTCAAATTCGCCGGTAGCCAGATCGGTATAGCGGACGAACAGGGAGATCTTGTTGTTTTCGTTCAGGTTATTCCACAGCATCTCGGTGAAGCTGTCGATGTCGGCATCGATGGCCACCCGCTCCGGCTCACCCTGGAAGGTGGGGATCACGGGGTTGCCGTCGCAGACATAAGTGTGCAGGAAGTGGCCCAGACCGGCTTCCGCAGGATACTCCCAGAAGAAACGGGCGCAGGCATTGCCCTCAGGGTCGGCAGATTTCAGGATGGACATCTTGTAGCTGCCGTCGCCGGCCTGAATGCCGGAGATTCGGGGCGTCCAGTTGGGGCCGTCGTCTTCAAACTGCCGGGTGCGCAGCGCAGCTTCCCAGCTTTCGCCCTTGGCAAGGTATTCCCAGATGGTATCGGTCTGGTCGCCGTTGGTGACGATCAGTGCCTGACCGGCCTGGCGGACAGGATGGTAGATGATCAGATGGGGATCCTTCATCAGGCTGGGATCGTGTGCCTCGGTACGGATGCCATCGGGCTCCAGAGCGAAAATGCGGTTGCGGGAGTTGACGGAGCGACCCATGATGAAGTAGGCAGCCACGGCCTTTTTGCCGTCAGGTGTTACGCCCAGCACGATGCCCCGGCCGGGGTAGGTGTTATTGGCCAGCTTTTCGGCCATAGAGCCGATTTCATAAACGTTCATTTCGTTATCCTCCTAAAGAAACGCAGACGGTTTCGGCAGCCTGAGGAAGCAATACCCATTCTGCCTGTTCCATAACCCTGCGCTGTAAAATTTCCGGGGTGTCGCTGTCTTCGATATAGACAGCCTTCTGGGCGATGATCTCACCGCCGTCGGGGATCTCGTTGACAAAATGTACGGTAGCGCCGGTGACCTTGACACCGTAACGCAGGGCCTCTTCATGCACCCGCAGACCGTAATACCCCTCGCCGCAAAAGCTGGGGATCAGGCTGGGGTGGACATTCAGAATACGTCTGGGATAGTGGGAGGTAAAGCGCTCTGTCAGGATGGTCATGAAGCCGGCCAAAATGATCAGATCGATCCCGTTTTTGTCCAGGATCTCCATCAGTCTGGCTTCAAAAGCTTCCTGAGAGCCACACTCCTTTTTCAGCACCACCGCGGTGTCAATGCCGGCGTTTTTTGCCCGTTCCAGAGCGTAAGCACCGGCATTGTTGGCTACCACCAGCGAAATCCTGCCGCTTACCAGGGTCTTGCCCTGGGCATCGATCAGTGCCTGCAGGTTGGTGCCGCCGCCGGAGACCAGAACAGCGATCCGCTTCATTCCAGAATCACCTTTTCTTCGCCCTTCTCAATGGTGCCGATGACATAGGCATCCTCACCGTTCGCCCGAAGGATCTCCAGGGCGGTATCCACCTCGGCGGCAGGAACCACAACGGTCATGCCAACGCCCATGTTGTAGGTATTGAACATATCCCGCTCAGGCACATTACCAAACTGTGCAATCAGGTCGAAGATGGGCAGCACCTTGACCGCTCGCTTGTCCACCCGGGCGCAGAGACCGTCGGGAATGGAGCGGGGAATGTTTTCATAGAAGCCGCCGCCGGTGATGTGGGAAATACCCTTCACATCCACCTTTTCCAGCAGGGCCAGAATGCTCTTTACATAGATCCGGGTGGGGACCAGCAGGGCTTCCGCGATGGTCTTGCCGCCCAGTTCCTCTCTGGGGATGTACAGCAGAGGATCGTTGTTGTCGATGTTGAATGCCTTGCGGCACAGGGAGAAACCGTTGGAGTGGATACCGGTGGAGGCCAGGGCGATCACCACATCGCCAGCTTCCATCCGCTCCTTGTTCAGGATCTTCTTCTTGTCCACAATGCCAACGGCAAAGCCGGCCAGATCGTAATCCTCAACGGGCATCAGACCGGGATGCTCCGCGGTCTCGCCGCCGATCAGTGCTGCACCGGACTGCACACAGCCCTCGGCCACGCCGGAGACGATCTTGGCGATCTTCTCAGGGACGTTCTTGCCGCAGGCGATATAGTCCAGGAAGAACAGAGGCTTTGCGCCTACGCAGATAATATCGTTGACACACATAGCAACGGCGTCGATGCCGATGGTGTCGTGCTTGTCCATCAGAATGGCAAGCTTCACCTTGGTGCCGCAGCCGTCGGTGCCGGAGACCAGAACAGGCTCCTCCATGCCGGCAACAGGCAGACCGAAGCAGCCGCCGAAACCGCCCACATCGTCAAGACACCCTTCATTGCGGGTGCGGGCCACATGCTTTTTCATCAGCTCCACAGCTTTGTAACCGGCGGTGATATCCACACCGGCAGCAGCGTAGCTGGCAGACTGGGAATTCTTATGATCCATGATGGTAGCTCCTTTAACTATTCCGTGTCATTGCGAGGAGCATAGCGACGTGGCAATCCCCCAAGGAATCCGGAATGCTTTGGAGATTGCCGCGCCAGTGTGCGCACTGGCTCGCAATGACATCATTATTTTACTTATTCTTCTCCGGTCCAACAGTAGGTACAGACCTTGTCCCGGTCCAGACCGATGGCTTCCAGCAATCCGTCCAGAGACTGATAGCCCAGAGAATCAAAGCCCATCTCTTCGCAGATAGATCTGAGCAGGCATTTGCCCCGCTCGGTCTTTCCGTCCGCGTATTCGGCGATGTGGTTCTGACCCTCGTCACCCTCCAGCTTCTGGATGGTTTTGCGGGTCAGAAGCTCCATTTCGGAGTTGCTGCGGGAGAAGTTCAGATATTTGCAGCCGTACATGATGGGCGGACAGGCGGAGCGCATATGTACTTCCTTTGCGCCGCTTTCATAGAGGAACTGGACCGTTTCGTGAAGCTGGGTGCCACGGACGATGGAATCGTCCACAAACAGCAGCTTTTTGTTCTGGATCAGCTCCGGAACGGGGATCTGCTTCATCTCTGCTACCAGATTGCGCATCTGCTGGTTGGCAGGCGTGAAGGACCGAGCCCAGGTGGGAGTGTATTTCACAAAGGGACGGGCAAAGGGCTTGTGGCTGTGGTTGGCGTAGCCAATGGCATGGGGTACGCCGGAATCCGGCATGCCGGCCACAAAGTCTACATCCGGAAGTGTTCCGCTTTTCTCTTCCTCCCGGGCCATGATCTCGCCGTTGCGGCAGCGCATGACCTCTACATTTTTGCCCTCATAATTGGAGTTGGGATAGCCGTAATAGGTCCACAGGAAGGAGCAGATCTTCATCTTGTCACCGGCGGGGGCCAGCTGCTCCACGCCGTCTTCCGTGATCCGCACGATCTCGCCGGGGCCAAGCTCGTAGTAGTCCTGATAGCCCAGCTTGTGATAGGCAAAGGACTCAAAGGATACGCAGCAGCCCTCGATATTCTGGCCCACCAGCACCGGCAGCCGTCCCAGACGGTCCCGGGCGGCGATGATGCTGTCCTGGGCCAAAAGCAGAATGGTGCAGGAACCGTCGATGACTTCCTGGGCATGATGGATACCGTCAACAAGATTGTCGCGCTGGTTGATCAGAGCAGCGGTCAGCTCCGTGGTGTTGATCTTGCCGGAGGACATGGCCATAAACTGGTGGCCCGGGCCGGAGAAGGTCTCCTCCACCAGCGCCTCGGCGTTGTTGATGATGCCCACAGTGGCAATGGCAAACAGACCCAGATGGGAGCGAACCAGCAGAGGCTGGGGATCGGTGTCGGAAATGCAGCCGATGCCGGCGTTGCCGCTGAATTTGGGCAGATCGTTTTCAAATTTGGTGCGGAAGGGTGTGTTTTCAATGTTGTGGATCTGGCGCTGAAAGCCCTTTTCCTTGTCATAGAATGCCATGCCGCCCCGGCGGGTGCCCAGGTGGGAATGGTAGTCTGTGCCAAAAAACACATCCAGTATGCAGTTTTTACGGGAGATCGCCCCAAAAAAACCACCCATATGCGGTATCCTCCTTGCAGTAGCAGCGCGTAGTTTGTTTTAAAATGATCAGGCGAAGAACAGCTCGTTCAGGGTCATGGGATCGACGTACTCGCCGTTCTTGTAGACCCGCATATTGCCGGAGGCCACTTCGTCGATGAGCATGACATTGCCGTCGGGGTCGTAACCGAACTCGAACTTGATGTCATACAGTTCCATGCCCTTGGCAGCCAGATCGTCAGCAACGATCTTGGTAATGGCCTGGGTCTGAGCCTTCAGGGAGTCGTACTGATCGCTGGTCATAACGCCCAGGTCTACCAGGCCGTCCTTGGTGACCAGAGGATCGCCCAGGGCATCGTTCTTAAAGGTGGTCTCCACATAGTAGGGCAGATCCTGACCTTCGGTGCAGTAGTCGTTGTAGCGGCGGAAGAAGGAACCCACAGCCTTGCGGCGGCAGATTACCTCCAGACCCTTGCCGAAGACCTTGGCGGGCAGAACTTCCATGGTGGTGTTGTTAAGATCCGCATTCACATAGTGGGTCTTGATGCCGGCGGCATTGATTTTCTCAAAGAAATAGATGCTCATGCGCAGGTTCACGTCGCCCACACCCTCGATGGTCAGGCCGACACTGTTTTCACCGGGATCGAACACACCGTCCTTGCCGGTGCAGTCGTCCTTGAACAGCAGCAGGCAGTTGCCATTGGGAAGGGCGTAAACATTCTTGGTCTTGCCGGTGTACAGAAGCTTCAGATTTTCCATAGTAAATTACCTCTTTCAAAAAGTGTATTTTGTTACGGGTTTTGTGTTTTACAGATAAAGCTTTTTTACTGCAGCGCGGCGTCCTTCTGGAGGACCTTCTCAGCGTCGGCGGCGCGCTTGGCATCCAGCTTGGCGGCAAGGTCAGCATCGTGAACCGCCAGGATCTCAATAGCAAGCAAAGCGGCATTGACAGCACCATCCACTGCTACGGTAGCCACGGGAATTCCGGAGGGCATCTGAACAGTGGATAAAAGGGCATCAATGCCGTTGGTAAAGGTGGAAGATTTCATGGGAATGCCAATAACAGGCAGGGTAGTGTTGGCGGCAAGGCTGCCAGCCAGATGTGCAGCCATACCCGCCGCGGCGATGATCACGCCGAAGCCGTTATTGCGGGCATTCAGGGAGAATTCGTGGGCCTGCACAGGAGTGCGGTGGGCGGAATACACGTGCATTTCGTAAGGGACAGAAAAAGAAGCCAGCGTGTCTGCTGCCTTTTTTACAACAGGCAGATCGCTGTCACTGCCCATGATGATGGCGACTTTTTTCATAGGGTTACCTCCAAATCAAAAAGGGCGCACTTTCCCCAGAAGCAAGGAAAAGTGTGCCCAGACGGTCGGCTTGTATACGCCCTTACTCCATGTGGTGCTCCACTGATCCGTCAGTCATAAGGGTTGTGTCGATTACTGCTATATTATAGCATGGAAGCCAGCCAATAGTCAACTCGGCGAAAAGACGGATTCCAATAATTTTAAGCGGTTCCGGCTGTGAATCTTGCCAAATCGATATAAAAGAGGGGAAGAATAACAATGTCATTAAGCTAAAAAACAGTGTCATTCTGAGCGACCCTGAGCGCAGTCGAAGGGGAGTCGAAGAATCCGTAATACCCAATAAGAAGCGGATCCTTCGGCTTCGCGTTTTCAGCGCTTCGCTCAGGATGACATACTAACTTAATGACATTGAAAAAAACAAGGGCGGCTCCCTGGAAAGGGAGCCGCGGCTACACACATATGGAGGAAGATGCTTATTTGTTTTGACTGCACCCGCAGCAGTGGCTGCAATTTCCGGAGCAGCTGCCGCTGTCCGGGCAGCCGATGCACTTTTTGCCGCTTTTTTTGGAGCGGTAGATGGCATTTGCCGCACCGCAAAGGATGGCGGCAATCACTGCGATGATTATGTAATCGGTATGGGTCATAGCTTATTTCTTTCCGCTGAGGGCATATTCTGCCTTCAGCTTTGCGTCAGAGCGGATGCACAGATAGACAACCACGGCCACCATAGCCACTACGGCGATCAGGCCGGGAACAAACCCTGCGCCCAGGCTGCCTGTGGTGATCAGCGTGCCGATCTGATAGACACAGAAGGCCACGGTAAAGCCGGTGCCCAGCTGCAGGGCGATACCGCCAAACAGCCACTTTTTGTTTTTGATTTCCGCGTTCATGGCACCCATGGCGGCAAAGCAGGGAGGAGTAAACAGGTTGAACATGAGATATGCCAGCGCCGCCACTTTGGTCAGGCGGTACATGGCATCCACCACCTCGTTGCCGCTTTCAAATTCCAGATCGTCATTGACGGCAAAGCCATAGCAAACTGCCAGGGTACCCACCACATTTTCCTTGGCGATAAAGCCGGTGACAGCGGCGGCAGCCAGCTGCCAGGCGTGATAGCCCACAATGGGGATCAGCGCATAGGCCACAGGGTTGGCGATGGTTGCAAGAATAGAGGAATCCTCCGCACCCTCTGCTACCAGCTGGAAGCTCCAGTCGAAGGACTGCATGATGTAAACTACCGCATTGCAAAGCAGAATAATAGTGCCGGCCTTGACGATATAGGCCCAGCCCCGGCTGCACATAGAGCCAAAGGCCCGCTTCAGGCTGGGGAGCTTATACTCCGGCAGCTCCATAATAAAGAAGGACTTTCTGTTTCTGTGGCCGGCAATCTTGTTTACCAGCAGCGCACCCAGCAGGATCAGAACGATACCCACAAAGTACATCAGCGTACCCACCCAGCTGGCCTCGTCGAAGAACGCACCGGCAAACAGGGCGATCACAGGCAGCTTGGCGCCGCAGGGCATAAAGGGGGCCAGCATGGCGGTGGCATTGCGCTCCCGCTCATTGCGGATGGTGCGGGCAGCCATAACGCCGGGGATGGCGCAGCCGGTGCCAATAACAAAGGGGATCACAGACTTGCCGGAAAGGCCCACCTTTTTGAAAATGGGATCCAGAACCACGGTGGCCCGGGCCATATAGCCGCAGTCCTCCAGCAGGGCGATGAGGAAGTACATCACCATGACCAGAGGCAGGAAGCCTACCACAGCGCTGACGCCGCCGATGATGCCTTCGGTGAGCAGTGCTACGAGAAAATCGTTGCCGCCAACCAAGAGACCTGCTACCCATTCCTTGAACAGGTCGATCAGGGTCACAAGACCCGGAACGGTAAAACCATTGGAGAATTCGTAACCTTCGGCGATCCAGGGACCCAGCCAGGCCTGAGAGATCTGAAATACCAGGAACATCACCACAGCAAAAATGGGAAGACCTGCCAGCGGATGGGTCAGCACCGCGTCGATCTTATCCTGGAAATTCTTGTCTTTGGTAAAGACCTTGCGGGTCTCCACCTTGGAAACGATCTTGTTGACAAACTCAAAACGCTTCCGGTCTGCGGCCTCCACAGCGGCTTTGCTGGTCAGATCCACATTGCCCTGGGTGTAGGGCGCGGCCTGACCCTTTCCCGCAGCTTCTACAGCGGCCTTGACCACCTTTGCCAGGTCCTCGTGACGGCTGTCGGTGGAAACGGTCTCCACTACAGGGCAGCAGAGCTTTTCGCTGAGCAGTGCCACATCGATGACCGTCTTCTTCTTTTCGTTGATGTCGGCCTTATTCAGGGCTACCACCACAGGAATGCCCAGCTCCAGAAGCTGGGTGGTGAAGAACAGGCTTCGGCTCAGGTTTGTGGCGTCCACAATGTTGATGATGGCATCGGGGCGTTCGTTTCGGACATAGGAGCTGGTGATGCTTTCCTCCGAGGTGAAAGGGGACATAGAGTAAGCGCCGGGCAGATCCACGGCGATCAGCTCCACGCCATCCGTATAGGCCTTGCGAATGGGGGCTTCCTTTTTGTCCACGGTAACACCCGCCCAGTTGCCGACCTTCTCGTTGCGGCCGGTCAGAGCATTGTACATGGTGGTTTTGCCGCTGTTGGGATTGCCCGCAAAAGCAATTCTCATGATTGGGTTTCCTCCTTGTTTTTTGGATAAAGTGGTTATTTTACAGAATTCTCTGATAAAATACAAAATTCCGGTTAGGCGCTGCTAACTGAGCAGAAAAAGATAACCAGCAAGGTCATCTGCGATGTGTAAGCTCAGAGGATCACGATCGCTTCGGCCAGCTGGGTATCGATGTTGTACCTTGCGTCCTTGATGGAGACCACATAGCTTCCCCTGCGGTGGGAAACCACGGTGATGGGCTCGCCGCTGTAACAGCCAAGGGAAAACAGAAAAGAATTCAGCTCTTCGTCGTCGGTTTCGATCCGCTGAATCACATATTCCTTTCCTTCCTGCGCAGAGGTCAAATTCATCTGTATCACCTGATTCATAAATATGTAGCCAGTCGTTAGCACCTGCTAACTGCGTTGTTATCATACTCGTCGCTGTCTGGTTTGTCAATACCTTTTTATGCAATATTTGTAAAAAGTATGACTGGTTTTTCTTTGAGTGAGTCGGCTTTTGAGCGATTCCTTTTTGAGAGCACCTACTGACAGTAGGAGTTTTCTTGCTTTCCCTTTGCCCATAGGTTGCATTTTGTGAGTTTTATATTATACTAAATCCAAGAGGTGGTGTTATGGACTGCAAGCTTGTCTTTGGCGGAAATTTAAAACGGCTGCGCAAAAACCGGGGATTGACCCGTTCGCAGCTGGCTCAACAAATTAACTATTCGGAAAAGTCTGTGGAGAAATGGGAAATGGGCGGCTGCATACCGCCGGTTGCTACAGTTTGCAAGCTGGCAGCGTTCTTTCGGGTCAGTGTGGATGCATTGCTGTATGCCGATACCTCCCAGCTGCGCTATCTTTTGGGCATTGATGGCGGCGGAACGAAAACAGAGCTGCTGCTCACCGATCTTTCGGGAAATGAAGTGGACAGGCTGATTCTGGGTGCTTCCAACCCTGTTGATATCGGCATGGAGGCTACCAGACAGGTTCTCCGGGAGGGCATCCGGCAGCTCTGCAGCAGCATAGATCTGCGGGAGGTATCTGTGTATGCCGGCCTTGCCGGGGGCATCACCGGAAATAATCAAGAAACTGTCAGACTGTTTTTGAAAAGCCTTGGTTTCGGCGCGGTCGCCAGCGGCAGTGATGTGGATACCGCTCTGCAGGTCTGCCTGCAAAGTGGAGACGGCATTTGCCTCATCATGGGCACCGGTGTCGTGGCCTTTGCCAAACGAGGCGAAAGTCGGCACCGGATCGCCGGTTGGGGCTATTTGCTGGATAAGGGCGGCAGCGGATACAATCTTGGCGCAGACGCATTGGATTCAGCGCTGCGTCATATAGATGGCCGGGGCGGGAGTCCACTGTTGCTGCGGCTGATCGAGCAAAAACTGCAAAAGCCGCTGCCGGACGCCATCTCACAGATTTACAAGAGCGGGAAAACCGGAATCTCTTCCTATGCTCCCTTGGTCTTTGAGGCGCTGGAGCAGGGCGATCCGGAAGCAGAACGAATCCTTGCGCGCAATGTGCAGGAGGTCAGCCGGATTATTGCAGCAGGCTGCACTTATTTGGAACCTTGTCCAAAAGTCGCTATATGCGGCGGACTTGCGCAAGAAGCGAATGTGCTGCGGCCTTTCTTTGAAGCTGCATTGGAAAGCGAAGTAAGATTGGAGTTTGTCACCGAGCCCATTGTGAACGGTGCAATCCAACTGGCACGAAACAATATATAATTGGAGGCGCTTTTATGCTGAATACAGAAAAGAGAAATCCTAATACATACAATATCTCATCCATGCCCAGTTGCGACATTGTCAGGGTTATCCATGAGGAAAATGCCCGGGTAAACATCGCCATCGAGCAGGCGCTGCCCGAAATCGCCAAGGCCTGCGACGCTGTGGCGGATGCCATCCAAAAGGGCGGGCGTGTCTTCTACATAGGTGCCGGCACATCGGGAAGACTGGGTGTGTGCGATGCGGCTGAGTGCCCTCCCACCTTCGGTGTATCCCCGGAGTTGTTTACAGGCATTATTGCCGGCGGTCCAAAATGTATGTTCGCGGCCGCAGAAAACCAGGAAGACAAACCGGAGCTTTCCGTCCTGGATCTTAAGGCAAAGAATTTTAGCGAAAAGGACGTACTCATCGGCATCTCTGCCTCCGGCTCCGCACTGTATGTAATATCCGCGGTGCAGTATGCCAAAGAGGTGGGCGCTGTCTGCATTTCTATTGTCAATAACCCGGATACCAAACTGGGCAACGCCGCGGATATCAACATTTGCGCGGATACCGGTCCGGAGGTTATCACCGGTTCTACCCGCATGAAGGCGGGTACCGCCCAAAAGATTATTATGAACATGATCTCTACCACAGCCATGGTCAAATGCGGTTATGTTTATGAAAATCTGATGATCAACTTGAAGCCTACCAACATAAAGCTGCGCCGCCGGGTGATCCGCATTGTAGAGGAAATTCTTCATTGTAGTGAACAGCAGGCTCAGGCGCTGCTGGAGCAGCACGGATGGAGCATCCGCGCCGTTGTGGATGCACAGGAGTAATATGGAAAAAATCTCCTATATTATAACGGAAAACGGCCAGCAGAGGCTGTGTGTGAACGGGGAGGCACTTCCCGGATTGGCCTATATTACCTATCTGACAGAGCGAAATTGCTATCAGGATTTTGCGGATGCAGGTTATCGCCTGTTCTCCTTCCCGGTGTTTTTCGGGCATCAGGCACTGAACGAATGTTCCCAGCTGCAGGTATTTACCGAGGGTATTTTTGACAGCAGCAAGCCGGATTTTTCCCGATTTGATAAAGATATGGAACTGCTTTTACAGGCCTGCCCGGATGCGTATGTTTTCCCCCGGGTGAATGTTTCCCTGCCGAAGCGCTGGGAACAGGCCCATCCAGATGAGCTTTGCTACAACGGCTGCGTGTATCATCCGGACAGCAAACCCCGGGCTTGCTTTTCCTCCGATATCTGGGCACAGGAGGTCAAGGCTGAGTTAAAGGTGTTCATTGATCATGTTCAGCGCATGCCCTATCACGGGCATATTATTGGCTATCAGATCGCAGGCGGTAACACAGAGGAGTGGTTTCCCTACGATATGCAGGGTTCGGTGGGGCAGCGAAGCGCTGAGAGATTCGCGGCCTACTGCCAAAAGACCGGTATTTCCGGAACCCGTGGGGAATACATGGCCTTTTTATCGGAGGTAGTTGCCGGACGGCTGTGCGAATTTGCAGAGCATGTCAAAGCATGCACGGGTCATCGGTATGTGGTTGGCTGCTTCTATGGCTATACCTTTTCCTGCCCTAACATAGACTCCAATCATCACGCGCTGCGAAAAGTGCTGGAATGTAAGGATATTGATTTTCTCTGCTCTCCCATCTCCTATGACTATGCCCGCAAACCGGGAATCGATCATGTGTATATGCTGCCCATCGATTCGGTCAAGCTCCATGGGAAGTTGTATTTTTCGGAGAACGATACCCGCACCCATCTGTCTCGTCCGGTCAACGATATGCCCTGGTATAATGCGCCGGTTTGGTTTGGTCCGGAAACGGAAGAGCAGACATTGGATGTCCTGAAAATGCATCTGGCCAGAGTGCTGCTCCACGGTCACGCAGGCTGGTGGTTCGATATGTGGGGCGGCTGGTATCGATCCCCCGGCTATATGGCATTTATGCGAAAGGCTCTGGAACTGATCCGGGAGGCTGCCAGACTCCCCATGGGTAGTACAGCGCAGGTGGCGGTGTTTGCGGATGAAAAATCCTATTGCAAAGCAAATAACGATGATTTAAGCCGCGGTATTTGTGAGACGTTGCATACTCTTGGCGCTGCCGGTGTGCCGTATGACCTATACCTGGCAGAGGATTATCCTTTGGTTTCTATGGCGAAGTACAAAGCGATTGTGCTTTTGGAGCCAGCGGTGACCGAGGCTTCGGAGACTGTTGCCCGATGCGGGCTGCCGGTTCTGCGGATAAATGAAAGCAACATGGGTTTGACAACTGCACAGCTGCGGCAGTTTTATGAAGGGGCTGGCGTGCACCTGTACAGCAGGGAGGATCTGGTGGTATACGCCAACGAAAGCTATCTGTTCCTGCATACCACCCGGGATGGACAGCATCTACTGCACTTGCCCGGGGATACAGCGCTGACGGATGCGTTTTCCGGTGCGCCGTTTAGCCCGGAATTTGAAGCGAAGGTCGGCACCAGCTACCTGTTGCGAAAAGAAACCGTAGCGGCACGTTGTTGATTTTTGGGTATATGGGTCGTATAATGAATACGCAGATGAATTAAAATTTGACAAAGGAGGTTTCCCGTATGAAAAAGAGATTGCTGTATTTGATACTCCCGATCGTTACACTGATTTTGGAAGCATTGCCTTATGGTGCGGTATGTAATTTTGCAAGCGGTCCGAACAAGATACATCGACAAACATTTTCTTATTTTGATCTGGTCCCCTTTGGATATGCAAATTTTGCACCGCTGATTACTGCCGTACTTACTTGTGCCATTTTGGTACTGTTGGTAATTTACTGCTTCACGGGCAAACCCCAGATCGGGTGCGCGGCAAGGATTGTGCTTTGTGTCTGTGCCGTCATCTCATTAGGCCCGTTGGCCTTTGGAATCAGCTACTTCTCCGTTACAGGTGCTTTGATTTCAGCATCTTTGATTGCCGAATTGGTTTTACTTCATCTTGCAATGAAAGCGCCCAAAGCAAAACCGACCGAATAAACTCCAATACGTCAAACAGACAAAGCCAGCACCCACAGGTGCCGGCTTTTCATTTTCAGTCTTGTTTGCACAAACACACGATTGATTCAAGTGTTGTTTGGATGTCCAAACCCATTATTGGCAGCCTCCTGGATCATATCGATTATCAGTTGTTTGTGTTTGTAGAATATATTATCGCACTCCTCGAACAACTCGTCATTGACATCGTCGGAGATATCGTCCTGCGCAGAAAAAGCGGCATATCCCCTTGCGAGATTTTCCCGCAAGGGTTCAGGCAGCATAGAAAGCACAGCTTCAACTTCCACCGCCAAATCGCCGCCGTTTGCAACATTGAAGAAATACTGGCTGTGACCACCATTGTTGACTTCGCTTTCATAAGTCAGCAAATTTTCAAGGGGAGAGAGCAAATCACCGATTTCCCACAATTCCCATATTCTGTTCCATCTTTCTTCTGCAGTGAGTAGCTCTACTTTTTTCTTCTTAAATATATCAAAAAATCCCATACAATTACTCCTTTTTCTTTTTTGCTGTTGTGATGGATGCAATCAGTTTTCTTCTAATCGTGCCGCATTTATTCGACACGGACTTGTATGTGCTGTCGTTAATCGCGTTGACTCGAAGCAGAATCTCAAGCCAATATTCCGTTTCGTAGCACTCTTTCAGGGCAATTTCCAGTTTATTTATAAAATCAGCGTTGCTCTGTGCATATCTGGCTTCGTGTGCATTTGCACCTATGGAAGAACAGGAACGAAGCAACTGATTTACAAAGACAGAACGACCTGTAATACTGTCGCAAATTGCGGTAATTTCGACTGTTAATTCCACAGCCAACTCTTTTATTGTCTTGTTATCCATACTTTCTCCTTTTTGAGATATGTTGCTTCGCAACGCGATATATTTGCTTTGCAAATGCGATATAACCTCACTTTGCTCGGTTGCGATATGATATAAATTCTTTCGCGCCCCGCAGGGCATATCGTGCCGTTAGGCATATCGCGTCCAACGGGATATATCGCAAATTCCGTAGGAATTTATATCGTAGAATCTATTGTTTGCAAAGGCAAACAATAGATTCTACATGGGCGCAGCGGGGGAACAGGTCAGCGGCTTGGGCATTCTGGAGCCGGTAGCCCCGCTGGGAAAGCAGCGCCACATCCCGGGCCAGGGTGGCAGGATCGCAGGAAACATACACGATCCGCCGGGGGGCGAAGCGGACAAGGGCTTCGATGGCATCGGCATTAAGGCCCTTCCGGGGCGGATCTACCACCACAACATCGGCGTGAACGCCCTGTTTTTCCAGCGCCAGCGCCGCTTCTCCTGCGTCGCCGCAGAAAAATTCCGCGTTTTCGATGCCGTTTCGCCGGGCATTTTCCTTTGCATCCTCCACAGCCTGAGGAATGACCTCTACACCGATGACTTTTCCTGCTGCGGCGGCCATGGCAAGGGTGATGGTGCCAACGCCGCAGTACAGATCCAGAACGGTATCGCTTTTTGTGATGCCGGCCTGCTCAATGGCGGCGGCGTACAGCCGCTGGGCCTGATGGTGGTTGACCTGATAAAAGGATCGGGGAGACAGCCGGAAGGAAAGTCCGCAGAGGGTATCTTCAATAAAGCCCTCCCCGTAGAGGGTGAGAAATTCGTCTCCCAGCACGGTGTTGCCCTTTTTGGTGTTGACGGACAGCACCAGTGTGGCAAAGCCGGGGATCTTTTTCAGCCGGCGGGTCAGCTCCGGAACATGGGGCAGCTTCCGGCCGTTTACCGCAAGGCACACCAGGATCTGTCCCGAAACCGCGCCCCGGCGGACATAAATGTGCCGCAAAAGCCCCTTGTGGGACAGCTCATCGTATACGGACACCCGAAACTGGTTTACATAATCTATAACTGCGTCTTTCACCAGATCCATTTCCGGCGGCAGAATGGCGCAGCGGGAATTTTCCACCACGCTGTGGGTGCCGGCTTTGAAAAAACCGGCATAGGCTCTGCCGTTTTTGACGGCTACGGGATACTGGGCCTTATTCCGGTAGCTGTGGCAGGTGGGGGCCCGGAGGATGGGCATTTCCGTCAGATTCTGGCCGCCAATACGGTTCAGACAGGTGCGCACCCGCTCTGCCTTCAGCCGGCATTCTTCTTCATAATCCATGTGCCAGAAATTGCAGCCGCCGCAGAGCTTGGCGACGGGGCACTCCCGGTTTATCCGGTGGGCAGATCGCTCCAGAATCTCCACGATTTTGCCGGCTGCCCAGGTTTTCTGGGCCTTCTCAATGCGGACGCGGCAGACTTCCCCCACAATGGCATTGGGGATAAAAACCGCGCAGCCTTCAATTTTGGCGATGCCCTGACCCTCTGTGGTATAGTCCACAATGGTGGCTTCGTAAATTTGGTTTTTAGTTAACATAACATTTTCCTCACAGGGGCAGCTCCATGGTGATATTCCGGGCCGTCATGCCCGTTTTTTCGTAGAATGCCATAGCACGGTCATTGCCGCACCAGACATTGAGGGTGATCACATCAAAGCCTTGATCCGATGCATAGCCGCGGACATGATCAAACAGCGCGGCGGCAATGCCTTTACCCCGGCAGTTTTCGTCTACACAAAGATCGTCGATGTATAGCTCCCTGCGGTCCAACATCACACTGTGACCTTTGCAGCTTTTGTGGATGCAGAAGCAGTAGCCCAGCACCCCGCCTTCCTCCACCGCCACAAAAACGGGACGGGTGGGATCTTCCAGCAGGGCCTGCAGGTCGGCGTCATCATATTTCTGGGCACCGTCCCGGAAAATGTCCGGCCGGATTTCATGGTGCACCTGACCTACCTGACGGAGCAGTTTCAGCAATCCGGGAATATCTTCTTTTTTCGCAAGTCGAATTTCCATAATAAACACCTCAAAAAAACCTGCACTAAGTTTATCACAAATTATTGCCATGGTAAAGCGCCCAGCCTTGAGAAACC
This sequence comes from Oscillospiraceae bacterium, assembly GCA_015068225.1. Taxonomy (GTDB): domain Bacteria; phylum Bacillota; class Clostridia; order Oscillospirales; family Oscillospiraceae; genus Faecousia. The sequence goes on from SVKX01000003.1 coordinate 73,244, forward strand.
TGCATAGAAATGGTATAATTTTTTCAAAGGATGTGAGAAAAAATGGATTATGTAAACTGCAAATTGTGCCCCCGGCAGTGCGGCGTAGACCGGACAGCGGGGGAGCGGGGCTTTTGTGGCTGTCCGGATGGGGCGCTGGTGGCAAAAACCATGCTTCACAAATGGGAAGAACCGGCGCTGGCGGGCAGCGGCGGCAGCGGTGCGATCTTTTTCGGCGGCTGCACACTGGGCTGCGCCTATTGCCAGAACTATGCCATCAGCCGGCATCCTGCAGGAACACCGGTGGATGGAGCTGCCTTGCGGCAAATGATGGAGGAACTGATCCGCCAGGGGGCGGAAAATATTGACCTTGTGACCCCTACCCATTTTCTTCCCACCATTTTGCCGGCGCTGGAGCCGAAACTGAGCGTGCCGGTGGTATATAATTGCGGCGGCTATGAACGGGTGGAAACACTGCGGGCTCTGGAGGGGAAGATCGACATCTATCTTCCGGATATGAAGTATGCCGACAGCACCCTTGCCGGAATGCTCTCCGGCGCGCCGGATTATTTTTCTGTGGCATCAGAGGCCATCCGGGAGATGGTGCGCCAGACAGGCTCTGTGGTTTGGCAGGGGGATAAGGTGGTGCGGGGCACCATCATCCGCCATCTGATCCTGCCGGGACATGTGGAGAATTCCCTGCGGGTGCTGGACTGGATCGGAGAAACCTTTGCCCCCGGCCAGGTCCTGGTGAGCCTGATGCGGCAGTATACCCCCATGGGCGGTCTGCCGGCACCCTTTGACCGTCCGGTGACACAGCAGGAGTACGAAGCGGTGCTCAGCTGGATGTACCTGAACGATCTGGAAGGGTTTGCGCAGGAGGAAAGTGCCGCCGACCGGGCGTTCATTCCGGATTTTTGAAAAAAGCACGAGGGAGCAGCTGCTCCCTCGTGTTTATTTAAATGGGCTTATTCCTCTGCAGCGGCTACGGCTTCCGCTTTGGTGGATTCCTCTGCGGCTTTCGCCACAGGTGCTTCTTCTACAGGAGCCTCCATCACGGGAATTTCCTCTACGGCAGCAGCTTCTTCCACAGGAGCAGCCTCTACAGGGGCAGTCTCTTCTGCGGGGATAAACTCCACAGCAGGCACTTCCACAACGGCGACGGGAGCAGCTGCAACCAGCATAGCGGCCTTTGCCTTGCGCTTAAAGACACCGTTCAGAATACTGCCGGCAACGATCATTACAAGACCCAGACCTGCAAAGCACAGGCTGACAGTGATGGTCATAGAGAAGATCTTCTGAGCAATGATCAGAATCGGATCGCCGGCAGGCAGGAAGGATGCCAGAAGACCGGGAAGCGTCATGATAAGACCGGCGATCATAACAGAAATACCGGCGCTGCGGATGGCAGCAAAGGGTCTTCCCCAGTGGGTCAGCAGCAGAAATACCAGCAGGAGCAGGCAGGCACCAACGCAGATCAGCAGAGACTCGGTGGAGCTGACAGCCCGCAGCAGGGCAAAGACTTCGGCGATATTGGTGGGCGCGGCGGCCTCGGGACCTACCAGATCCAGAATAGAACCGGCAGGCTTTTTCTGGGGCACTTCAGATCCGCTCTCACCGGTGGAACCGGTGGAACCGGTGGGAGAATCGGGCGTTACCGCAGGCGGTGTGATGCCGATGACTTCCTGAATTTCCTGCTGAACATTTTCCAGCACTTCGCTTTCTTCGATCCAGCCGCCGATGGCGTCAATGTGTTCCTGCTCGATGGTAATGTCCAGCTTTTCCTCAATCAGGTCGGCGTTCTCCTCGATCAGCTCAATGACTTCCTCTTTGGTGATGGTGGTGGTGCTTTCACCCATGATCACATCGCTGATGATGCCGGCGGCCTTGTCGGAGATGAATTCAGGAATGGAGGATTCCTCCAGTAGTTCACTTACTTCTTCCTTAGAGACGGGCAGTTCGCCGCCGGCCTGCTCAGCCAGCATATCATAAAGGGCATCGACCAGCATATTCTGATCCATTTCCTCGCCGCCCAGACTGCCCAGTGCGCCAAAGCCGCCGACAGCATTGCCGCCGGTCAGTTTGGGAATGACCCGGACAGAAGCGGATTTGGGGAAAAAGGCTTCGGTGATGATGGCCTGCAGACCGTCCCTGGAGGTGACCACCTTCAGGTCTGTGACTGCGATGGTCACCAGTGTGGTGGCAAACAGTGCAATGCACAAAAGCACGGACAGGAAGGCAAAAACAATGCGGATGCCAACGGGAAGCTTCTTTTTATACATGGAAGAACACTCCTTTACAGGATATTTATACATATAATAAACCATTGCCTAAAAAATGTCAATTCCAACGAAGGAAACAGGCGGGTATAAAGATGCGGCGATCCCCCTGTGGGGGATATAAAAAATAAGTGGATTTGTGACAAATAGGCGATTGACATTCTGTGATTATATGAGTAGAATATTATCGATACACTATGCGCCCGGTGCGCACTTTGCGTATCGGAGGAATATCGATATCTATTAGCTAGGAGGAAATTAGATTGAAGGATTGGGCATTTACAACATCTGTCGAAGAGATGGAAGCTGCCACCAATGCGCTGCTGGAAACTGCAAATAAAGTTGGCGCAGATACCTGGCAGAAGAGAGTCAAAGATCAGACTCCCCACTGTGGCTTCGGCGAGGCCGGCACCTGCTGCCGGATCTGCTCCATGGGTCCCTGCCGTATCACCAAGAAGGCCCCCCGGGGCATCTGCGGCTGCGATGTTCATGGTATTGTCGCCCGTAACTATCTGCGTTTCACCGTAGGCGGCACTGCAGCGCACTCCGACCACGGTCGTGAGATCATGCACACCCTGCACCAGACCCGCGAGGGCGGCAATTATCAGGTCAAAGATCCTGAAAAGCTGATCCGCATCGCCAAGGAATGGGGCGTTGAGACTGAGGGTAAGGACATTTACGATCTGGCCCACGAAATGGCCGAGATCGGTCTGCTGGAGTATGGCTTCCCCTTCGGCGAGCAGAAGTTTGCTCAGCGTGCACCCGAGCACACCAAGGAGCTGTGGCGTAAGGCGGAGATCATGCCCCGGGCTATCGACCGCGAGATCGCTACTGCTATGCATATGACCCACATGGGTAACTCTTCCCTGGCAGAGGCCCTGATCCGTCAGGCTCTGCGCGCCGGCCTGTCCGACGGCTGGGGCGGCTCCATGATGGGCACTGAGTTCTCCGACGTTATGTTCGGCACTCCCCGTCCCATCGACACCACCGCCAACATCGGCGTTATGGAAAAGGACAATGTCAACATTGTTGTCCACGGCCATGACCCCTCCCTGTCTGAAATGGTGGTCTACTATGCCAACGATCCCGAAATGATCGCTTATGCCAAGAGCATGGGTGCCAAGGGCATCACTGTTTCCGGCGTCTGCTGTACCTCCAACGAGGTTACCATGCGTCACGGCATCCCTATGGCAGGAAACTACCTGAATCAGGAAAATGTGGTACTTACCGGTGCCTGCGAAGCCATCGTTGTGGATGTGCAGTGCATCTTCCCGGCACTGGGCCCCCTGTCCAAGTGCTTCCATACCAAGTTCATCACCACCTCTCCCATCGCCCGCATCCCCGACTCCGAGTTCATTCAGTTCTCTGTTGAATCCGCCGGTGAGAGCGCCAAGGCGATCGTGAAGATGGCCATTGAGAACTTCAAGAACCGTACCCCCGAACTGGTCAACATCCCCAACCAGAAGCAGAATGCCCGCGTGGGTTACTCTGTTGAGGCCATCAAGAAGGTTCTGGACGGCGTTGCCAACACCCAGCTGGATGAGCTGGGCACCACCAAGCCCCTGGTTGAGTGTGTCCATTCCGGCGTCCTCCGCGGTGCCGTGGCTATGGTTGGCTGTAACAACCCCAAGGTCCGTCCCGACACTGCCCATATCGGCCTGATGAAGAAGATGCTGGAGAACGATATCATCGTCATCACCACCGGCTGCTCCGCTCAGGCTGCTGCCAAGGCAGGTCTGATGGATCCTGTACAGGCTAAGGAATACTGTGGCGCCGGTCTGAAGCGTGTCTGCGAGCTGGCAGGCATTCCTCCCGTGCTGCACATGGGTTCCTGTGTTGACATTTCCCGTATGATGGTCCTGGCTTCCGATATTGCCAAGGACTGGGGCATCAATATTTCCCAGGTCCCCGTTGTGGGCTGCGCTCCCGAATGGATGTCCGAGAAGGCTGTTTCCATCGGTAACTACGTTGTGGCTACCGGTATCGAGACCTTCCTGGGTGTCGATCCCTACTCCAAGGGCTCCGAAGAGGTCACCCGCCTCTTGCAGGGCGAGGACGGCATCAACGAGTGGGTCGAGGCTAAGTTCGTTGTCGATACCGACATCGAGTCTCTGGGCGACAAGATGATCGCCTGTATTGAGGCCAAGCGCGCCGCTCTGGGCATCTGATCAGCGGATCTTTTGCCCCGGCTGTGCGGTTTGAAGACCTCGAAATACACAAAGTATGTCGTCGGTCCTCAAATCTTCATCCGTGACAAAATCTCTCGCTGTCAGCAAAGCGTTACATTTTGATTAATTGAGGTCATTTTCCAATGAAACTAGCGATCACCGGAAAGGGCGGCGTGGGTAAAACCACCCTGTCCTCCACCCTGGCAAGACTCTATGCCGACGAAGGCAGAGTCGTCCTTGCCGCCGATGTGGATCCCGATGCCAATCTGGGTCTGGCTCTGGGCCTTTCTCAGGAGGAAGTGGACAGCATCGTTCCCATCTCCAAAATGCGCACCCTTGTGGAAGAGCGCACCGGCGCTACCGCCGCCAACAAGTTTTTCAAGCTCAATCCTTATGTGGCGGATATTCCCGACACCTTCAGCAAGGATATCAACGGCGTGAAGCTTCTGGTCATGGGCACCGTGGATGTGGGCGGCAGCGGCTGTGTCTGCCCCGAGCATGTGATGCTCAAGAGCATCCTCTCCAGCCTGACCTACCGCAAGGATGATGTGGTCATTATGGATATGGAAGCGGGTCTGGAGCATCTGGGCCGGGGAACGGCCATGAATATGGATCAGTTCATCGTGGTCATCGAGCCGGGCGCAAGATCCGTGCAGACCTATCACAATGTGAAGCGTCTGGCAAGCGATCTGGGCGTCAAACAGGTCCGGGTGGTGGCCAATAAGGTCCGGGACGAGCGGGATGAGGAGTTCGTTAAGTCCGCGATTCCTGCTGAGGATCTGCTGGGGATCATCCACTACAATAGTGAAGTGATCGATGCCGATCGCAATGGAAAATCTCCTTATGACTACAGCCCCACGGCAATCGAAGAAATTCGGAAAATCAAAGCGATTTTAGATCGAGAATAAGAATCACATACAAGGAGGAAAAAACGTTGACACTTTTTGACAGAGTTTTCGGCGGTAACGATTATAACTATGAGCGCACCGTTGCTGCTATCGATGCTGCTATCGCCACCTATGGCGAAAGCGAGCCCGTTGCCTTCCCCGACACTGCATACAGCCTGCCCTGCTACTACGGCATCACCGGCGTAAAGATCTCCAACCTGGGCGAGATGAAGGCCGCTATGGACACCATCAAGGGCATGATGACCCGCAACCCCCGCCTGCAGGACGTTTTCGACAGTGGCGTTGCTTCTGCCCTGTGCGCAGAATTCCTGGAGGCTCTGAAGTACCTGCACGGTGCCCAGCCTTATGCTGAGCCCGAAATGGGCTTCCTGACCGACGCATTCGTCCGTAATCTGGGCGTGCCCCTGGTTACCGGTGATATCCCCGGTGTTGCCGTTATCATCGGCGGCGCTGAGGATCCCGCTGAGACCGTGGCGCTGGCCAAGTCCTATCAGGCACAGGGCATGCTGGTCACCGTTACCGGTGAGGGCATCCGCCATCTGGCTGATGCCGGCATGAAGACCGGCGAGGGCGTTCGTGTATGCCCCCTGGGTTACGAGATGCAGTCCGTTATCCATGTCGTTTCCGTTGCTGTCCGTGCAGCACTGATCTTCGGTAACGTCACCCCCGGCGACTACAAGACCCTGTATAAGTACACCATGGACCGTGTCCGTGCTTTCGTAAACGCATACAAGCCCCTGTCCGATGAGATCGTCTCCTACGGCGCCGGCGCTATCTGCCTGGGCTTCCCCGTTATCTCCAACGAGACCGAGAACATGTTCCGTGTTCCCAAGTCCCTGATCCAGCAGCTGGATACCTCCAAGTGGAACGCCACCTCTCTGGAGGCCCGGGACATCAAGATCAAGATCACCAACATCGATATCCCCGTGGCATTTGCCTCCGCTTTCGAGGGTGAGATCATCCGCCGGGGCGATATGCAGGTGGAAGTGGACGGCTCCCGTGTGGACTGCTTCGAGCTGGTCCAGACCAAGGAAGCTGCCGAGGTCGAGGATCACAAGATCACTGTGATCGGACCCGAGATCGACGAGATCCCCGTGGGCTCCAAGATCTCCCTGTCCTATACTGTGGATGTGGCCGGCAAGGCTATGCAGGCAGACTTCGAGTCTGTTATGGAGCGTAAGTTCCATGCTTACCTCAACTGCATCGAGGGTGTTATGCACACCGGTCAGCGTGATATGATCCGTATCCGTATCAGCAAGGCTGACTTCGAGGCCGGCTTCAAGTTCCGCCATCTGGGCGAGGTGCTGTATGCCAAGGTCAAGAGCGAGTTCGAGGCTGTTGTTGACAAGTGCCAGGTGACCATTGTTGTGGATGCTGAGCAGAACAAGGCTCTGCGCGCCGCTGCCAACGAGGTCTTTGCAAAGCGTGACGACCGTCTGCGCACCATGACCGACGAGTCTGTGCCTGTTTACTACACCTGTATCATGTGCCAGGCCTTCTCTCCCAGCCATGTCTGTATCGTTACTCCCGAGCGTCTGGGCCTTTGCGGCGCCGTGTCCTGGCTGGATGCCAAGGCTACCAATGAGCTGGATCCCACCGGTCCCTGCCAGATCGTTCCCAAGGAGCGCTGCGTAGACGAGCGTCTGGGCCGCTATGACGACGTGGATGAGGCTATCTTCAAGTACTCCCACGGCGAGCTGGAGCGGGTGACTCTGTACTCCCTGTTCGAGGATCCCATGACCTCCTGCGGCTGCTTCGAGTGTATCTGCGGTGTTGAGCCTGTTTCCATGGGTGTTGTCATCACCTCCCGTGAGCATGCCGGCATGACGCCTCTGGGCATGAGCTTCTCCGACATGGCCTCCATGACCGGCGGCGGTGTTCAGACTCCCGGCTTCATGGGCCACGGCAAGCAGTTCATCTTCTCCAAGAAGTTTATCGCAGCCGAAGGCGGCCCCGGCCGTATCGTCTGGATGCCCAAGGATCTGAAGGATCAGGTTCGCGAGCGTCTGGATGCTACCGCTCTGGAGCTGTACGGTGTTGAGAACTTCACCGACATGGTCGCTGACGAGACCGTCTGCACCGAGGATCCCGAGGAGCTGCTGAACTTCCTGTCCGAGGTGGGTCACCCCGTTCTGGGCATGGAACCCTTTGATATGTAAGCTTTTATGAGAGCCCGCCTTCTTCCGGAAGGCGGGCTTTTACCTTGACAACCATGGGTTAATGGACTAAAATACTCTCATAGAAAAATAAATGACCGTTTATTTTTGGAGGTATTTACCATGGAAACCAGACCCTATGTCCAGTGGGAGCTTATGAATAATTTCATGGTTGATGTGTTTAAGGCCTATGGCGTGCCTGTGGGTGAAGCCATTCAGAAAGAGTGCATCGCCCCGCGGGATGAACTCGGTCGTGACTATCACTTCCCCTTTGAGGACTAAAGGGCGCTATGGAAAAGACTATTCAGAGGATCAGGCTCTATCTGTTTGATATGGATGGCACCCTGTATCTGGGAGACCGGCTTTACGAGTTTACCAAAGAACTGCTTTGTGAGATCCGGCGCACCGGTGGCAAGTACCTGTTTATGACCAATAATTCCTCCAAAAGTGTGGCGGATTATGTGAAAAAACTGGGAAAGTTGGGCATTCCGGCTACCCGTGAGGATTTTATTACCTCCTCTCAGGCAACCGCCTATTATTTGCACAAGCACCACGAGGGGAAGACTCTTTATGTCTGCGGAACGGAGTCCCTGAAAGAAGAGCTGCGGATGGAGGGGTTTACGGTCACCACCAAGCTGGAGGATGTGGATTGCATCGTCATGGGCTTTGATACGGAACTGACCTTTCAGAAGCTCTGGGATGTAAGCTATCTGCTGCTGACCCGTCCGGAGCTTCCCTATATCGCCACCAATCCGGATCTTGTGTGTCCAACGGAGTTCGGCAGTGTGCCGGACTGCGGCAGCGTGTGCATCGGCATAAAAAATGCCACCGGCCGGGAGCCGGTGATCATTGGAAAGCCCACTCCCTTGATGCCCCAGCTGGCTATGGATCGCTGGGGATACACCAAAGAGGAAACGGCGGTGGTGGGCGACCGGATCTATACGGATATCAAAAGCGGCCTTGCCGCCGGCATTACCGGGATTCTTGTGCTTTCCGGAGAGACCACCCCTGAGATTCTGGCAGAGTCAGAGGAAAAACCCCATCTGGTGCTGGAAGATGCAGGCCAGATTCTGCAGGTGCTGAAAACACTTCCCACAAAACAATAAGGAAAAGGCGCATCATTAAGATGCGCCTTTTATTTTTTGGTCTGCATTCTGGAGTCGATTTTTTCCAGCGCGCTTTTCATAGCGGCATAAACTTCATCGGAGACCTTGCCCAGACAGTTGTTTTCGTAGGCATCCATAGCCTCCCGGATTCGCAGCACCCGCATTCCGCCGCCGGTGGCGGTTTCATCTACAATGTAGATGGGGGTGTAGTCAAAGCCAGTGATAGAGGTCTTTCCGGTTGCTCCGTCTTTGGTGATGGTCAGATCCAGAAGCACGGAATAGTCTGTGCCTGCCTTGTCCGCGTCACCCAGAAGATCGCCCAGAGAGTAGGCTACCAGCGTACCGTTTGCCGGATCGAACACGGCATTTTGCACATAGTGGGAGTGGGTGCCGATGATGGCGTCCACGCCCTCTTTCAGCATCAGTTCGCTGATCTTTTCTTGAGTGGCACTGATCTGGCTGTTAAACTCACTGCCCCAGTGAAGCAATGCGATGGTCACATCCGGCTGGGCACTTTCGGCGGCCCGAAGGACCGCGGTGATCCCCTCGGTATCCACCTTCTGGTAGGTGCTGTTATAGTCCTTGTAAAGCAGATTGACGCAGTTTTCTCCGTTGGCGGGCAGGCCCATGCCGTCCATGCCCTTGGTAAAGGCCACAATGGCGATCCGCACACCTTGAACTTCCCGCAGGACAAAACCGCCGGATTTCTGAAATTCCGCTTTGTCAGAGAATGCACCCACCGGCTCCATGCCGGCCTCCCGAATGCCATCCAAAGTGGAGCGAAGTCCCAACAGGCCATGGAGAATGGAGTGGGAATTGGCGGCCTGCACCAGATCCACACCGGCGTTGCGCAGCGCCAGCATCATTTGCTGGGGAGCAGACCGGCGGTCTGTGCCGTAGGGCGTACCGGAAAGGCTGCCCTCAAAATTCACGGCGGTCAGATCTGCGCCGGCCAGAACCGGCAGCACATCCATAAAAACATCGGTATAATCGTAGCCGCTGACAGTAGTGCCGGAGGCCACAGTCTTGTCTGTCACATTCAGGTCGCCGCCAGCCACAAAATGGATCACCGTGTCCGGCTGAGTAGGCACTGGCTCTGTCTGAATGGTAGGGGCAGTGGATGAGGGAACGGTCACGCTCATGCTGGGATCCAACGGAACGGGCCGCAGGAAACCGTAGGTGATCAAAATGGCAGCGATGCACAGGATCATGGTGGCGGCGGTGATGATCAGGCCGATTTTCAGCAGTTTCCGCTGAAAGGCCATAAAATTACGCTCCTGCTCCCGGGCCTGCCGGCGGCTATTCAGTTCGTCATTTTCCGGCACCATACAGACCCTCCTCCTGCGTTCTTTTGAATATCTATTGTACACTATTTTCCGGCGATGCACAAGTACCTGAATATGGATTTCTTGACGGCTCTGCGGCGGTGTGGTAGGATGAAGGTAGAATTGAGGTGAAATTTATGGAAATTCAGAAACTTAGCCATGCATCGGTATTGGAACTACTGCCAGACCGGCATCCGGAAGCCCACAAGGGCGATTTTGGAAAAATTCTGCTGCTGTGCGGCAGTGAGGGCTTCACCGGCGCGGCGGCGCTGGCGGCTATGGGGGCGCTGCGCAGCGGTGCAGGGCTGGTGTATCTTGGCGTGCCCCGGAGCATCTATGCCATTGAGGCGGTAAAGCTTACGGAGGCCATCGTCTTCCCCCTGCCGGAGGAGGATGGTAAGCTCAGCGCTGCCGCCCTTGCTCCGATTCTGCGGCGGCTGCCCCAAATGGACGCAGTGCTCATCGGTCCGGGGTTGGGACAAAGTGAGGGAACACTGGCGGTGACGAGGGAGGTGCTGGAAGAAGCCACCTGCCCTGTGGTGGTGGATGCAGACAGCATAAATGTGCTGGCCGCGCATAAGGATATACTGCGCGAAAGGCGCCATTCCACCATTTTAACGCCCCATGCCGGAGAATTCCGCCGTCTGGGCGGCCAGACCGGACAGGGAAGAGTATCAGATGCCGTGGCATTTGCCCGGGATACCGGGTGCATTCTGGTGCTGAAGGGTCATGAAACAGTGATCACCGACGGAGAAGAATGTTATGTAAACCCAACAGGAAATCCGGGCATGGCTGTGGGCGGCAGCGGCGATGTGCTTTCCGGCATAATTGTAAGTCTTTTGGGGCAAAAACTTCCGCCTTTGCAGGCGGCGGCCTGCGGCTGCTGGCTCCATGGGGCGGCCGGGGACATTTGTGCCGGGGAAATCGGGCAGTATGGTATGCTGCCCAGTGATATGGTGGAGGTGCTTCCGCGACTTATGAAATAAGGCGGGATCACATGAAACGGATAATCAGCGTGCTTTGCCTGCTGGTGATGCTGACAGGCTGTGTAAGTGCCGGAGATTCTCTGGACCGGGCTATGGCTCTGCGGGCGAAGCTGCTATCTCAGACAATCAGTTTTGACGCGGAGATCACCGCGGACTACGGAGACAGACTTTACACCTTTTCCATGGCCTGTCAGGTGGATGCGCAGGGCAAGCTGACCTTTACGGTTCAGGAGCCCATTTCCATCGCAGGAATCACCGGCAGCGTGGAAGCGGCAGGGGGAAAACTGACCTTTGACGGCCAGGCCTTGTCCTTTGCCCTGATGGCAGATGATCAGGTAACGCCGGTCAGCGCTCCCTGGCTGCTGATCCGCACCCTGCGAAGCGGATATCTGACCTCCTGTGGCGAGGAGGGCGGCAAAGTGCGGATCGCCATTGATGACAGCTATGAAGAAGATGCCCTGCACCTGGACATCTGGCTGGATGAAAACGACCTTCCTCAGCGGGGGGAGATTCTGTGGCAGGGTAGAAGAATCCTGTCGGTTTCCGTCACAAATTTTGTATTCGTGTAACTTCTCCGCACCTGCGGCATAGGATATTTCGGATGCGATGCCGTATAAATTTCCTTTGTGCGTGGGACAATAGAATCAGCCGCGTTACATATGGAGCTTTCCGGTAGCGCAGGTTTAGATTTCTTCGGAGAGTGAAGCACATGGATGCAACGGTCAAGCGGGGGGATATTTTTTATGCGGACCTGTCACCGGTGGTGGGCAGCGAGCAGGGAGGCACCCGTCCGGTACTCATCGTCCAGAATGATACCGGAAACCGCCATTCCCCCACGGTGATAGCCGCCGCCATCACCAGTCAGACAGGAAAGGCCCGGCTGCCTACCCATATCAACATTGCCGGCGGAAGCGTGGGCCTGAGCAAGGATTCTGTGATCCTGCTGGAGCAGATCCGCACCATCGATAAGCGCAGATTGCGGGAGCATATGGGCCATCTGGACGAAAATCATATGGCCATGGTAGACGATGCCATTGCCGTCAGCTTCGGGCTGCAAAGCGGCCTGACCTGATGAAGAGCTTTCGCATAATGAACCCCCTTTGCCCATAGGATTGTGGCAAAGGGGGTTACTTTTTTATGGAAGGAAAGTATGAGATTATGCTTGGCGGTGAGCCGGTAGGACAGGCTGCCGTGGAAAAACAGGGGCTTTATTACAGGATTTTCTGCCGCTGCCGTTTAACGGGGGAGGTGATGTACCGGGTGTGGGTCACCTGCGGAGAACAAACGGAGAATCTGGGACTTTTGGCGCCGGATGGGGACGGATTTTCTCTGACTGCCCGGCTGCCGGTGAGCCGGCTGGGCAAGGGACAGGCCGTCTTTACCGCCCGACCCCGGCACGGGGAGCTGGCAGGGAAATTCGTGCCCCTTTCTCCGGAAACGCCCTTTGCTTACCTGCACCGGCTGGAAAATGCCTTTCTGGAGCGGCGAAACGGAAAGCTGGGGGTGGTCATTCGGGAGGGCTTCCAGGATTAATCGCATACAGATCCCTCAACAATCGTCTGATTGCGGTAGGGATCCAGCGCCAGCAATTCATGGGCGAGCATGGAACGGTACAGAGAACCTGTGAGCATGCTCTCTAACCAAAGCTCTGTTGCTGCATCGGAGCGGCGCTCCAGCGCCCAAAGCACCGGATAGGATGCTTTCAGACTGTTATAAAACGGCTCAAAACCGGCGGAAATTACAAGCTTGCCCGTTGCATAGTCATTGAGCTCCGGAATGGCCAGAACCTGATCCACCAGAAGCGCAGTGGATATGTATTCATATTCAACATACTCAATAGGAATACTTGGTAAAATAATACTTGAAGAATAATTAGGATTCAGAATCAGCGTAGGATACGAAAAAATGCCAGGCCCTTCCTGCTGTGGCTCTATGGCCTGCCGGGTAAAGTAACCGCCGGCGAAGCCGGAAAGAAGCAGCGCTGCCGCGATCAGAGCCGTTACCGCCTTTTTGCCGCCGGAGGAAGGCTTTTCCTGCTGGATCACCCGGGCCGTCCCTTCTGCATCGGATTGCCAGACGCTTCCGTTGCACAGCAGCTGAATGTCCAGCTCCACAGGGCAGTGATCCGAGCCAAGAACACTGCTGTGAATAGGTGCGGCGTGAATGGCGCTGCGCAGCCGGTCGGAGACCAGAAAATAGTCGATGCGCCAGCCGGCGTTGTTCTGCCGGGCGTTAAACATATAGCTCCACCAGGTATAGCAGCCGGTGGCAGTGGGGTTCAGATACCGGAAGGTGTCCGTAAAGCCGCTTTCCAGCAGGGTAGAAAAGGCGGCCCGTTCCTGATCGGAGAAACCTGCGCTGTTTTTGTTGGAGGCAGGATTTTTCAGGTCGATGGGCTGATGGGCCACATTCAGGTCACCGCAGAGGATCACAGGCTTTCTTTCATCCAGTGCCATGAGGCACCGGCGGAAGGCATCCTCCCACTGCAGCCTGAAATCGATCCGCTCCAGACCCCGCTGGGCATTGGGGGTGTAGCAGTTGACCAGGAAGAACTCCTGATATTCCAGAATGATCACCCGCCCTTCGGTATCCAGCTCCGGAATACCGATACCATAGCGGACCTGTAAGGGCGTATGCTTTGTGAAGATGGCAGTGCCGGAATAGCCCTTTTTCTCGGCATAGTTCCAGTACTGCTCATAGCCCGGCAGCTCCAGCTGAAGCTGTCCGGCCTGCAGCTTGGTTTCCTGCAGGCAGAAAAAGTCTGCATTGCTTTCATTAAAAAACTCCAGAAAGCCTTTCTGGATGCAGGCCCGCAGGCCGTTGACATTCCAGGATATGAGTTTCATAGAATTCCTCCTTTATGCGGGGTCTACGGCAATGTTGCTGCTGTCCAGCAGCAGGATGCTGCTGCGGCTCATGGCGATGCTCTGATTGCCGTCCAACAGCATATCCTGGCCCTGGATCAGGGCGTGCTCCGTGCCGGTCAGCTCGCAAACGGTCAGAGTCAGACAGGCGCAGGCCAGCGTCAGGTCGATGCCTGTAAGGGTGGCAAAATTGCTGTTTACAACGATGACAGCGGTATCTTCCTGCACCTGAAGGGTTATCCGGCTGCCCCGGGGAAAGGTGCGAAGCAGGATTTCGCTTTGCGGGCCCCGCAGATATTGTTCCAGAAGATAAGAGGTGTCATCCTTTCGGCTGCCGGCATCCCGCAGCTCCTTGGTAATTACACTGTTTTCATTGTCATAAGTCAGAGCCTTTTGCCGGTAGTAGAAGAAAACGGGGTTTTCTATGGGGTCTTCCGGCTGGGCGCAGCCAAACAGTGGCAGCAGGCAAAGGGCGAGAAGGATACAAAGCAGTTTTTTCATAGTTCTTCCTCCTCTGTATCAAAGGTGGGGAAGGTCACGGTAAAGACCGTGCCCTGACCCACGGTGCTTTCCACCGAGATCTGTCCCTGATTGCGCTCCACCATGTTTTTTACAATGGCAAGACCCAGACCGCTGCCGCCGGATTTCCGGGAGCGGGCCTTATCCACCCGATAGAATCGCTCAAAAATGTGGGAAAGGGACTCAGGAGGAATGCCCACACCGGTGTCGCGCACCTGCAAAATGGCATTATCCTCGCTGCGCAGAAGGGAAACAGTGAGAGCACCGCCGGGAGTATTGTACTTAATGCCGTTCTCCACCAGATTGAAGGTGATCTGGTACAGATCGTCCTCCAGAATGAGGATGGGGCTGTCATCGGCCAGAGAAAGGTTGACATGGATGCCGTTTTTCTCCGCAAGACCGGAAAGCATCCGGACCACCCGCTCAATGGTAGGCGCCATATAGATGATCTCGCAGTCTCCGTCCTGCTGGCTCTCGATCTTGGAAAGGGAGAGCAGCTTTTGGGTCATCCGGTTCAGCCGGTCGGCTTCGTTGCCGATGTCGCCCACGAATTCCCGGGCGGTATCCATATCCATATCGTTTTGCAAAATGGAGTCGGTCAAAAGCTTGATGGAGGCCAGGGGCGTCTTCAGCTCGTGAGAAGCATCGGAAACAAATTGCCGCCGCTTGTTTTCCGAGGTCTGGAGCTTTTCGGTCAGATCGTTAAATTCATCTCCCAGAAAAGCCAGCTCATCCTTACCCCGCATCACAACCTTGTGGGAATAGTCACCCTCCCGGATGATCCGCATGGAGGACAGGATCCGCCGGAACCTGCGGGAGAAGGCGTTGGAGAAAATAATAGAGAACAGAACGACCACCAGCTCCAGGATCAGGGTAATGGTCAAAATGTTACTCTGCAGGGACTGGATCAGGCTACCCTGCTGAATGTCGTATTCCATCATGTACACGCAGCCAATCAGCGTACCGTAGGACAGTACGGGGGTGGCTGCCCGGGACTGCATAGCCCCATCATGATATTTCCAGGAGAAAACATCGTTGCCCTCCAGCGCCTGCACCACCTCCGGCAGCAGCACATAGCGGCCCAGAGCGGAATCCGATTCCAGAGAATCGTAGACCGCTGTGCCAAACTGGTCGGTAATGATCATCCGGGAAATACGCAAGGAGCCCATCTGCGCCACAGCGTTGGCAGCAGCGGTGGGATTTAAAACTTCCAGATTTGCAATTTCTGCCGAGGCAAGCTGGCATTTTTCGATCATGGAAGCCTGCTTGCTCTGGTAAAACAGCTTCTGGCTGGTGCCGGAGGTGTAGACATTCAAAAAAAGCAAAACGGCCAGCGTGATGCAAATATAGATCAGTCCGTACCGGAACTGGGTGTTGCCATATTGCCGGTGCTTTTTGCGGTTATTTTCGGAAATAATAGCCAACGCCCCACTTCGTCATAATATAGTTGGGTTCTGCCGGATGCTCCTCCAGCTTCTCCCGCAGACGGCGGATATGGACATCCACCGTCCGGATATCGCTGCGGTATTCATAGGCCCAGATGGTATCCAGAAGTGCCTCCCGGGAATAGACCCGGTTGGGGTTTCGCATCAAAAACTCAATGACATCAAATTCTTTGGCAGTCAGGTCCACCAGTTCGCCGGACCGGTAAGCATTCCGAGCGTCCAGATCCAGCGTGATGGGGCCGATGGTCAGTGTGTTGGCCTCCGCTGCGCTCTTGCCGGAGCTTGATCTTCGCAGCAGCGCCCGGATCCGGGCCTTCAGCTCCAGTATATTAAAGGGTTTGGTCAGATAATCATCTGCCCCGTGGTCAAAGCCCATGAGCTTGTCCATATCATCGGTCTTGGCAGTAAGCAGGATAATGGGCACATTGGAAAACTCCCGGATCTTGCTGCAGGCGGTGAGCCCGTCCATCTCCGGCATCATCACATCCAGCACCAGAAGATCCGGCTTCTGGGACTGGACGATCTGCAGCGCCTCCAGACCGTTTGAGCCGGTGAGAACTTCATAGCCTTCGTTTTGCAGATTAAAGCGGATTCCTTTGACCAACAGGTCTTCATCGTCAACGACCAGAATTTTCATAGCTTATCCTCCTATGGTTGCGTGATCCAAAATGCCTTCCAATGTTTTTTCACCGATGCCGGATACATTCGTCAGCTCGGAAAGTGTGGAAAAAGGCCCGTTTTCCTGCCGGTAATCCAGAATTCTTTGGGCCAGCACAGGCCCGATCCCGGGCAGGGTCTGAAGCTGGGCAAGATCGGCGGTGTTGATGTTTACCAGCTGTGGAGCGGTTGCTGCGGTTGAGACTGCAGTTTCCTGCGTTTGGGCAGGAAGGGTGGAGAGTTGTATGTCTGTATGGTCCATATTGCGGCCGGCGAAAAACCCTGCGGTAAATGTCAGCGCGCAGCAGCAAATCAGAACCAGAAGGAATGTACCCGGGTTTTTCATGGAAGAGAGCCTCCTACATTGACCAATGTTATTAAGTCAAGAAAACCGTGTCATTCTGAGCGACCCCGAGCATAGTCGAGGGGGAGTCGAAGAATCCGTAGTTCCCAATAAGAAATGGATCCTTCGGCTTCGCGCTTTCAGCGCTCCGCTCAGGATGACATACGAACTTAATGACATTGCCTACATTGACTCCGGTTGTAAAAGCTGATATAATTATGCTGTTATTATACACGATTTTTTACAGCCGGGCAAGACCGGCGTAGAAATACAGGAGTGGAAATATGAAAAAAGTGAGGGCATTTTGCCTTATTTTGGCAATTGTTGCGGCCTTATGGGGCGTATTTCCGGCAAATGCGGCCCAGACCGATCAGTCTGTGATCAGCGGCTGCCACAGCGTGGACGCATCTGTTACCCTGAGTGACAGCGGCCAGCTCACCGAAACGGCCAAGGCTGTTCTGGTTTATGAGCGGAAAAGCGATACCATGATCTATAGCTGGAATCCCGACGGGAAGATCTATCCCGCCAGTATGGTCAAGCTGATGACGGCGCTGGTGGCGCTGGAGAACGGCGTGCTGGAGGACCGGGTGGTGGTGACCAAGCGGGCGCTGTCCCATGTTGCCATTGGCTCTGTCAGCGCGGGTCTGGTGGCGGGCGAAGAGCTGTCATTGCAGGATCTTATGTATTGCATGATGGTAGCCTCTGCCAACGATGCCGCTACCGTGATCGCTGAGCACATCGGCGGCACACAGGATGGCTTTATCGCCATGATGAATAAAAAGGCGGCAGAGCTTGGCTGTACCGGCACCCATTTTGGCAATGTCCACGGCCTGCACGATGAAAATACCTATACCACAGCCCGGGATATTTGCCGCATTCTGGATGTTGCGCTGGAAAATCCGGATTTTAAGGCTATGTTCACTGCCAAATCCTATACCGTTCCTGCCACCAACAAGACCGATACGGAGCGGCAGGTGGAGACCTCCAACTATATGATGAGCACCGCAGTGGTCAAAAAGTATCTGGATCCCCGGGTCACCGGCGGCAAGACCGGTGCCACCGACGAGGCCGGACGATGCTTAGCGGCAACGGCTGAGGGCGGCGGCATGGAGCTTTTGACCATCGTCATGGGCGCGGAGGCTACCTATGAGGCAGATGGTCTGGCGCTGAAGACCTTTGGCAGCTTTGAGGAGACCGCAATTCTTTTGGATCATGTGCTGGAAAATTATGAGTATCGCCAGATCTTCCATGAGGGGCAGACAGTTTCCCAGTTCCCTGTGGAAAACGGCATTAACAGTGTAGTGGTCCGTCCGGATATGACCAGATCCACCGTTTTGCCGAAGGATCTGGATGAAAGCAAGCTGACCTGGATCTATGGTGATACGGTATCCGCCGTGACCGCGCCGGTGGAGCAGGGGCAGAAGCTTTCCACCATTCAGGTCTGGTATGGCGCCAAGTGTCTGGCCCAGGCGGATCTGGTGGCGGTGAATGCCGTGCCGGTGTGGCAGGCACCTACCGTGCCAACGATGCCTACAGAGCCGGAGGATGGCGGCAGTTGGACGGTGCTGCTGGTGATCTGCGGCATACTGGCAGGGGCTGCGGCGGTGGTAGTCCTGATCCTTGTGATCCGCCGGGGAGTGCGGCAGATGCGGCAAAATGCCCGCCGCCGCCGGCGGCAGATGGGCCGCAGAAGGAGCCGGTAATATGCAAGACTGGGAAAAACTGGAAAATATCTGCAAGCAATGCGGTAACTGCGACCTTTGCCGCACCCGCCACAATGTGGTGTTTGGTGTGGGCGTGAAGGATGCAGATGTGCTGTTTGTTGGCGAAGGTCCGGGAGAGCAGGAGGATCTGCAGGGTGAGCCCTTTGTGGGCGCAGCGGGAAAGCTGCTGGATGAGATGCTCTGCATCATCGATCTGGACCGGAAGAAGAATTGTTATATTGCCAATATCGTCAAATGCCGCCCGCCTGGGAACCGGGATCCCAAAGAGGAGGAGCAGGATGCCTGCATTGGCTATCTGCATCAGCAGGTGGCGCTGATAAAGCCAAAGATCATCGTGTGCCTGGGGCGGATTGCTGCAACAAAACTGATCCGGCCGGATTACAGGATCACAAGAGAGCATGGCCAGTGGGAATGCAGGGACGGTGTGTGGATGACAGCTGTTTATCACCCCTCTGCGCTGCTGCGGGATGCATCCAAGCGTCCGGAAACCTTTCATGATCTGCTTTCCCTCCGGGAAAAGATCCGGGAATTGAATGCAAAAATGTAAAAACAGGGCGCGGTGTAGACCGCGCCCTGCTTGGCGTTATTCAATATGGCTGTGATTGTTGATATGATCGATGCAGTAGCAGTGATAGCCCTTGCAGCGGGAGCAGTAGCGGAATTCCAGCTCCGGATTGCTTACATCTGTCCGGCCGCAGACGGTGCAGCGGTGGGTATAGGGCTCTTTCACCGTTGCAACGGTAGCTTCGTAAGAGCCGGCATTGGGGAAGGGGACAACCTTGGCCTTTTGCTGCTTGGGCGTTCTGCGGAACAGCCGGCGAGTATTGATCCGCCAGGACAGGGGGATCACATTCAGCACATCCTTGCCGAAGAACAGCAAATAGTTGGCAATGGCCACCAGCGGGAACAGATTGTGGGGGAAGCAGAACAAAGGCACAGACAGATTGAAGACCTCGTAAAGTGTCAGTGCCAGATCCAGCAGCGCAAAGATCCATGCCTTCACCGGGATGATGAAAAACAGCAGGAAATGGGCGCTGGGGTACAATGTGGCATAGGAAAGGAACAGGCTGAGATTCAGATAGTAGCCCATGTTTTGGTACAGCGGTTCAAAGGAATACAGGGTGTTGCCATCCGGAACCATGATCCCGCCAAGACACATGGCAAAAACATCCATCAGCAAAATACCGGAAAGGTAAAACAGATTAAACCGCAATGTGCCCCAGACATTTTCGATAGCCCGGCCCAGAGAATAGTAGCACAAAAGGGAAATGGCAGTCATGAGGATGCTGCCGCCGGTATAGGTCAGGGGGTAGGAGATCAGCCGCCATACCTGCCCCTGCAGGATCAGCGCTCGGTCAAAGCACAGAACATCATAGAGAATGCCGTTCTTGGAGGCCATGGTGAATAGGTACACCAGTGCGCTTCCCAGAGAGACATACAGCATTAAATTGGGAATGCCTTTATCCCGGTGCTTGAAGCAAAACCGGTCAAAACGCTTGCGAAGGTTCATTTAATCATCTCCTGAAAGAGGTTATCCCTATTCTAACAGCAATTGCACAAAAAGTCTATCACAGATTTGTGAATAAAAAATCCGAAAATTATCGAAAACAGGGGTTGACATTTGAAAAAAATCAGATAGAATAAACGGGAACTGCATATTCGCCTTATCAAGAGCGGTGGAGGGAACGGCCCGATGAAACCCGGCAACCTACGAAAGCAAGGTGCCAAATCCGGCGGCAAACGAAAGATGAGGATTCGATATACACACACATCGAATGCCTCGATGTGTGGTTTTTTATGTCATTTTGGATAAAAAAGAAAGGAAGTAAACATGGAAAAGATTTTATTTACCTCTGAATGTGTTACCTGCGGTCACCCCGACAAAGTGGCGGACTGCATTTCCGATGCCATTCTGGATGCCTGCCTTGCCCAGGATCCCAATTCCCGGGTGGCCTGTGAGACCATGGTCACCACCAATTTCTGCCTGATCTGCGGCGAGATCACCACCACCGCTCAGGTGGACTATGCGGCAGTTGCAAGAGAAACCATCCGCAGAATCGGCTATGTCTATCCCGATGCCGGCTTTGATGCGGACTCTGTGGAGATCCAGTGCCGGATCCATACCCAGTCTGCCGACATTGCTCTGGGCACCAATGACGAAGTCGGCGGCGCAGGCGATCAGGGTATGATGTTCGGCGGTGCCTGCACCCAGACTCCGGAATTGATGCCCCTGCCTGTGGCGCTTAGCCGGGCCCTTGCCAACCGGCTGACGGAGTGCGTCCGCAGCAACGACCTGCTTCGTCCCGACGGAAAGACCCAGGTCAGCGTGGAATTTGATGAAAACGGCGAGGTCGTGGGTGTGGATACCGTGGTGGTGTCTATTATGCACAGCGCCGATTTTGAAATGGAGGAGCTGCGCCGGTACATCCGGGAGGGTGTCATTGCTCCCGTACTGAAAAATTATGGCTTTGATATTGCCGATGTCTCCCACATCCATATCAATCCCACCGGCAATTTTGTCATCGGCGGCCCCGACGGCGATACCGGTCTGACCGGCCGGAAGATCATCGTGGATACCTATGGCGGCTATTTCTCCCATGGCGGCGGCGCGTTCTCCGGCAAGGATCCCACCAAGGTGGACCGCAGCGCAGCCTATATGGCCCGTTACATGGCCAAGAATCTGGTGGCAGCGGGCCTTGCCTCCCGGGTGCAGGTTCAGCTTGCCTATGCCATCGGCGTTGCCCAGCCCGTTTCCCTGCGGGTGGACAGCTTCGGCACAGGCCGAATCAGCGACGAGCAGATGACAACCCTTCTGCGGAAGACCTGCGATATGACCCCTGCGGGCATTATTCGCAGACTGCAGCTGCGCCGGCCTATTTACGCCCCCACGGCGGCAGAGGGCCACTTCGGCGTGGCAGACCGTCCCTGGGAGCAGACAGATCTGGCTCCTGTTTTGAAGGAACTATCAGGTGTATAAGAAAAAGCGGCGCTTTGCGCCGCTTTTTTATGCTTTAAAATGCTTTTTCATTTCCTCGTGGGCTTGCTGCAGCTCCTGCTCCAGTTCCCGGGCGCTCATGCGCAGTACACCGGAGCGCAGGGAGCTCAGTTGCACCAGACCGTCAGAAGTAGCCACCCGCACATTGTAGTTGCTGCCGATCTGGTCTGCCAGCGATTCGATATAACTGTCGCCGGTCTCGTTTTCCCGGGTGTAGACCACCTGAATGTTGTGATATTGGGTCTTTTCTCCCGGATTGCCCTTGACCTTGTAGCCGTCAAATACCAGCACCACCCGGCATTTTTTGAAGCCGGCATAGCTGCTCAGCCGATCCATCAGCTGCCGGCGGGCGGCCTCCAGATCTTCTTTGGCAATGGCCGCCAGAGAATTCCATGCGAAGATGATGTTATAACCGTCCACGATCAGGTATTGCTGCCGTGGCGGGCGAATGGAGATGGTCTCCGTGGCAGGACGGGTCTCAGGCTTGCGGTAGAGCTTGGTGGTCACCGAGCCGAATTCCCGCTGCATAATGGCTTCCAGTGTCTTGTCCTCCAGTCCCAGATTGCCTGTGACGATCCGGGGCTTTTCTGTTTTCAGACCGCTTTCCAGATGCATATAGTCCTTGACCTGATGCCATTTCACGGTAAAGCCAGCACCGTGGGCGCAGAAAACGGAATCCGGCGAATTTTCCAGATCCCCTTCCGGATCATAGGGGTGGGCTTCCAGCACGGCGGCGGTGTTGTGGCAAGGCAAATACCCCTCCAGCGTGACCTGCAGCCGCCCCCGCCCTTGGGTATAGGCGCTGAGCTGGTCGGCATAATCGGCAAGCTCTGATGCGGGCACCGTGCCTGTCAGCAGAGAGAAGCCTCCTTCTGCCTCCGGCGGTGCGAATTCACCGCTCATGGCACGGATATCGGTGATGGCCCGACCAATGGATTCTGTGGGCACGGTCAGGGAAAACCGGTACCAAGGCTCCAGAAGGACGGACTTTGCCTGCATCAGGCCCTGCCGGATGGCCCGATAGGTGGCCTGCCGCATATCGCCCCCCTCTGTGTGCTTCAGATGGGCCTTGCCGATGAGCAGAGTGATCTTCATATCCGTAATGGGTGCGCCCTGCAGCACGCCCCGATGGACCTTTTCGGAAAGATGCCCCATAATTAGGCTCTGATAGGGCGCTTCCAGAATGTCGGTGGAGCAGGTAGAGTCAAATACCAGACCGCTGCCCCGGGGCAGAGGTTCCAAAAGCAGGTGCACCTCGGCATAGTGGCGCAGAGGCTCATAGTGGCCCACGCCCTCGACAGTGTTTTCGATGGTCTCTTTATAAAAGATCCGGGGGCTGTCGGTGGTTACATCCAGATCAAACCGCTCTTTCACCAGACTGCGAAATACCTCCAGCTGGACCTTGCCCATGATCTGCACATGGATCTGTCCGGCTTCCCAGAGGATATGCAGCTGGGGATCTTCCTCCTCCAGAAGCCGAAGCTTGGGAAGCACGGTCATAGGATCTGCACCGGCAGGAAGTGTCACCCGGTAGGTCATCACCGGCTCCAGAGAGGGAGCATTTCCCCGGGGCGCACTGCCAAGGCTTTGGCCGATATAGGTGGCGCTCAGGCCGGTGACCGCCACGGTCTGGCCGGCAAAGACCTCCTCCGGCGTGGAAAACTTATCGCCGGAGTACAGCCGCAGCTGGATAATTTTTTCCTCCAGCGGATCGCCTTTTTGGTTTACATAACTTATTGAGTTCCGAACCTTGAGGCTGCCGCCTGTGATCTTCAGCCAGGTTAACCGGCTGCCCTGCATGTCCCGGGAGATCTTGTATACCTGGGCCCCAAAGTTGGCACTTCGGCAGGGGCGTGGGGCATAGGCATCCAGTGTGCAGATAAATTCCTCCACGCCCTCTAAGCGCAGCGCAGAGCCAAAGCAGCAGGGGAACAGCTTCCGGTTTTCAACCAATGCCTGAAGATTGCCTTGGGTCACCGTGCCGGTTCCCAGATAGCTTTCCAGCAGCGCTTCGTCGCACAAAGCGGCATTTTCCGCAATTTTCTCCATAGGAGCGGAAAAATCCACACAGCCGGGGCTAAGCGTTTGCAGCTGCCGCAAAAGTTTCTCCTTTTCTGCGCCGGCCAGATCCATTTTATTGATAAACAGAAAAACCGGCACGCTGTAGCGCTCCAGCAGCTTCCAAAGGGTCAGGGTATGGGCCTGAATGCCGTCTGTGCCGCTGATCACCAGAATGGCGCAGTCCAGAATGGGCATGACCCGCTCCGCTTCCGGCCCGAAATCCACATGGCCGGGGGTGTCGATGAGGGTGATGTCCAGCTGCTCGGTGGAAAGCAGCGCCTGTTTGGAGAAGATGGTGATACCCCGGGCCCGTTCCAGGGCATGGCTGTCCAGCAGAGCATCTCCGTGATCCACCCGCCCCAGATTTCGGCGAGCACCGCTTTGATACAGCAGCGCCTCGGACAGGGTGGTTTTTCCGGCGTCCACGTGGGCCAGCAGACCAACGCAGCAAGGCGTCTTTTTTACTTGTTCAGGCATAAAAAACGCCCCCCTTCATGGAAATGTACAAGCATTATACCATGAAAGGGGACGTAAAGTCGAGGGATAAACTTTGGTTTTTGTAAAAATGTAGAGGTGCTGTCAATAATACAGCTGCCGGATCACTGCCTCGCACTGGGCCGCGTCCATTCCGCACCGCATTTGGGGATGGTATAGCAGCTTCAGGATCAGCTTATCCTCTTCGGAAAGGCTTTGAGGCGTGGAAAAACCGGCGTAAATCACACTGTTCAGGCGAAGCTCCGTGTCGTTGATGGGACCAAGGCCGTTGTAGATCTCTTCCAGAATCACAGAATTCCGGATTTCCTGCTCCACATCCGTACGGTATCCGATCACGGCATCATATATTTCATTCGCGCCGTTATACCAGAATGTAATGCCGCCATCTGTACCGGAGAAGTTATCGCCCATGAGGGTGAGATATTCTGCCGGACCGCAGAAATGAATGCGCAGATTGGCAAGGTTGGGATCCTGAGTTTCCTGTATGCCCGGAAAGCCTTCTATTGTATTGAGCCAGTCCGCAAAAGTATCCAGCACATTCCTGTCCTTGTCTGTAGGGGTGCCGTAGCAGATATACCGGATGGGCGTTTCCCATCTTTGCAGCTTGGTGGGATCTCCCTGGTTGACGAATTCTGCGTCCAGACATACTTCGTTAAAGTACAGGATCACATCCTCTACGCTGACATTGGGCATATACAGCTCAGAATGCTCCGGCATTACAGTGGGGGCTGTGGAGGGCTGCGTCGCAGCTCCGGTTGTTCCCACGGTTGATACGGTAGAGCTTGTTGCCGCCGAGCTTTCCGGCGTAGTTGCTCCGGTTGTCTGTCCTGTGGTGGACTGGGTGGCCGGTATATTCTGAGGAGTGCAGCCGGAAAACAGGCTCAGCACCAGAATCAAAACCATTCCTTGGAAAAGAAGTTTTTTCATCATACACCTCTTGTTAAATAAATGCCTGCAGGGCTTTTTATTTCATACATCGGGAACAAAGGGTATAGCCTGCGGCCATGGCATCTTCGTAGGAGTCGAAAATGACCTGATTTTTCTCTGCCGGCAGGCCGGAGCAGGTGGGAAGATGGAGCACACGGGAGTTCTTGTTGCCGATGTAATAGGCCGGCTGTCCCTGGGTAGGATCTTCCGGTCGGGCGGAGCCCTTTTCCCAGGAGAAGGTAACGGTCTTTCCGTCGCTGACCGCCAGGATCGTGCCCATCTCGTCGGTGCGGTAGAGCTGAACCTGGGCATCCCGCAGGCGGGACATGGGTTCCTCATGGGGGTGACCGTAGCTGTTGTCCTTGCCCACGGAGATCACGCCGTATTGGGGCATGACGGCTCTGAGGAACCGATAACCGGTGGAGGTGTTGCTGCCGTGGTGACCTACCTTCAGCACATCCGCGTGCCAGTTGTAATCGTCACCCCAGTGCTCCAGCATATCGTTTTCTGCCTCTGTCTCCATGTCGCCGGTGAAGAGGAACCGGGTTTCCCCCTGATCCACCCGCAGAACGAGGGAGGTATTGTTGGGCTCGGCATAGCTTTTCACCGGCCCCAGCACGGTGACGCAGGCGTTGCCCAGGAAAAAGTAGTCGCCGGGGGCAGGAATGGCGATTTCCAGCCCCTGCTGGTCAGTGTAGCGGACAAAGTCATCGAAAACATCGGAAGCATAGGCCCGGGTAGGGGCCCAGACCCTGTCGGTGGGGAAGACTGCCAGTACACCGGGCAGACCGCCCACATGATCCTCATGGGCATGGCTGCAGACCACAGCCCGCAGCTGCTGTACCCCCTGCTTCTGCAGATAGCTGACCACCAGAGAGCTGTCAGCTTTGTTGCCGCCGTCAATGAGCATATATTCTCCATTGCACTCCAAAAGGGCGCAATCTGCCTGCCCCACATCGATAAAGTGCACGGTCAGGTTGGTTTGGTTGTCCTTGGGCTGATCCTTGTCCTGAGCGGGACAGCCCGTCAAGGTCAGCAGAAGGACAAATGAAAGAAGAAGAGAAAGTAGTTTTTTCATTTTCTGCTTTCCGTTGTGAGGTGGCGGTTGTTTTTCGGCTTTTTCTGCTGATTCAGCCATGTATTCATGACCATGCTGTGGGGCAGCAGCTTCACCAGGCGCACTTGCATCCGCACCGGGAAACCGTGGATGGAGAAGTCCTTTTTGGTCCTGTACAGATCCTTAAGGCCCGTGGCCACCACATCGGCGGCTTCATACAGCCGGTCGTAATACTGCACCTCGCCTTGATTGCTCTGCAGGGCGTGGTTGAAAAACTCGGTTTTCACCCAGCCGGGGTTCATGCTCATCATCCGGATGCCTCTGGCTTTCAGCTCCCGGTTCATGGCCCGGCTGTAGCTGAGGACCATGGCCTTGGTAGCGCCGTAGGTGGTGATGTAGGGAACAGGCTGCCAGGAGGAGTTGCTGGCCAGCTGCAAAATGTGGCTGCCGGCGGCCATATAGGGCAGGGTCAGTCGGGTCATCATGACTAAGGCCTTGCAGTTCAGGTCGATCATGCGGCATTCGTCTTCCAGGGATACCTTGTCGTAAGCGCCGAATTTGCCGAAACCTGCCGCGTTGATCAGAAGCTTTACATTGGGCTTTTCCTGGGATAGAAGCTGCTGATAGGCGGTGAAGCTTTCGCTGTCGCAAAGATCCAGCGGCACAGGGCGGACGGGAACGGTGGATTCTGCTATCAAGGATTCCAGCGCGGACTTCCGGCGGGCAATGACCCAGATCTCGTCCACAGTTACGTATTGGGGAAGCTGCAGGACAAATTCCCGTCCCATACCGGAGCTTGCGCCGGTGACGATGGCGATATTCATGTTCGGTTACCTCCTGATCTTTGTGCTTCGGCAAGCAGTGCCTGCCGTGTATTTTCCAGTTTTTCTTCTTGAACCAGCTCCAGAAGCTGGTTCATGCATTCTCCGATCTTCGGGCCGGAAAAGCCCAGCGCCATCAGATCGTGGCCGTTTACAGCCAGATCCCGAATATGCAGGCAGCTGTTTTCCTCCCGGATTTCCTCCAGAAGCTGCCGCACCAGAGGAAACTGTTTCAGCTCCTCCGGCATGCCGGTGCCCTTGCTGCCCATGTCTGCCTCCTGCAGGTGCAGAAGATCACCAACAGTTTCCTCTCCCAGCTTTCCCAGCCAGCGGCGCAGAAGCTTTTTGTCCGGCTGCAGACGGGTCATATGGTGGCGGATCAGAAGAAGTACCTGATCCCGCAGCTGGTTAGGGGCTTTCAGCCGGCGAAGGATCGCATTGGCCATTTCTTCGCCCAGCTCGGCGTGACCATAGTAGTGCCCCTGTCCGTCCTCTCCCATGGAGAAGGATGCAACTTTTCCCACATCGTGGAGCAGCGCCGCCCATCGCAGAGAAAGCTTTGGCGGAACAGTTTCCGTCACCAGAGCAATGTGGGTGTAGACATCATAAGCGTGGTGGCTGTTGCGCTGATCAAAGCCCACAGCACAGGCAAGCTCCGGGATCACCTGGGTGATCACAGGGGCAAAGCGGAGCAGGTCCTTGGCGTTTACCAAGGGCAGAAGTTTACATAACTCATCAAAAACCCGTTCCCGGGCCAGATTTTCCATCAGAGACGCCAGCGTGAACATGGCGCTTTGGGTGGCGGCATCCGGCGTTAAACCATAGCGCACCGCAAAGCGCACACCCCGCAGGATCCGCAGGGAATCCTCCTGAAATCGATCTTCGGGCACACCTACCGCACGCAGAACCTTGTTTTCCAGATCCTGCCTGCCGCCAAAGGGATCGGCAAGACCCCGGACGGGGGACCATGCCATGGCATTTACTGTAAAATCCCGGCGGGCAAGATCTGCTTCTATCCGGTCTACAAATTCCACCCAATCCGGATGGCGGTTGTCCTGATATGCACCCTCGGTGCGGAAAGTGGTGATCTCCACCACATTCTTTTCGGTGATCACACCCACCGTTCCGTGCTTTTCCCCTGCCAGCACCAGAGGCAGATCTGCAAATACGGCTTTTATCTGCTCTGGGATGGCGGCAGTGCACAGATCATAGTCGTGAGGGGTCAGACCCAGCAGGGAATCCCGCACGCAGCCGCCTACGGCATAGCAGGGGAAACCTGCATTTTCCAGCCGCTGGAGGCATTGCATCACATACTCCGGTAAAACCATAGGCTGTCCTTACTCCTGAACAAAGCGGGGCATGGGCCGGAGACTGCACAGGTCTGTAAACATCCAGATACCCATGGAAAGATAAAATAAGGGCATATCCGACCAGGGCAGACATACGATGCAGAAGAATCCGGAGAGAAGATGGAACACCGTGTGCATCTGCCGATTGCCGGAATTGGCGCAAAAGGCGGCGCTGTGATAGCAGGCCATGGTCAGGCTGACCGAGGCAAACAGAGCGAAGCAGTAGTCCTGAATCTGGGGATCTGCGCTCCATGCCCGATACAGGCAGACCATGTGCAGGATCATATACACGCAAAGCACGCCGGGAAACAGTACCGTCGGGTGCATCCCCTTGTATCGGCAGTTGGCAAGAAACAGCAGCACCAGTGCGCCAAGCAGAGCCACAATGCCGGTGAATACCACCAAAGCATCTCTGCCGGAGAAAAGCTGGGTCAGTGCAGTTGCCAACATACCGCCGGCAGCCACGGCCGCACCGGCAGCACCGATGAGAGAGGGGGGAAAATTAAAACTGTATTTTGCCGCCTGCTTCAGACGCAGGGTGCCAAGGAGAACCGCCGCCACAGCAGCCAGCGTCAGCAGCCAGATCAGAATATGGCCGGCGTGATTCGGGGCCAGAAGACCCTTTTCGTCCAGACCTGTGGCATAAAGCCAGACCCGCACCAGCGCCCCCAGCACAGCAGTGCCGAGAACCAGCCACGGCAGGTTGGCTGTCTTAAGCAGTTTGTTCATAGAAACCTCCGAAAGGATTATTTGGTAAGCATAATCAGATAAAAAATGCCGCTGAGCACAGGCTGATGGAGCAAATAGATCCAAAGAGAGTGCTTTCCGCAAAGCAGGAAGAACCGGATGGGCGGATTTTGGGTATTGACCCGGGGCAGCAGGGTTTCTTTTTTGCGGTAGAGGGTCTTGCCCAACACCGCGCCCATCAGGAAAAAGCCCAGATTGGGAAGCAGAGGGAAGTAATCAGAAGAGACAAAGCCCTGATGGGGAAGTCCGAGGACCGTAAACCAGGGGTGATCTGCCGGTGGCAGTGTTTGCAGATAGAAGCCTCCCGCGATCAAGGCGATGCCCAGCGCCGCCAGCGCCCACACAGGCAGCCTTTTCACAAGAGGCCACAGCAGCATACATACGCCCAGACAGTGCAAAATGCCAAAGTAAATAATAATGCCTTTGCCGGAAAAGTTCAGAAAATACATGCCCGCAGTGACAGCGGAGCAGATCATACCGCAGAAGAATACGATCAGACCCCGGCGGACAGACCGGCGGCCCAGAGTGACGCAGATGCCGCTGATCAGCAGAAACAGCACGCCGCCCCATTCCTGAGCGAGGGTGTATAGTACCGGTGGCTGCCAGTCCACCAGTGCGTACAGCACCATCAGATCATAGAGCAGATGGACAACTACCATACCCAGTATGCAAATACCTCGCAGGACATCCAGCTCCCAGATGCGTTTGTTCATTGGCTTTCTCCTTTCTCTGCCGCGGCTTCCTCCTCCAGCACCCGGTAGGCAACCTTGCCCACCAGAGTTTTGGGAAGCTCGGTTCGAAATTCCATTTGACGGGGCAGAGCATATTTGGCAATGCGCTGGGCGCAGTAGGCGAGCAGCTCCTGCTTCAGGGCATCATCAGGTGCGATGCCCGGCATAGGCACCACATAGGCCCTGATCTTCTGGCCGCGATAGGCATCCTTGACACCAATGACACAGGAAAGAAGTACTTTTTCATGCCCGTCGATAATATTCTCCAGCTGAGAGGGGTAGACATTGTAGCCGGAGGTAATGATCATCCGCTTGATTCGCTGACGGAAATAAACAAAGCCGTCTGCATCCATATGCCCCAGATCGCCGGTGTGCAGCCAGATGCGGCCGTCACTGTGGGTGCGCAGGGTCTGGGCAGTTTCCTCCGGATTATCCATATAGCCCAGCATCACAGTGGGGCCGCAGACGCAGATCTCACCGTCGGTATTGGGCGGGCATTCCTCCGTTGTGCCGGGGGTGACGATCTTGTAAAATGTGTCGGGGAAGGGAACGCCGATAGAGCCTGTCCGGGCATAGGCCTTGGGCGTCAGGCAGGAAGCGGTGACACACTCGGTGGTGCCGTAGCCCTCCCGGATCTGTTCGGAGCAGTTATGGGCTTTCAGGAAAGCGTCTACCTTCCGTTTCAGCTCCGCAGACAAAGAGTCGCCGCCGGAAAAAATACCCTTCAAAAAGCTCAGGTCCACGCCGTCCAGATCCTCTGCCCGCAGCAGCGCCTCAAAAAGGGTGGGCACTCCGGGGATCAGATTGGGCTTTTGTTTTTTCAGGGTATCGGCGTAGATCTTAACGCTGAACTGGGGCACTAAAATGCAGGATGCGCCGCCGATAAGGGCAGTGTGAATGCCGATGCCAAGGCCAAAGCCGTGGAAAATCGGCATAATGGACAGCATTTTCATACCTGCGACACTGCCATAGCCGGAGGCGGCAATGGTCTGCAGGCCCAAAGCGTTAAAATTCCGGTTGGAAAGCTGGATGCCCTTGGCATAGCCTGTGGTGCCGCCGGAGTAGAGGATTGCGGCGCAGTCATTGCTTTTCCCCTCGTCGACAGGCAATTCCGAAATGTCCTCGCCTGCTGCCAAAACCTGCTTCCATAGGGTGTAGCCGGCTTTGGGCAGGGGATGCTTGCCGCTTTTGGTGTGGGGATAAAGAAGATTCAGGGGGAAGGGCAGCTCGTCGGCGATCTTTGCGATCAAAATATTTGTGGGATTTTCCAGCTCCGGCAAGATCCCGGCTACCTTATGGTAAAACTGATCCAGAGTCAAAATGGCCTTGGATTTTGAAACATTCAGATAAAAGGCGATCTCCTTGGCGGCGGACAGGGGATGGATCATATTGGGAATGGCGCCAAGGCGGTTCAGGGCATAAAAACAGTCCAGCGCCTGAGGGGTGTTGGGCATGCAGATGGTCACCCGGTCACCCTTGCGGATGCCCATAGCCAAAAGACCCCGGGCAGCAGCATCGATCCGCCGGATAAAAGCGGAATAGGAGGTCTTTTTGCCCATAAAAATGTAGGCAGTGCTTTTGGGATACTGCTGCGCGGTATCGAAAAGCATCTGGTACATGGTCTTTTCGGGATACTCCAAAGTGGCAGGGGTATTTTCATAAAAGGCCAGCCAGGGAGCCTTGGCGGATAAACCCATAACAAGCGGTTCCTTTCCGGAAAATGATGAAATACATACAGATAAGTATAATACCTTATTATATCAGCCCAAATCAACAATTTCTACCCCTATTGGAAAAAACTCTTTGTTTACAATTCATCCTTGTTTCCTTGGAAAAAAAGAAGTATAATATAAGAAATTTGTGCCTTTGGAGGAAAAAACCTTATGGTATTGGGAGGGATCGCCGTCCTGTCTGCCGGAATCGCGGCGGCCGTATGCGCCCTGACCGGCGCTTTTTCAGGGCTTGGCTGGCTTTGGATCCTGCCGGTTAGCTTTGTGGTTGGATTCCTGGCGCTGGCAGCTGTGGTATTCTTGTTCTTGTGGATCATGTGCGCCCGGGTAGATCTGAGCAAGCCTCAGACCAAGGACAGCAGGTTCTATCGGGGACTGATCTATCAGTGCGTGGATGTGGTGCTGCCCATTCTGCAGATGCGTGTTCATACCCGCGGCCTGGAAAAGACCCCCCGGGACGGCCGGTTCCTGCTGGTATGCAACCATATCCATGATCTGGATCCGGTGACCCTTCTGGGATTCTTCCGGAAAAGCCAGCTGGCTTTTATCACCAAGCGGGAAAATATGAGCATGTTCCTGGTGGGCAAGCTGATGCATAAAATCCTTTGCCAGCCCCTGAACCGGGAAAATGACAGAGAAGCCCTGAAGACCATCATTAAGTGTGTGGAGCTGATCAAAGAGGATATGGCATCTGTTGCGGTGTTCCCTGAGGGATACACCAGCCGGGACGGTTTGTTCCATCATTTTCGCAGCGGCGTGTTCAAGATCGCCCAGAAAACGAAGGTGCCCATTGTGGTCTGCACCATTCAAAATACCAATAAGGTGTTTCACAATGCCC
This sequence comes from Oscillospiraceae bacterium, assembly GCA_015068225.1. Taxonomy (GTDB): domain Bacteria; phylum Bacillota; class Clostridia; order Oscillospirales; family Oscillospiraceae; genus Faecousia. Next base: position 105,454 of record SVKX01000003.1, read on the forward strand.
TGCGGCTGAAAGCTACAGATGTCCACCTGCACCTGGTGGAGGTGCTCCAGCCCGACGATTACGAGGGCCTGACCACTGTCCAGATCGGCGAAAGGATCCATAAGCGGATGGCCGACGATCTGGGCCCGGAGCTGGTGGCGGCGGAATAAATTTCCCCGTGGCTACTTGATTTGCATCCCGATCCCCTGTATAATAAACCGGACAATGAAAAAATACCCCAATTTTGGAGGATATACACATGAAAAACAGCGAAAAGACACTGGATATGATCGTAAACCTGTGCAAGAACCGTGGCTATGTCTACGCCGGCTCCGAGATCTACGGCGGTCTTGCCAACTCCTGGGACTACGGCCCTCTGGGTGTGGAGTTCAAGAACAATGTGAAAAAGGCATGGCTGAAAAAGTTCGTTCAGGAATCCGACTACAATGTGGGTCTGGATGCCGCCATCATCATGAACCCCCAGACCTGGGTCACCACCGGCCATGTGGGCAGCTTTTCTGACCCGCTGGTAGACTGCAAGGGCTGCGGCGCCCGTCAGCGCGCTGACCAGCTGATCGCTGCTTCCGAAAGCGGCAAGGCAGTGAATGTGGATGCCATGAACACCGACCAGATGAATGATTTCATTGCCGACCATGAGGATGTGGTCTGCCCCAACTGCGGCAAGCATCACTTCACCTCTATCCGCAATTTCAACCTGATGTTCCAGACCAAGATCGGCGTTACCGAGGACTCATCCTCCATCGCCTACCTCCGGCCTGAGACCGCACAGGGCATTTTCGTTAACTTTGCAAACATTCAGCGTACCACCCGTAAGAAGCTGCCCTTCGGCGTCTGTCAGGTAGGTAAGGCTTTCCGTAACGAGATCACCCCCGGCAACTTCACTTTCCGTACCCGGGAATTTGAGCAGATGGAGTGTGAGTTCTTCTGCCAGCCCGGTACCGATCTGGAGTGGTTTGCCTACTGGAAGGATTTCTGCAAGAACTGGCTGCTGAGCCTTGGCATCAAGGAAGATTCTCTGCGCCTGCGGGATCATGATCCGGCAGAGCTGGCCTTCTATTCCAGAGCTACCACCGATATCGAGTACCAGTTCCCCTTCGGCTCCGGCTGGGGCGAGCTGTGGGGCATTGCCGACCGTACCGATTACGATCTGGGCCGCCATCAGGAGGCTTCCGGCAAGGGTCTGGAGTACTACGATCAGGAGCGCAATGAGCACTACATCCCCTATGTCATTGAGCCGAGCCTGGGCTGCGACCGTGTGGCGCTGGCCTTCCTGTGCGAGGCTTATGACGAAGAGGTGGTCGGTCAGGATAAGAACGGCAAGGACGATGTCCGCACCGTGCTGCACCTGCATCCTGCTCTTGCCCCCTTCAAGGCAGCCATCCTGCCCCTTTCCAAGAAGCTCAGCCCCAAGGCAGAGGAGATCTACAAGGAGCTGAAGAAGGACTTCATGGTGGACTTTGACGATGCCGGTTCCATCGGTAAGCGTTACCGCCGGGAGGACGAGATCGGCACACCTCTGTGCATCACTGTGGACTTCCAGACCGTGGGCGACGAGAATACCCCTGCTGACGACTGCGTCACCGTCCGTGACCGGGATACCATGGAGCAGGTCCGCATCCCCATTTCCCAGCTGAAGGCATATATCGAAGAAAAGTGCAGATTCTAAAAAACCATCCCCGGAGCATTTGCTCCGGGGACCTTTTGTCAATAAGGGAAAATAAATTGCTGGCTGCCAGTTTTTAAGGGGATCGTCTTGCCGGCAAAGGAAAGCTCCCCGTGGGCGACAGGCGGCAGATCAACAGTAATGAGAATCTGACCGTCTTTTTTCTCCCACCGGACAAAAACTGATTCCGCTCCAAAGGAATAGGAGGCTTGAGCAAAGCAGATGCCTTTCGGAATCAGTGGGCAGATCCGCACATGGTGGATATCGTCCATATGGGGATTGATGCAAAGTCCTGCCAGTTTTTCGATGAACAGGTGGATAATATCGCCGTAAAAATGATGATTCTGAGATTCCTGTATTCCGTTGGGAATCAGGCTTTCAAACAGAGCCGTGCCGCCCAGCCGGATCATATTGCCATAGGAGGGGGCATCCTCCCGGGTGATCATCTTCAGGGCCAAATCTCCGTCGCCGCCCAGAAACAGGGCGTGGAAAATATGCCGCAGGCCCACCATGCCGCAGTCAATAAACCCGTCTTTTTCCTGAATGAATTCCAGCAGCCGGGCGTAGGCGGCATCCTTTTCGCCGGCTTCAAACAGGCCCATTTCCAGTGCCACAGCCTGGGAGGTCTGGCAGCTGCCGGCGGCGGTGGCGGCGGCAGAGTCAATCAGGTGAGCACGGATAGCGCTGCGCAGCTCGCCGGCCAGCTGCAGGGCGTATTCTTTCGCGTCCGTCATGCCGATGACATCGAATAAAAAGGCGCTGCGGATAGCCGTCTGATAAATCTGCGTGCTGTCAGTAAATTCCAGCGGCGAGGAAATGTTTATATTCCCGCTCCCCGGCTGGCACCAGTCTCCCAGCCCGCAGGCGATCAGCCCCCGGCTGTCCCGCTTGGCGGCGATGTAATGCAGGTAGCGCAGGATCATAGGAGCATTTTCCCGGATGATGTCCGTCCGGCCGTCAAACCGGTAGCAGTAATAGGGCAGATTCACAATGGCGCTGTCCCATACCGGACCGCTGCCCCATGCATAGCCCCAGCCGCAGGTGGGAATGATGGCAGGGACCTGTCCGCTTTCCAGCTGGGCGGATTGGACATTTTCCAGCCAGACCCGGAAATTTTCCGAACAGGCAAAGCTCATCAGCATTTGGCAGGCGGAGACAGATATGTCGCCGGTCCAGCCGTTTTTCTCCCGCTGGGGACAGTCAGTGGGGAAGTGGTGGAAATTGGAAAGATCCGCCTGAATGGCCATATCATACAGCTGATTGACCACCGGATCCGAGCAGGAAAAATCAGAACGCTTGTCAAACTGACTGTTGAAAACAAGAAAAGTCAGCAGATCCTCTGTCGCCTGATCGTCGTCGATGCCCTCCACCAACACATACCGGAAACCGTGGTAGGTGAAGGGAGGCACAAAGATCTCCTCCTCACCGCCTTTCAGGATATAGGTGTCCGCCTGAAACAGGGGCAGAAAGGCCTCATGGTTGGGCTTGATGGTATAAATGCTGTTCATATTGAATTTGCCGTTCCGCAGGGCTTCCCCATGGCGCAGGGTGATCCGCTGGCCGGCCCGTCCTTTGATCTTCAGCCGGCAGACACCGGCGCCGGCGCAGCCAAAATCATAGACCCAGCCGGATTTTACATAGGTAAAGGGGAAGGGGGTGCGGTCATTGTCGTGGAAATAATAAAAATCTTCCTGCTTTTCTATGGAGACCGGGGACAATTCCTGCCGGGTCAGAATCGGTGCGGCGGTGGAGCGGGTAATTTTGCCCAGGGGCTTTTCGGCAAGGCGGGCATTTTCCCAGCATGCATCGTCAAATTCCGGAGAGGAGAATCCGGAAATCTCCATTCTGGCATCATAGATAGTGCCGAAGCGGTACATATCGTAGAGAATGGGGGAGGAATGAACCTTGAAGCTTTCGTCGCTTTCCAGCGTGAAGCGCTGTTTCTGCCCCACTGCCTCCATAGTGAGAGCCATGACCAGCGGCGCCCGGTGAGGGAAGACATTAAAATCCCAGTTGGTGGTGTCCTGATTGGCAAACCCGTTGCCCAGAATCACTGCGATGGCGTTTTTTTCTGTTGTCAGATAAGGGGCTACGTCGTAAATATCATAGTAAAGCCGCTGGGCAGGATTGCTGAAATAGGGGCTAAGAAAGCCGCGGGTAATGTTTTTTCCGTTGATATACAGCTCGTACAGGCCACTGACGCAGATGGAAAGACTGGCGGTATCAGGCAAAAAAGGAAGGTCAAAGGACTTGCGCAGAATGGGGGCGGGGACAGAGCTTTCCAGAGTGCAATAGGTATCCGTTCCCCGGATAAAAACGCGAGGCTCCATAGCAGACACGATCCTTTCCCATAATGTAAGGTTTGGTAAAATTATACCGCTGATACAGAAAAAAGCAAGCCCTTTCAGGGGCAAACCGGCATGCTGTGACATAAGAAGACAGAAAATACTCCTTGACAAGATCCTGAAGATGTGGTAATATAACCGGGCACAAAAGGTGCGCTGCATATCGCGGGATAGAGCAGTTGGAAGCTCGTCGGGCTCATAACCCGGAGGTCGGAGGTTCGAGTCCTCCTCCCGCAACCAGAAAAGGAAAAGTCATCCCAAAGGGATGGCTTTTTTCTTTTCTTAGTGGAAAGAAAGAGGACGCGAACCCATCTAAATGCAACGCGAATGAGCGTTGCCCGCGATGGCTCGACGGAGCGGAACAATTATTTTGCTCCTATGGGAGCAAAATGCAAGTCGAGTCCTCCTCCCGCAACCAGAAAAGGAAAAGTCATCCCCAACGGGATGGCTTTTTTCTTTGATTACAGATGTTTCAGCGATCGCTCAAAGCAATAGAAGCAGTTTTAAGATTTTCTTTTCGGATGCAAACCCATTGAATTGGCGGGAAGAATATGGTAATATTGTGCTGGAAACAATAAAAAGGCCATGGCAAATGTGGAGGTGCAGGATATGGATCAGATCGCAGTGTTAATACCGTGCTATAATGAAAGCCAGACCATTCAAAAGGTGGTGGAGGATTGGAAACGGGCATTGCCGGAAGCGGTTGTGTATGTGTATGACAACAATTCCTCAGACGGTACTGCGGATATTGCCAGAGCGGCAGGGGCGGTTGTCCGTCCGGAATATCAGCAAGGCAAGGGCAATGTGATCCGCCGGATGTTCCGGGAGATCGATGCCAAGGTTTACCTGATGGTGGACGGAGATGATACCTATCCCCCCGACCATGCTCGGCAGATGGCGGATCTGGTGCTGTACCGGCAGGCGGATATGGTGGTGGGCGACAGACTTTCCTCTACCTATTTCACGGAAAATAAGCGCCGTTTTCACAATTTCGGAAATACACTGGTCCGCTGGAGCGTCAATACCCTGTTCAAATCCAATGTCAAGGATATTATGACCGGCTGCAGAGCCTTCAGCTATGAATTTGTCAAAACCTTCCCGGTGCTGTCGGAGGGCTTTGAGATCGAAACGGAAATGACCGTTCACGCTTTGGACAAGAACATGAAGATCGACAATGTGGTCATTGATTACCGGGACCGTCCGGAGGGGAGCGAGTCTAAGCTCAATACGGTGGCCGACGGCATCAAGGTGCTGAAGACCATCCTCCGGCTGCACAAAAACTACAAGCCCTTTTCCTTTTTCGGCATTATTGCAGGATTGCTTTTTCTGCTGGCGGCGGTGTTCTTTATTCCTGTGCTGGTCACATTTATTCAGACAGGGCTTGTTCCCAATTTCCCCACATTGATCGTGTGCGGATTTACCATGATCGCAGCCCTTTTGTCCCTGTTTGCAGGCCTGCAGCTGCAGAATGCAGTGCAGAAAAACCGGCAGGATTTTGAGCTTCAGCGCATAGCGGCTTATTACCGGTTCCGGGAAGCCCTGAAAGCAATGGAGGCGGAAAATCGGAATGAAAATGATTGACTTTTTTAAGCGGCCACTGCATTTTTACACGGTCTGGCTGGCCGCGATGGCCCTGCTGGCGGCGATTTTGGCTCTGTGCGGGGCGGGTATGGCCTGGCTGCTGACAGGTTTGATTCCGCTTTTGATCTATGTGTGCCGCCCGTCTTCATGGCTGCATAAGATCCCCGTTGCGGGACGCAGCGATTGGAAATCGGCGGTCACCGTACTGGTGGTGACGGCTACGGTTGCCGCCTGCATTCTTCCCATGAATCAGTTTTCCCTCTGGAATGGCCAGATCCCCGGCCATCGGAATCAGTATGAACTGATGGCGGAGAATATTCTGGCGGGCCGGCTTCATTTTGATTACGGCGATGAGGATCAGCTTCTGGATCTGGAAAACCCCTATGATCCGGCGCAGCGGGACGAGGCCGGTGTGTATTACCACTGGGATCATGCCTATTACAATGGCCGGTATTATATGTACTTTGGCGTTGTGCCGGTGTTTCTGGCGTTTCTGCCCTACCGGCTGCTCACCGGTATGCCGCTGACCACTTACCATGGAACCCAGCTGTTTGCAGCGGTGGCGATCCTCGGCATTTTTGCATTGCTGAAGATGCTTGCCAGGCGGTTCTTTCCGAAGATGTCCTTTGGCGCGACCCTTGCATTTTCCAGCGCCGTTTCCATTATGAGCATATGGTACAGCACGGCAGAGCCGGCGCTGTACTGCACAGCCATCACCGCAGGCATTGCCCTTCAGGTGTGGAGCCTGTACTGCTTCTTCCGGGCCGTGTGGGTGGAGGAAAAGGAAAACAGGCAGATCGGGTTTGCGGCGTTGGGGGCGCTTTTGGGCGCGCTGGTGTTCGGCTGCCGTCCTACCATTGCGCTGGCCAATGTGATCGTGCTTCCCATGCTGGCGGCTTTTTTGAAGCAGCACAAATTTTCCTGGAAACTGCTGGGAAAGTTGGGTCTTGCCGCGCTTCCCTATGCAGTGGTGGCGATTGCCCTGATGGCCTATAACTATGCCAGATTTGAAGATCCCTTTGAATTCGGTCAGGCATACCAGCTGACTGTGGCGGACCAGACCCAGTATGCCGTGACCCTGAATTTCCGGGAAATGATTCGGATTCTGAACGGTCTGGGAGAGAATTTCTTCAGCCTGCCGAAAATGTCGGAGGGATTTCCTTATCTCAATCATGGCGGCGCGTTTGTCAATTTCCCCATCCTGTTCTTTATTTTCGGCGCGCTGCGCCGGGAGTCCCGGAATGTGCTCCGCAAGGAAAAGCTGGGGGGAACTTTGGTAGGATTTGTGGTTGCCGCGGCGATCATTACGGTAATGAGCGTTTTGTGGACCCCCTATTTGCTGGAGCGCTACCGGATGGATATGTATTTCCTGCTGGGCATCCTTTGCTTTATTGCCATTGGTTTTTGGCATCATACAGAAAACGATTCCGCCCGCAGATCCCTCAATACTGCAGTGGTGGTCATGTCAGTGCTTACTATTTTGTCAAGCGCCCTATTGTGCCTGCGCACCATCAGCGTCTATTACCCGGATGAGGTCCGGCAGTTTGGAATATTTTTGTTTGGGTAAATGAATAGAGGTTGGAAAATTGAAACTGGATCAAATGAAATCCAAAGAGTTTGACGCGGTATACCGCTTGCTGGAAGATAGCTTCCCTCTGGATGAGTACAGGCCCTATGAGGAGCAAAAGGCGCTGCTGGAAGAGCCTGCCTACCGGATCTATGTGCTGCGGGGCGAGTCCCAGCAGGTGGCGGCCATGATGGCGGTATGGGAGCTGGAAGCGGTCAGCTTTATTGAGCATTTCGCGGTAGACCCGGCATTGCGGGGCAAAGGTCTGGGCGCTTTTATGCTGGAAAAGATTCGCCAGCATCTGAAAAAGCCGGCTTGTCTGGAGGCGGAGCTTCCGGAAAACGAAATTGCCTGCCGGCGGATCCGCTTTTATCAGCGAAACGGATTCTTTGTAAATGATTATCCCTATATGCAGCCACCCATCTCCAAGGGGCGAAAACCGGTTCCCCTGAGGATCCTGACAGATGGAAGACCTGTCAGCCAGGAGGAATTTGAGAAGATCCGCTCTGTGCTGTACAGCCGGGTCTACCGTTGCGGATAAGTCGCTCTGAAAAATGGAAGATTATCGAAAAAACTGCACCCTGTCGTCGGGTGCAGTTTTTTGTTTACAGATACTGACGGATGTCGATTGCCAGCTTTTCCTCCAGATTGATCAGCCGCTTGGTGATATCTTTGGACACTTCGTCAGCGGCCTTGTACTGGTTCAAATACCGGTTCAGGGATTTGACACCCATGTTGCAGCCGTCGGTCATCAGATCCGCCACAGTGGCATTGGAATCGTCCATGCCCAGTTTCATGTTGGTTTTCACCCAGGACATGCCTTTAGCAATGGGATTTGGGTCTTTTCCCTCATCCTTGTATTTTCCCAGCAGCTGCTGGATCTCGCACTGGAGCTGGTCATGCTCCTTTTTGCAGTCGGAAAGCTTCTTGTGGAAGGCGTCGGAGTCCACATGCTCCAGAACATCGTCAATGGACGCAATACCCATTTTCACACCGGCGTCGCATTCCCGCAGCAGTTTGATGGTATCCTGTTCAATCATAAAAAACACCCCTTTGTTTGTGGTAAGGTTAGTGTGCCCCAAAATGGGCATGCTATGAAATGAAATCATCGGGAAAACAAATTGCGGGGGGAAAGCGTATGTGCACAGCGGTCACCTATCAGAATGGAGATCATTATTTTGGAAGAACATTGGATTATGACATTTCCTTCTCCGAGGAGCTTGTTTTTACGCCCCGCAGATTTCCGCTGCCCTTTCGGAATATGGGCGTGCAGAAAGCGCATTATGCGATTTTGGGCATGGCCTGTGTGCAGGAGGGGTATCCTCTGTATTTTGACGGCTTCAACGAAAAAGGACTTGCTATGGCAGGGCTGAATTTTGTGGGCAATGCCCATTATAAAGAGAAGCTACCGGACAGGGATAACATTGCAAGCTTTGAGTTTATCCCCTGGATCCTCTCCCAATGTGCCTCGGTGCAGGAAGCAAAGCAGCAGATCGAAAGGCTCAACATGACCAATATCCCATTCAGCGCCCAGCTGCCCCCGGCCCAGCTGCACTGGATGATTGCGGATCGCAATGAAGCCATTACAGTGGAATCCGTGAAAGAGGGGATCCGGGTGTATCCCAACCCTGTGGGCGTGCTGACCAACAATCCGCCCTTTGATGAGCAGCTGTTCCAGCTGAATAACTATATGCATTTGTCTCCCCGCGAGCCTCGCAATCTCTTCTCGGAAAAACTGGATTTACTGGCTTACAGCAGAGGAATGGGGGCGCTGGGACTTCCGGGAGATCTGTCCTCCCAGTCCCGGTTCGTTCGGGCGGCTTTTGTGAAAATGAATTCGATATCCGGAGAATCCGAAGCGGAAAGCGTCAGTCAGTTTTTTCACATTCTGGGGACGGTGGATCAGGTGCGGGGCTGCTGCGAGGTAGAGCCCGGAACGTTTGAGATCACCATGTATACCTCCTGCTGCAATACGGACAAGGGGATCTATTACTACACCACTTACGGCAATCGCCAGATCAGCGCTGTGAATATGCAACGGGAGTCGCTAGATGGGAACGCTCTCGTCTGCTACCCTTTGATCCGGGAAGAGCAAATTTTTATGCAGAATTAGACCGGCATACGATTTTTGTTGAAAAGACCGGGCGTTTTCGATATACTGTAAGCAGAAATGAGAAAAAGCAGGAGGAAATGCTATGCAGTATCATTGTTTTCAGGATCTTAAGCTTTCCGCCCTCGGCTTGGGCTGTATGCGCTTGCCGGTGCTGGAGGGCAATTACGGTCGGATCGACATGGAAAAGACAAAAGAACTGGTTAAGGTTGCGAAGGATCACGGCATCAATTATTTTGACACCGCCTGGGGCTATCATGAGGGAACTTCTGAAATCGCCATTGGTCAGGCGCTCAAGGAGTATCCCAGAGAAAGCTTTTATCTTGCCAGCAAGTTCCCCGGATTTAATCTGGAGAACATGGCGAAAAAAGAGGAGATCTTTGAAAAGCAGCTGAGCAAGTGTCAGGTAGAATATTTCGACTTTTACCTGTTCCACAATGTTTGGGAAAAGAACATCGATGGCTTTTTGGATCCTGAGCTGGGCGTGGCGGAGTACCTGCTGGAGCAAAAGAAAAACGGGCGCATCCGCCATCTGGGATTTTCCACCCACGGAAGTCTTGCGACCATGAAGCGGTTTCTGGACGCGCTGGACGGGCAGCTGGAATTCTGCCAGATCCAGCTGAACTGGCTGGACTGGGAGCTGCAGGACGCCAAAAAGAAGGTGGAACTTATCCGCTCCTACGGTCTTCCCGTCTGGGTCATGGAGCCTGTCCGGGGCGGCCGGCTGGTGCAGCTACCCGAAAAGTATACCCGGGAGCTGAAAAAACTGCAGCCGGAGTGGACGCTGCCTCAGTGGGCCTTCCGCTTCCTCCAGAGCATTGAGGGGGTTACTATGACCCTTTCCGGCATGTCCGATCTGCAGCAACTGCAGGACAACATTGCTACATATGCATCGCCCCGTCCCTTAAACGATCAGGAAATGGCGGCGCTTCTGGCCGTGGCGGATAGGATGACCGTGAGCAACACCATGGCCTGCACCGGCTGCCGCTACTGCACGGAGAAATGCCCCCAGACACTGGACATTCCCTGGCTGGTGGAGCGGTATAATGAGCGGCTGTTTTCCGGCGGCAAGGCTGTCTGGACTCTGCCGGAACGGGCGGAGGGAAAGGATCCGGCCAGCTGCATCGGCTGCCAGAACTGTGAAAGTGTATGCCCACAGAATATCCATATCAGCGACATGATGGCGGATTTCACCGCCAATCTGGAATAAATAAGCACACCGGCTGACCAAAGGGCAACGCCCCGTAAAGATGTAATGCCTGAAAAGGCATCTTTTCCAGCCGTATTGCGTCAAAAATGCTCGCAATCCACCAAGGATTCCTGCGCTTTTTTCCTTATCCAGCAGAAAAATCTGGCCTTTTCAGGTGCTGCGCAGTTTTGAAGTGGCAATTTTTTCGATAAATAAATAACAAAATCACCGGAATACTGTCGTATTCCGGTGATTTTTTATGCGGTTAAGCGGAAAAAGGGCCGTTCAAAACCAATACATCTTTGCGAGGCGTTGCCCTAAGTCAGCCGGTGTTTGGTTAATCAAAGGCTAGACCGAAGTAGGCAGGTTTAGGTGCGTCGGACAGGGGATGATACATGGCAAAAGGCTTTTCTCCGGGGATGCGAAATTGCCCCTTTGCTGCCCCCAGCGCGGCAGAGATTCCGGCGGCCCTGGTGCTGTCGCCCAAAAGCTCCAGACCGAACACGGTGTCGCCTTCTTTGCGGGCAGCCAGCAGGAAGCCGTCCCCCGCGTAAAGTCCGGCGCAAAGGGTCAGAAGCGCCAGACTTTCCTTTTCCTGAACAACGCCGCCGGCCGGAAGAAAGTTTTTTCTTGCAGCGGCATATTCTTCCGGTGCAATGGCCTTTAAGGCTACTGAAGCGTCACTGCAGACGGTTCGTGTATCCATGCAGGACAGAACCTGGTAGCCCATTTTTTCATACATGGCGAAAAGTCCCGCTTCTCCGGGCACAAGGACCGTGCCGGCATAGCCCCGGGCCTGCAACAGGGCATGGGTGTCCTCCATTAGCTTCCTGCACAGCCCCTGATTCCGACTTGCTTCGGCGGTGGCTACGGCATAGAGATAGGCAAGCTTCCCCCCATTATAGTCACAGTCCAGCCAGTACAGGGCGGCGGCAGCCTCCTTGCCGGCAAAGATGCACCGGCAGCGGTCAGAGGAAAATACCCGGTCAAAAAAACCGTCAAGAAAAGCATCCGTATCCCCAAAGGATTCCTGCCACAGCCGGCGAAGGGCGGGAATTTGGGTCGGAACAGGATGATCAATGCGCATCGTCATCCTCCCAAAGCCGTGCCCAGTATTTTGCCACCAGATGGTCCGGATGATAGGACAGCTTGGCCTTTCGCAGGCCGGGAATGCCCATATCATCCTCCCGGTTCAAATACTGAAGCTGGGGATATTTTTCCTGCAGGTATCGGGCGAAGGCGCAGTTAATGGCTGCATACGCCCCATCTGCGCCGGAAAGGGCCTTTTCAAAGTGGATATCAAAGGTGTTTTCAGACAGGAAGCTACCCATGGTCATGGCAAGGGCAGTATCGCCCTCCATCAGCACAAGCCCCTCCAGACCCAGCGCCTCCCGATGGGCGAATGCCCGCTCCAGCGCTACCTGCTCCAGATGCAGGTCTGCCATGGGGTCTGCCGCCAGCTTCTCATCATACCATTTTTGAACCAGAGCCTTGGCTGCGGGCATAGTGGTGGCATCCAAAGGAACTGTCTGGCAATCCGGATGGGCGGCATGGAACCGGTTTACAAAATTGCGCTTGCTCTGATAACGCTTGCCCCGAAGCCATGCCAGATCCTCGATACCATAGACATAATCGTAATTATCCCGATTGGTGTGGAAGCGAAACTGGCCTGGATACAGGCTTTCCAGCAGGGCACAATCCTCTGCGGTCATGGAGCTGATCCGGCAGGGGATGCCCCGGCTGCGGGCATCATGGATAATGGCATCCAGCACAGGCTTAACATCGCCCCTGCCCATGGGGAAGGGGTACACGGTGTTGCGGTCATACTGGGAGAAGATCGCGATAAAGTCTTCCAGAAAGCAAACCCTCTGGCGGCCCCAGATACACATATTGACGAAAGAGTATTCACAGCCCCGGATCTTTTCCGGATGGGAACATTTCAGAAAGGCAGCTCTGTCTTCAGGTTTCAGTTTTTGAAAAGTAAGCATGGTTTCACATCCTTTGTAAACAGTATACCACAGTTTTTTCGGTTTTCAACGATATTTGTCGGAATTGGTGGGCGGTATCCGGCTATTTGTATCGATAACAAATTATTTTTTGGGTAAATTTTGTGCATCTATACTAAAAACCGGTGGACAAACTTCTTGAAATGGAGTAAGATATAGAGTATCAAAAAATGTGCGTCTGCGCGAAATTTGCAAGAGGTGATAGTAAATGGCGTTTCCTTTTTTCGGAGGAGTTCATCCAAAAGAAAATAAGGGGTATGCTTCCGAGCGGAAAACACAGCCCTTCCCGGAGCCGGATATTCTGGTGATTCCTATGAGTCAGCATATCGGCGCTCCCTGCAAGCCGCTGGTGAAAAAGGGTGACCGGGTAACACTGGGTCAGAAGATTGGCGACAATGAGGGTCTTTGCGTCCCTGTCCATGCATCGGTTTCCGGTACGGTAAAGGCGGTGGAGATGCGTCCCCACACCTGCGGTACGACTATGATGAGCGTGGTCATTGAAAATGACCATCTGGACGAGCTGTGCCCCGACATCCAGCCCCGCAGCCGTGAGGCGGTAGCCAAGATGACGCCGGAGGAACTGATGGCGATCATCCGGGAAGCCGGCATTGTAGGTATGGGCGGCGCTACTTTCCCCACCCATGTAAAGCTCAGCTCCGGCATCGGCAAGGTGGATACCATCATTGTCAATGCTTCTGAATGTGAGCCCTACATAACTGCCGATGACCGGCTCTGCCGGGAATATCCCGGTGAGCTGCTGTCCGGTCTGCAGGTCATTATGAAGATTTTGGGTCTGAATAGTGCCCACATCGCCCTTGAGGACAATAAGCCTGAGGCGGTGAAGTCTCTGCGTCGGGCTATCGATCCCAAGTCCGGCATTGTGGTGGAGCCTCTTCCCACCAAGTACCCTCAGGGCGCGGAAAAACAGCTGATTTATGCCATTACCGGCCGTGAGGTCCCCTCTGGCGGTCTGCCTGCGGCAGTGGGCTGCGCGGTGTTCAATGTGGCTACCTGCAAGGCCATCCATGATGCGGTGTATCAGGGCATGCCGCTGGTGCGCCGGATCGTTACGGTATCCGGGGATATCGTCATGGAGCCGAAGAATCTGATGGTGCCCATCGGAACCAGCTTCAACGACCTTCTGGAGGCGGTGGGTCACAGTCAGAATCCCTATAAGGTCCTTTCCGGCGGACCCATGATGGGCGCTTCCCAGTATGACCTGAGTGTTCCCGTGATCAAGGGCAGCAATGCCGTTACGATCTTAGGCAAGCGCAATAAGTTTGCCATTGAGCATTCTGCCTGCATCCGCTGCGGCAAGTGTGTGGATGCCTGCCCCATGCACCTGATGCCGGTTTTGATGTATGAATCCCTGTACAGCGGAGATCTGGAGAATATGAAGGCTATGAACCTGATGGACTGCATCGAGTGCGGATGCTGTGCGTATACCTGCCCTGCCTGTGTACCCTTGGTTCTGGCATTCCGCAGCGGCAAGCATAAGCTGCGTGACGCGGCAAAACGATAAGGAGGTGGCGCAAAAATGGCACAGATGAAATACTTTTATGAGCTGACGATTTCCAGCTCCCCCCATGTCCATTCTCCCGTCACCACCCGCACCGTTATGCGGGATGTGCTCATCGCCCTGACTCCGGCGCTGGCAGGCAGCGTGTGGTTCTTTGGTTTCCGGGCCCTTTTGATGACCTTGATCTCAGCAGCAGCCTGTATGTTCTTTGAGTGGGCGTATTGCAAGCTCATGAAGACCGACTGCAAGGTTTATGATCTTTCTGCCGCAGTAACCGGTGTGCTGCTGGCCTTTGTTTGCCCCGTATCCATTCCTTACTGGATGCTGATCATCGGCGATTTCTTCGCCATCGTGGTGGTCAAGCAACTGTTCGGCGGCATCGGCAAGAATTTTGTCAACCCTGCGCTGGCAGCCCGTGCGTTTCTCTTTAGCTGGCCGGTAGCCATGAGCACATGGGTAAAGGCCGGCTGGGAAAACTGGTTTGGTATTTTTGAATCCGTAACTGTCGATACGGTCACCTCCGCCACGCCCATGTCTGTGATGCATCAGGGCTCTATGGAGGGCATCGATCTGATGGATCTGTTCCTGGGCAAGGTAGGCGGCTGCATTGGCGAGACCTCTGCGCTGCTTCTGCTGATCGGCTTTGTGTATTTGCTGGTTAGAAAAATCATCAGCCCCCGCATTCCTCTTGCTTATATTGGAACCGTGGCGGTGCTGACATTCCTGTTCCCCATGGGTAACGACAATCTCATGTGGATGGGCGCGCAGGTTCTGGGCGGCGGCCTGATGCTGGGTGCCATCTTTATGGCCACGGATTATGTCACCACCCCGGTCACCAAGCTGGGTCAGCTGATCTTCGGCATCGGCTGCGGCCTGCTGACGGTGGTCATCCGCTATTTCGGCGGTTACAGCGAGGGCGTTTCCTATGCGATTCTTGTGATGAACTGCTGCGTGGTCCTGCTGGATAAGATCGGTCGCCCCAAAAAGTTCGGTGCACCGAAAAAGGAGGCGGCGAAGAGATGAAAAATGTTTTGTACATCCTGCGTATCGTGGGTACGCTGTTTCTGATCACCGCTCTGGTGGCGGCAGGCCTTGCAGGCGTCAATGCCATTACACAGCCACGCATTGCCGAGTACAAGGCGGAAAAAATGGAAAAAGCCATGAAAGAAGTGCTTCCTGAGGGCGAGAACCTGAACGCGGTAGCCTTTACGGACGAAACCGGCATGGTCAACGCGGTTTATGCGTGTGATGCGGGCTTTGTGGTGGAGGTTGCACCTGCCGGCTTTGGCGGAACCATCTCCATGATGGTGGGTATTGATATGGAAGGCGCGGTTAAAGGCGTGTCCATCGTCTCCCAGACGGAAACTGCCGGTCTGGGTGCGGTGGCGGCGGCTACCACATCAAGCGGTCAGGCATTCCGGGATCAGTTTGTCGGCCTGTCCGGCACGTTGGCTGTGGATAAGGACGGTGGCGAGGTGGATTCCATCACCGGTGCTACCATTACCACCAGAGCCATCACCTATGGCGTGAATGCGGCGCTGGCCTGCGTCAGAAATCTGGGTTAAGGGGGGCTGGCTGTGAAAATCGGTAAAATGTTTAAAGAAGGCCTGCTGACCAAAAACCCTGTTCTGGTACAGCTTTTGGGCATGTGTTCCATATTGGCCATCACCACCAGCCTGTTTAACGGCATTGGCATGGGTATCAGCGTTACCATTATTCTGATCTGTTCCAATGTGCTGATCTCCGCTCTGCGGAAGGTCATTCCTTCCCAGATTCGTATCGCTGCGTATATCGTGATCATCGCCGGCTTTGTGACCATCGTGGATCTGGCGCTGCAGGCGTTTTTGCCGGAGCTTTCGGAAAGCCTGGGTGTGTTCATCCCCCTGATCGTGGTCAACTGTATCATTCTGGGTCGGGCAGAGGCTTTTGCTTCTAAAAATACGGTGGCTGCCTCGGCAATGGACGGACTGTTTCAGGGCATTGGCTATACGGTGGCGCTGGTGATCATGTGCGTGATCCGTGAATTCCTGGGTGCCGGCACCTTTGGTGGCGGAATCCTGAACGGCGGCGAAGGCATCCGCATCCTGCCGGAGGGCACGCCGGCTATGATGATGATCATGCCTGTGGGCGGCTTTTTGACTCTGGGCTTTGTGGTCGCCGGCTTCCAGTGGCTGATGAAGCGCATGGAAAAGAAGAAAAAGGAGGCTGAAAAGAAATGAATCCCTATGTACAATCTTTGCTTGGTATTCTGCTTTCTGCCATCCTGACGGAAAACTTCATCCTGGTTAAATTCTACGGCATCTGCCCCTTTATGGGCGTTTCCAAGAAGACCGATACCGCCATTGGCATGGGCATGGCTGTTACCTTCGTTATGGCTATTGCCGCTGCCGCCTGCTGGGCAGTTAACGAACTGATTCTGGTGAATCTGGGTCTGGAATATATGCAGACCGTGGCATTCATTCTGGTGATCGCCGCCATCGTGCAGGTGGTGGAGATGTTCCTGAAAAAGGCAATTCCCGCCCTGTATAAGGCGCTGGGTGTGTATCTTCCTCTGATCACCACCAACTGCGCGGTTCTGGGCGTTGCCCTTGTGAATGTGCAGCAGGGATATGATTTTTTGCAGAGCGTTCTCAACGGCGCTGCCGGCGGCGTTGGCTTTACGGTGGCCATCGTGCTGTTTGCCTCCATTCGGGAGCGCACAGACAGGTCCAATTGCCCTGAGAGCTTTAAGGGCTATCCTCTGGCATTGATAGCAGCCGGTCTTCTGGCGCTGGCATTTATGGGCTTCTCCGGCCTGAAGATCTTCTAAGGAGGGCGAATATGGATATTTTGATTGCGATCGCCGTTCTGGGCGGTCTGGGCCTGATCTTTGGCGCGGTGCTGGCCGGTGCGTCCAAGCTGTTTTATGTGGAAACCGACCCCCGGCTGGATCAGCTGAATGAATGCCTGCCCGGCGCAAATTGCGGTGGCTGCGGCTATGCCGGCTGCGGTGGCTATGCGGAGGCGGTGCTCAATGGCGAAGCGGAGATCGGCAAATGTGCCTCCGGTGGCAATGAATGCGCCCAGGCTATGGCAGCAATCATGGGCATTCAGGCTCAGGAGGTCACCCGGAAGGTGGCGCTGGTCCGCTGCTCCGGCGCAAAGACCTATGATAAAGACGGCAATATGGTCACCGGTGCCCGGATCAAGGCGGAATACGAGGGCTTTAAGGACTGCATCGCAGCCTCCAAGGTGGGCGGCAACGGCCCACTGTCCTGCAAATTTGGCTGTCTGGGCTTTGGCACCTGCGTCAAGGCTTGTAAGTACGATGCCATCCATGTGGTCAACGGTGTGGCGGTGGTGGACGAGGATAAGTGTGTTGGCTGCATGAGCTGCGCCAATGTCTGCCCCCGAAGCCTGATCGTTCCTGTGGAGCCTTACCGGAATGTGGTCATTGCCTGTGCCTCCTTGGCAAAGGGCGCTGTGACTACCCGGGGCTGCACCGCCGGCTGTATCGGCTGCGGACTGTGCAAGAAGATCTGCCCCCATGATGCCATTACCATCGAGCGGAATCTGGCGGTCATTGACTATTCCAAGTGCGACAACTGCGGCCTTTGCGCCACAGTCTGTCCCAAGAAGCTGATCAAGGATTCCAATGTGGAGAAAACTCCCTTGCCTCAAGTGTAAATAAGAAAACCGGAAGGCTTTTGCCTTCCGGTTTTTTGTGGCATTATTGATTTTCTGATGCAAACTGCCGCAGCTGTTTGGCAATGGGGCAGTCCCGATCAAAGGGGCAGCTGCCGAAGCTGCAATCTGCCTCCAGTCCCTCTGAAGTCAGCTCCACATAAACCGTCCTGCTGGCATCCATTGCCCGACAGTAGCCGGAGAGAATTTTTTCGTCCATCATATTTCCTCCAGAATACAGAAGCCCAGCGGGTTCAGCGCCAGCTGTGTGGGGGCGACTGCCTGCAGATTATGCCCCAGCAGCAGCTTTCCGGAGGGGATCTGCCAGCTTTCCTCACTGCGATTAACACAGATCATTAGCTTTTTGCCTGCCAGCTCCCGGAAAAAGCCCAGTTTGCCGCTGTCATACCGGGAAAACCGGATATTTCCCTCCCGCAGGGCGGCGTAGTCTTTGCGAAGCTTACCCAGAGCCTTGAAATGCTCCAAAAGAGTCTGGTCTTCGTTGCTCCAGGGGTAGGTGCGGCGGTTGAAGGGATCTTTGCCGCCCTCCATGCCCGCCTCGTCGCCATAGTACAGGCTGGGGCTGCCGGGCAGGGTGTATTGCAGCACGGATGCTGCCATCAGCAGTTCCCGGGCGGTGGTATACTGCTCCGGCGACAGATGGCGCTTTGCCAGCGCCTCCCGGCTGCCGTCAAAGCTGTCCACAAGAGCGGTCAGGATCCGGGGGGTGTCGTGAGTGCCCAGAAGATTCATGTTGCAGTGCAGCACCTGAGGGGGATAGTTTTCCAAAATGGTCATGACGGTATTCCGCAAACCGCGGCCGTCATCCTGCCGGGCCATAAAATTCAAAATGGCGGTGCGGAAGGGATAATTCATAATGCTGTCCAGCGTGCCGTCTACAAAGTACCGGCAGCGGCGGTTATAGGAAATTTTGTTGGAAGCATCCTCCCACACCTCGCCGATGACCAGGGCGTCGGGCTTGATCTGGCGGACTCTTTTTTTCAGCAGATCCAGAAATTCGCTGGGCAGCTCGTCCGCCACATCCAGCCGGAATCCGTCCGCACCGGCACGAAGCCAGTGGGCAACTACGGAATCCTCGCCGGTGATGACATATTCGATAAAGGCAGGATCCATCTTGTTGACTGTGGGCAGGGTATCAAAACCCCACCAGGAATTGTAGCTGTAAGGCCAGTTGTGGAAGGTATACCAGCTGTAATAGGGGGACTTTTGGGAGCAGAAGGCGCCGTTTCCGCCAAAAGTGCCCTCCCGGTCAAAATACAGGCTGTCAGAGCCTGTGTGGGAGTATACGCCGTCCAATATGACCCGAATGCCCCGGGCATGGGCTGCGTCGCAAAGGGCGGTAAAATCTTCCTCCGTACCCAGCATGGGATCGGGGGTCTTATAGTCGCCGGTATCATACCGGTGGCTGGAAAAGCTCTTGCTGATAGGGTTCAGATACAAAATGGTGGTGCCAAGGCTGGCAATATAGTCCATTTTCTCGGTAATGCCCCGGAAATTGCCGCCATAAAAGTCGTTGTTCAGCACCATGCCCTCTGCAGTGGGCTGCCAGCAAACTTCTTCGTTCCAGTTTTCATGAATGGTATAGGGCTTCAGTTTTCCGGTCAGATCGCAAGTACCGGATCTGTGAAAACGGTCAGGGAAGATCTGATAAATAGAAGCACCCTTTGCCCAGGAGGGGGTGGTGAACTCCGCAGGGATGCAGCTGACCTGCCACTTGTCACCGGCCTCCATATTGGTGTCGTCACCGTATTTGAACAAACGGAATGGGCCTGTGCGGGCCACGATCCGGAAATAATAAAAGTACAGCCCCGGCTGGCAGAGCTGAAAGCTGCCGGTAAACAGGTCATAGCCTCCCACATTGGATGAAAAGCCCATGGGAACCGCCAGTGCCGGTGTTCCATCCTCATACTCGATAACGCACTGCACATCAGATGCGGCCACGGAGCTGGGAATATGGATACAAAGGCGGCAGGGCTGATTGGGAGTCAGTGTGCCGAAGGGATCTTTAAACTCAGGTAGCTTGCTGTCAAACAGAATACGCATAGGATTCTCCAAAACAGGGAATTTTCAGGCAGAGCGTTTGCGTCTGCCTGTTAGTAGAATAGCTGATTTTCAGGAAAAGGTCAAGAAAAATGAGCGCCCGGAAGCTATGCTTCCGGGCGTATTATGCTTACAGTGCGTCAGAATAATCCTGTAGCTGGATAACAGTGCCATCCAGGCGGGACTGTTCAGCAGCAAAGGCGATCAGATGGTTCATGTAGGAGGTCCGCACCTCGCAGACGGAGTTGCTGGGCTCTTCGCCACGGAGCAGGGAAAGGATATCCCGCATAATGCCGGTGTCGCCGCCGCCGTGACCGGACTCGATGCCGGCGCCGTTGCTGTCCTTTTCCACGGTTTTCCATTCTTTAGTGTCAAAGGAGAACAGCTGGATATCGCCGTGCATGCTACCTACCAGCTCACCCTTGGTACCGAAGATCCGGATGAATCTGCCGCCCTCATTAAAGGCGTTCATGGTGAAGGAAACGGTGCAGCCGCCCTCAAACTCCAGATTTACTACCTGATGGTCCACCACATTATTGTCGCAGTTGAAGACGCAGCGGCCGTAAGGACCGGTGGTAATTGCCTTCATAACAGCTTCATCAGTAGCTTCCTCTACGATGCCGGTAATGACGCCACGCAGGATCTTAATAAAGGCGTTATCCTTCATGTCAATGTAGATATTTTTGGCATTATAGTGGCAGGTGTCTGCCACAGGGCAGCCCTGAACGCAGTAATCGGGAGCTCCCTCAGGACGGTTTTTGTGATTGAAGTAGGTCAGATCGCCGAAGGACTGGACCTTGGTGCAGTTCTTGCCAATGATCCACTGGAGGATGTCCATATCGTGGCAGCTCTTTGCCAGGATCATGGGAGTGGCCTCCTTGGAATTGCGCCAGTTGCCACGGACGAAGCTGTGGCTCTGGTGAATGTTGCCCACGTTTTCCAAATGTACGATGGACATGATCTTGCCCAGCTGACCCTCGTCGATCACTCTCTTGATGGTTCTCCAGAAGTCGGTGAAGCGCAGCACGTGGCAGACGACCACCTTAACGCCCTTCTTTTCAGCAGCTTCGGTGATGTCCTTACACTCCTTGGGGGTAACAGCCATGGGCTTTTCCAACAGGAGATTGTAGCCCTTTTCAATCAGGGCAAGAGCAGGCTCATAGTGCATGTTGTCCTGGGTGGCGATGATGGCAAAATCCGCCATTTTGGGCTGGGCGGCCAGATCCTTCCAGTTTGCAAAGACCCGGTCATCGGAAAGATTGTGCAGCTGCTTGGCAGTGGCACGCTTGGCAGCGGTAGCATCGGCTACAGCAACGACCTGAAACTCATCGGGATTATCTACAGCATAGCGGGCGTAGGTGGAGCCACGCTGGCCGTAACCAAGAACAACGGCAGTAATTTTTTTCATAAAAATTCCTCCTGTATGGATTGACAATTTCTTGCGATTCTATATCCATTATAAAACCGCCAAAGTAAAAATGAAATATATAAACATATACAAAATTTGTGATTTTGCATGAAAGGTGGAGAGGTAATGTTTGGCTATGTAGAGATCGAACGGCCCTTTCAGATCCAGACGCTTTATACATATTTCGATGTATGGGTAGACAATGAATATTTCTATGCAGGGGAGCGGCATAATTTCTGGGAGCTGGTGGTTATTGCACAAGGAGAGGTGGGCATTACCGCCGGTGAGGATGTACAGATCCTGCGGCAGGGACAGGCTGTGCTCCATGAACCAATGGAGTTTCACCGGCTGTGGTATGCAGGAGGCGAGCCGGCCAGAGTGATCGGTTTGACCTTTGGGGGCGTAAATGTACCGCCATGCGGCAAGCTTTTTACACTGTCAAATCCACAGGCAGCCGTTGCGCTGCTGGAGCAGATTGATAACGCCTTTGAAAAGGATCAGATTAACATTGTGGGCATGGGAAAAGATCCTCTCCGCGGACAGATTCTGTTAAAGGAGCTGGAGCTGCTCTTGTTAGAGGCGCAAACCCGGGGCCAGCCCCGGCGATCCGGTGCCTTGTCTACCACGGCGGGAAATTATGTCCGCATGGTACGGCTGCTGGAAAACCACGTCAATGCAAATCTGTCGGTGGCGGATGTGGCGCGAATGTGCAATATGAGTACGGTCAATGCCAAGCAGACCTTTTCCCGGTATGCAGGCATGGGAATCAAGGAGTATTTTAACCGCCTTAAGATCAAAGCGGCGATATTGCTGCTTCAAAGCGGAAATTCTGTACAGGAGACTGCGGATCTTCTGGGGTTTTCCAGCCAACAGTATTTCTGCACAGTCTTCCGCCGCATTACTGGAAAAACGCCATCTTCTTGCAAACAGCCGGAATAAACATAGGGCGCGTCTGATGACGCGCCCTTTATGTGTTATTGTCCGCACATCCGGCGGAACAGCTCCATATACCGCTGCGCCGGTTTGTTCCAGCTGAAGTCCTGGCACATATCCCGGTGCTGCAGAGCGCGGAACGCGTCCCGATCCTTGTTATAAAGGGTCAGACAGCGCTTGATGGAGGCATAAAAATCGTCGCCGTTGTAGCTCTGGAAGGTAAAGCCCAGACCACCCTGACCCTTTTCGTCCACAGGGGGTACGGTGTCCCGCAGACCGCCAGTGGCGTGGACAACGGGAATGGTGCCGTAGCGCATGGCATTCATCTGGCTCAGGCCACAGGGCTCGCTCTTAGAGGGCATCAGATAGATGTCACCGCCAGCATAGATCCGGGCAGCCAATCCCAGATTAAAGGTGATCTTCGCCGCCACCTGATCCGGATACTCTTCCGCAAGGTCCATGAAGAACTGCTCAAACTGCTTTTCTCCGGTACCCAGAATCAGAAGCTGGCAGTCTTCCTCCTGCAGGAGGCGTCTTGCGATGTAGCACAAAAGATCCAGTCCCTTGTGGCCGGCAAGCCGGGTGACCATGACCATCAGGGGCGCATCCGGCCGGACAGGCAGCCCGACCTCCGCCTGTAAAGCAGCCTTACAGGCGGCTTTGCCCTGGACGAAGCTGTCCGCATCGTAGTGGGCCGGCAGTGCCGGATCTGTCAGGGGATTGAAGGTGTTTACATCAATGCCGTTGGTAATGCCTGTAAGCTTCCATGCGGCGCTGGAAATTACACCGTCCAGCCCGTGGGCATAATAGGGGTACATCAGTTCCCGTGCATAGGTCTCCGATACGGTGGTGACCAGATCACAGGTTTCGATAGCGCCCTTCATCATGTTGACAGAACCGTTCATGTCCAGACGGCCCCGGTATTCCCAAGGCAGTCCCAGCACATCATCAAAGAAGCCGCCGTGGGCCCAGCCCTGATACTCAATGTTGTGGATGGTATACATACAACGGGTATTGGGGAAATGGTGGCGGTACATGGCCTGCAGGTATACAGGAGCGGCGGCGGTCTGCCAGTCATTGCACTGGATCATATCCGGAATGTATCGGATCAGCGCCATGGCGTCCAGACAGGCACGGGAGAAGAAGGCGAAGCGCTCGCCATCGTCCATATCGCCGTAAATTGCACCGGGGCGGGCTCCAAAATAGTACTCAGAGTCGATGAAGTAG
Organism: Oscillospiraceae bacterium; assembly: GCA_015068225.1. GTDB lineage: Bacteria > Bacillota > Clostridia > Oscillospirales > Oscillospiraceae > Faecousia. The sequence goes on from SVKX01000003.1 coordinate 128,726, forward strand.
ACCTGCACCCCATCAGCACGGCCGGTAAGCTTCATTAGGCCGGCATACTGCCGCCGCCATCCGAGGGTCACCTCGTATTGCACTACCAGCTCGGTGTGAAAGGCGGGGTTTTCCTTAACCTTTTTGTAGTAGGGGAGGATGAGGATTACCTCGTTGCCCGGAATGCGGGCAAGGGCGGAGGGGAGTGCTTCCATCACATCGCCCAGCCCGCCGGATTTTACATAGGGAGCGCCTTCGGAGGCCAGGATAGCGATCTTCATACGATTTCTCCTCTTTTGATAATAATGGGATTGGCAGGTGTGCCATAGAGCTTTGCGCCCTGGCGGACAGTGACATCTTTGTCCAGAATGACATATTTCAGCTCCGCACCCTCACCAATAACCGTGTCGTTCATAATGACGCAGTTTTCCACCTGTGCGCCTTCACAGATCGTGACATTACGGAACAGGATGGATTCCTTTACCTCGCCCTCCAGCATGCAACCGTCGGCGACTACGCAGTTTTCAACACGGCAGTTTTCACCGTAGTAGCTGGGAACGCGATCCCGGACACGGGTGAACACCGGATGGTTATAGAAGAACAGGTCGTGACGCATATTCTTGTCGATCAGCGCCAGAGAATTGTGGAAGTATTCTTCCACAGATTCGTTGTACATGGCGATGCCGGGGAACTGGTAAACATTGATAGAAGCCTCGTTTTTCTGCCACAGACCCAGAACCAGATCCCGGTCCATGTGGAACAGATTCCGGGCGATATGCTCCTTGACCTGCTCCACCAGCCATTTCTTGCTCAGCACGAAGATATCCATAGAGGCTAGATACTCCGCGGGAGCGGCGTAGTCAACAGCGATATCTGCCACTTCGCCCTTCTTGTCCAGCTTCAGGGCAAGGTCCAGCTGCTTTTTGCCGTTGGCGATGCCGGTCTTGGTGACCACAGTGATATCCTTACCGCTGGCAATATGGGATTCCAGCACATCGTTCAGGTCGATATTGCTGAGAATGGCAGAGTCGATCATGATCACATAATCGTCCTCATGACCAAAGGTGAGGAAATCCATAACGGAGTGCAAAGCATCCAGCTTGCCCCGGTAAATATCGGTGGTGGACATGGCATAGGGGGTCAGAAATTCCAGACCGCCCTCCTCCAGCTCCAGGCCCCATTCTTCACCGGCGCCGATATGATTCATCAGACTCTGGTAATTGTGGCGGGAGATGATGCCGATTTGGCGGATGCCGGCGGCAGCCAGGTTGGATAGGGCAAAGTCTACCTGACGGTAGCGGCCGCCGAAGGGCAGGCTGGCCATGGTGCGCTTGTTAGTCAGTTCGCCCAGAGAGGCATCATTGGTGAAAATTAAACCCATTACATTCATAGCTTGACCCTCCTTACAGCATTTCACCGGGCAGCAGCACGGTGTTTGCTTCTACCACAGCGCCCTTGGAGGTGACGCTGATTTTCTTCTTTTCCTTGGGCTTGAAGGCACCGCCTACCACGGCGTTCTTGCCGACGCGGCTGTTTTCGCCAAGGATGGCATGACGGACGATGGCGCCGGGCTCAATGACTACGCCGGGCATAACCACGCTGTCTTCCACCACGGCGTCTTCCCCGATGGTACAGCCAACAGAAATAACACTGTGGCGGACAGTACCGTAGATCTCGGAGCCTTCGGCAATGAAGCTGTTAACGGTTTTGGCGTTTTCGTCGATGTAAGAGGAGGGGTGTGCATCGTTACGGGCGGAGATTTTGCTGCGCTCATCGCCCCGGATGTTGAATTCGGGATCCTTGCCCAGCAGATCCATGTTGGCTTCCCACAAAGAATCGATGGTACCCACATCCTTCCAGTAGCCATCAAAGGGATAGGCCATCATTTTGTGGCCGGCGTTCAGCAGGCTGGGAATGATGTTTTTGCCAAAGTCATTGGATGAATCCGGGTTCTCTTCGTCGGTGATCAGGGCTTCCCGCAGGACGCTCCAGTTGAAAACATAAATACCCATAGAGGCATTGGTGGATTTGGGCTGCTTGGGCTTTTCCTCAAACTCGTAGATGGAGTTGTCTGGGTTGGTGTTGAGGATACCGAAGCGGGAGGCTTCCTCCAGAGGCACATTCCGCACGGCGATGGTGCAGGAGGCATTGCTCTTCTCGTGGTAGGCTACCATGGCGGCATAGTCCATCTTATAGATATGGTCGCCGGACAGGATCACCACATACTCCGGGTCGAAGCGCTCGATAAAATCAATATTCTGATAGATGGCATTGGCAGTGCCCTTGTACCAGCCGCTCTTCTTATCATGGCGCTCGTAAGGAGGCAGCACTTGAGCGCAGCTGCGGGTCTTGTTCAGACCCCAGGGCTGGCCGTTGCCGATATACTCATTCAGCTCCAACGGCTGATACTGGGTCAGGATGCCTACGGTATCAATGCCGGAATTTACACAGTTGCTCAGGGGGAAATCAATGATGCGGTATTTTCCGCCAAAGGGAACGGCAGGCTTGGCGGTCTTCTCCGTCAGAACCTTCAGACGGCTGCCCTGGCCACCGGCCAGAAGCATAGCAATGCAGCGTTTTTTCTGGAAATACATGGTTACAGCTCCTTATAAAAAATATGGCAAGCGTGTGTGCAGAATACTCCATAGATAGCATAGCACATTTTTGCCGATTAAGAAAGGGTCAAATTGTCTAAAATATCATGCAATTCTCCGTCATTTTCCACAACAGTATACCAAGGAACTGGAAAACTATGGGGATAATCGACAAAATTCGCCTGTTTTTCCAGCCAAACGGTGCCAAGCTGTTGACCGTGCTTGTAACCGCAGCCGGGAAATTCGGCTACAAAACGGTAGCCCAGATGCTGGTGAAAAGCGATGGAGCCCTTGTTGCTGGAGGTGATCACAGAGTAGATGCAGCGATACCCCTGCCGCCACAAAATCTCTTCCAGCGCGGTGCATAGCTTTCGGCCAATGCCCTTGCCGTGGATCTGCGGGGCAAGATAAATGGAGATCTCCGCATCCCAGCTGTAGCCGGGGCGGCTCCACGGACGGCTGGCATAGGCATAGCCCAGAACCTGTCCATCTTCTTCCCAGACCAGCCAGGGCAAAAGCGCGGTAATGTCCCGAAAACGCCGGGTGAACACTTCCAAGGTGGGAACACTGTATTCAAAGCTATATGCGGTGTTCAGGACATAGGGGGCATAGACCTCCAGAATCTGGGGCAGGTCCCCCTCCGCAGCAAAACGGATCATAACATGACCTCCGGGATACTTTGTTCTTTTCTATTTTACGACATCCGGTTTTTTGCGTCAAGGTTGACAGAAAAGAAAAACAGCGGTAAAATAAAAAAGATTTAGAAAACAAAGGAGGGACTACCATGGAATCCGGCAGTAGTGGCAATATACCCGGTCGAAGTAGACAGAGGCCGTATTTCATGGCGGCCTGGACCTGAAATTGACCGGTGTGATTGCCTTCTTTTGAATCATAAACAAAAAGGAGGAGAAACACCATGGCAGAGCGATTTGAAATCGTGGAAAAAGCGCTCCTGAAAATGCTGGAGGAGAAAAAGTACGCCGGCCTGCGGGACATTCTGCTGGTGATGAACCCCAGTGACATTGCGGAGCTTTTTTATGGACTAGAGGAGCAGCGGATCCCGCTGCTGTTCCGTCTGCTGCCCAAAAACAAGGCGGCAGAGACTTTTGTAGAGATGGAGCCGGATGCTCAGGAACTGCTGATCCGCAGCTTTTCCGATAACGAGCTGAAGGAGATCGTGGACGAGCTGTATGTGGACGACGCAGCGGATCTTGTGGAGGAAATGCCGGCCAATGTGGTCAAGCGGATCCTGCGGCAGGCAGACCCGGAAATGCGCCGGTCTATCAACCAGATCCTGCGTTACCCGGAAAATTCCGCCGGTTCCATTATGACCACGGAATATGTGACACTGCGTCCCAATATGACGGTGGAGGAAGCGATCCTGCGGATCCGCCGGCAGGGCGTTGATAAGGAGACCATCTATACCTGCTATGTCACCCATGACAGAACACTGGTTGGCCTGGTAACGGTGAAGGATCTGCTGCTGGCTCAGGATGACGAGATGCGGATCTCCGAAATTATGTTAACCAACCTGATTTCGGTCACCACCCATACCGACCAGGAAGAAGTGGCCAGAATGTTCAGCAAGTATAATTTCCTGGCCCTTCCGGTGGTGGATGGCGAAAACCGGATGGTGGGCATTGTTACCTTTGACGATGCTATGGACGTTATTGAAGAAGAGGCCACCGAGGATATGGAGATCATGGGCGGTATGCTGCCCTCGGAAAAGACCTATCTGAAGAGCTCGGCCTTTGAACTGTTTAAAAACCGGATCCCCTGGCTGATGCTTTTGATGGTCTCGGCTACGTTTACCGGGCTGATCATTACAGCATTTGAGGGGGCGCTGGCGGCACAGGTGGCGCTGACGGCCTTTATTCCCATGCTTATGGGCACCGGCGGTAACTCCGGCTCTCAGTCCTCTGTTACGGTGATCCGCGCCTTGAGTCTGGACGAGCTGGAAGCTGGCGATGTGCTTCAGGTGCTGTGGAAAGAGCTGCGCACCGCGATCCTTTGCGGTATGGCACTGGCCGTGGTGTGCTTTGCCAAGATCTGGTTGGTGGACCGGATGCTGTTCGGCAACAGCGATGTTACCCTGATGGTTGATCTGGTGGTGTGCCTTGCCCTGGCAGTGACGGTGGTGGTGGCCAAGATCGTTGGCTGTTTGCTTCCCATCGGCGCCAAGGTGCTGAAACTGGATCCGGCGGTAATGGCAAGTCCTTTCATTACCACCATTGTGGACGCGCTGTCCCTGCTGGTATATTTCCTGTTTGCAAAAAGCCTTTTAGGTGTATAAAGAGTAAGCTCCGGCTGCGTAAAGCAGCCGGAGCATTTTTAGTTGTACAGAGGCTTGATCTTGCGAAGGTAGATCCGGGTAAAGAAGAACAGGGTAACGGCCAGACTGGCTACCTCGGCAATGGGAAACGCCCACCAGACATAGGTTACCTCGCCGGCCAGGCTGAGAAGGTACGCAGCCGGCACCAGCACCAGCATTTGGCGGCACAGGGAGATGATGGTAGCGTAGATACCGTTGCCCAGGGCCTGAAAGCTGGCGCTGAGGGCGATGCCGATGGCTGCGGCAGGAAAGCAGAGGCTGATGATCCGCAGGGCGCTGCGGCCGATCCGCAAAAATTCATCTGTGGGATTAAAGATCCCCAGAAGTATATCCGGCAGCAGCTGGAATGCCAGCAGACCGGCGATCATAATGCAGCCAGCGGTAATGGATGTCCGCAGCAGGGTGGCGGTGATCCGCTTGGGATTGCGGGCACCGTAATTGTAGGCAACAATGGAAATGGTGGCATTGTTGATGCCGAACAGCGGCATAAAGAAGAAGCTCTGGAGCTTGAAATAAATGCCGAAAACGCCGGTGGCAGTCTCGCTGAAGCCCTGAAGGATCTGGTTCATGCTGAAATTCATGACAGAGCCAATGGCCACCATGATAATGGAGGGAATGCCCACGGTAAGGATGGGACGGATCACCGGAAGCCGGGGCTTCAGGAAGCTCAAAGAGAATTGCACATCCGGATTGCACTTGAGGTTAAAGATCACGGCAAGAATCGCGGCGATCCACTGGCCGATGACCGTGGCAATGGCTGCGCCGGCAATACCCATGGCGGGGATGCCCAGGGGGGCAAAGCCAAAGATAAATACCGGGTCCAGAATAATATTTACCACCGCACCGGTGCCCTGGGTGATCATGGTATAGAAAGTGCGGCCGGAGGACTGCAGCAGACGCTCGCCCAGCACCTCCACAAAAATACCCAGAGAGAAAATGCAGCAGATGGCGGTATAATCCGCACCGCCGTTTACCGTCTCAGCCACCTGGGACTGCATCTCAAAATACGGACGGGTGCCCAGAAAACCAAACAGAATGAAAAGCGCAGTGACCACGCCCACCAGAAATACACCGTTGCCGGCAGCCCGGTTGGCGGTATCCTGATTTCCTTCGCCCAGAGATTTGCTCAGCAGAGCGTTGACACCCACACCAATGCCGGTGGCAAAACCGATCTGGATATTCTGCACGGGGAAGGCGAGGGATAGCGCGGTGACAGCACTTTCAGAGATGCGGGAAACATAGATACTGTCCACCACATTATAAAGGGCCTGCACCAACATGGCGATGATCATGGGCAGGGCCATGTTGAATAAAAGTTTTCCGATGGGCATAGTGCCCATTTTATTTTCTTTGGGATTGGGAAGCTGTTTTTCTTGACGCATAGCAAAACCTTTCTTGTGTAATCAGACATAACTTATATATTATACAAAATATCTTCAGAAGATGCAAGTAAAACCCAAAAAAAGACCCCCAGACTCGGTTTCAGTCTGGGAGCTTTCTCTCCAATAGGAGCTGTTGATGTTTTGATTGATGCCAATGGCGGGGATCACGGTTTCCTGAGAAAGATCCGTCAGGATTACCCGGCGGGCACACATATAGTGGTAGGTATAGTAGGCTTCCTCCAGCCCAACCACAGCGATGCCATGGCTGCCGGCGTGGATCAGCTGGCCGTTGCCAATGTAGATGCCAATGTGGGAGGCGAAATGTCCCCAACCGGTTGTGTTTTCGAAAATGATCAGATCACCGCACTGAAGATCTTCCTTGGCGATGATGATGCTGTCCTGCATCTGAATGTACAGGCTGCGGTTCATGGCGTGACCGGAATTGTTGAAGACATACTGGGTAAATCCGGAGCAGTCAAAGCCGTAGGGCGTGGTGCCGCCGGAAACATAGGGTACACCGATCTGCTGCATCGCCAGATCACGGATCTGTCCCTTCAGCTGCAAAGCATCGGTAGCGGAATAGGCGGGAAGCGATGTGGTTTCGGAAGATTCTGCGGCACAGCTGACGAAGAAATCGCCGTTTTCATCCTGCTGGACCTGCTCTGCGGCAATATAGCCGATGAGATCAAAGCAGTCGATGCGGTAGTAGTTATTGACTTTGCCAAGAACTGTAAGCTTGGTGCCGTCTTCCAGACAGCCGATGATGGTAGCGTAGGGATTTGCACCGTAACGGACATAGCAGACGGTATGACCGACAGTCTGCACAGTGGTTTGCGTGTCCCCGGAGTCAGCCCGGGCAGGTGCCGGCAGGGCAGCCATCAGCACGCACAGCACCAGAAGGCAGGCAGTCAGGCGTCTGAGCCCTTTAAACATTATCATATAAAGACCCTTCCTGATGGAAATGATTTCAAAAAGTTACAATCCGGTTACGGATTATAGCACACTGATTGCAAATTGTCAAGAGTATCCTGCAGTAAAAAAGGGGTTTTTAGGGGATAAAATGTACAAAAAACCGCTTTTTAGCGGTTTTTGCAGAAAAATTGCCGAAGGGATGGAAACAAAAAACGCCGCTGTGGAACTCCACAGCGGCGCAATGTTTGGGGGATTACAGGTACTGCTTCATGGCCTCAGAGGCGCAGGCAGGGTCATCGGAAATGGTAATGGTGATATTCATATTGTTTGCGGCGGCAAACTCAGCGCACCATGCCACGAAAGCCTCGCCGTTGGCGCGGTCATCGCCGATGGTCTTATACAGGTTGTCGATGTACACATTGGTAATATCAAAATTGCCGGCATGCAGACCGCTCAGGAAGCCCTTAAGCATATCGCTGTTGCGAATGGCGTACTCCTTGGAGTCCACCAGGCGAACGCGGTAGTTGACATCGTAAGTCAGCTTTTTGCCGTACTCGATGCAAACAACATCGCCAGCGGCGTGTGCCAGAGTCTCGTTAATAGAATCAATAAGCTTTTTGGTTTTGCCGGAGCCCTTCAGGCCCATAATAACTTGAATCATCGGAATGTCCTCCTTTGCTGTGCCATATTTGGCTGTACGATAATTTTAACAGCAAACTGTATAATTTGCAATAGTAAATTTGGGAAAAAACTGCCGGATTTGAAATTAAGCTTCGTAGCCGGGCTTGCCCAGGAGCTGGAACATATTTCTCTTATAGAATTCCACGCCGGGCTGGTTGAAGGGGTTCACATCCAGAATGTAGGCGGAGACACCGCAGCACAGCTCGAAGAAATAGAACATTTCGCCCAGCTTCTTGTCGTTCAGCTCGCCCATATCCATGGTGATCACGGGAACACCGCCGTCCACATGGGCGGCAAGGGTGCCAAGGTATGCCTTTTCGTCTACAAAGTCCAGAGTCTTGCCCTCCAGATAGTTCAGGCCGTCCAAATTCTTGTAGTCGCCCATGATGGTCATCTTCTGATCGGGGGCATCAAAGCGGACCATGGTCTCGAAAATGTTGCGCTCGCCCTGCTGGATCATCTGACCCAGAGAGTGCAGGTCGGGGGTGAATTCCGCGGCAACGGGGAAGATGCCCTTGCCGTCCTTGCCTTCGGACTCGCCGAAGAGCTGCTGCCACCAGCCGCCAAACATACGGAAGCCGGGCTCATAGGATTCCAGAATCTCAATGGCCTTTCCGTTGCGGTACAAAAGATTGCGCACACCGGCGTACAGCCAGACAGGGTTTTCGAAGGAGCGCAGGTTGTTATATTCCTCCATGGCCTCATAAGCGCCGGACATAACCTGACGGATATCAATGCCTGCAACTGCCAGAGGCAGCAGACCAACGGGGGTCAGCACAGAGAAACGGCCGCCGGCAGCGGGAGGGATCACGAAGCTTTCCCAGCCTTCCTCATCGGCCATCTGCCGCAGAGCGCCCTTACAGGGATCGGTAATGGCATAGATCCGCTTTTTAGCACCGCTGGTGCCGTATCTGCGCTCCAACAGCCAGCGAAGGCCCCGGAAAGCGATGGCGGGCTCTGTGGTAGTGCCAGATTTGGAGATCACAGCCACGGAGAAATCCTTGCCCTCCAAAAGCCGCAGCAGCTCATTCCATGCCCGGGTGGACAGGGTATTGCCGGCAAAGAAGATCTGGGGATCGCCCTTGCCCTTATTTATATTGTGATTGCAGCCCTGCATCAGCTCAATGGCGGCCCGGGGGCCCAGATAGCTGCCGCCGATGCCGATGACCACAAAAACATCGGAAGTGGCACGAATTCGGTCTGCTGCAGCCTGAATGCGGCGCATTTCTTCGGTTTCTTCTGCAGTGGGCAGAGTCAGCCAGCCCAGAAAATCGTTGCCGGCGCCGGTGCCCTGGGTAAGGGTCATGTGGGCATTGGAGACTTCCTTTTCAATGGCCAGAAGATCCGGCAGAGAAAGCTGTCCCCATACATTAGAAATATCAACTTTAATCATATAAAGAATTCCTTCCCTTCTATAAGGTTAATCTACCTGCATCTATGTTACCGCAAAACGAAAACAAACGCAAGAGCAAAGCAGAAACTTTCCAAAGATTTTATAAAACGATAGGCAGCAATGTGGCTGCTATCACAAGAACTGTATTTGAAGGTTGCCGCGGTTGCGGCAACAAAAGTTTATGCGGGGGTAATGGTGAAACAGATGTTTCATAAGTTAACTGATAATGGCCGGATCAAGGGGGCTTCTCCTGTAGCAGTATGTGGGCAATCAGCGCGGCTGTGGTTGACAAAGCATCTGTGCACCTATCCGTATGGAGAAAAAATACTTGGACGGATTCAATTTAGGGACAGGAGGAGCGGAGCAATGCAAATAATCAATTTAGATCTGTCTGTTAAGGGGATCGTACCCCTTTTGCAGGCGAAGCAGGGGGATGTGGGGCGGAAGTTCCAGGCGGTGATCACCGACGGCGGCACGGCGTACGACATTCCATCCGGCACAACCCTTTCCGTGTGGTACTCCGGTACCAGCGGCGAGGGAAATTATTCTCATATCGGCTTAGACGACGACTTTTTGCAATCGCGCAGTGCGTTTACCATCAGCGGCAATACGGTTACCGTGGAGCTGGTGGCCCAGATGCTGGCCTGCGCAGGTGGGGGGACCCTGAGCCTTGTCATGAACGGGGCGGATGGCACCCAGATCGCCACATGGAACATTCCATACATTGTGGAGAAGATGCCCGGCGCAAACAGCGAGGGCGCAACGCAGTATTATACGGCGTATGCAGAGGTGGCGATGAAGGAAATGAGTTCAGCGCTCATAAATGCGCTGGAGTACGCAAAAATAAGCGGTGAATTCGACGGCCCCCGGGGCATTCAGGGCGAGAAGGGCGATCCCGGAGAGCCGGGTCCCCAAGGTCCTGCCGGTCCTCAGGGTGAAAAAGGTGATACCGGCGCAACCGGTGCGCCAGGCCCGCAAGGCATCCAGGGCCCTGCCGGAGCAGACGGCAAGGATTATGTCCTGACCAATGCCGATAAGCAGGAAATTGTCAGTGAAGTTCTTGCGGCACTTCCCACAGCAGAGGGGGGGAGCTTCTAATGGCAAAATATGTTGTTGACGATACCAGTTTGATCGCCGTTGCCGATGCGATCCGGGCGAAAACAGGCGGTACGGAAGCTCTTGCTTTCCCCAATGGCATGGTGGAGGCAATTTGCGGAATTCAGAGCGGTCTCTGGCCTAAGGAATACCAGCCGATAGAATGTA
>SVKX01000014.1 GCA_015068225.1 Oscillospiraceae bacterium
TTGCTTCTCCACGGCGTTGCTCCGGGATAGAGTTTACAGCGTAAAACCCATGTTACCATGGGCCGGGTGGGCTCTTACCCCACCTTTTCATCCTTACCTTGCGGCGGTATATTTCTGTTGCACTTGTCCTGAGGTCACCCTCGGCGGGCGTTACCCGTTATCCCTGCCCTGTGGAGCCCGGACTTTCCTCACCTGATCCCTTTCGGGATTCAGCCGCGGCTGTCCAATCTGGTCGCGAAAATATTGTACCCTAAAGGAGCTTCCTTGTCAAATATCTTGCAAATTCTTTTGCCAGAGGATATACTATAACCATAAGAAACTGTTGGAATGAGGAATGGAAAATGACCACGCCATTTGATCGATATTTCACATCTATACGGGAAAAGCGGATCGTTGTTCTGGGTCTGGGCGTCAGCAACCGGCCTCTGGTCCGGCTGCTCCTTTCCTACGGATGCACCGTCACAGGTTGCGACAAGACCCCCAGAGAGAAGTTGGATGCCGAGGTTCTGGAGCTTGAAGCGCAAGGCTGCCGGCTGCAGGTAGGGGAGAACTATCTGGATGACCTTTCCGCGGATCTGGTTTTCCGTACACCGGGCATGCATCCCAATGTTCCTGCCCTGGAGGCGCTGCGCGCTTCCGGTGCACAGATCACCAGTGAGATGCAGGTGTTCTTCCAGCTATGTCCCTGCACCATTCTGGCAGTAACCGGATCTGACGGCAAGACTACTACCACCACTTTGATCTCGGAAATGCTGAAAGCAGAGGGCAAACAGGTCTGGCTGGGAGGAAATATTGGCACGCCGCTGCTGTCTAAGGTTAAAGAAATGAAACCGGAAGATTATGCAGTAGTAGAGCTGAGCTCTTTTCAGCTGATGGATATGACCCGTTCCCCCCACCGGGCGCTGATCACCAATCTGGCGCCCAATCATCTGGATGTCCACAAGGATATGCAGGAATATGTGGATGCCAAAAAGAATATCTTCCGCTTCCAGTGTGAGGACGGCATTCTGGTGGTAAACGGGGATAATGAAATTACCAATGCCTTTGTTGGCAACGGCGTTACCCGGAAATTCTCCAGAAAGGGAACAGCCTATGTAAATCTTCAGGATGGCTATATCTGCCGTGAAAGCCAGAGAATTCTGGATACAAAGGACATTTTAATCCCCGGCATTCACAATGTGGAAAACTACATGGCGGCCATCGCCATGGTGGACGGATTGGTGGCGGACGAGACCATCCGCAGTGTTGCAAAGACTTTTGGCGGCGTGGAGCATCGCATTGAGCTTGTAAGGGTCAAGGATGGCGTCCGGTTTTATAACGATTCCATCGCTTCCAGCCCCAGCCGGACCATTGCTGGCTTGAGAAGCTTTGGAGAAAAGGTGATCCTCATTGCCGGCGGCTATGATAAGCATATTCCCTACGATGTTTTGGGTCCGGAGATCTGTACCCATGTGAAAAAACTGTTCCTCTGCGGCGCGACAGCGCCCCAGATTCGTGCAGCGGTAGAAAACTGCCCCATGGAGCGGCCAGAGATCACCGATTGCGGAAAGTTTGAGGCTGCAGTCCTGGCAGCTGCCGGGGCGGCGGAAGCAGGAGATGTGGTACTTATGAGTCCTGCCAGTGCATCTTTTGATGAATTCAAAAACTTTATGGTACGGGGCGATTTCTTTAAGAAACTGATTATGGAGCTGTAAAAATGGGTATTTCCAAAATTACAAAGTCGGTGCGCAAGGTGCTGCCCCTTCGCCGGTGCGGAGCGGTTATTGTGGCGGCGGGAACAGCCAGCCGCATGGGGGGCATCGATAAGGTCATGGCACCTCTCAAGGGCGAGCCTATGATCGTGCATACGGTGCGGGCCTTTCAAAACTGTGATGCGATCCGTGAGATCGTTATCGTAACCAGAGAGGATCTTCTGGTGCCGGTTATGGACCTGTGCCACAGGTTTGATAAGGTTCAGGCGGTAATCGTAGGCGGCGCCAGCCGGCAGGAATCTGTGGAGCGGGGGCTGGATATGATGTCCGTGGGCACAAAATTGGTGGCGGTGCAGGATGGCGCCAGACCGCTCATTACCTGGCAGGTCATCGACAGGACCGTGCGGGCGGCGAATAGCTATGGCGCTGCCGCGCCGGCTGTTCCGGTGAAGGATACCATTAAGGTGGTTACTGGAGGCATCGTAAAGGAAACGCCGGACAGAAGCACACTTCAGGCGGTGCAGACCCCGCAGGTTTTCGATTTGGATCTTCTGAAAGGTGCTCTTGCTAAGGCACGGATGGAGGACGCTGCCGTTACTGACGATTGTTCAGCAGTGGAGCGGCTGGGGATGTCTGTAAAGATCGTAGAGGGCGATGAGCGTAACATCAAGGTGACCACTCCCGTGGACCTGAAAATTGCGGAGCTCTTACTGGAGGATGGATTATGAGAATTGGACACGGCTATGATGTGCACCGCTTTGCCAAGGATCGGGATCTGATCCTTGGCGGCGTGAAGATTCCTTTTGAGGCTGGTCTGGACGGTCATTCCGATGCGGATGTGCTGCTCCACGCGGTGATGGATGCGTTGCTTGGCGCGGCGGGACTGCGGGACATCGGCTTCCACTTTCCGGATACAGATCCCAGCTATAAGGGGGCAGATTCCATGGAGCTGTTGGGCTGCGTGGCAGAAAAAATCACCAGTGCCGGTTATTCGGTCAGCAATGTGGATGTGACCATGATCGCGCAAGCGCCCAAGCTGAAGCCTTATATCCCCCAGATGATCGCGAATATTGCGTCGAAATTGGGCATTGCTTCCGATCGGGTTAATGTCAAGGCGACTACGGAGGAGCATCTGGGCTTTACAGGCCGTATGGAAGGCATGGCCTGCCATGCAGTATGCCTGCTGGAGGAATAAAAGAGACACCGCTCTTAGAGCGGTGTTTTTTTACGGAAATCACACAGTTTCGACACCGGCTGCATAGGCTGAGCCGGGAGGGATTCTATATGAAAAACGATTGGCTGATCACCTTTCGCTCCGTGACCTTTGCCCAAAGAGGGGAGAGGCTTATGAAGCAGGAGGGCATTTTCTGTACACTTCAAAGAACACCCCGGGAGCTTTCGGAAAGAGGCTGCGGTTACTGCCTGCGTCTGCGCGGGCGGGATGCCATGGCGGCGGTTTCCCTTTTGCAGAGGGGCAGTCTTTCCTTTGGGAAGGTCTACCGGTTGTCGGATGACGGGAAACCGGAGGAGCGGACGCTATGATATATCTGGATAATGGAGCTACGTCCTTTCACAAGCCTGCCGTTGTGCGGCAGGCTATGCTCCGGGCGATGGACCGATGTGCCAATCCCGGCCGGGGCGGTTATCCGGCTGCTATGGCTGCGGCAGAGACAGTATTTCGATGCAGGGAGCGGGCAGCGGATTTTTTTGAATGTGAAAGCCAGCAGGTGGTGTTTACAAGCAACTGCACACATGGGCTAAACATTGCAGTGGAAACACTGGTAAAACCGGGCGCCCGGGTGGTGATCTCGGGCTTTGAGCATAATGCGGTAACCCGGCCTCTTCATACCCGCAAGGCCCGTATCCGTGTGGCGGGGCGGCGGCTGTTTGACTGGGAGAATACACTGGAGGAGTTTGAAGACGGGTTGAAGGCCGGTGCGGATGCTGCCGTTTTTACCCATGTGTCCAATGTGTTCGGATATATTCTTCCGGTGGAGGAGATGGCAGCGCTTTGCCGGCAATACGGCGTTCCCTTTGTTGTGGATGCCGCCCAGTCTGCGGGGACGCTGCCTGTCAGCCTGAAAAAGCTGGGGGCGGATTTTATTGCCATGCCCGGTCACAAGGGCCTGCTGGGTCCCCAAGGGACAGGAATCCTGCTTTGCAACCGGCTGCCGGAACCTTTGATGTGGGGTGGCACGGGAAGTGAATCCGAAAACCAGGATATGCCGGATTTCCTGCCGGACAGAGCAGAGGCAGGCACATTAAATGTGGTGGGCATTGCCGGGCTTGGTGCGGGGATTGGATATCTACAGCATAAGGGGATTGAAAATATATACAGGCGGGAGCATCAGGCGTTGCTTCGCTGCATTAAAGATCTACAAAAAAGGGGACTTCGGGTGTTTTCAGGCGATCACCAGTCGGCAACAATCTCCTTCGTTTCCAATGGGGATTGTGAGAAAACCGCGCAATTACTGGCGGAATCTGGAATCGCAGTACGGGCAGGGCTCCACTGCGCGCCCCTTGCCCATGAAAGCGCCGGAACGCTGGAGACCGGAACGGTGCGCATCAGCTTTGGGCATGACGCCAATCCCGGGCAAAATGAAGCGCTTTATCGGGCGATTGCCAAAATTGCTGGCTGAGCTGTAAAAAAATTTTAGTTTTCTATTGCTATCCCAGCCGTAATCCGCTATAATAGTACGGATAATAGGATAGTTATGCGCTTTGGTAAAACAGAGCATTTTCAGGATAGAAAAAAGGCAGGGGCGAGCTATGAATACGATTCAGGATCTTCTTCAGCAGCTGACCAAAATGCGTTGGTCGGATTATCTGGATATTATTATTGTGGCATTTTTGCTTTACCGGATCCTTCCGTTGATCCGTACCACCGGCACCATGCGGGTGGCAAAAGCGGTTGTTGCGATTATCGTGGCGGCATGGCTGACGGCGGTGCTGGAGCTGCATACCTTAAGCTTCATATTTGACCAGTTCCTGCAGATCGGATTGCTTGCGGTAGTTATCCTGTTCCAACCGGAGCTGCGGCGTATGCTGGACCATCTGGGCAATATGAAGATCCGCAAATTCTTCGGCACAGAAAAGCAGGGACCGGAAATGGCACCGGTCATTGCACAGACTGTCATGGCCTGTGAAGTGATGAGCCGGGAGCGTGTGGGCGCGCTGATTGTATTTGCAAGAGATAACCCGCTGGATGAGTATTTTAAAACGGGCACTGTGATCGAGGGTCAGGTATCGGAGCAGCTGATCCGCAACATTTTCTTTCCCAAGGCGTCCCTGCACGACGGCGCTATGATCATCTGTGACGGCAAGGTGGCCGCGGCAGGCTGCGTGCTGCCGCTGTCTGCCAGTGAGCGGCTCAGTGCGGATCTGGGCACCCGTCATCGGGCGGGCGTTGGTATCAGTGAAGCATCGGATGCGGTGGTTATCATTGTATCTGAGGAAACCGGCACGATTTCTGTGGCGGTGGGCGGTATGCTGAAACGGCATCTTGCCCCCCAGACACTGGAGCGGTTGCTGTGCAATGAACTGTGTGCTGACGAGGTGCTTCATGACGAGAATCTGGTGCTTCGTCTGCGCCAGAAGCTCCAGAAGAAGAGCAAGGAGGAGCACAAATGAGAAAAATCGTATATGCTCTTTTGTCCATTGTTGTAGCGTTTGGTTTGTGGGTCTATGTGATCACCACAGTCAATCCAGGCTACGAAGAGACTTTCTATGATATCCCTGTGGCATTGGCCAACGTGTCTGCGCTGCATGATCGGGGCTTGATGCTGGATACGGAAAAGACCCCTACGGTGACCTTGAAACTGTCCGGCAATCGCAGCGATATCATTAAACTGAATAAGTCCAATATTACTCTGGTGGCGGATCTTTCCCGGATCTATGAATCCGGCAGACAGAGGGTTGCTTACAGCATTTCCTTCCCTGGTGATATTCCCAGCAATTCTATTGAGATCCTTTCCAAGTCTGTGGTAGAGATCACGCTGGACATTGCAAAGCGGAATACTGCCCAGATTCCGGTTGTGCCCGTTTATGTAGGTTCTGTACCTGACGGCTTCCGTACAGACAAGGAAAGCCTTATGCTGGACAAAGACTATATCTCTGTAACAGGGCCGGCTGCATTGGTAGATCAGATCGAAGAGGCCCGGATCGAAGTGGATCTGAATGAGCAGACGGAAACTATCAACCAAAGCTATCGCTACACCTTCTACGATAAGGACGGCAATGTTGTGGCATCGGAAAAACTGATCACAGATGCCACAGAAGTCAATTTGACCCTTAAGATCCAGCGCTATAAGGAGATTGCCCTGAAGGTGGATGTGACCTACGGCGGTGGTGCCAACAAAAATAATACCCAAATCACCATCTCTACCGAATCCATTCAGGTTTCCGGAAGCGAGCAGCTCTTGGATGCTTTGGGTGACGAGCTGGTGCTTGGCAGCTTGAAGCTTAGCGAGATACTGGAAGATACGGAAATTGAGTACGAGATCAAGCTGCCGGAGGGCGTAGAGAATCTGACCGGCAAAAAGACAGTTACAGTCACAGTCAAATTTAACAATTTGATCACCCAGACCTTCCAGGTGACAGATATTCAGACCCAGAATGTGCCCGAGGGAATGGATGTGGAGCTGATTACTCAGGAACTGACTGTTACGGTAAGAGGACCGAAATCACAGATTGATCAGCTGACAGAAGAGGATTTGGGTGTCATCGTTGATTTTTCTCAGGCTGAATTGGGCACAGACACCTATAAGGCTCTGATTCATGTAGATGCTATAAGATTCAATGCTGTGGGTGCGATTGGCAGTTATCTGGTGGATGCCAAGCTGACAGAAACACCTGAGCCTTCAATCGGTGTAGAGTAAAGGATCTGAAATGGAACAGCTTGTGCGTGTGAAGCAGACATATGATGATGGTACGGCTCTGGTGATCCGGGTGCGGGAAAGCGCATGCTCAGGAGATTGCCATAAATGCTCCGGCTGTGGCGCGCAGAAGCAGGTCGTGCTGCTTCGGGCAGTCAATGCCATTGGGGCAGGGGTTGGTGAACTGGTAACAGTTCGCTCGGAATCCGGCCCGCTGCTGGCCGGCGCGGCTATGGTGTATATGCTGCCGGTGGTGCTGTTCTTTCTTGGTTACACGATCGGCGAGCTGCTATGGCAGCAGGGTGCACTGGCAGGTTGCCTCGCCTTCGTGGCTGGAATTGCCGGAGCGGTGCTCTATGACCGTCTGGTGGCACAAAAGCAGAAAATGGTATACACCATTACCGGATACCCAACAAATGATGTTTTGCAAATGCAGATAAAAGGGGATAATGACCTTGATTAAAAGTATGACCGGTTACGGCCGCGCCGTGGAGACGGTAAACGGCCGGGAGTTTACAGTAGAGCTTCGCTCTGTGAACAATCGCTATCTGGACTGCAATGTGAAGCTTCCCAGATCTCTGTCCTTTGCAGAGGATGCAGTGAAGCAGGCGGTAAAGGCTGCAGTTTCCAGAGGCAAGGTGGATGTGTTTATTTCCGTCAAGACTGAAGAAGCGGATGATACCGCCATCAGCCTGAATGAAAAGACACTGGAGGGATATCTTGCCGCCATGCGGCGGATGGTCTCGGAGTTTGGCGTAAAGGATGATATCAGCGTTTCTGCCCTTTCCCGCCTGCCGGAAGTGTTTTCCGTGGAGCGGAAGGAGGTCGACGAACAGCAGCTTCTTGAGGATCTGATGGGCGTTGTGACAAAGGCGTTGGAGGGCTATGACGCTATGCGCTGCACAGAGGGTGCGGCTTTGGATGCGGATCTGCGCAGCCGGGGCAATACCATTCTGGAACTGGTTTCTCAGGTGGAGCAGGGCAACGGCCAGACGGTGATCGATTACCGTGCGCGGCTGGAGGCCAAGCTGAAGGAGGTTTTGGCCAACACCAACATTGATGAAAGCCGGATTTTGACAGAGGCTGCCATTTTCGCGGATAAGGTGGCAGTAGATGAGGAGACCGTTCGTCTGCGGAGCCATTTGCAGCAGATGAATACCATGCTCTCCGGCGGCGGTGCTGTCGGCAGAAAGCTGGACTTTTTGCTGCAGGAGATGAACCGGGAGGCCAACACCATCGGATCGAAATGCACCGATGTGAAACTTGCCCGTATCGTGGTCGATATCAAGGCAGAGCTGGAAAAGATCCGGGAACAGACCCAGAACATTGAGTAAGGGGAGCCTATGAAGCTGATCAACATTGGATTTGGAAGCATGATCGCCGCCCACCGGATTCTGGCAGTGGTAGATCCGGACTCTGCCCCCATTAAGCGTGTGGTGCAGGAGGCCCGGGATCGAGGGATGCTGATTGATGCCTCCTATGGCCATAAGACCAAAGCGGTCATTTTGATGGATACGGATCATGTGATCCTGTCTGCTCTGACACCGGAGGCAGTATCTTCCCGGTGGAGTGGCAAGCAGGAAAAGGATGAGGAGCAGATGCCATGAGCAAAGGAAGACTGTTTGTGATCTCCGGCGCTTCCGGAGTGGGAAAGAGCACAGTGCTAAATGAAGTGATGGCAGCGCGGTCAGATCTTCGTTTTTCTGTATCCGCCACCACCCGAGCCCCCAGACCCGGCGAGCAGGATGGAGTAAGCTATTATTTCGTTACCAAAGCTCAGTTTCAGGAAATGATCCGGCAGGATGCCTTTGTAGAGTATGATGCCCATATGGATAACTACTACGGAACCCCCAAGGCCCAGCTGGAAGAAAAGTTGAAAGATGGCAGCGTCATATTGGACATTGAGCCAAACGGTGCCTTTGCAGTCCGCAAAACAAGGCCGGATGCGGTTCTGATATTCATTGCGCCGCCCTCCCTGGAGGAACTGGAAAAGCGGCTTCGCAGCCGTGGTGACACCTCTCAGGACCAGATCCAACTGCGACTGGACCGTGCCGGCTGGGAGATGGAGCAAAGCAAGCAATACGACTATATCGTTGTAAATGACCAGGTGCAGACCTGTGCCCAAAAGATATTACATATCATCGCAAAAAGCTGCGATGAGGAATGATGGAGGAAAGAATTATGTTGTACCCCCCTGTTGCTGACCTGCTGAAGGATGTGCAGAGCCGTTATCTTCTGGTGAATGTGGTAGCCCATCGGGCACGCCAGATCGCCACAGAGGCAGAGGAATTTGGTGAGGAGCTTACAGAGAAGCCGGTAACACTGGCGATCAAAGAGGTCGCTGATGGCAAGCTGAGTGCCGGATTGAAGGACGAGTATTCCAACTAATGGATCAGGAGGGGCTTTATGATTGCAAAAATTGCGGTTTCTGCGGCACCTTTTGCCATCGATAAGCCCTATTCCTACCGGATTCCCCATGAAATGCGACTGAGTCCTGGTGTGCGGGTCACAGTTCCCTTTGGAAGAGGAAACCGCCGCACAGAGGGTGTGGTGCTTTCTGTGGAGGAAGGCAGCGAGGAAGGCCTGAAGGCAGTGGATACCTGTCTGGATGCTGAGCCTTTGATCTCTGAAAGCATGCTTCGCCTTGCAGCCTTTTTGCGGGAGCGGTGCTTTTGCACCCTGTATGAGTGCCTGCGGGCTATGCTTCCGGCACCGCTGTGGTTTCGCACAAAAAATACCTACAGTCTGACGGATGACCGTTCCTGGCAGGAAAAAGGCTGCCGTCAAGGCGATGCCAGTATTATCTTGAACCATTTGCAGGAGTTGGGCGGCGAGGCGGATGAGACGGCGCTGCGGGCCTTTTTTGCAGATGAGGAAGCCTTCCACGGTGCTTTGCAATACTTGCTCCGGAAAAAATGGATCGCGGGTGCGCAAAGCTATCTGCCCGGGGCATCGGACAAGACGGAGAGAATCGCGACCCTGGCATCCTCTGCTGAGGAAGCCATGGAGTTTGCCGCCAAGCGTCCGAAATCAGCTGCCATGCAGCGTTCGGTGCTGGAGGTCATGTGTGCGGTGGGCTGCGTGTCGGTAAAAGAGCTTTGCTATTATACCGGTGCCGGCATTGCCACGGTAAAGCGGCTGGAAAAACTGGGTTATCTGACCCTGTCGGAAAGACCGGTGCTGCGTTGTAAAGACATTCAGCCGGCGGTGCTGTCCGGCCCGTTGGAGCTGAATGAGGAGCAGCAGGCGGCTTTCGATGGTCTGACTCAACAGATGGACAGGCCCTCTCCCGGTGTTGCGCTGCTTCAAGGTGTGACCGGATCGGGAAAAACTGCAGTGTATCTAAAACTCATCCGCAAATGTCTGGATGATGGAAAAAGCGCGCTGCTGCTTGTGCCGGAGATTGCCCTGACACCCCAGCTTCTGAGCCTGCTTGCTGCCCATTTTGGCGATCAGGTGGCTGTGCAGCACAGCAGTTTGACTCCCGGCGAGCGCTATGACCACTGGAAACGGATCCGAAGCGGAGATGCCAGAGTGGTTGTTGGCACCCGCAGTGCGGTGTTTGCACCTTGTTCACATTTGGGTGTTATCATTGTGGATGAGGAGCAGGAGCACTCTTATAAATCAGAAAATTCTCCCCGATACGATGCCAAAGAGGTGGCACTATGGAGGGGATTTAAGGAAAAAGCGCTGGTGCTGTTTGGCTCTGCCACACCTTCGGTGGAGACTATGTACCACGCGAAAAAAGGCGACTACAGCCTTTACACATTGACCCATCGCTATAATGGAAAAGCCCTGCCGGAGGTTCGCATTGTGGATATGCGGGAGGAACTGAAGGCGGGAAATGACCTGTCTCTGAGCGATTATTTGCTGGATCTGATCGGTCAGACCCGGATAGACCGGAAGCAGACGATCCTGTTTCTTAACCGTCGGGGCAACAGCCGGGCGCTGGTTTGTGTGGACTGTCGGGAGACACCGGAATGCCCCCGCTGCAGCACAAGGCTTACCTATCACTCTGCCAATGAGCGGCTGATGTGCCATTATTGCGGGTTTTCTCAGCCCGTTCCGGCAAGATGCCCTGTTTGCGGCGGTCCGGTAAAACGGATCGGCACCGGAACGCAGAAGGTCCAGCAGGAGCTTCTGGAGGTGTTTCCGGATATGCAGGTATCCCGTATGGATACCGATACGGTCAATGCCGTCAATACCCACGAAAAGATCCTTGCGGATTTCACAAAAGATAATGTGCCGGTGCTCATTGGCACCCAGATGGTTGCCAAGGGACTGAATCTTCCGTGTGTTACACTGGTAGGTGTGCTGGATGCGGATCTGGGGCTCTATTCCGGCTCTTATCGGGCGGCGGAGACCACATTTAATATGCTGACCCAGGTAGTGGGTAGAGCAGGACGGGGAGAAACCCCCGGCTCTGCAGTGATCCAGACTATGATGCCGGAGCATCCGGTGATCACCCTTGCGGCAAAGCAGGATTATGATGCTTTCTACGCATTGGAAGAGAACCTGAGAAGAGGGCAGATGCTTCCACCCTTTGGAGATCTGGCGGCAGTTACCTTCTTAGGTCAGGATGAAGCGCAGGTTCTTCGGGGCGCTGCCAAATTCGCGGCCAGCCTGAATGCCTGCTTGAAGCAGCCTGCCTATGAAAAGGAAACCTGTCAGGTGCTTGGCCCGGCACCCTGTGCTGTGCCGAAGATCAATTATAATTTCCGCTACCGGCTGACCCTGCGCTGCCATATGAGCAAGACGCTGCGGGCACTGCTTGCCCACCTGCTGCGGCAGTTTATGCTGGACAGTGCCAACCGTGGCGTATCGGCTTTTGTAGATGTAAATGGGATCGAGGAATAAAGAAAGGGAAATCTATGGGTATCAGAAACATTTTGACGGACAAAGAGCCTGCTTTGCATAAGGTGTGCAAGCCGGTCCGGTCCTTTGACAGCCGGCTGCACAAGCTGCTGGATGATATGAAAGACACATTGCTGGAAGCCAACGGCGTGGGCCTTGCGGCTCCTCAAGTGGGCATTCTGCGCAGGGTTGTGATTGTGGACACCGGTGAAGAAATGCTGGAGCTGATCAATCCGGAGCTCGTGGAAACCGATGGGGAACAGGTGGGCCCTGAGGGCTGCCTGAGCGTTCCGGGCAGGTACGGTCTGGTAAAGCGGCCTTATTATGCTAAGGTTCGGGCGCAGGACCGGTTCGGCGACTGGTTTGAGGCAGAGGGCGAGGAACTGATCGGTCGCTGCTTCTGTCACGAGCTGGACCATCTGGACGGCATTCTTTATACCCAGGTCATGGAGCGGTTCCTGACCGAGGAAGAATTGGCTGCTGACGAATAATCGATTGCGAGGAAATTACATGAAGATCGTGTTTATGGGAACGCCGGATATTGCCGCAACCTGTCTGGAAAAGCTGATGGCAGACGGATTCGATGTGGCCGCAGTGTATACCCAGCCCGACAGACCCAAAAACAGAGGCATGAAGCTGGCGTTCTCTCCTGTAAAGGAAGTGGCGCTGAAATATGATCTGCCGGTGTACCAGCCGGAAAACTTCCGGGACGCGGAAACGGTGCAGACTTTGAAAGACCTGCAGCCTGATGTGATCGCGGTGGTGGCCTACGGCAGGATCCTGCCCCAGTCGGTGTTGGACATTCCGTCTAAGGGGTGCATCAATATCCATGCCAGCTTGCTCCCGTCCTACCGCGGCTCTGCGCCTTATCAGTGGGCGGTGCTGGACGGACTGGAGGAGACCGGCGTTACGGCGATGTATCTGTGCCGGGAGATGGATGCCGGCGACATGATCGATACTGCAAAAACACCCATTGGTCCGGATGAAACCGCCGGAGAGCTGCTGGACCGTCTGGCAGCGCTGGGTGCAGAGCTTTTGAGCAAAACCATGGACCGGCTGAGCAAGGGCGGGGTAGAGGGGGTCCCTCAGGATCACAGCCTCGCCACCTATGCGCCCATGCTGGACAAGTCCATGTGTCCCATTGATTGGAACAAAACTGCCAATCAGATACACAATCAGGTCAGAGGGCTGCATCCCTGGCCTGTGGCGACCATGGAGCTGAATGGACAAAAGTTTAAAGTACACGCAACAGCCGTTACAGAAGGCAGCGGCTATCCCGGTCAGATCCTTGGCCTTACCAAGACGGGCCTGAAGATCGCCTGCGGTGAGGGCGCGATTGAGATCCGCAGCTTGCAGGCAGAGGGCGGAAAGCGCATGGCTGCATGCGATTACTTCCGCGGCCATCCGCTGGAGGTTTAAGATGGATGGCAGAAAAACTGCGCTGGATGTGCTCATTTCCTGCCGCAAGCAGGGAGCATGGGCAAACGGTGCTTTGAAAGAATATATCCTCCGGGACCGGCTTGACCGGCGGGATGCGGCCCTGGCGGCAAGACTTTGCTATGGTGTTCTGCAAAACCGATATTGGCTTGACTTTACTTTGCAGCAGCTTCTGACGGGAAAGGTAAAGGATCTGCACCCTGTGGTGCGGGATATACTGCATCTGGGTCTGTATCAGATCTGTTTTCTCGACAAAATCCCTGCCTCTGCCGCTGTCAATGAAGCGGTGGCTCAGGCGAAGAAATACTGTCCCGGTCAGCGGTGGGCATCCGGTCTTGTCAATGCGGTGCTGCGAAAGGCTTCCCAGAACAAAGGCAGCCTGCGTCCGCCCCGGACTTTGCAGGAGCGGTACAGCCATCCGCAGGTCCTAATCGATCTTCTTGGCAGCTATGTAGGCAGCCACAGGCTGGAAGCTATGCTTGCTGCCAATAATATGGCCCCTCAGACAGTGGTGCAGGTCAATACCCTACGCACGAATACAGATGCGCTGCTGCAAATGCTTTCTGCTGAGGGCATTGAGGCGGAAAAACACAGCTGGATGCCGGATTGCCTGATTCTGGGCAGCACCGGCAATCTGGAAAAGCTGCAAAGCTTTCAAGACGGACTGTTTTATGTACAAGATCCTGCCGCAAAGCTCAGCGTTTTCTGCGCTCGGCTTCCGGAAGGGGAGAATGTGCAGATTTTAGATTGCTGCGCAGCACCCGGCGGTAAGAGTTTTGCCGCTGCCTTTGCTCTGAAAGGGCAGGGCACGATACATTCCTGTGATATCCACGCCCATAAGACGGTGCTGATTCAAAATGGCGCGGATCGTCTTGGGATTGGAAATATAAAAGTTTACCAGCAGGATGCTTCTCAGGAGAATCCTGCATGGCTGGAGAAAATGGACGCTGTGATCGCGGACGTTCCCTGCTCCGGTTACGGGATTATCCGGAAAAAACCGGACATTCGCTATAAAGATCCCAAGGGAATGCAGCAGCTTCCTGAGCTTCAGCTGCAGATCCTGAGTCAGCAGGCCCGCTATGTAAAGCCGGGCGGAACGCTGCTGTATTCCACCTGTACATTGGTTCGGGCGGAAAATGAGGGCGTTGTGGAGAAATTTCTGGAGCATCATCCGGAATTCCATACGGAAGCATTGCAGCTTCCCCATCCGTTCCCGGAAAACAAGACCGGCATGCTGACCCTTGTGCCGGGAGAGTATGACACAGACGGCTTCTTCATCTGCCGCCTGCGGAGGAAAGCATGAGCAAGAATCTGAAATCCATGACATTGCCGGAGCTTGGCGCTGTTTTAAAGGAAATGGGACAGCCGGCCTTTCGGGCAAAGCAGGTCTACACATGGCTGCATAAGGGTGTCCGCAGCTATGAGGAGATGACCAACCTGCCAAAAGCGCTCCGGGATAGCCTTGCGGAGCAGTTTCCCATTTGCCCGCCTCAGGTGGTGCGCAGACAGGAATCCCAAAAGGATGGTACCATCAAGTACCTCTGGCAGCTGTCCGATGGCAACTGTGTGGAAACGGTGCTGATGCGTTATCATTATGGAAATACGGTCTGCATTTCCACAGAGGTGGGATGCCGGATGGGATGCGCATTCTGCGCATCTACATTGGGCGGCCTGATCCGGAAGCTGGAACCCTTTGAAATGCTGGATCAGGTGCTGTTCACTCAGGTGGATTCGGGTCTGCCGGTCTCCCATATCGTGCTGATGGGCATTGGAGAGCCGCTGGATAACTATGAAAATGTGCTGCGCTTTCTGGAGCTTGTCAACAGCGAAGACGGGATGAACATTTCTATGCGGCATATCAGCCTTTCTACTTGTGGCCTTGTGCCGAAGATCGATGCGCTGGCACAGGAAAAACTGCAGCTAACCCTTTCTGTTTCCCTGCACGCGCCCAATGATCAGATCCGGGATGCCATTATGCCGGTAAACAGGGCTTATCCCACGGAAGAGCTGATTGGTGCCTGCCGCAGATATTATGAAGCAACAGGGCGTCGGATTTCGTTTGAATATGCCATGATCGACGGCATAAACGACTCTGTGGAGAATGCGCGGGAACTTCTGCGCAGGATGAAGGGTCTGCCTGCCCATTTTAATTTGATTCCGCTAAATCATGTGGAAGAAAGCCCCCTGAAACCCAGCAGCAAGGAAACGGTGGCTCGCTTCCAGAAGTGTCTGACAGACGGGGGGATCCCTGCCACAGTCCGCAGAACGCTGGGTGGCGATATTGATGCTTCCTGCGGACAGCTGAGAAGAAAATACAACAAAGAGAAAAACTAACGCATATCATTATTTATTTCGGAGGAAGGGAGTGGATCCAAAATGCAAAGTTGGGGATTAACCGACCCGGGATGTGTCCGCAGTCAGAATCAGGACGCGTTCCAGATCGAGCAGTTAGACCGCAATAGCATCCTGTGTGTCCTTTGCGACGGCATGGGTGGAGCCAGATCCGGAAATGTGGCAAGCACATTGGCAACGGAGGTATTTGTTGAAGAGGTTCGCAGAGTGTGGTCCTCCGGAATGGATGCGGAAAAACTGGATCAAATGTTGCAAGGCGCCGTAAAACTGGCGAATTTTACAGTTTTTGATCAAGCACAGCAGTTTGAAGAGTTTAACGGAATGGGTACCACCCTGGTGGCTGTGCTGATCCATGGCCGCGGTGCTACCGTTGTCAATGTGGGAGACAGCCGGGCATACCGGGTCAACCGGGACGGCATCCGCCGCCTGACGATAGACCATTCTCTGGTGCAGATGATGGTTGAGCGGGGCGAGCTGACGCCGGAGCAGGCTCGTACTTACCCCGGAAAGAATTATATCACCCGTGCCATCGGTACAGAACCGGTGGTCCAGTGCGATATTTTCCATTTGGATGTAGAGCGGGGAGACTGTCTGCTGCTTTGCAGCGACGGCCTTTCCAATATCATGGACGATCAGGAGATCTTGTTTGAGGTCGTTCACGGTGTAAACAAACAGTATTGCTGCCAGCGTTTGCTGGATATAGCCAAGAACCGCGGCGCGCCGGATAATGTAACCAGTATTCTGGTGCAGGTCTGACGGCTGCGGTGAGAGGAGATTCTTTTATGGATATGGATAGATTCATTGGCCGGCTGCTCGACAACCGGTATGAAATATTGGAAGTCATTGGTACCGGCGGTATGGCGGTGGTGTATAAAGCCCGCTGCCACCGGCTGAACCGTCTGGTGGCGATCAAGATCCTTAGAGATGATTATTCTCAGGATGAAGAGTTCCGCCGCCGCTTTCATGCGGAGAGTCAGGCTGTTGCCATGCTGTCGCATCCCAATATTGTATCAGTTTATGATGTTTCCACATCGGATGACGCGGATTATATCGTAATGGAGCTGATCGACGGCATTACGCTGAAGCAGTATATGGAGAAAAAGGGTGTCCTGAACTGGAAAGAGACCCTGCATTTCGCAATTCAGATTGGAAAAGCGCTGGATCATGCCCACAGCCGTGGCATCATCCACCGGGACATTAAGCCCCATAATGTGATGGTTCTGAAAAACGGCTCCGTAAAGGTGGCCGACTTTGGAATCGCCCGGGTCATGTCCAAGAGCAATACCCTGACCAAGGAGGCCCTTGGCTCTGTTCACTATATATCTCCGGAGCAGGCAAAGGGCGGCAGAGTGGACAATCGAAGCGATATTTATTCGTTGGGTGTTGTCATGTATGAAATGATGACTGGCAGACCCCCTTATGATGGAGAGTCTCCGGTGTCGGTGGCGATCCAGCATATCAACGGAAAGGCTGCCATGCCTTCCAGCCTGAATCCCAACATTCCCGGCGGTCTGGAGCAGATCATCATGAAAGCCATGGCGCAAAGCCCTGCAAGCCGCTATGCTACCGCCACAGCTATGCTGGCGGATATGGATGAATTCCGCAAAGACCCCACCATTCTGTTTGACTATAATAACCCGGACACAGATATGGATGCTGCCACGAGAATGTCCAGCACTCCTCGCACTGAAAGGGAGACTATGGCTTTGCCAAAGACCACTGCAGAGCGTGTTGCAGCCAAAGCAGAACCGGAAAAGCGCAAAGCTCCTCCTACTTCCGACAGAAGGCCTGACCGTACCCGCTCTGCCAAAAAGCGCAGAGAAGAGGTCATCGTGGAAGATGATGACCGGGGAGGAAAGCTGGCTGCCGTTGCGGTGATCATTTGTGCGTTGGTTGCTGTGGTTGCCATTGGTATTTTTGTGGCGGCCTTTATGAACGGTAGTCAGGGTGAGATCGTCCACGTTCCGGATCTGCTAGGCAAAACTGCCGAGGAGTGGGCCCAGTTTACAGATGTCAGCATCCGTATTGGCGAAAAGAACTACAACGACATCTATGACAAAGGTCAGGTTTATGACCAGAACCCCAGGGCAAATGCCCAGATCGCCAAGGGCGGCACAGTTACGGTTTATGTAAGTCTTGGCCCTGCACCTCAGGTGAAGGTTATGGAGAACCTGATCAATATGGAGGAGGCTGCAGCGAAGAGCTTCCTGATCGACACCCAGGGTATAAAGGAGAGCCAGATCAAGATCACCTATGAAAACAGCAAGACTGCCGCAGGACTGGTGATTCGGACAGACCCCATGGAGGGCGAGGAGCTTAACAGTGATAAGCTTATTGAGATCTGGGTCAGTTCCGGCCCTGAGATACAAACGGAGAAAGTGCCTAATGTCAAGGGCCTTGGTGTGGAGACAGCTACCTCCATCCTGAATGGCAACGGATTTTATAATATTGAATATGTTCCCGTAGAAAGCACACTGGATAAGGACAGAGTTGTAAGTCAGTCCATTGAGCCCCAGACAGAGGTGGATGTAACCACGTTGATCACGTTGGAGATATCTCTTGGACCCAAGGACCAGCCTACAAAGCCCACTGATCCCACCTTGCCTACGGTAGATCCGGAGCTTGTATACAAGGTTGTTAACATTGAACTGCCCGGAGAACTGGAGGAGACCTACACCCTGACCATCTGGCTGGATGGAGAGCTGGTGGAGGAGCGGGAGATCCCTGCAGGCACTGTCAGCACCGAAGTGGAGCTAAAGGGCAAGGGAGTTATGGAATTTGAGGCAAGGATCGATGACGGAGATCCCTGGCCTATAGAAGTGGATTTTGATGAGTGAGAAACAAACTGGCCGCATCCTGCGGTCTATCAGTGGATTCTATGACGTGCAGACCCCTCAGGGGCTGATCTCCTGCAGAGCCAGAGGAATTCTGCGCCGGGAGGGAAACAGTCCACTGACCGGCGACATGGTGGAAATCACACAGGAGCGGGGCAAAGGAATGGTGGAACGCATCCTTCCCCGAAAGAACCATTTTGTCCGGCCTGCCGTGGCAAATATCGATGCACTGGTGGTGTTTGCCTCCAATGTAAATCCGGTGACAGAGCCTTTTTTGATCGATCGTGTGGCGGCTATTGCGGGAGATCAGGAGGTGCCGGTTTATCTGTGCATCAATAAATGCGATCTGGATCCTGCTGTGGATCTGGCAAGGATCTATACCCATGCAGGTTTCCCTGTGATCTGTGCCAGCGCCCAGACAGGTGAGGGGGCAGATGCCCTCTGGGAACTGATTCGTGGAAAGCTGACCGCCTTTACCGGAAATTCCGGTGTGGGTAAAAGCAGTATGCTCAACCGCCTGTGTCCCAGCCTGGCGCTACCTACTGGTGAGGTGTCCGAAAAGCTAGGACGGGGCAGACACACCACCCGCCATGTGGAGCTGTATGCTTTGGGAGAGGATACTTTTGTTGCAGATACACCGGGTTTTTCGTCCTTTGACACAGATCAGATGGAGATCATTCTTAAGGAGAATCTTCAGTACGCCTTTCCGGACTTTCAGCGCCATATTGGGTCCTGCCAGTTTCACGATTGCTCCCATCGGGCAGAGCCGGGGTGTGCCGTGGTTCAGGCGGTAGAGGCAGGACAGATCGAAAAGACCCGCTATGAGAGCTATCTGCGGCTTTATGAAAAGGCGAGTCAGATCAAGCCCTGGGAGACAAAACTGTAAAAGTATGCGGCTTTCTGCTGAAATTGGAAGAGGCCTATACAGACGTTGGAAAAACCATCCTTTTGTCAGGAAATATGAAAAATAATGTTTGACAAATGGGGGAAAACACATTATAATATCTAAGCATGACTGCGGGGAGGGGAAAATATGCTTCTGGACTTGTCAAAGATTATAGACTGTCCCGGTGCATCCGTTTCCTTTTCTGCCAGTGTGGACCTGAGTGATCTTCAATATGGTGAGAGCTTTCCGGTAACAGAGCCGGTGGAAGCCTCCGGCACAGTGCGAAATACTGCCGGAGTATTGGTAATGAACGGATCTGTCCACACCACCATTCATGGCGTCTGTGACCGCTGCGCATCAGACTTTGATGCATATGTGGAATTTCCCATTGATGTGGTGCTGGTGACTGAGCTGACCAATGAAGAGAACGAAGATGAGTGGGTATTCCCTCTGGAGGGAGACAGCGCCGACTTGGAAGACATTATCCGGACAGTTTTTGTTCTGAATCTGGATTCCAAGCTGCTGTGCAAGCCGGACTGTAAGGGACTCTGCTGCCGTTGCGGCAAGAACCTGAATGATGGACCTTGCAATTGCCAGAAGGAGCTGGATCCCCGTTTTGCTGCTTTAAAGCAGCTTCTCAAGAAGTAAATCCATAATGAATGCTGTTTGAAAAGCAGTTTGACCAAGGAGGTGTCATCCATGGCTGTCCCTAAGTGTAAAGTGTCCAAAGCCCGTCGCGATAAGCGCCGTGGCGGCAACTGGAAGCTGTCTGCTCCCAGCGTGTCCGTTTGTCCCAAGTGCGGTGAGCCCGTAATGCCCCACAGAGCTTGCAAGGCTTGCGGTGCCTACAATGGCCGTCAGGTCCTGGCCGCCAAGGCTGACTAAGGCAGGAAATGTAAGAGGAAGGCTTCCGCCTTCCTCTTTTTCCTTTGTCAATATGTTAAACTTACATGAACTGGCAAAAGGGCGTTGATTTGACAACGCTTTTGTGTCATAATAAGAAAAAGCATTTCCTCGGAAAGGACGTGATACCATGGCAAAGCCTTTGGTTGCTATAGTTGGCAGACCCAATGTGGGCAAATCCATGCTGTTTAATAAGCTGACCGGACAGCGAACCTCCATCGTCGAAGATACTCCGGGTGTTACCCGCGACCGGATCTACGGCGACTGTGAGTGGTGCAACCGCCATTTTTCTCTGGTAGACACAGGCGGTATTGAGCCCGGTACTGACAGCGATATGCTGAAATTCATGCGCCGCCAGGCGGAGATCGGCATCGAACTGGCAGATGCAATCATCATGGTGGTGGATGTTCGCAGCGGTGTGACCGCCGCGGATCAGGATGTGGCTACTATGCTGCGCAAGAGCAGAAAGCCTGTGGCCCTTGCGGTGAACAAGTGCGATTCTATCGGATTGGTAAATCCGGATGTTTATGAATTTTATTCTCTCGGCATCGGGGATCTGTTTGAGACCTCTGCCGTCCATGGTCACGGTACCGGCGATCTGCTGGACTGGGTGTTGGAAAACATACCCGACGATGGATCTAACGAGGAAGAAGACGATGTGATCAAGGTTGCCATTGTTGGCAAACCCAATGTAGGCAAATCCAGTCTGCTCAACCGGATTCTGGGTGAGGAGCGGGTCATTGTCTCCAATGTTGCAGGCACTACCCGGGACGCCATCGACTCTTATTTTGAGAATGAAACCGGAAGATACTGCTTCATTGATACTGCCGGTATGCGGCGCAAGAGCAAGGTGGACGATCTGATCGAAAAGTACTCCAATATGCGCACCATCAGCGCTATTGAGCGTGCGGATGTCTGCCTGATCCTGATCGATGCCAACGAGGGCGTGACGGAGCAGGATACCAAGATCGCGGGGCTTGTCCACGAGGCGGGCAAGGCTGCCATTATTGTGGTCAATAAATGGGATGCAGTAGAGGACAAGGAAACCAATACCATGCGGGATAAGGAAGCAGATGTCCGCAACGGACTTAGCTATATGCTCTATGCACCTGTGGTATTTTTGTCCGCGCTGACGGGTCAGCGGGTGGACAGGCTCTATCAGGTCATTCAGGATGTGCATGCCCAGAATACCAGCCGGATTACCACCGGTGCACTGAACAGTGTCCTTGCGGATGCTACAGCCCGTGTACAGCCGCCCTCTGACAAGGGTCGGCGCCTGAAAATCTATTATATGACCCAGGCCAGCACAAAGCCGCCTCATTTTGTGATTTTCTGCAATGATGCCAGATTGTTCCACTTCTCCTATCAGCGCTATCTGGAGAATCAGATCCGTGAGGTTTTTGGTTTGGAGGGTACACCAATCCGCATTACCATCCGCCAGAAGGGCGAAAAGGAGGAATAAACTATGTGGTATGCTGTTTTAATCGGTGCCGTCAGTGCCTATCTTCTGGGCAATCTGAACGGTTCTGTGTGCATTTCTGCTTTGATCGCCGATGACGATGTGCGCAAGCATGGCAGCGGCAACGCGGGCCTTACAAACTTTTTCCGAAGCTACGGCGGCTGGAGCACGCTTGTGGTGGCTTTTGTGGATATTATCAAGACGATCATTGCCTGCCACGGGGCAGGTCTTATGCTGGCGTCTTACGGTTACTATCGGGAGGGACTGATGCTGGGTGCTGTGGCGGTTTCTCTGGGCCATGATTTTCCTGCGCTTTTGGGTTTCCGGGGTGGCAAAGGAATTTTGTGCGGCCTTGGCGTGGCGCTGGCAGTGGATTGGCGGATCGCGGTGGCGATCCTGATCGTATTCATAGTGACCTTTGCCATCACGCGGTATGTTTCCCTGGGGTCGGTTTTGGCGGCGACAGTGTTTGCCATTGGCTTTGGCGTACTGCATTATAATAATCCCATTATAATGGCTGGCGGTATTTTTATTGGCCTTTTGGCTGTTTTTATGCACAGGGGCAATATTATCCGGCTGTGCAAGGGAACAGAGAAGAAAGTCCATCTGATCCACAGAGAGCTGAACAAATAAAGAATAAACGCGGACAGCCTTAGGTTGTCCGCGTTTTTGGCAACAAAAAACGCCACCAGAATGGTGGCGTTATTGGTGGCAGGAATTATCAGACAGCCCGCTCGACCTTGTTAGAACGGAGGCATCTGGTACAAGCGTACACATGGCACGGAGTCCCGTTGACAACCGCCTTGACCCGCTTTACATTGGGCTTCCAAGTACGATTGGAGCGTCTGTGGGAGTGGGAAACCTTAATACCAAAGGTAACGCCCTTGCCACAAAAATCACACTTCGCCATTCACTGCACCTCCTGTCCATGTAATGTTTCATCAAAATATCGCCCATTTGCAGGCGCTTACATATGATACCAAAGTTTGCCGAAAAATGCAAGCCTTTTTTTCGGTTTTTTTCGTTTTTTTAAAAATTTGTTGCTATTCTCTCTTGCAGAAGGTATAATGACGGTAAAAAGAAAGGGGAGTGGCTGCAATGGATCTATACAGTGTGCCGCTGAAGCAGTTGGTGGAAGAATTCCGGCTTGAGGTTACCTTTGCTGCTTCGGATTATGATGCGATTCGCCTTACGGTGGAGGATGTGGCCCGTCCGGGTTTGCAGCTTGCAGGGTATTTTGACCATTTTGAGCCTATGCGTTTGCAGGTCATGGGCAATGTAGAAATGAGCTATCTGGCGAAGCTGACAGAGGCGGAGCGCGCCATGATCTTTGACCGGCTGTTCTCCTATAAATTTCCTGCGCTTTTGATTGCCCGCAATATCGAGCCGGACCGGCAGTGTCTGGAGATGGCGAAAAAGCACGATGTGACATTGCTGCGCTCTCAGGAGGCCACCAGTACGATCGTATCGGCGATCATCAGTTATTTGAAAGATGCACTGGCACCCCGTATTACCCGCCATGGCGTTCTTGTGGAGGTCTACGGTGAGGGCCTGCTTCTGATCGGTGACAGCGGTATCGGTAAAAGCGAGGCTGCTGTAGAGCTTCTGAAGCGCGGACACCGGCTGATCGCGGATGACGCAGTAGAGATCCGCAAAATCTCCACCAGCTCTCTGGTGGGCACAGCACCGTCTTTGATCCGTAACTATATAGAGCTGCGTGGCATCGGCATCATCAATGTGGCAAAACTGTTCGGTATGGGCGCGGTCAAGGCGGAAAATGAAGTGAATCTGATTGTAAATATTGTTCCCTGGAAGAATCAGGAGGTCTATGACCGTCTGGGTCTGGAGGAGCAGTTTATGGATATCCTTGGAGTCAAGATCCCTATGAATACCATTCCCATCACGCCAGGCCGTAATCTGGCGGTGATTCTTGAGGTGGCTGCCATGAACAACCGCCAGCGGAAAATGGGTTATAACGCTGCATTGGAGTTTACAGAGCAGATCAATCAACACTTTGATGATAAGATGGGGCAGCAGCTATGAAAGAATTCACCATAGGCCCCAACGATGCCGGTCAGCGGCTGGATCGTTTTCTTGCCAAGGCCGTACCCCTGCTGCCGGCATCTCTTGCTCAGAAGTATATCCGCCTGAAGCGGATCAAATGCAACGGCGGCCGTGCCCAGCGAGATACTCGTTTGCAGCCAGGTGATGTGCTGGAACTTTATATCAATGATGAGTTTTTTGACAAGCCCAGAGAGGATAATGCATATCTTACGGTGGCAGCGCCGAAGCTGAATATCGTGTATGAAGACGATCAGATCCTGCTGGTGGACAAGCGGCCGGGGCTTGCGGTGCATCCCCATGACGGCGCGGAATACGGAAGGACTTTGATCGATCATATTCAGTCTTATCTATACCAGAAGCGTGAATGGCGGCCACGGGAGGAAAATGCGTTTACACCTGCGCTGTGCAACCGGATCGACCGCAATACCGGCGGTATCGTCATTGCAGCCAAGACTGCGGAGGCACTTCGGGTGATGAACCAGAAGATCAAGGACCGGGAACTGGACAAGCGGTATCTGGCTATTGTGGAGGGCAGCCCCAAGCCCAGAGAGGGGAGCCTGAAGGGGTATCTTTTCAAGGATGCGAAGAAAAATCGGGTTTTTGTTACAGATACACCCCAGACCGGCGCAAAATCCTGCCAGACCAATTACAAGGTGCTGGCATCTGCCAATGGCTTGTCGCTGGTGGAGTGTGAACTGATCACCGGACGGACCCACCAGATCCGCGCCCAGTTTGCCCATGCGGGCCACCCCTTGCTGGGGGATGGAAAATACGGAAAGCTGGACAAGCGGTTTGACCGCAATTATCAGGCCCTCTATTCGTATCAGTTGACCTTTGCGTTTACTACCGATGCTGGTGCGCTGGAACATCTAAACGGAAGGCGCTTTCAGGTGGAGAATGTAGATTTTGTAAAAGAGTATTTTCCCAATGTAAAAATATAAGAACAGCGTGCGGTTTCTTGCGGAACAGCACGCTGCTTATTTTTAGTTGAATCAAAGAACCTCTGTGATGGTGCCGCCGCCGACAACAATATCGCCGTTATATAGCACCACAGCCTGTCCGGGAGTGATGGCTCGTTGGGGTTCGTCGAATTCTACCCGGGCAAAACCGTTTGCTTCCGGATACACGGTGGCAGGCTGTTCCGTCATACGGGAACGGGCTTTTGCCATGACGCGGATAGGCTCGGTTAAGCTCTCAAAGGAGATCCAGTTCCAGTCGTTGGCAAGCAGGTTCTTATGGAACAGCGCTTCGTTAGGCCCGACGGTGACGGTATTCTTAGCCATATCCTTGGCGCAGACATATACAGGATAACCCATGGCAAGGCCCAGACCTTTCCGCTGACCCAAGGTATAGCCTGCAGTACCCTGATGCATTCCTACTACATTGCCCTGCAGATCCAAAAATGCACCCGAAGGATACTGC
Source organism: Oscillospiraceae bacterium (assembly GCA_015068225.1). GTDB lineage: Bacteria > Bacillota > Clostridia > Oscillospirales > Oscillospiraceae > Faecousia. Next base: position 24,777 of record SVKX01000014.1, read on the forward strand.
TTTCCGGTGTAGCGTTCCATAAAGGAAAGATAATCACCGTCCGGAACGAAGCAAATATCCTGAGAATCCCGTTTTCTGGCATTGAGAAAGCCTTGTTCCTGTGCGATTTTGCGCACCTGCTGTTTGTTCAGCGCGCCAAGAGGAAACAGCGTGTGGGAAAGCTGGTGCTGATTCAGAGTGTACAGGAAATAGGTTTGATCCTTTGCCTGATCTGCCGCCTTCTTCAGCAGAAAGCGGCCGGAATCCGGATCCTGCGCGATCTGGGCATAGTGTCCTGTGACGATATACTCGCAGCCAAGGGTAACTGCCCGCTGAAGCAACTGCTCAAACTTTAAATACCGGTTGCAGTCGATGCACGGATTTGGTGTAGAGCCGCACTCATAGCTGCGGATAAACTTCTCAATGACCTTTTCGTGAAAGTCTCCGGTAAAGTTGAATACATAAAAGGGCATACCAAGCCGGTGGGCAACGCTGCGGGCGTCTTCTACCTGCTCCAGAGAACAGCAGGCGCTTTCGTTTTCGCCACTGTCATACAGCCGCATGGTAACACCCATGCAGGGATATCCCGCCTGCAGGGTCAGATAGGCGGCAACAGAACTGTCTACACCGCCGCTCATGGCGATCAAAGCTTTTGCGTCATTCAATCCTGTGTTCTCCTTTCTTTGGCTTTTATTTAGTCTATCATACCGGACGGGAGAAAGCAAATGGTTTCTGAATGCGGAAAAAATTACCAAAGATGTTATGTTTATCGGACAAATTCCGGCAAATACTTGACAAAAAGTGGAAAATACGAAAGAAACAGAAACATTTAATGGCAAAAAGCGGTAACAATATTGTAATATATTTGAAAATCCCCTTGCAATGAAGGAACTCTTCTGTTATAATATTGACGATACATATTCCGGGAGGGGCAACTACATGAGGAAACGACTCTTGTGCATATTGCTTGTGGCATTTATGCTGATAAGCACAGTGGCATCGGGCACGATGCAGGTGTATGCACAGTCCAATTTGCGCACATCGGACGACCTTATAGAATTGCTGAAGGCATTTGAGGGCTTCTCCGGTGCTTGTGTTAAGGATAATACTCAGCGCAGCGTGGGTTACGGTACCCGTTGCGATGTTTGCGATCCCAATGCCCCTGGTTATCCCAATAATCCTTGCACAGCCTATACGAAGGATAATCCTATTTCCAATGAGCACGCTACAGAGCTGATGCGCAATTTCCTGACCTATTTTGAGAACAAGGTCAACTGGTTTGCGGACAAGCATGGCCTTACCTTTACCCAGAATCAGTTTGATGCGCTGGTATCTTTTACATATAACTGTGGAGAAGGCTGGATGCTGGAATCATATGATCCGGAGGGTAATTTCCGCAGCGCCATTGCCAACCGTGATCAGGGCGATTTTCTTGTATATGCCTTTGGTCTGTGGTCCAAATCCAGTAACAATATTTCTCTGGGGCATATTCGCCGCCGTATGATAGAGGTGGATGTTTATCTCAACGGCAGCTATGCGGACGATATAAGCCAGTGGCCAGATGATTTTCGCTATGTCTTATTGGACGGCAATGGCGGCACGATCCGCTATTCCTATCAGACCTTTTATGCTATGGAGATTTGCCCCATTCGGGCAGAAGTAAAGGCAGCTCCCAAGGATTCTCAGGGGAATGACCTGATTCTGGATGGTTGGTACACACAGCCCTCCGGCGGCGTAAAGGTGGAAAACCTCACCAGTGTCCTGACCAATGGACAAGTTCTATACGCCCACTGGAAGAATGCTGCAGGCGAAACAGTAACCATTGATAACGATACCTCTACCTCTGTGGATGTGAAGGTGATTGTTCCCCAGTGGTGGCCCAATGTTCTGTACGAAGGTCCCGGAAAGTTTTACAGCGAGGTTCGCAGAACCACATTGAACGAGCAGCTGCACCTTACGAAGATTTTGACCGCAAAAGACGGAACAGCCTGGGGCTACTGTGCAGATGGCTGGATCCCTCTGAGCGATACCAATTATAATTCTGTGATTGCCCCGGTGGGCACATGGTATCAGGTCACGGCTACAGACTTGAATGTCCGGACAGGCCCAGGTACCGGTTATGCGCTTACCGGTGGTCAGAAACAGCCGGGTGATCAGATACTGGTCATCGAGACACAGAAGGAATCCGGCGCAGACCGGACATGGGCAAAGATGTCGGATGGAAGCTGGATCTGTATCCAAAATGGTGATACCGCATGGGCGGTAATCATGGATCCCCAGCCTGTGACAAAGCCTCAGGAAGTAGCCGGCGTAACGGTCAGCTCGGTTACCATCACATCTGTGCCGACTCGAAAGCAGTACGAGCTGAACGGTCTGGACATCCTGCCGGATCTTACCGGCGGAACAATTTATATCAAATACAGCAATGGTCAGTCCAGAAGCTGCGCCATCACCCGTTCGATGGTCAGCGGGTTTGACAATACTACAGAAGGCACAAAGACTATCACGGTGACCTGCGGTGGTAAGACTGCAACCTTTACCATCTCTGTTGTAAAAAGAGTTCTGGAGAGCATTAGCATTACAGCCGCACCCAATAAGACCAGCTATATTGTCGGCGAGAAGCTGGATACAACCGGTTTGAAGGTCATGGCAAACTACAGTGACAACACCAGTACTGCTGTAACAGATTACACCGTGACCGGCTTTAACAGCAATGCTATCGGTGAGCAGACGATCACCGTTACCTATCAGGGTATGACGGCAACTTTTAAGGTGAATGTTAACGCAAGATTGCTGGAGAGCATCGGCATTGCAGCCGCACCCAATAAGACCAGCTACATTGCTGGCGAGAAGCTGGATACAACCGGCTTGAAGGTCGTTGCAAAGTATAGTGATAATTCCAGCACAGAAGTAACAGATTACACCGTGACTGGCTTTAACAGCAATGCTGCCGGTGAGCAGACGATCACCGTTTCTTATCAGGGCAAGACGGCAACTTTCTCTGTGACGGTCAGGGCCAAGGTCTTGACGGGCATCAGTGTCCAGACCAGACCCCAAAAACTGGAATATATGCAGGGCAGCGGTGCGCTGGATGTGACTGGCGGCGTGGTACAGCTGATTTACGATGTGGGTGGCAATCAAACCATACCCATGACGAAAGAAATGGTCTCCGGGTTTAACAATATGATTCCGGGCACCCAGACCTTGACAGTTTCCCATAAAGGCTTCACGACGACCTTTACAGTGACGATCATAAAGCCCACGGTGACATTTTTGAATTATGATGGAACAGTGCTGAGCAAGGTGCAATATGCCCTTGGTGAGACAGTGACGCCTCCGGAGATGCCCACAAAGCCCGATGATGTCATGGGTCAGTATGAATTTGCCGGATGGGACAAGGAAATCGTTCCCTGCGCAGGCAATACCACCTATACCGCGACCTTTAAGCTTGCATACCCCAAGGGAGATTTGGACCGCAATAATAAGGTGGATGAAAATGATGCCATATACCTTTTGTGGCATGTGTTCTTCCAGGAGGAGTATCCCATCTATGCATGGGCAGATTTTGACCAGAGTGGAGTTGTAGACGAAAACGACGGCATTTATCTTTTGTGGCATGTGTTTTTCCCGGAGGAGTACCCGCTGAACTAACAGATACCGAAAGATTGGGAGATAGGTATGAAGAGAAAAATAATTAGTAGTATACTGGCGGTGCTTTTGATTTGCATTCTTGCTGTTTCTGTATCTGCTGCGGGATCAGCCAGCCTTTCTGTTTCCAGCAAAACAGTATATCGTGGTTCGGAGCTGAAGGTTGTGGCGAAGGTTTCCGGAGTCGGTCAAGTCTCGGCGGGTTCTGTTGAGGTGACCTATGACAGCGGTTTGGAGTGGACAGGTGTAACCAGCAAGGTAAACGGCGTTGTCGTGGATTATAAGCTGGACCAGGGCAGAATTATTTTCTACTCTATGTCCGGCACAAAGATCAACGGCGACCTTCTGGAGCTGACATTTAAAGTGAAAAATGACGCCTGGTTTGCTGATAACGGGATCATATTGAAGTTCGAGATCAATGGAGAGAAGATTTCTGCTTCTACTGCGATAACGGTTGCCTGCAGCCATAAATACGGCGAATGGGCCAGTGACGGTGCTGAGAGTCACAGCCATAAATGTACCATTTGCGGAAAAGGAGAAACCGGCAGTCACAGCTTTGATCATGATTGTGATACCACCTGCGACACCTGCGGTTTCGAAAGGGAGATCACCCATCAGTTCGCCGAGGAGTGGACCAGCGACGAGACCGGACACTGGCATTTCTGCAGCGTGTGCGGGGCCAGAAGTGACGAAGCGGAGCATGTACCCGGTGCGGAAGCAGGGGAGTATACCGATCAGCTCTGCACGGTTTGCAAGTATGTGATGAGCACTGCATTGGGACATACCCACAAGTATGATGATACTTATGAGAGCGATGAAAACGGACACTGGAAGGTCTGTACTGGCACCCGGTGCGGAGAAGCCACAGAGGCCCAGCCCCATGTCTATGACGGCAACTGTGACGAAACCTGCAACGATTGCGGTTATGTTCGACAAATTACTCATAAAGACGGGGAGTGGGAACATAATAGCGCATCTCACTGGAAGACCTGCACAGAGTGCAGTGCAAGGCTGAACGAGGGAGAGCACAACTGGGATGCAGGCTATGTGAAGGTAGAAGCCAATTTGGATCAGACCGGCATTCGGGTATTCCGCTGCATTGACTGCATGGCGGAGCGGGAAGAGGTCATCCCACAGACAGCTATCACGGATCCTGGTGGCGGCCTGGCCTGGTGGATCTGGTTGGCTATTGGTGCCGGCGGCGGAGTTCTGCTGACATCGGCTGTCTTTATCATCATCATTGTTGCCGGCGTGAATAAGAAGCGCGGCGGCCGATACAGAGGTTGATCTTTAATTAAAAGTACCGCAGTTATACACTGCGGTACTTTTTTGCATAAAAGAAAAGCCATCTTTTTGAGATGGCTTTTCGGATAAGTGCAATATAAGCTTTAGCGCTTGGAGAACTGGGGGGCGCGACGGGCTGCCTTCAGACCGTACTTCTTTCTTTCCTTCATTCTGGGGTCGCGGGTCAGGAAACCAGCAGCCTTCATAGTGGGGCGGAACTCGGGGTTCAGCAGCAGCAGGGCGCGGGAGACGCCATGACGGATAGCGCCGGCCTGACCGGAAACACCGCCGCCTGCAACAGTGACAACAATGTCAACCTTGCCGACCATCTCGGTGGTGACCAGAGGCTGATTGACGATCAGCTTCAGGGTGTCCAGACCGAAATACTCGTTGATGTCGCGGCCGTTGATGGTGATGGAGCCGGTGCCGTTCTCATAAACGCGAACCCGGGCTACGCTGGACTTGCGGCGGCCAGTGCCGTAAAAATACTTCTTCTTGCTCTCGTACATAGTAAGTTACCTCCAATTAGTCCAGGGTCCAGGCTTCCGGCTTCTGAGCGGCATGGGGGTGCTCAGCGCCCTTGTACAGGTGCAGACGGGTCAGGGCGTTACGGCCAATGCTGTTCTTGGGCAGCATACCCTTGACAGCCAGCTCGACGGCATAATCAGAACGGTTATCCATCATAACGCGAGCCTTGGTCTCCTTCAGACCACCGATCCAACCGGATACGCGGTAGTAGGTCTTCTGATCCAGCTTGCGGCCGGTGAGAACAGCCTTGTCGGTGTTGATGACAATGACGAAATCACCGCAATCAACGTTGGGGGTGAAATCGACCTTGTGCTTGCCCCGCAGCAGGTTAGCAACGGTGACAGCGGTACGGCCCAGGGGCTTGCCGGCAGCATCGATAACATACCACTTGCGCTCCAGGGTCTCCTTCTTCAAAAGAGTAGTGGACATTATGCGTTCCTCCAATAGGTAAAATATTTTGACAAACGGATGTACATGAAGTACAATGTCTTCAAATCGCTTGATTGTTATACCACACCAAAAATCAAATGTCAACCGGTATTTTTGAGAATTTCGTAAAAACCTATAAGAACTCCAAAAAGCTTTAATATTCTCACAAATGCTCTCGGATTCTAATACGCGAATTTTTATAAAAACAGGAGGAAATCCTACAATGCAAAAGCTAATGGGCCTTGTGCGCCGATGCGTAGAGGACTATCATATGATCGGAAAAGGCGACCGGATCGCTGTGGGTGTTTCCGGCGGAAAGGATTCCTTGGTTCTGCTGCAGATTCTGGCCGGATTGCGGCAGTATTCGGACTTTTATCTGGAGGCCATCACCATTGACATGGGCCTTGGAATGGACTATTCCGGGATCGCAGACTTCTGCGACAAGCTTGATGTGCCCTACACCCTTGTAAAGACGCAGATCGGACCCATTATATTTGACCATCGCAAAGAGAAAAACCCCTGCTCCATGTGCTCCAAGATGCGCCGCGGCGCGTTGAATCAGGCGATTCTGGAACGAAACATTCATAAAATTGCGTTGGGGCATCATTATGACGATGCAGTGGAAACCTTTCTGATGTCACTGATCTATGAGGGGCGCATCAGCTGTTTCCAGCCAGTGACGGATCTGGACAGAACAGGTGTGATCCAGATTCGCCCTATGCTGTACATTCACGAAAAGACGGTGGATAACTTTGCATCCCGCATGGCCCTTCCGGTGGTAGAGAACCGCTGCCCTGTGGACAAATCCACTAAACGGGAGGAGATCAAGAAGCTGGTGTATGACTTAAGCAGTGCGTACCCGGATCTGAAGGAGCGGATTTTCGGGGCTATGCAGCGGCTGCCCCTGCCGGAATGGGAACCGAAGGGCCGGTACAAGCGTCCCAAGGAGCAGGAATGATGACAAAAACAGAAGTAATCGAAAGTGCAAAAAACTTTGCCCGTGATTTCTTTAAAAACGATCACAGCGGACACGATTTTGCCCATACCCTGAGGGTCTATGATCTTGCCTGCCATATCGCCGAACAAGAGGGGGCGGATGTTTTTCTGGTTGGTCTGGCAGCGTTGCTCCACGATGTGGATGATCACAAGCTTTCCCCGGATACAGCCGCAGAAAAGAATCGGTCGCGGAGATTTCTGGATTCTCAAGGACTGGAGAAAACGGTAGTTGACAGCATTGTAGACATGATCCGTCAGGTGTCATTCAGCCAAAATACTCTGCCTCCGGATACACTTGAGGGGAAGTGCGTGCAGGATGCGGACCGGTTGGATGCCATGGGAGCCATCGGTATTGCAAGAACATTTGCCTTTGGTGGGAGCCACGGCAGAGCGATCTATGACCCGGAGGGGAAGGATTCCGCCAGCAGTATCGCCCATTTTTACGACAAGCTTTTGCTGCTGAAGGATAAAATGAACACCCCGACTGCACGGAAGCTTGCAGAGGGAAGAGATAATTTCTTGCGACTTTATTTGGACGAGTTCATTTCTGAGTGGAACGCAGATCGGTGATGGAGGAATAGTGCCGCCTTCTTCTGGGCAGAATTTCCATAAAGGAGGCGATGCTATGGTAAAAGGTGTATCCAAGCAGGTGATTGTGGTCCACAGTCCGGAACCCAGGCTTTTTGAGCAGGCGATCTTTATTCTGAGGGAGGATGTCCAAGGCGTAACGGATGAAGCGCTGTTGCAGGAAGCGCAGCAGGCGATCCGCGCGCCACTGGGAGACGGCAAAAGGCGAAAGTTATATTTGTATGGTCCAGTCTGGGCTTGCGCCGGTGCAATACTGACAGGCCTTGTGTGGCTGGTTACCGGACTGCTTTGACTTGCACGCGATCAGCAGATGTGATATGATGGTACGGTAATAAAGGCTTGAAAGAGAGAGAAACAATGCGTATCGGCAATCTGGAAGTTAACAATCCCATTGTTCTGGGGCCTATGGCAGGTGTGACAGACCGGGCGTTTCGCACCATCTGTGCAGAGCTGGGCGCTGGTATTACTGTCACAGAAATGGTTTCCTCCAGAGCTCTGGTGTATAAAGATAAAAAATCAGCAGGGCTGCTTCGAAAAAATGCGGGAAGTCTTTGCGGTGCGCAGATATTCGGGAACGACCCAGTCATCATGGCTGAGGCGGCTGTGCTGGCGCTGGAAATATCCGGTTGTGATTTTTTGGACATCAACATGGGCTGTCCCATGCCCAAGATCGCAAATTCCGGTGATGGCTGCGGCCTGATGCGCACACCGGAGCTGGCGGGACAGATCGTAGCAGCGGTAACAAAGGCGGTCCGCGTACCGGTAACGGTCAAGTGCCGTCTTGGCTGGGATAAGGGCAGCATCAATGTGCTGGATTTTGCCCACCGTATGGAAGATAACGGTGCGGCCATGATAACCATCCACGGTAGAACCCGAAGCCAGCTCTATTCCGGCGTTGCGGACTGGGACATGATCACAAAGGTCAAGCGTGAGCTTTCTATCCCGGTCATTGCAAATGGCGATATTATCAGCCCGGAAACTGCAATAAAGTGCTTGAAGCGCACCGGTGCGGATGGAATCATGATTGGGCGGGCCAGCTTTGGTGACCCATGGGTCTTTGAGCAGGTGAAAGCTGCACTGAACAACCAGCCCATTCCCGAACGCCCGGCGCTGAAAGCGCGGATCGCTGTTGCGGTCCGGCAGTTTGAAATGTCCCAGCAGGATCACGGTGAGCATATTGCGTGCTTGGAGGCAAGAAAGCATCTGATCTGGTACTTAAGGGGCGTTTCTCACAGCAGCTATTATAAGAATCAAATATCCTCTTTGAATACTATGGAGGACATTTACCGCATTGCAAAGGATATTGTGCGGGATCTCCAGTAATTGGCGGGTATGATGGATCTGCCGCTTCGCATCCTAATTATCAGAGGTGATGGGATTGAAGCGGCGGATCTTTTTCTGTTTGCTGGTGATTGCGTTGATGGTCATGCCTGTGCGTGCGGAAACCATTCGTTGGGTGGATTTCGGTGTGCCCTATGAATCGTTGAAGTACGCACTGGATCAGGATATTGCCACATCCCAGCAGGAAAAACACATCAGTTGGATCGATACATTGGCGCTGGCAGCCTGCCGGACAGGCGGAAAATGCGGCCTTTCCTCTGTAAAAAAGGCAGCAAAAGATCTGGCAGGGGAGAAATCACCCCAAGAGCTGGCAGGTGATTTGGGAAGGTACTATGACTATTACCACGAGGCCTATACCGCTGCGCTGGGCGGATTGGTTGGCAGCTATGCCATTGAAGTGGACGGGCAGTGGAAATCTGCCTATGGTCTGAAAGCCTTTTCTCCTATTGCGGCAGGCTACGGGTACAGCCACTGCGCGGATTTTGGAGTAGGGCGATCCTTTGGGTTTAAGCGCAAGCACTTGGGAAATGATCTCATGGGTAGTGCCGGGACTCCCATTGTAGCGGTAGAGGGAGGTGTGGTAGAGGCCATGGGCTGGAACCGCTACGGCGGCTGGCGTATCGGCATCCGTTCCTTTGACAATAAGCGGTATTACTACTATGCGCATCTTCAAAAAGACCATCCATTCGCTGAGGGACTGCAGGAGGGCGATGTGGTGCAGGCAGGAGACCTGATCGGATTTATGGGAAGGACTGGCTATTCCGATAAGGAGAATGTCAACAATATCGAAACTGTCCACCTGCATTTTGGGATGGAGCTGGTATTTGACGAAAGCCAAAAGGAGTGCAACTCGGAGATCTGGATTGATGTATATGATATCGTCCGTCTGCTTAGTGCTCACCGCAGCAGCATTCGAAAAACACAGGATGGATGGCAGCGGGCATATCCCTATCGGGATCTGGATGTGGAGGAATTTCCAAAATAAAAACAGGCAGCATATGCTGCCTGTTTCCTGTTATAATGTCGAGTCCAGATAGGCTTTTGGACCGCTTTCGTACAGATCTCCGCCGTAGGGGTCCAGAACCACGGTCAGGGGCATATCTTCCACCAGAAGCTTTCTGACAGCCTCACAGCCCAGATCTGGCCATGCGATGATCTCCAGCTCCATTACGCATTGGGCCATCAGTGCGCCTGCACCGCCAAGTGCGGCCAGATACACAGCGCCATTGCGCACGACAGCTTCCTTAACTGCGTCACTGCGTTTTCCTTTGCCGATCATGACAAGGTTACCCAAATCCAGAAGCCGGGAAGAGAAGGCGTCCATACGGCCGGAAGTGGTAGGCCCAGCAGAGCCAATAACCTGACCCGGTCGCTCCGGTGTGGGACCTACATAATAAATAGCACTGCCCTGAAGATCGAAGGGAAGGGGCTCTCCTGCGTCCAGCGCATCGGCCATCCGCTTGTGAGCCTGATCTCGGGCGGTATAAACAATTCCGGACAGCAGCACGGTATCGCCGGCGTGAAATCCGGCCAGATCTGCGGCGGTGCAGGGGATCGTAAGCTTATGTTCCATGGTCAGCCTCCTTACAGCGCAGCGGAAGCCCGCCGGGTGGCATGGCAGGAGACATTGACTGCCACAGGAAGACCTGCTACATGGGTGGGCATAGCTTCAATTGCCAATCCCAGACAGGTGGTTTTTCCGCCAAAGCCCTGTGGGCCAATGCCAAGGGCGTTGATGCTTTCCAAAAGATCCGTTTCCAGCTTTGCATAAAAAGGATCGGGATGAGACCGGTCCAGCGGCCGCAGGAGCGCTTTTTTTGCCAGATATGCAACCTTGTCAAAGCTGCCGCCTACACCGATTCCCAGGATCACAGGGGGGCAGGGATTGGAGCCTGCAAGCTGCACAGTTTCCAGAACGAATTCCTTAAAACCCTCTACGCCATCGGAGGGTTTGAGCATTTTGATGCGGCTCATATTCTCGCTTCCAAAGCCCTTAGGGGCAACGGTAATGCGGCAGCCGTCTCCGTTTACCAGATGCACCGTAATGGCAGCCGGGGTATTGTCACCGGTGTTGCCCCGGCGAAGAGGATCGGAAACGATACTTTTGCGCAAATATCCCTCTCCATAGCCTTTGCGGACACCTTCGTGAATGGCGGCTTCAAAATCTCCCTCGATATGTACATCCGTGCCTAGCTCTACAAAAACGCAGGCCATGCCGGTGTCCTGACAGATGGGGAGACGGTTTCGATCTGCGGCATCCAGATTGTCCTGCAGCAGGGTAAGGGTCTGCTTAGCCAAGGGCCAGGGTTCCTGCTGGCGGAAACGGGTCAATGCAGCCTGAACATCCTCCGGAAGATGCAGGTTTGCCTGTATACAAAGCGACGCAACGGTATCAGTAATGGCTTGTGAGGAGATTGTTTTCATATTCCTGCCATCCTTTTCCTTGAATTTTAAATGTATTATACCAGAAGCAGACAAAGAAATCCAGTCCCTTATTTCAAAAAATGCAAAAAATCCTGCAAAAGCATTGATTTTTGAAATGTTGTATGATATAATCCTTGCAGAAACAACGGAAAACTTTCAAAATAAATGCAAAAATGAAAGGGATGCAATATGGATTATCGTATTGAGGTAGATTCAATTGGCGAGAAACAAGTGCCGAAAGACGCGTATTATGGTGTGCAGTCCTTGCGCGGCTGTGAAAACTTTCAAATCACAGGACAGAGATTGAGACCGGAGTTTATTGAGAACCTTGCCTTGATCAAAAAGGTCTGTGCCATCTGTAATCATGCAGTTGGAGAGCTGGACGGATCTATGAAAGACGCCATATGTCAGGCCTGTGATGAAATTTTGGAGGGGAGTCTTCATGATCAGTTTATTTGCGATCCTATACAGGGCGGTGCGGGTACAACAGCCAACATGAACGCCAATGAGGTCATTGCCAACCGCGCCATTGAGGTTCTCGGAGGACAAAAGGGCGATTATACCATAGTACATCCCAATGACCATGTAAATCATGCCCAATCCACCAATGATGTGATTCCCACAGCTGCAAAGCTAACAGCGGCAAGATTGCTTAGGAAGACTATTTGGCAGATGGAAAAGCTGAACGAAGCTTTGCTTGCCAAGGAAAAGGCGTTTCACAATGTGATCAAGATGGGACGCACTCAAATGCAGGATGCAGTGCCTATCCGGCTTGGTGCGGAATTCGGTGCATATAGTAAAGCGGTTTCCAGAGATATCCTCCGGTTGAATCGAGCTTTGCGGGAAATGTATACCATTAATCTTGGCGGTACTGCTATCGGAACGGCATTAAATGCCAATCCGGCTTATGTGGAGGCACTGGCACCTACACTGGCGAGGCTTTCCGGGCTTCCGATTAGAAAAGCGGAGGATCTGGTAGACGGCACACAAAACCTAGATTGCTTTGCCCATGTTTCAGCTACATTAAAGACCTGTGCCATTTCCTGCTCCAAGATGGCCAATGACTTCCGGCTTATGTCCTCCGGCCCGCGTTGCGGGTTTGAGGAGATCAACCTTCCGCCTATGCAAAATGGCTCTTCCATTATGCCTGGCAAGGTAAACCCTGTGATCCCGGAGGTCATGTCCCAGGCTGCGTTTTGTATTATTGGAAACGATATGACTATTACAATGGCCGCGGAGGCAGGTCAGTTGGAGCTAAACTATGCAGAACCGGTGCTGTATCACAAGCTGTTTGAATCGATAATTGCACTGACAGGCGCAGTGGAAACCTTTACAAACAGATGCGTTGTTGGCATTACAGCCAATGAAACCCGCTGCCGGGAGCTGGTGGATAGCTCTGTGGGCGTGATCACAGCCATATGTCCCAAGGTGGGTTATAAGGAATCTGCAGATATTGCCAAGGAGGCAATCCGTACAGGCGCATCTGTCAGGGATGTACTCAAAAAGACAGGTCTGTTTACGGAGGAGGAGATCGACCGTATTTTAGATCCTGAGAGCATGGTGTAAACAGGATCGTTGTGTGGCTTTTTGAAAGGTACAGCATTTTTTAGTACGGAGGATGTTCAAAATCAATCCACATCCACACAGGCTGCTCCCTGATTCTGAAGGACTCTCCCACGGCCTAAAAACATGCCACCGGCATGTTTTCTTAACGGCCTTTCGAGTCCCATCTCTCGATGAAACAAAAAATATCTCCAAATCCCAAATGGGATTTGGAGATATTTGGTGCACCGGATGAAAACAAGGTTGAACTGTTTTCGAGTGCTTCCAGACTAACTGTTTCCTCTTTGTTATTACCGTTATATACGATTTTGAAATGGTCATCGTACACATAAATCGCATTGATGAAT
>SVKX01000015.1 GCA_015068225.1 Oscillospiraceae bacterium
GAAGATAGGTAACGCAAACACAGAAGCCTCCTACGATAGTAGGAGGTTTTTTGCGCCTGTAAGTGTCCCCCAGACACTTACGGTCGGCGCGACAATACGTTGGCCTACCCGGGAAGATAGGTAACGCGAACATATAACAACCTTTATATAAGGTGCCATATGAATTGAAACCGCATACAAAACGCTGGACAATCTGTTAAAATGGTGTATAATGAGAGCAAAACAAGGGGGTATTGACATATGGTAAAAACAATTCTTTTCCAAGGTGATTCCATAACGGATTGCAATCGAGGTAGAGACTGGGATCACAATGAAACAGGTGTGGGTTATGCAACAATGGTGTCCGGTGTTCTGGGCGCTGCAGAGCCATACCGATATAAATTTTTTAATCGCGGCATTTCCGGGAACCGGATTGTAGATGTCTATGCCCGGATTAAATCCGACATTATTAATTTGAAGCCGGATTATATGAGTCTGCTCATTGGTGTTAACGATGTTTGGCACGAGATTGAGTATCAGAACGGGATTACTGCCGAGAAATTTGAAATGCTGTACAGCCTGCTGATTGAAGAGGTGAAGGCGGCGCTTCCGGAACTGAAAATCATGATTTTTGAGCCTTTTGTATTGCCTGGTGAGGCTACAGATCCTGCGGATAAGCCTGAGAAATATGCTCTTTTCCGCCAGGAAACACAGCTGCGCGCCCAGGTCGCCAAGCGCATTGCGCAAAAATATGATCTTTTATTTGTTCCGCTGCAAAAGATTTTTGATGAAGCAAATGCCGATGCGCCGGCTCCGGGCTATTGGCTTTGGGACGGTGTTCATCCTACTGCGTCTGGCCATGAGCTGATCAAGCGGGAGTGGCTGAAGGCGTTTGAGTTACTGAGATGATGGAAATTGTTTATCAGGACGCGGATATCTGCGTCGTCGTCAAGCCGGCAAGAGTTTTATCCACAGACGAGCCGGGTGGTGTGCCAGATTTGGTGCGTGAGGCGCTGAGCGAGCCGCAGGCAGATGTTCGCACGGTACACAGGCTTGACCGTGTAGTAGGCGGCTTGATGGTTCTGGCGCGGAACGCAGCCACGGCATCGGAACTGTCCCGGCAGATACGAGAAGACATCTTTGATAAAGAATATCTGGCAGTGGTGCACGGCATGCCGGAGGCAGATTCCGGGCGGTTTTGCGACCTTTTATTTCGGGATAAGGCTCGAAAAATGACTATGGTGGTGTCCCAGGAGGGAAAAGGTGTTCTGCCAGCATCTCTTCGGTATCAGGTGCTGAATCGTTCGAATGGTATGAGTCGCGTCAGGATTCAGCTGGAGACCGGAAGGACGCACCAGATCCGGGTGCAGTTTGCCAGCCGGGGAATGCCGCTGGTGGGCGAGCGAAAATACAGCCAAATAGGAGATGGCTGCGAGATCGCACTGTGGTCTTGTAAAATCGGTTTTTTCCATCCGAAAACCGGGGAATGGGTACAGTTTTCAAAAGAACCTCCGCCGGTTTATCCGTGGAATGCTGTATAAGAGGAAAATGCAATGTGCAATTTCGAATTTTTTCAAAACATAGAATGTGAGTATTTCCCGTGTCATGCCGGCGCGGATCCAGAGAATTTTAATTGTCTTTTCTGCTATTGTCCGCTGTATGCGCTGGGAGACCGGTGTGGGGGGAGTTTTTCCTATACCGAGCAGGGCATCAAAGATTGCTCTGGCTGTTTGAGACCGCATAGACGGGAAAACTATTCCAAGATCCTTGAAAAGATGCCGCAGGTTCTGGAAATGGCCAAAAAGGATCTGGAATCTGCGGATAGACCTTGATTTTTTTATGTTTGATTGATATAATATCGGGGTCTGCTGCATGGAGATGTACCCAAGCGGCTGAAGGGTGCGGATTCGAAATCCGCTAGGCGCCGAAAGGCGTGCGGGGGTTCAAATCCCTCCATCTCCGCCAAAAAGATCGTCACCTATATGGTGGCGATTTTTTTGGCTTATATTGGGATTTAAACCAATAAAATGCGACAGTCCAGTGGACTGTCGCTCGCGACGGCTTGACGGAGCGAAACAATGATTCAATCAAAACCCTCCATCTCCACCATGGTAAAAAGGCCACCCGGCGGGTGGCCTTTTGTTATTATGTCATCTTCTCCTGCTTTACCTTGTGATCGATCACATGGCGGGAGGCGAGCTCCTTGTGGATGTCTTCCAGAGTGATGCCGGTTTCGGTCATCAGCACCATCACATGATAGGCAAGGTCTGCAATTTCATAAATGGTTTCTTTCTTGTCCTCGGCCTTGGCGGCGATGATCACCTCGGTGGATTCTTCACCGATTTTTTTCAGGATTTTATCCAGACCCTTTTCAAAGAGATAGGTGGTATAGCTGCCCTCTTTCTTTTCTACCTTTCTTCCGTGGAGCAGATCCATCAGGCCCTCGTAGGAGAATTCGTGGCGATCTTCGCTCTGGAATACGGGATTCTCAAAACAGGAGGTGGTGCCTAAATGGCAGGCAGGGCCCTCTGGCTCTACCATGACCACAAGGGCGTCCTTGTCGCAGTCGGCGGTGATGGATACGATGTGCTGGTAATTGCCACTGGTTTCTCCTTTGAGCCACAGCTCGTTCCGCGAGCGGCTCCAGAAGCAGGTCAGCTCCTTTTCCATGGAAACCTTGAGGCTCTCCTTGTTCATATAAGCAAGGGTCAGGACGCGCTTGGAAACAGCGTCTACAACGATAGCAGGGATCAGGCCCTTTTCGTCAAATTTCAGTTCGTCAATTTGGATCATGTCAGGATTCTCCTTACAGTCTGGTTGGAATATTTGCTTTGGCCATTTGTGCTTTTAGATCGGATATGGCGACTTCGCCGAAGTGGAAAATGGAGGCGGCAAGACCGGCATCTACCTTCGGGAGGCGCTGAAACAGGGTGATAAAGTCCTGAATTTTTCCTGCGCCGCCGGAGGCGATCACCGGAACGCTGACAGCATTGCATACCGCTTCCAACATTTCGATGTCAAAGCCCTGCTTCACGCCGTCGGTATCGATGGAGTTGACCACAACTTCGCCGGCACCGTTATCCACACAGCGGCGGATCCAGGAAATGGCTTCCATGCCGGTATTTTCTCTGCCGCCCTTGGCGAAGACCCGATAGACCCCGTCCACCCGCTTAATATCCGCGGACAAAACCACGCATTGGTCGCCGTACAGCTTGGCGGCCTGATATACAAGATCGGGATTCCGGATTGCGCCGGAATTGACGCTGACTTTGTCCGCGCCACATTTCAGTACCCGGTCAAAATCCTCTACGGTATTGATGCCGCCGCCCACAGTCAAAGGGATGAAGACAGAACGGGCTGTTTCACACAAAATGTCGGTAAACAGCTTTCGTCCGTCAGAGGAGGCGGTAATGTCGTAAAAAACCAGCTCATCCGCGCCGTTTTCGCTGTAATACTTGGCAAGGGAAACAGGGGAGGAAACGTCTTGCAGCCCCTCAAAATTTACGCCCTTGACAACTCTGCCGTTTTTTACATCCAGGCAGGGGATGATTCGCTTGGTGATCATTTTGCCACCTCGATTGCTTCTTTCAGGTCAATAGCACCGGTGTAATAGGCTTTGCCGATGATGGCACCATGAATATTCAGTGCTGCCAGCTTTGTGACATCCTCCAGGCTGGAGACACCGCCTGAGGCGATGATTTGAAGATCCAGCTTATTAGAAAGATTCCGGTACAGCTCGTGATTGGTGCCTTGCATAGCGCCGTCCTTGGAGATATCCGTACAGATCAGGGTTTTTACCCCGAGGGCGGCCATTTTGTCGCAAAAAGCATAAGCATCATACTGGGATTTCTCTGTCCAGCCCTTAATGGCCACAAAGCCGTCCTTTATGTCGATGCCAACGGCAATCTTTTCACCATAGGCCTGCACGGATTTCTCCAGAAAGTCAGGATCGGTGACTGCTGCAGTACCCAGGATCACCCGGTCGATACCGGCATCAATATACTGCCCGATCACATCCATGCTTCGGATGCCGCCGCCGATCTCACAAAAGAGATTTGTGGCTTTTTTGATGGCACAAACGGTCTCCAGATTGGGGGTAGTGCCAAGCTTTGCGCCCTCCAGATCCACAAGGTGGATGTGGGACGCACCCTTGCGCTGAAAATCCAGAGCGACGGTAACAGGATTTTCGTTGTATACCGTCATCTGGCTGTAATCGCCCTTGTAAAGACGGACGGCCTTGCCATCATATAGATCGATTGCGGGATAGATTACCATGGTGCGCCCTCTTTCATCTCTGCAAATGCTTTTAGAATATTCAGTCCCACAGTTCCGCTTTTTTCCGGATGGAACTGGCAGCCGTATACATTCTTATAAGCGACGGCGGCGGTAAGGTCACTGCCGTATTCGGCGGTGGCGATCACTGCGTCATCACAGTCGGCAGCGTAATAGGAGTGTACGAAATATACATGGTCGCCCTGCTGAATATGAGAAAGTAAAGGACTCTCCTGTTGGATCTTCAGGGCGTTCCAGCCAATGTGGGGGATTTTGTAGTCTCCAGGAATCACATCCGCTATGGGCCGCACAGCGCCCGGTATCAGCCCCAGTCCATAGTGCTCGCCATATTCATAGCTTTTCTCAAACAGCAGCTGCATACCAAGGCAAATGCCCAGAAGAGGCTTCCCCAGGGCAGCCTGTTCTTTCAAAACTGCATCCAGACCGGTGCTGCGAAGCTTTTGTGCCGCATCGCCAAAAGCCCCCACGCCCGGAAGCAGAATCTGATCCGCTTGTTCCAGAATGTGTTTATCGGAGGTCACGGTCACATCCGCGCCGATAGCAGCCAAAGAAGACCGGAGGGAAAACAGATTTCCCACGCCGTAATCAACGATAGCAATCATTACAAAACACCCTTTGTGGAAGGAATCTCGTCGGCAAAAGCATCATCAATGGCTACCGCTTCTTTCAGGCTGCGGGCCACGGATTTGAAAGTACCTTCGATAATGTGGTGGGAATTGCTGCCAGCCAGCTGGCGGATATGCAGAGTGCACTGGGCGTTGCGAATAAAGCCCAGCCAAAATTCTTCCACCAGCTCGGTATCAAATGTACCAACTTTTTCTGTGGGGATCTGCAGCGCCAGACCAAGATACCCTCTTCCGGACAGATCTACCGCAGAGAGGATCAGGGATTCATCCATGGGAAGGAGCATATTGCCATAGCGCCGGATGCCTTTTTTATCGGACAGCGCATCGCAAAACGCCTGCCCCAGACAAATGCCGATGTCCTCAACGGTGTGATGATCGTCCACATAAGTGTCTCCCTTGCAGGAAACGGTCAGATCGAACCTGCCGTGCTTGGAAAACAAGGTCAGCATATGGTCCAGAAAACCACAGCCGGTTTGAATCTCACTTTTTCCGCTGCCGTCAAGATTCAGCGTCAGCGCAATATTGGTTTCTGCAGTCTGGCGGTGAATTTTCGCTGTTCTCATGTGGATTCCTCCAGTATTTCTTTTATGGTGCTCACAAGCACCTGCATTTCGTCCTTGCTGCCAATTGTTATGCGGTTATAGTCCTTTAACCGGGGAGTATTGAAGAACCGGACAAGGATGCCCCGATCTTTCAGATGCTGATAAAGCTTTCCGCCATCCAGCTTGGGATGGGTGACGAATAAAAAGTTTGTCCGGGAGTCTGTCATGGAAAAGCCCAGAGCTTTCAGTGCGTCCGCAGTCCACTCCCGGTTGCGAAGAATGGTATCCAGGGTGGTTTTGAAGTATTTGGTATCTTCCAGAGAGCCAATGCCGGCAGCCATGGTCATGCTGTTCACATTATAGGGATTGGTGGAGTACTTGATCACATTCAGATCCCGGATCAGTGCTTTGCAGCCGATGCCAAGGCCCAGACGGGCACCTGCCATGGAGCGGGATTTGGAGAAGGTCTGGATTACCAGAAGATTCTCATACTTGTGGATCAGCGGCACGGCGCTTTCACCGTTAAAATCTGCATAAGCCTCGTCAATGACCACAATATTGTTGGGATTGCTCTGCAAGATGGCCTCGATTTTTTCCATAGGCAGGGCAAGACCGGTGGGGGCATTGGGGTTTGCCAGAAAAATGGTTTTGTTCAGCCCCAGATAATCCTCTACGCCAACAGAAAAGTCATCCCTTAAGGGAATGGTAGTGTAGGGGATATGGTTCAGCTCCGCAAAGACAGAGTAGAATCCGTAGGTGATATCAGGGAACACGGCCGGACGGTTATCGTCACAAAAGGTCATAAAGGCGAAGTTCAGCATTTCGTCCGAACCGTTGGTGAAGATGATCTCATCCCGGTCAATGCCGTAGTATTGGGCGGCCTTTTCAACAAGGAGAGTACATTCCGGATCGGAATACAGCTGCAGACCCGCTGCTGCTTCTGCTGCCAGAGCCTGCGCTCTGGGAGAAGGAGGGAAGGGGTTTTCGTTGGTATTGAGCTTGATGTAGCGTCTGTCTTTCGGCTGTTCGCCAGGCACATAAGGGGTCAAATCTTTATATTTGGAACTTAAAAAACGACTCATTGCTTGTCATCCTCCGTGCGTATGATGGCGCTTTTTGCGTGGGCGGTCAGGCCCTCTGCGGTGGCAAAGAAAGCCACATCTTTCGCTACCTGCTTCAAAGCATCCCGGGTGTAATAAGTGTACTGGGTCTTTTTGATAAAATCATCCACGCTCAGGGGGCTGGAGAATCGGGCGGTACCGCTGGTGGGCAGGGTATGGTTGGGTCCTGCAAAATAATCGCCCAGCGCTTCGGGACAGTTTCTGCCCATGAAAATGGAGCCGGCATGACGAATACTGTCCAGGTAATCAAAGGGATCATCCACACACAGCTCCAAATGCTCCGGCGCGATCTCGTTGGCAATCTCGATGGCCTGCATCAGATCGTCTGCAACAATGATCTTGCCGTTGTTGTCAATGGAAGCTCTTGCGATGTTAGAGCGCTCCAGCTGAGGGATCTGGATCTCCAGCTCCGCCTGCACGGCTTCGGCGAGCTTCTGGGAGTCCGTCACCAGCACGGCGCTGGCCATGGTATCATGCTCTGCCTGAGAGAGCATGTCCGCTGCTGCATGGCGGGGATCAGTAGCACCGTCAGCCACGATCAGAATTTCGCTGGGACCTGCGATCATATCGATGGATACCTTGCCGAACACCTGCTTTTTTGCTTCTGCCACATAGGCATTGCCGGGGCCGACAATCTTGTCTACCTTGGGAATGCTTTCAGTACCGTAAGCCAAAGCCGCAATGGCTTGCGCGCCGCCGACCTTGAAGATCCGGTCAATGCCTGCGATCTTTGCGGCGGCAAGGATAACGGGGTTGACCTTGCCATCCTTGTTGGGCGGTGTTACCATGACCACCTCGCGGCATCCTGCGATCTTGGCAGGGATGGAATCCATCAAAACGGTGGAAGGATATGCAGCAGTGCCGCCGGGGACATAGAGTCCCGCCCGGTCAATGGGAATGATCTTTTGACCGATCACCACACCGGGCTGGTCGTTGATAATAAAACTGTTGCGCACCTGCTTCTGGTGGAATTTACGGATATTGGCTGCGGCCTTTTCCAGAATCTCCAGAAAGGCAGGGTCAACGGCATTGATAGCTTCGTTAATTTCCTCCTCTGTGACCTGTATAGAGGTGAGCTTGGCTTTGTCGAATTTTTCACAGTAGGAAAGCAGGGCTTTGTCTCCGTTTTCCTTTACATTTTCGATTATTTCGGTGACGATACCCTCCACATTCACACCGGGCACCGCCCGGGCAAAAATCTCGTCCGGAGAGACTTCGCCAAATTTCATTATTTTAATCATATCTTATGCCTCCGTCTGCAGTGCAAGCTCCCGGGTGATGGTATCGATGACCTCCGACTTGAATTTGTAATTGGCCCTGTTGGCAATCAGCCTTGCGCTGATGGGCACAATGGTCTCAATGACGGAAAGGTCGTTTTCTTTGAGGGTCGTGCCGGTTTCCACGATATCCACGATCACATCGCTAAGCCCCAGAATAGGAGCGATCTCGATGGAGCCGTTCAAGTGGATGATGTCAATATCCCGGCCCTTGCTTAAGTAATGCTTTGCTGCGATATTGGAAAACTTGGTGGCTACCCGCAAGGTCTTCCGTGGGTCATCCCGGAATCCGTTTTTTGCGGCTACCGCCATGCGGCATTTGCCGATATTCAGGTCCAGAAGCTCATACACCTCCGGTGCGTATTCCAAAAGAATGTCCTTTCCTGCAACGCCGATATCCGCAGCGCCCCGCTCTACATAGATGGCTACATCCGAGGGCTTTACCCAGAAGTAGCGGACACCAAGCTCGGGATTTTCAAAGATCAGCTTGCGGTTGTTTTCCAGAATAGAAGGGCACTCAAACCCGGCCTTGGCGAACATGGCGTAGACCTTTTCCCCAAGTCTGCCCTTGGGAAGCGCAATATTAAGGAGTTCCTTCAAGGATCTTCACCTCACCATTTTGCAGTTTCAAAAGACATCTGTATTTGATATTTTCCGGTATCTGCCGCTGCACCATGACGCTGCAGCCTTTTTCTGTCAGAGCCTTAACATGACTTTGGATGGCAGAAAGATCCGATCCGCTCTCATACAGCAGCAGAGCATCCACATCATATTCTGTGGGCGCATTCTCAAGGCGCTCCAGCATATCCATATAGACGGCAAAGCCGATGGCGCCGGAGCGGCGCTTCATTTTCTGCATCAACTTGTCATACTGACCGCCGGACAGAACACTTTCCGGGAGTCCGTAAACAAAGCCTTTGAATACGATGCCGTTATAGTAATGAAAATCATCTACCACAGAGAAATCGATGCGCACCATAGAGTAGATTTCGCTGCCCTTCAGGGCGTAGGCGATGCGCTCCAGCTGCTCCAGAGAAGCTGTATTCATGATCCCGGAAAGCAGGGCCTTGATCTGAGGAAGAACAGTTTCCGGATCGCCGCTGATGGACACGAGCTGCCGCAAAATTCCGGTGTTTTCTTTGGAAACACCGCAATTCCGGCACAAGGCCATGAGTTCATGGATATTTTTTTCTCCAATAAATTTCAGCGCCTCGGCTTTTTGGTAACCGGGGATGCCCACCTGATCCAACAGATCAGAAATCAGTCCCAAATGGGAAATATCCAAAAGAGCATTTTCCGAAATGCAGCAAAGGCTTTGGGCAGCCAGCATCAGCACCTCACAGATGCAATAATCATCCACCATGCCAAGGCATTCCAGACCCACCTGCATGATCTCCTGAAATGCATGAGAGCCCTTGCTGACACGGTAGACATTTTCGTTATAGTAAAGCTTCTGGACGAAATCGGGTGCGTCCTTGCTGTTTTTGACGATGGAAAGGGTCACATCCGGCTTCAGTGCCATGAGTTTGCCATTGGTATCGGTAAAAGTAATGACGCTGTCAGAGATTAAAAAGTCCTTGTTGCGGGCATACAGGTCATATTCCTCAAATTTGCTCATTTTGTACTGGGAATAGCCGTATTTCTCGTAAAGGGATCGCAGAGAAAAAATCACTTTCTCACTGAACCCAAGAGAAGCAGAGTGCATATTCATATCGTTTCCTCAGATTCCTCTAGTTTTTGAATGGCAGTGCGGTAGCCGCCGGTGCCGTAATTCAGGCATTTGCTGACACGGCCTATGGTGGCGGTGCTGACGGCCACATTTTCCGCGATCTTCTGATAACTGCAGCCCTTTGCCAGCAGAATGGCGGTATCCAGCCGCTGGGACATATCCTGGATCTCCTTGATGGTGCAAAGATCCTCAAAATAGGCATAGCACTCTTCCAGACTCTCCAGATTGATAAAGGTTTGAAAAAGCCGGTCCACAGACTCGGAGCGGAAATTTGCCATAATGGTAACCTCCCAAATTGATACTTTAACACTATACCACTTTAGCACACTAAAGTCAAGGGAGATTTTAGAAAATTTCAAACAGGGGAAAAGCAGCCGGCCAAGACCGGCTGCTTTCTATATCGGGGAAAACCCCGGATCACACAAGGGTGGCGGCCATTACGGCCTTGATGGTATGCATGCGGTTTTCCGCCTCGTCAAAGACGATGGATTGGCTGCTTTCAAATACTTCATCAGTTACTTCCATGCAATCGATGCCAAATTTCTCATAAATTTCCATGCCGGTGGTGGTGTTCAGATCGTGGAACGCAGGCAGGCAGTGCATAAAACGGCACTGGGGTCCGGCGGCGGTCATAAGCTCTGTTGTCACCCGGTAAGGGGAGAGCTCCTCGATCCGTTCCTTCCAGACTTCCTCCGGCTCGCCCATGGAGACCCAGACATCTGTATAGATCACATGGGCATTTTGAACAGCTGCTACGGGGTCAGTTATAAACTCCAGCACGGCGCCGGTCTGCTTCGCGATTTCCTGACACTGGGCAATCAGCTCCGGAGCAGGGAAGTACTTTTCCGGCGCGCAGGCCACAAAGTGCATACCCATTTTTGCGCAGCCTACCATAAGAGAATTGCCCATATTGTAGCGGGCGTCTCCCATATACACCAGCTTCCTTCCGGAAAGGCTGCCGAAATGCTCCTGAATCGTCAGAAAATCCGCAAGGATCTGAGTGGGATGGAATTCGTTTGTTAAACCGTTCCAAACAGGAACGCCGGCGTAGGCGCTGAGGGATTCCACGATTTCCTGACCAAAGCCCCGATATTCGATGCCGTCAAACATTCTTCCAAGTACTCTTGCGGTGTCAGCAATGCTTTCCTTTTTGCCCATCTGGGAGCTTTTGGGGTCCAGATACACAGGGTGCATACCCAGATCTGCAGCGGCAACCTCAAAAGCGCAGCGGGTACGGGTACTGGTTTTTTCAAAAACAAGGGCAATGGTTTTTCCCTCGCAAAGTTTGTGGGGAATACCGGCTTTCTTTTTTGCCTTAAAATCTGCCGCCAGATCCAGTAGAAATCGGATCTCCTGGGCGGAAAAATCCAGAAGCTTCAAAAAGCTCCGTCCTTTGAGCGCAGCACTCATTCCGTTTCCTCCTTACAGGCGCATGCGGCCTTGATCACAGCAATGGCGTCTTTCAGCTTATCCATGGGAATATTCAATGGGGGCAGAAGCCGGACTTTGGTCTTGGCGGTCAGGCACAAAACACCCTTTTCCATGCATTCCATAACGATCTTTTTGGCGGGTCTTTCGGTTTCAATGCCGATCATCAGACCCATGCCGCTAACAGAGAGAATTCCATCTGCGGCGGATAGGGCGGAGAATACATATTCGCCTTTTTCCCTTACGGCGGCAAGGAAATCCTCATCCAGCCGGTTGATCACACTTAGCGCACCGGCGCAGCACACCGGATTTCCACCATAGGTAGAGCCGTGGTCGCCGGGGCCCAGGACGGATTGCACCTTTTCGCCCATCAGAGTCGCACCGATGGGAAGACCGCCGCCAAGTCCCTTTGCGGTGGATACGATGTCCGGCGTAAGACCGAAATGCATATAGGCATACAGATAGCCGGTGCGTCCGTTTCCGGTCTGCACTTCATCCACAATCAAAGGGATATCCTGCTCGCTGGCTAATCTTTGGACAGCATGGACAAATTTCTCGCTCAGGGGAAGTACGCCGCCTTCACCCTGTACGCATTCCATCATGATAGCGGCGGTGGGGTTTTCTTCCACGGCCTTGTATAGCCCTTCAATATCACCGGCTGCCACATAAACGAAGCCGGGGGTCAAAGGCTGAAAGTCCTTGTGAAAATGATCCTGTCCGGTGGCAGCAAGGGTGGTCAGTGTTCTGCCGTGGAAGCTGTTGATCAAAGTGATGATGTTGTAATACTGAGACCCTTTTTTCTGGGCGGAGTATTTACGGGCAACTTTAATGGCGCATTCGTTGGCTTCCGCACCGGAATTGGAGAAAAATACCTTTTTCATGCCGGTTTTCTGGCAAAGTGCCTGAGCAAGCTCTGCACAGGGGCGGGTATAGTAAAGATTTGAAGTGTGCTGCAACGTGGTGAGTTGGGTATTTACAGCATTAAGCCACTGTGCATCTGCAAAGCCAAAGCTGGTAACGCCGATGCCGGAGCCCATATCTATGTATTCTTTTCCTTGGGAATCCGTCAGCATACAGCCTTTGCCCGATACCAGCTCCACCGGAAAGCGGCCGTAAGTACCGGCTACATATTCCTGATCCAAAGAGGTAATGCTTTGCATAATCATCAGCCTTTCATAACCATGGTGCCGGCGCCTTCGTCGGTCAGCAGCTCCATAAGGATGGAATGGGGAATCCGGCCATCCATGATGACCACATTGCTTACACCCCGTTCCAGCGCTTCGATGCAGCAATCTACCTTGGGGATCATGCCGCCGGAGATAACACCGCTTTCATAAAGCTCTTTTGCTTCAGTGATGCTGACCTGAGGGAGCAGTGTTGCAGGGTCATCCTTATCCCGCAGAATGCCGGCAATATCTGTCATCATGATCAAACGGGTGGCGCCCAGCGCGCCGGCGATATAGGCAGCAGCGGTGTCGCCGTTGATATTATAGACATTTCCATTACGGTCACTGGCCACGGTGGAGATCACAGGGATATAATTCTTTTCCAGAAGATCGGTGATAGGCTGGGTGCGGATCTTGGTAATCTCGCCCACATAACCCAGTTCCTCATTTTTCATTTTGGCTTCGATGATGCCGCCGTCAATACCGGAAAGGCCTACCGCATGTCCGCCCTTTGTCTGGATCAGATTCACCAGGCTCTTGTTCACCTTGCCGGCCAGCACCATCTGAACGATGTCCACGGTTTCCTTATCGGTGACCCGCAGACCGTTGACAAAAACGGCCTTTTTTCCCAGCTTTGTCATCATTTCGCTGATCTCGGGGCCACCGCCGTGGACCAGCACCACCTTGACGCCAATCAGCCACAGCAGAGCAATATCTTCCATGACCTGCTGCTTCAGCTGCTCGTTGATCATGGCGTTGCCGCCGTATTTAATGACCACGGTTTTGCCGCTGTACTGCTTGATATAGGGAAGGGCAGCAGTTAAGACCTCAGCCCGCTCCGCATTGGAAAAACTCATGTCCATAATGTTCTCCTTATGTCCGGTAATCTCCGTTGATCTTTACATAGTCATAGGTCAGGTCGCAGCCCCAGGCAGATGCACTGTAAGGGCCATCGCCCAGACTTACCAGAATTTCGATTTCTTTTTCCAGCAGGATCTCTTTCGCCTTTTCTTCGGAGAAGGAAACGCCTGCGCCATTTTCGCAGACCGGAATCTCACCCTTGGCAGAGCGGAAGGATACACCGATCTTGGATACATCCACATGTGCGCCGCTGTAGCCTATGGCGCACAGTACCCGACCCCAGTTGGCATCCGCGCCAAACATAGCCGCCTTCAGCAGGCTGGAGCAGATCACGCTTTTTGCGCAGATACGTGCAGTTTCCACATCATCTGCACCGCTTGTAATGCATTCCAGAAGCTTGGTAGCACCTTCGCCGTCTCCTGCGATCATGCGGCAAAGGGAAACGGTGATGGTGTTCAGTGCCTGCATAAATACCCGGAAATCCTCTCCGTCGCAGGTAATCTCGTGGTTTCCTGCCATGCCGTTGGCAAGGACTGTGACCATGTCGTTGGTGGAGGTGTCACCGTCGATACTGAGCATATTGAAAGTGCTGGCAATATCGGTGGACAGAGCCTTCTGCAGCATGGCAGGGGAGATGGCGGCATCTGTGGTGATGAAAACCAGCATGGTTGCCATATTGGGGTGGATCATGCCGCTGCCCTTGGCGATGCCGCCCATGCGGCAGGTCTTGCCACCGGCGGTAAATTCCACGGCGATTTCCTTGGACACCGTGTCGGTGGTCATAATGGCCTGTGCTGCGGCGTTGCTTCCTTCATAGGAAAGTCCGGCAGACAGTTCATCCATGCCACCTGCGATGGGGGTGATATCCAAAGGCTGACCGATGACGCCGGTGGATGCAACCACCACATCATCCGGAGAAACCTGCAGGGTTTTTGCTACCAGAGCGCACATATCCTCGGCGATTTGAATGCCGTTTGCGTTGCAGGTATTGGCATTGCCGCTGTTGCAGATCACAGCCTGTGCTGTGCCGTTGGCAATGTTCTTTTTGGTAACCAGCAGGGGTGCACCCTTTACCAGATTGGTGGTATAAACAGCTGCGGCGGTGGCGGGCACGTCGCTGACGATCAGCGCCAGATCCTTCTTGCTGTGGTTTCTGCGAATGCCGCAGTGGATGCCGTTGGCTTTAAATCCTTTTGCGGCACAGACGCCGCCTTGAATCAGGTTCATATGTTCCAGCTTCCTTATTTATAGAATGAGTCCGGTATCTTCCGGGATGCCCAGAAGAATATTCATGTTTTGAATGGCAGCGCCGGATGCGCCCTTGCCCAGATTGTCAAAGAGGGCTGTGACCATGGTCTGGTTTTCATGTCCTGTGACGATTAGGCGCATGGTGTCTTTCCCAGCGAGGGTGCTGGCATAGATCACGCTTTCATCACCACCCAGAGGGGCAACGGTGACGATCTTCTCACCCTCATAGTGGGCGCGCAGATGCTCCCAGATCCGCTGGGCATCCATGCCGGGCAAAAGGATGGTAGTAGCCATGCCCTCATAAAAATCTCCAAGAATGGGGGAGAAAACGGGGCTCCGGTTAAGTCCGCATATTTTCTGCATTTCAGGCAGGTGCTTGTGCTTTAGCGTTGTGCCGTAGATACGGTGGCTTTCGTGGCGAGGATCCCGATTTGGGTCTTCGTATTCTGCAATCAGGCTTTTTCCACCGCCGGAGTAGCCGGTGAGGGAATAGGCGGTCAGAGGAAAATCAGCTGAAAGGATTCCACCGGCAACCAGGGAGTATACAGATGCGATAAATCCGCTGGCATGGCAGCCGGGATTGGCTACGCGGTTGGAATTGCGAATGGCCTCCCGATGGGCGGGGGACAATTCTGCAAAGCCATATGCCCAGTTGGGATTGGTACGGTGGGCGGTGGAGGTGTCAATGATTTTGACCGCCGGATTTTCCGCAAGACTGACGGCCTCCATGGCAGCCGCATCCGGCAGACATAAAAACACGATGTCTGCGCTGTTGATGGCCTCTTTCCGGGCGGCAGGATCTTTTCTTTTCTCTTCGGGAAGACGGATCAGCTGAATATCCTGCCGGTCAGCCAGACGGTCGGCGATGCGAAGGCCCGTAGTACCGGCACTGCCGTCAATAAATATGTTGGTCATAGATGGAGCATCTCTTTCACTTTGTTGATCTGCATCTGTACAGATGCGGTGGAGGTACCGCCTTCAGAGATCCGCTTTTCTACGCAGACCTTCAGGTCAATGGCCTGATACAGATCTGCTTCAAAGAGGGGGCTAAAGGTCCGGTACTGCTCCAGAGGAAGTTCCTCCAGCACGGTGTCTTGCTGGATGCACAGCGCCACCAGATGGCCGGAGATCTTATAAGCGCTACGGAAGGGAAGTCCCTTCTTTACCAGATAGTCCGCAAGATCCGTTGCGTTGATAAAGCCCTTTTGGGCTGCCCGCTTCATATTTTCCTCATTGGCGGTCAGGGTGTCGATCATACCGACAAACACCTTCAGGCACATTTTTACAGTATCGCACGCGTCAAAAATGCTTTCTTTATCCTCCTGCATATCCTTGTTGTATGCCAAAGGCAGACCCTTCAGGGTGGTCAGCAGTGCCATCAGGTCACCGTAAACTCTGCCGGTCTTGCCCCGGACCAGTTCGGCCATGTCCGGATTTTTCTTCTGGGGCATAATGGAGGAGCCGGTGGTGTAGGCATCGCTGAGTTCAATAAACTTGAATTCCCAGGAGGACCAGAGAATGATCTCTTCGGAAAAGCGGGACAGATGCATCATCAGCACCGAGATCGCGCTCATAAGCTCTACGCAGAAGTCCCGGTCGGAAACGCCGTCCAAACTGTTCAGGCAAACCCCGTCAAAACACAGCTGGCTGGCTTCAAACTGCCGGTCAATGGGGTATGTAGTACCGGCCAGGGCGCAGCAGCCGATGGGGGAGAGGTTCATCCGCTTCCGGCAATCTGCAAGACGGTCCATATCCCGCAGGAGCATCATAGCATAGGCCATCAAATGGTGTCCGAAGGTAATGGGCTGTGCCCGCTGCAGATGGGTGTAGCCGGGCATGATGGCATCTTTGTATGCTTCTGCCTTTCCGGTGACGGCGGCGATTAGCTTTTTTACAAGATCGGTAATCTCGTCGATCTCCTGCCGCAGATACATCCGGATGTCCAGAGCCACCTGATCATTGCGGCTTCTGGCGGTATGCAGCTTTTTGCCCACATCCCCCAAACGCTGGGTAAGTACCTGCTCCACAAACATATGGATGTCTTCACATTCCATATCAATAGCCAAGGCACCGCTGTCCAGATCGGCAAGGATACCGGAAAGACCCTCAATCAGGGTGTCCGCATCCTTTTGAGAGATGATATTCTGGGCTGCCAGCATTGCAGCATGGGCCATGCTGCCGGTAATATCCTGCCGGTACATTCTGCTGTCGAAGTGGATGGATGAGTTAAAATCGTCCGCAATGCGCTCTGTTACACCATCGGTGCGTCCTGCCCACATTTTTGCCATAATGCAGTCTCCAATCTAAAAAACAAGCATGTCATTGCGAGCCGTCCGCAGACTGGCGTGACAATCTCCTTAGGTTTCCGGAATGCTCGGGGGATTGCCGCGTCGGCCTTCGGCCTCCTCGCAATGACAGCGGTTATTGTTACATTACAGTTTGCCCTGCTCCCGCAGTGCCTGAACCTTGGTGGGCAGACCCCACAGGTTGATAAAGCCTGCGGCCTGACCCTGGTCATAGTCGCTTTCGCCGAAGGTCACCAGATTCTCGGAGTACAGAGAATAAGGAGAGGTGGTGCCGGCGGGGATAATGTTGCCCTTGTACAGCTTCAGCTTAACAGAGCCGGTGACATACTCGTTTGCCTTGTTGGCAAAGGCGGTCAGAGCCTCTTGCAGGGGAGAGTACCACTTGCCGTTGTAGATCAGATCCGCGTAGTCCACAGCCAGCTTCTGCTTCAGATGCAGAGTGTCCTTATCCACGGTCAGCATCTCCAGCTGCTCGTGGGCGAAATACAGGATAGTGCCGCCGGGGGTCTCGTAAACGCCACGGTCCTTCATACCGACCAAACGGTTTTCTACAATGTCAATAATGCCGATACCGTTGGCACCGCCCAGCTGGTTGAGCTTTTCAATGATCTTGGAGGCCTTCATCTTCTCTCCGTTGACGGCCACAGGTGCACCGGCCTCAAAATCAATGGTCACATAGGTGGGTTCATCCGGTGCCTGCATGGGGGAAACGCCCATTTCCAGGAAGCCGGGCTTTTCGTACTGGGGCTCGTTGGCAGGATCTTCCAGATCCAGACCCTCATGGCTCAGGTGCCACAGGTTCTTGTCTTTGGAATAGCTGGTCTCCCGGCTGATCTTCAGAGGAACATTGTGAGCCTCGGCGTAGTCGATCTCTTCATCACGGCTCTTGATGTCCCACTCCCGCCAGGGGGCAATGATCTTCATGTCAGGAGCGAACCGCTTGATGGCCAACTCAAAACGGACCTGATCGTTGCCCTTACCGGTAGCACCGTGGACGATGGCGTCCGCACCCTCAGCCAGTGCGATCTCCGCTAATCTTTTGCCGATAACAGGGCGGGCAAAAGCGGTGCCCAGCAGATAGGTTTCATATTTGGCATCCATCTTCAGAGAGGGAATGATGATCTCATCCACCATTTCGTCCACCAGATCGGCCACGATCAGTTTGCTGGCGCCGGTCTTAAGTGCCTTTTCCTCCAGACCCTCTAACTCGTCTGCCTGGCCCACATTGCCGGCAACGGCGATGATCTCGGGATTATTGTAGTTTTCTTTCAGCCAGGGGATGATAATAGATGTATCCAGACCGCCGGAATATGCCAGAACGACCTTTTTGATGTTTTCCTTGCTCATATGAAGTTCCTCCCAGAACAGAATTCTTTATATGCACCAAATTATACAGCTTATTCCCCAATTTGTCAATCAATAGTGAATAATTATTCACGATTCGTTGATTTTATGAAAGCAAAGCCATGTTTGTTTCCAAGAATTATACATAATGACAGTTCCTGCGGCGAATACAAGTGGTTTTGAGCGAAAGTACATTCGTTGAAGCTGAAACAATATACACCGCGGCAGTGTGACTGCCGCGGTGTGTATGTAAGAATGATTACAACAGAGGGATACCGGCGTCCTCGCAAAGCCGCAGGGTTTCTTCGTCCCAGATGCTGGATTGCACCTCGCCGATATGGGCGCAGCCCATCATCAGCATACTAAGACGGGACTGGCCAATGCCGCCGCCGATGGTCAGAGGCAGCGAATCTGTCAGCAGCATCTGGTGGAAGGGAAGTGCTCTCCTGTTATCGCAGCCGGATTCTTTCAGCTGACGGTCCAGTGCCTGGGCGTCTACACGGATTCCCATGGAGGAGATCTCCAGTGCTCTGCCAAGTACCGAATCCCAGAAGAAAAGATCGCAGTTAAGCTGCCAGTCATCGTAGTCCGGGGCTCTGCCGTCGTGGGGCTTGCCGGAGTGGAGCTTGCCGCCGATCTGCATGATGCAGGCGGTGGGATGCTCCTTTACATAGGCGTTTTCCCGCTGAGAGCCGGTCAGATCCGGATACAGATCCTCCAGCTCCTGCGTGGTGATGAAAGAGACATCCCGGCTGAGTTCTACCCGAAGCTGAGGGAAGCGGACATGAAGCCGGTCGTTGGTATTGCAGATGGCGCAAACGATGGACCGGACAATGAGCTTCAGATAATCCAGATTCCGGTTTTCCCGGGTAATAATCTTTTCCCAGTCCCACTGGTCCACATAGATGGAATGGATATTGTCCAGCGTCTCGTCCCGGCGGATGGCGTTCATATCGGTATACAGGCCGTTTCCTACACTGAAATTGTACCGCTTTAAAGCAAGACGCTTCCATTTTGCCAGGGAATGGACAACCTGTACATCCTTGCCCACGGCGGGCACATCAAAGCTGACCGGACGCTCATAACCATTCAGGTCATCGTTCAGGCCGGATTCCCGGGTGACGAACAGCGGAGCAGAGACCCGCTTCAGATTCAGTGCGCCGGAGAATTCCTCCTGAAAGGTGTGTTTAATGTAAGCAATAGCCCGCTGGGTATCATAGGCATCCAGAACAGGGCGATAGCTCTGGGGTATAAAGGTTTTGTTCATTGCGCAGCCCCCTAAAATTCATATGTGACCATTGTACTCTATTTTATAGAAAAATCAAGTACGATTCCTGATTTTGGAAAGCGCCCTCTGGCACAGCCAAAGGGCGCGTGACGGAACCTGTTGATTTGCAGACGTTCTTTCTTCAATCAGCTTATGAACTTGTTATCTTCCCACAGACCTGACCGCACTCTTCCGTCAGGATAGGTAAGTGTGCCCTCACCATGACGATTTCCGTTTACCCATTGACCCTGATAGACTGCGCCGTCTGTCCAGCGGAAGGTGCCATAGCCGGTGCGCTCGCCATCCACCCATTTACCCTCGTAAACATTGCCGCTGGGGAAATAATAGGTGCCCTGACCGTGGCGTTTTCCTTCATGAAACTGTCCCACGTATTTTCCACCGTCATTGTATGTAAAGGTGCCGTTTCCGTGGTATTTATTGTGAAGGAAGCTGCCTACATAGCCGCCGCCCCCGGCAAGGGTGAGTGTACCCTGACCGGACCGTTCATTATCTACCCAGGGGCCGGTGTAGACAGCTCCGTCAGCATAGGTCAATGTGCCCTGACCGTTGCGTTTGCTGTTCTGCCACTGTCCCTCATAGACATCACCGTTTGACCAGCGCATGGTTCCATAGCCGGTGCGTTCGCCGCTTACCCATTCCCCGTCATATACAGCGCCATTGGGGAAGAAATAAGTTCCGTAGCTGTGGCGTTTGCCATTTTGGAATTGACCGACATATTTGCCGCCGTCTGCGTAGATATAAGTGCCGCTTCCGTGGATTGTTCCATGATCCCAGTCGCCGTCATAAGAGCCACCACTATTCCAGACCATCTTTCCCTTGCCGTGGAAGAAACCATCTACCAGATAGCCGGTATAGATGCCACTGCCGGTATTGCGGTCTGTTACGAAGCCTGTATAGCTGTCGATCTCCTTTTGCTCTGCAAGATAATCGTATGTTAAATATGCGGTTTCCTGTAAGAATGTAAGTGCGGTATCTGACAAAGTGTCGGTCCAGCCGATGAGATAGGCGGTAAGATCATCCACCTCACCACTGCCGGAGTCCACCATAATGCTATTCGGCAGATGCTGTTCCGCAAGATCCTGGACCTCATTGGGGAAATAAAAATCCTTGGCGCCGAAAATGTGGGCGACCTCATGATACAAAGGTGTAGGTTCATCATAGATGATACAGTATTCTACTCCGTTCATCCCATGCCTGTTTTGAGCAAAGGAACGCCCGCCCTGATTGGTGAAGAATACAATGGGCACTTCCTCGCAGCCAAGTGCATCCTCCAGCACCAGATTGGCGCTTCCATCGGTGGGGAGGGACAGGGCAGTCAGCACGCTGTTGACCCAATCCATACTCTCATCCCGGATCAGCTCTGTGGAAACGTTTGCAGTGCGGTACTGCGCGGTAAGGTTCAGCGATGCGCCGTAGGACGCGGCATCGCTGCTGATGGCAGACAAAGAGGAATTGATCTTACTTTGTGTTTCAGCGATCTCCCAGTCTGTCCAGCTGCATTGGGAATCGTTGACAAAGATGACATATAGCGCCACATTTCCGGTGAAGCCGTCACAGGCGCCGTTTCCCCGGGCATCCAGATAAACATGCTTTTTCAGATCCTCCGGGACGGAGGGGAGCCGGTCATCCTCAGGCGGCTGCGTTACAGAAGTAGAAGGTGCTGTGGGGGTGGAAGCAGGCACAGAAGTGCCATAGCTGGGAGTTATGGAAGGCTCTGAATAATCTCCAGGCGTGGAGTCGGAGAAGGAAAGACAGATATCCTCCCAGAAATCTGCAAGGTCTTCGCCAAATTCGCCGTCTGTAAATATTTGCAGTCCAGCAAAGACCAACAAAGCCCATAGGACGATCTTGAGCAGCGGAGACTTTTTCTTTTTGGAAGCGTTTTTGTTGGAAGCGGTCATGATGTTTCCTCTAAATCCAGGTGTAAAGGGTATTAAAGTGACAGAAGTCCGGCGGCGTTTTTCCAGCGGATCTTTTCCCGGTCCTCCTCGCCAATATCCAGAGAATCAAGCAGACGAAGTTCCCAACTAGGACGGCGCCATGGCATATCCGAGGCAAAAAGCAGTCTATCAGGACCGTGCTTGTCCACAATGGATTGCGCTGCCCATTTGGACATGGCACCGTAGCCAAAGGACAGATCAAACCACAGATCTGTTTCGCAAAGTGTTTCCAGAACCTCCATTGCACAGCCTACACCGCCCCAGTGGGCAGCGACCACGGGAGAATCAAACCATTTCAGTGCTTTCAGCATATGCTCCGGCATGGCGTGGTAGGGGGGCGCAAATCCATATTCGTGACCGGCATGAAAAAGGGTGATAAGGCCCAGCGAGGAGATTTTTTTGTAGATGGGAATCATTTTTTCATCATCGACGTAGAAGTGCTGATAGTCCGGATGAAATTTGACACCTTTCAGCCCGGCATCTTTGATCCGCTCCAGCTCAGCCAGAGCATCCGGTGCGTCCGGATGGACAGAACCAAAAGCGAAGATGGCATCATCCCGGTTGATTTCCATTGCGAAGGAATTGACATTGGATTGCTGGGTTGGATTGGTGGCAATGGACTGCACAACAGCAATATCCACACCGTCAAGGCGCATTTGCTCCCTCAGAGAAGCCAGCGTACCGTCGGTCTGAGGCTGAAGCCCGCCGGCGGCATAGGACAGCTTGCGCATGGCTCCCTGTGCGATTCTTGGAGGGAAGGCGTGGGTGTGAAAATCAATCAGCATAGTTTTGGCATCTCCTTTTTTGTATAGAGTATATCACAAAATTTGGATCATGCAACAACCTGAAAAAAATTCCTTCTGAAAAGCAGGATTTTGGGGAAGGGACTGGCTTGAATAATTGCGCTGAATACCCTGTATAATGTGAATATTTTTTCTTTTTTTATTGACTTGAGCTTTTGGCAATGGTATACTATCAAAAATCAAGTGCATACATAACATGATGATGAAAACCAGTACACACCTATTCGCTCCCACAGAGAGCTGCCGTTTGGTGCAAGGCAGCGGGACCCGGGTTGTGGAATTCCTTTCGGAGTGGCTCTGCTGAAGTGGCAGTAGGCGGAGACGGGTAAGCCCGATACAGCTTGCGGATCTGTCAGGATCCCATGAGGCCGCATCTGCGGCGAACTGAGGTGGTACCACAGGAATTTCTTGTCCTCTGCTGTAAAAGCAGAGGCTTTTTTATTCTATCAACACAGATAAGGATGGAAAAACATGATCATTACAGATTTTTTGGAGAGAAACGCCAGACTATACGGGCAGGAAAGCGCTCTGGTAGAGATCAATCCGTCAGAGGAGCGGGACAAGGCCGTGACCTGGTGGGATTTCAATCTGATTGAGAGCGCCGGGCAGGATACACCCTACCGTCGGGAGCTTACCTGGAAGGATTTTGACCGGAAGGCAAACCGCTTTGCCAATCTGCTTCTCAGCCGCGGACTTAAAAAGGGAACAAAAGTCGCAATTCTGCTGATGAACTGCATTGAGTGGCTGCCGGTCTATTTTGGTATTTTGAAGGCAGGCTGCCTTGCGGTGCCTATGAATTTCCGTTACAGCAGTGATGAGATCAAATACTGTCTGGATCTGGCGGATGTGGAGGTGCTGGTATTTGGTCCGGAGTTTATCAGCCGGATGGATGCCATTGCCAATGAAATCCCCATGGTGAAAACCCTGTTTTTTGTGGGAAAGAACGGCCCGCAGTACACAGAGGACTGCATTTCTCTGATGAATTTCTGCTCCTCCAGCGCGCCTCCGGTGGCGCTGACGGAAGAGGATGATGCGGCTATTTACTTTTCCTCCGGCACAACCGGTTTCCCCAAAGCCATCCTGCATAAGCACCGGTCGTTGGTCCATTCCTGCCTGACAGAGCAGAATCACCATGCCCAGAGCCGGGAGGATGTGTTCCTGTGCATTCCGCCCCTGTACCACACTGGTGCGAAAATGCACTGGTTCGGATCTTTGCTTTCCGGTTCCAAGGCAGTGCTCCTGCGGGGCGTGAAGCCGGAATGGATCCTGCGGGCAGTAACGGAAGAAAGATGCACCATCGTCTGGCTGCTGGTGCCCTGGGCACAGGATCTGCTGGATGCCATCGATACCCGTATTGATCTGAGCAAATACCGGCTGGACCAGTGGCGGCTGATGCATGTTGGCGCGCAGCCCGTTCCTCCCAGTCTGATCCACCGCTGGATGAAGGTGTTTCCCCATCATCAGTACGATACCAATTACGGCCTGTCCGAGTCCATAGGTCCCGGCTGTGTCCATCTGGGCGTGGAGAATATTCACAAAGTGGGCGCTATCGGAAAAGCAGGCTATGGCTGGCAGACCCGCATCGTAAATGAGCTGGGTGAGGATGTGCAAAAGGGCGAGGTCGGTGAGCTGATCGTCAAGGGCGACGGCGTGATGACCTGCTACTATAAAAACCCCGAGGCCACCGCCGAGGTTTTGAAGGACAGCTGGCTCTATACTGGCGATATGGCAAGAGAAGATGACGATGGATTTATCTATCTGGTAGACCGGAAGAAGGATGTGGTCATTTCCGGCGGTGAAAACCTGTATCCTGTCCAGATCGAGGATTTCCTGCGGGCCTTCCATAAGATCAAGGATGTGGCGGTTATCGGCCTTCCCGATGCCCGTCTGGGTGAGATCGCTGTGGCGATTGTGGAGATCAAAGAAGGGGAGGATTGCACGGAGGCAGAGATCAACGAGTTCTGTCTGGCAATGCCCCGGTACAAGCGCCCCCGAAAGATATTCTTCGACAAGGTTCCCCGGAACCCTACCGGCAAGATCGAAAAGCCTGTGCTGCGTGAAAAATATTGCCACGGCCGCTTGGTCGAGGTGCAGATCACAGGCTAAGCATAAGACTATCCCAAAGAAAAGAGCTGTTTATTCATGGATATGGCAATTAAAATCGGAATGCTGGTAGTGTTCTTCGGCATTATGATCGGCGTAGGCATCTACTGCCGGAAGCATTCCACAGATGTGGATGGCTTTGTGCTGGGCGGCAGAAGCGTTGGTCCGTGGCTTACCGCCTTTGCCTTTGGTACTTCCTATTTTTCCGCAGTGGTGTTTGTAGGCTATGCCGGTCAGTTTGGCTGGAAATACGGCATTGCCGCCACATGGGCAGGCATCGGCAATGCCTTGATCGGATCGCTTCTGGCATGGGCGGTTCTGGGACGGAGAACCCGGGTCATGTCCCAGCATCTGAACAGTTCCACCATGCCCCAGTTTTTTGAGACCCGATTTGACAGCAAAGTGCTGAAGCTGGCGGCGTCCGTGGTCATCTTCATTTTCCTGATCCCCTATACCGCATCCCTTTATAATGGCCTGAGCCGCCTGTTCGGCATGGCGTTTGACATTGATTATTCTGTTTGCGTCATCGTTATGGCGATCCTGACCGGTATTTATGTGATTGCCGGCGGCTATATGGCAACGGCCATCAATGACTTCATTCAGGGTATTATCATGCTGGTGGGTATCGTTGCGGTGATCGTTGCGGTGCTGAATAATCAGGGCGGATTGATGGAAGCACTGAATGGGCTGGGACAGGTGACAGATCCTTCTGTTTCCGGGACACCCGGTGTATTTAACTCGTTTTTTGGGCCGGATCCTTTGAATCTTCTGGGTGTGGTGCTTTTGACAAGCCTTGGTACTTGGGGACTTCCCCAGATGGTCCAGAAATTCTATGCCATCAAGAGCGAGAAGGCCATTAACAAGGGCATGATCATTTCCACTATCTTTGCATTGGTCGTAGCCGGTGGCTGCTACTTTCTGGGTGGTTTCGGACGGCTGTTTTCCGACAAGGTCGATATTGCATCAGGTGGCTATGACGCCATCATCCCCACTATGCTTTCAGAGCTTTCTCCCATCCTGATCGCGGTGGTCGTGGTTTTGGTGCTGTCGGCATCCATGTCCACACTGTCATCTCTGGTGCTGGCATCCAGCTCCACTCTGACGCTGGACTTTATCAAGGGTACCCTTGTCAAGGATCTTAGCCAGAAGAAACAGCTTCTCATCATGCGTGTTTTGATTGCGGTGTTTATCGCCATTTCCGTGGTATTGGCCATTATCCAGTACAATTCCAATGTGACCTTTATTGCCCAGCTGATGGGCGTAAGCTGGGGCGCCCTGGCAGGCGCATTTCTGGCACCGTTCCTGTATGGACTTTACTGGAAGCGGGCAACCTCCGTTTCGGTCTGGGCCAGTTTCCTGTTCTCCACAGTGGTCATGATTGCAAATATTTTCTGGAAGAGCGCTTTCCCCGCACTGCTGCAGTCTCCCATTAACGCCGGTGTGTTCTGTATGCTGGCAGGGCTCGTGATCGTGCCGGTGGTAAGCCTGTTTACCAAGCCCCCCAGACAGGAGCATATTCAGCATGTGTTTTCTTGTTATGATAAAAAAGTGATCGTATCCGCTGCAGATGCGATCGGAGAGCCTGTGAGCAAGGAGGAAGTAAAATGAAACAACTGATGCTGGGCAACGAAGCGGTTGCCCGTGGCCTGTATGAAGCAGGATGCAGCTTTGTATCCAGCTATCCCGGTACACCCAGTACGGAGATTACCGAAGCCATCGCCAAGTATCCCGAGGTCTATGCGGAATGGGCCCCCAACGAAAAGGTGGCCATGGAGGCTGCATTCGGTGCATCCGTGGCAGGAAGACGGAGCTTCTGCGGCATGAAGCATGTAGGCTTGAATGTGGCAGCTGACCCTCTGTTTACCATTTCCTATACCGGTGTCAATGCCGGTATGATCATTGGTGTGGCGGACGATGCCGGTATGCATTCGTCTCAGAATGAGCAGGATTCCCGCCATTATGCCCGTGCCGCCAAGATTCCCATGCTGGAGCCTTCTGACTCTGCTGAGGCGTTGGAGTTTACCAAGCTTGCCTATGAGATTTCTGAGAAGTTTGATACACCGGTGCTGATCAAAATGTGCACCCGTGTTTCCCATTCTCAGAGCGTGGTGGCAACCGGCGACCGTGTGGAAGTGCTGAAGGAATATGAAAAGGATATTCCCAAGTATGTCATGATGCCCGGCAACGCCAAGCGCCGTCATCCCGTGGTGGAAGCGCGTACCCGGGCGCTGGTAGAATATGCGGAAACAGCCTCTGTCAACCGCATCGAGTCCGGCGAAAGTAGGCAGATCGGTATTATTACTTCTTCTACCTCCTATCAGTATGTAAAGGAAGTATTTGGAAATACATATCCGGTGCTGAAGCTGGGACTCATCTGGCCCATGCCGGAAAAGAAGATCTGTGATTTTGCCGCTTCCGTAGACAAGCTGATCGTCATTGAAGAGCTGGATGGCTTTATTGAGTCCCACTGCAAGAATCTGGGCCTTGCCTGCGAGGGTAAGGAGAAATTCCCCTGCATTGATGAGCTGAGCCAGAACGCTGTGGCAGATGCTATGGGTAAGACCCATGAAAGCGGCATCAAGCTGGGGGAAGTGATCCCCGCAAGACCCCCTGTTATGTGCGCTGGATGTCCTCACAGAGGCCTGTTCTATACCCTGAAAAAGAATAAGCTGACAGTTCTGGGCGATATTGGCTGCTATACTCTGGGTGCGGTAGCGCCTCTGGCCGCGGTGGATACGGTTATTTGCATGGGTGCGTCTGTATCGGGCCTTCACGGTTTCTCCAAGTCCCAGCAGGGCGCTATGGACAACCGGACTGTGGCGGTCATCGGTGATTCTACATTCATGCATTCCGGCATTACAGGCCTTGTAAACATGGCCTACAACGAGAGTAATGCCACGGTCATCATCGTGGATAATTCCATCACCGGCATGACCGGTCACCAGCAGAATCCCACCACAGGCTTTAACCTGAAGGGCGATCCCTGCGCCAAGATCGATCTGGAGACTTTGTGCCGCGCTGTGGGCATCCGCCGCGTCCGGGTGATCGATCCTTATGATCTTGCCCAGTGTGACGAGGTGATCAAAGAGGAACTGGCAGCAAACGAGCCCTCTGTGATCATCTCCCGCCGTCCCTGCGCGCTGCTGAAATATGTCAAGCACAAAAAACCCTTGAAGGTGGATGCGGACAAGTGCGTGGGCTGTAAGGCCTGTATGAAGATCGGCTGTCCTGCCATCAGCATCATTGACGGGAAAGCAAAAGTGGATGAGACCCAGTGCGTAGGCTGCGGCGTATGCGAGCAGCTTTGCAAGCTGGGTGCCTTGAAGGAGGTATGAGCATGGAAACCAAGAACATTATGATCGTTGGCGTTGGCGGACAGGGAAGTCTGCTGGCATCCAAGCTCCTCGGAAGACTCCTTCTCACCAAAGGTTATGACATTAAAGTATCCGAAGTCCACGGCATGAGCCAGCGTGGCGGCAGCGTGGTCACCTATGTCCGTTTCGGCGAGAAAGTGTATTCTCCTGTGATCGATAAGGGACAGGCGGATTTTATCGTATCTTTTGAACTGCTGGAGGCAGCCCGCTGGACCGAGTTTTTGAAGCCCGGCGGCAAACTGATCGCCAATACCCAGCAAATTAACCCTATGCCAGTGATCATCGGCGCGGCGGAATATCCCAAGGATCTGGCAGACAAGATCCTTGCGGCAGGCATTGATCTGGATGCTATGGACGCGCTGTCCCTTGCTGAGGAGGCAGGCTCTGCCAAGGCAGTCAATCTGGTGCTGATGGGAAGACTTTCCAAATACTTTGATATTCCCGAGGAGGAATGGCTCCAGGCGATTGAAGCCAGTGTTCCACCAAAGTTTTTGGATATGAACATAAAGGCATTTAAGCTTGGTGTGAATGCCTGAAAAGGAGATTGATACATATGTCCAAATACTTCCAGCCTGAAATTGAAACTATGCCTTATGAGGATATCCGGGCACTTCAGAACGAGCGTCTGGTAAAACAGGTGCGCCATGTATGGGACAATGTGCCCTACTATCGCAAAAGGATGGAAGAAAAGGGTGTTGCTCCCGATGATATTCAATCCATCGACGACCTGCACAAGCTGCCCCTGCTGTGCAAGGATGATCTGCGGGAGGCATATCCTTATGGCCTGATGGGCACACCTATGAGCCAGTGCGTGCGTATCCATTCCACCTCCGGCACTACCGGTAAGAGGGTGGTGGCGTTCTATACCCAGCATGATGTGGATCTGTGGGAGGATTGCTGCGCTCGCGCCATTGTGGCAGCGGGAGGCACGGAGGAGGATGTGGTCCATGTAGCCTATGGCTACGGCCTGTTTACCGGCGGTGCCGGTCTGCATGGCGGCTCTCACAAGGTGGGAAGTCTGACACTGCCCATGTCCTCCGGCAACACAGACCGGCAGCTCCAGTTTATGACAGATCTGGGTTCTACCATTCTGTGCTGCACCCCCTCTTACGCGGCATATCTGGCAGAATCCATTCACGAGCGAGGCTTGCGGGATCAGATCAAACTGAAGGCCGGTATCTTTGGCGCAGAAGCGTGGAGCGAGAATATGCGCCATGATATTGAGGACAAGCTGGGCATTAAGGCCTATGATATTTACGGCCTGACGGAGACCTCCGGTCCGGGTGTTGCCTTTGAATGTTCCGAGCAGACCGGCATGCATATCAACGAGGACCATTTTATTGCAGAGATCATCGATCCCGATACAGGAGAGGTGCTGCCTGAGGGAAGCAAGGGCGAGCTGGTTTTTACTGCCATTACCAAGGAAGCCTTTCCGCTGCTGCGTTACCGTACCCGGGATATCTGCATCCTCACTCGGAAAAAATGCTCCTGTGGCAGAACCCATGTGAAAATGTCTAAGCCCATGGGCCGCAGTGATGATATGCTGATCATTCGCGGTGTCAATGTGTTCCCCTCTCAGATCGAGACAGTCCTGCTGCAGCAGGGATACCCGGCAAACTATCAGATCGTAGTCGACCGCGTGAACAATTCGGACACGCTGGAGATCATGGTGGAAATGCAGCCTGAGATGTTCTCCGACTCTCTGGCGAAGATCGCTGCTGCGGAAAAGAGCCTTGTAGCGGCGCTGAAGTCCATGCTGGGTATTGCTGCCAAGGTCAAGCTGGTAGCCCCCAAGACCATTGCCCGCAGTGAAGGAAAGGCTGTCCGCATTATTGATAATCGCAAGATTTAAGGAGGCGTGGAAATGAGTATTCATCAGATCTCTGTTTTTCTGGAGAACCGCACCGGTCAGCTGGCGGAAATCACCCAGCTGCTGGCCCAAAATCATGTGGACATCCGTGCGATCTCCATTGCCGAAACCTCTGATTACGGCGTAGCCCGGATGATCGTGGACGATTGCCAGAAGGCCAGCTCCATACTGCTTGCCCATGGTGACATCCTCTCCATGACTCCTGTATGGGCAGTGGAAGTGCCGGACCGTCCCTCGGGTCTTGCGGAGGTTTTGACTGTACTGGCGCAAAACCATATTGACGTAGAGTATATGTACTCACTGTTCACCCATGAAAGCGGCTATGCCTATATGGTGCTTCGGATCTCGGATGAGGCAGCGTTTACAAAAGCTGCGCAGAGCGCCGGTATCCGCATCATGAGCAGCAATGAGCTGGGACTGAAGTAACAGATAATAGACAAAGCAGGGCGCGTTTTTACAATGCGCCCTGCTTTCTATTGTAGAATGATTAGAAAATGCTTGCTTTATATGGGGAAGTTGGCTATAATAAAAACATAAAAAACGAGCAGTGGCGATGCGTTCGTAAAGACCTTCCGGTCAGGCGCAAAGCTGAATAAGGGAATGGGGACAAGCCCCGCATTGACCAATACCGTGTGCGTTTAGAGCGAAGTTTGTTGGCGAAAGCCAGTCATTGGGGCGCGACCCTGAGAAGGCAGAACTTATGCTTGCCTGAGGCGTGAGTCGGGAGACCTGCTGTGATCGTCAGAGTGTTGCTAAAAATGGTTATGGTAATATTCTGCCTGTTTTAGGGGCGGATGCCATA
The DNA here is from genome assembly GCA_015068225.1 of Oscillospiraceae bacterium. Lineage (GTDB taxonomy): Bacteria > Bacillota > Clostridia > Oscillospirales > Oscillospiraceae > Faecousia. The sequence goes on from SVKX01000015.1 coordinate 30,101, forward strand.
GCCTTTTTCTTTTGGACATCTGCCAAGTTGTATCAGTAAAGGAGACTGCTGTATGGCCCATTTTCAGATCCGGGATCTGTGCTTTTCCTATCCTGCTTCTCAGGGGAAGCCATCTCTTGAAAATATAAATCTCTCCATAGAAAAAGGCGAATACATCGTGCTTTGCGGAAAGTCTGGCAGCGGCAAGACGACGCTGCTGCGGCATCTGAAAACAGTGCTGACACCCCATGGAAAACGCACGGGCCAGATCCTCTTTAACGGCACGCCTATTGACCAGGTGAGCCTGCACGATCAGGCCGCCAAGGTTGGTTATGTGATGCAGGACCCTGACGATCAGATCGTCACCGATAAGGTCTGGCATGAGCTGGCCTTCGGTTTGGAAAGCCTTGGTGTTGATCAGAAGACCATGCGGGCCAGGGTGTCCGAAATGGCCTGCTATTTTGGTATTGCCCACTGGTTTCACAGAGACGTTGCAGAGCTTTCCGGCGGTCAGAAGCAGCTTTTGAATCTGGCATCCATCATGGCTATGCAGCCGGAAGTGCTGATTCTGGATGAGCCCACCAGCCAGCTGGACCCCATTGCCGCATCGGATTTTTTAAACACTGTGCGCAAGATCAATCTGGAACTGGGTACCACAGTAATCATTACGGAGCACCGGCTGGAGGATATCTTTCCCTATGCGGACCGGGCAATCGTGATGGACGGGGGGCGGGTGATCGCAGACGATATGCCCAGAAATATCGGAAAACTCCTGTATGAGCAGAAAAACCATATGTTTGCTGCCATGCCCACTCCGGTGCGAATATTCTACGGTGCGAAAGGCGAAGGAGATTGCCCCCTGACAGTAAGAGAGGGCAGAACCTGGTTGAGCAGAAAATTCTCCGGGATGCCCGGGATAAACTGTATTTCTGACGCGCCAATGGAAGAAAAAGTTCCGGATCCGGCTCTGTCCCTGAAGGATCTGTGGTTCCGCTATGAAAAGGATGGCCTGGATGTGCTGCGGGGCGTATCTATGGAAGTTCCCAAAGGGAGCCTTTATGCCATAGTAGGCGGCAACGGCGCGGGAAAATCCACCACCCTGAAGGCTATCTGCGGAACTTGCCGCCCGTATCGGGGTAAGGTCAAGGTATTTGGCAGGCCGGTGGAAAAATACAGATCTGCGGAATTGTTTCGCAACTGCCTTGCCATGCTTCCGCAGGACCCCAAAAGCTTGTTTGTCAGAAAGACAGTACGGGAAGACCTGATGGAAATGACCGAGGATCAAAATCAAATCGCACAAATTGCCGCACTTTGTGAAATAGATCATCTTCTTGACAGGCATCCTTACGATCTGTCCGGCGGCGAGCAGCAGCGAAGCGCCTTGGCAAAGGTTTTGCTCACAAGCCCCCGGCTGCTGCTGCTGGACGAGCCTACCAAGGGTATTGACAGCTTTTTTAAGGAAAAACTGGCGTCCATTCTGCGCCGGCTGCAGGAAAACGGTATCACGGTCATTATGGTGTCCCACGATGTGGAATTTTGCGCCAAATATGCCGACCGGGTAAGCATGTTCTTTGACGGACAGATCCTGACCACCGATACTCCCCAGCGATTCTTTGGTAACAACAGCTTCTATACCACTGCCGCCAACCGCATGAGTCGCCATGTATTTTCCATGGCAGTCACTGCTGAAGCGGTGATCGACCTGTGCAAACAAAAGGACCGGGAGTAATATGGATAAAGCATCCTCCGAAAGGAGGATGCTTTTTGCAGTATTGCCCGCAGAAATGGCAAAAAAGCATAGAATAGGCGATGGCATACCACAAAATTTGATCATTTAACAAAATTTCTTCTGAAATATTTACTTACATAGAAATAACTGGTATAATATGCCAAAATGTGTGCCATGGAGGTGTGGAATGCTCATCTATTTGCAGACGATAGAGTCTCCTGCGGAGAAAAGTCTGTTTGAAAGAATCTATCTGGAATACCGGGGCCTGTTGATGCACGAGGCAAAGTCAGTCCTGAAGGATGAGTCGCTGGCAGAGGATGCTGTCCATCAGACGTTTTTGTATGTTGTTGAAAATATTTATAAATTTAAGGCCGGCGTGTGTCACAAAACCATGAGCTATCTCGTTAAAACAGTGAGGAGCAGATCCATTGATATCCTTAGAAGTCAAAGCCGGTTTGTAGACATAGATTTTTACGACCAGTTTGTAGGAAGCAAGCCGGACTGTACAGGTATGTCGCCTCTGGCAGAATGTATGGCGGAGCTTCCGGAGCGCTATCGCACGATCTTGATCATGCGGTACCATTACGGGTTTGAATTCAGGGAGATCGCCCGACAAATGGCCATAACAGAGGTCAATGCCCGTAGAGTGCTTGACCGGGCAAGGGGAAAGCTGGAGGAGATCTGCAGAAGGGAGGGCGTTTTGTGATCACAGATGAAATGTTGAAAGAGGCGGCAGGAGAGCTGGAAAATGCAATGCTGGCAGAAATGCCGGATCCCAAAGCATATCGGTATGAACTCTCACCCCGGTTTGAGCGGAAAATGAAAAAGCTTATTTATCGGGCGGCCCATCCCATTACTGCCAGCCTGGGGTTTCGGATCGCGGCGGTGATCCTGGCGGTCCTTCTGCTGGGCGGCTCGGTGCTGTTGGTCAGTGAGGATGCCAGAGCTGCATTTGTAGGCTGGGTTGGTGGAAAAAGAGAAGACGGCAGCTTTTATTATACTTACTATGCCGATGAGCGGCCTGAGGGCGTGCCTACCCATTTCCGTCTGGAAAGCATTCCGGAAGGGTATACACTGTGGAGGCACAATACAGGTGGCAATGGAGAAGGTTTTGTATATATAAATGATGATGGGACCAGACTCCTGCGCTTCACCTATGATATCGTCACAGAAAATGCAGCGGGCGCTCTTAGTATATCAAAAACGACCTGTGTACATAAAGAAGTTTTGGTAAATGGCAGGCATGCAGATCTGCTTCTTAAGGATAAAAGCATAGGCGCAAGTCATATTGTATGGACAGATTACGATGGCGCGGTGCTATTTTCTATTGCAGGATATTTGGATGAGGACGAGCTGATCTACATGGCAGAGCATGTCATATCTGTTGAGAATACCCCATAAGGGGATTCTGATATATTATACAAGGAGGAAACTGTATGAAGCGTAGAGTTTTATGTGTTCTTTTGATCGTTGCCCTGTTGATCCCTGTAGCGGCCCAGGCGATGACACCCCGTGCGCCAAGTGCTTATCCGGATATTATCTTTAACGGCACAACCGCAACCTGTACAGCAGATATTTATGCGGACAATGCCACAGACCGGATCACTGCGACCATGATTCTATACAATGGGACCCGGCAGGTGGACAGATGGACGGCATCCGGAACAGGGGAACTTTCCTTTTCTTTTCCCGCAGAGGTAGAGTCCGGCGTGACCTACAGACTGTACATCCGGTACTCGGTCAATGGTGTCCAGCGGACGCCCGCCGAAATACAAAAAACCTGTCCCTGATAAAAAACAACGGAGCGCTTCTTTTGAAGCGCTCCGATTATTTGCAGTTGTGGTATTATTTCTGCTCGATGAAGCAGGTGCGCCCGCTGAAATCTATCGGCTCTTTTTCCTGTTTATCAGAACGCAATTTGGCCGATAACCGATTTAATCTTATCGGCGGAAGCTCTCAGTTTACTGACTTCCTCATCTGTCAGAGGATTCAAAATTTTCCCGCGCACACCGTTCCGGTCTACCAATGCCAGCGTAGAAAGGCAAACATCGTCTACACCGTATTCGCCGTGCATCATAGTGGAAACGGTCATTGCCGTGCCGGCATCCGCAAAGATACATTTGCAGATATGGCAAACAGACATAGCTACCGCAAAGAATGTTGCACCCTTATTTTCAATAATCTGTGCACCGGAGCGCTTGACAAATTCCTCAACCTCAGCATAGTTCTCATCCCACTTGATGCGATCTCTATCGGGGGAACTTTTGCTGTATTCATTAATATGGTCGTTGGCAATGTGCGCCAAGGACCAGGGCACAAACTGGCTGTCACCATGCTCGCCATAAACATGAGCATGGACATTCTTGGGGCTGATGTGGAACCGCTTGGCCAGTGTAGACTGAAGACGGCTGGTGTCCAGAATCGTTCCTGTGCCGATAATTTGGTGCTCCGGAATGCCTGAAATCTTATGAAATACATAGGTCAGGATATCCACCGGATTGGAGACAATGATATAGATAGAATCAGGTGCGTATTGCACCACATTGGCGGCAACATCCTTGATAATATTCACATTGACCTGCGCCAGATCCAGACGGGTCATTCCCGGTTTTCTGGCTAGACCGCAGGTAATGACAACGATGTCAGAGCCGGAGACGTCTGCGTATTCTCCGGGGCGGACAATAGCGGGAGAGCAAAAAGGCGCACCTTGGTAAATATCCAATGCTTCTCCGATGGCTTTCTTTTGATTGATATCCACAAGCACGATTTCAGAGGCAACACCCTGAATCATCAAGTCATTGGCAACAGTTGCACCAACGCTGCCTGCACCGATCACGCTGATTTTGCTCATAATAGAATTCCTCCTGATATGGATCCGATTGCTGTGGCACCGAATGCATTTTTGAGAAAAATATAGCAGTATCCGCGGGAAAAATCAATCACTAACGGACCATACGGAAAAAAATCTATACCATACACAATTTTTTTGGGAAAAGATGTCAAAAAAATTGTGACATCTTACTGTTTATTTGCAGCGATCTTTAGCAAACGGCTGCGCAAGAGCGGAGCACGTAGGTCTTTGTGTCGAAACAGCATTCCCGAGGACGGAAGCGCGGTGCGGACACTCGAGTGAGCGGATCTTTGGTTAGCCGGGCCGGCTGAAGCCGGAAAAAAGAGCATGAGCCCCTCCATGCCAGTCCCTGGTTATTGCGAATAATGTAATTTGAAAAAGGCTCAGATAATTATTTGGCAGCTGAGCTTTTTCCGTATATGTCCGATTTGCAGTTGCAGTGTGTGGACTTTTGGGAATGGGGTTTATGGATGAAATATTTAATTTGGGAAAAAAGAATGGCGGAAAAGACATAGACAAAGTCCTTGCTGAGGTGTATAATGCATTAAGAGCAAGCAATGCTTTGCACATTATTTTTTGACGGAGCGTGTTGTTTTATGAAACTGATCATTAAGAACGATTATCAGGATATGTGCGCCTGGGCTGCCAACCATATCGCTGATGCCATCAATAACCACAAGGAAAACCGTCCCTTTATCCTGGGACTACCCACCGGATCTTCCCCCCTGGGTGTTTACAAGAACCTCATCGAGATGAACAAGGCCGGTCTGGTCTCCTTTAAGAATGTGGTCACCTTTAACATGGACGAGTATGTGGGCCTGCCCCGGGAGCATGATCAGAGTTATTGGTACTTTATGCACGATAACTTCTTTGACCATATCGACATTCCTGCCGAGAACGTCAACATCCTGGACGGTATGGCAGAGGATCTGGAAGGGGAGTGCCTGCGCTACGAGGAGAAGATTGCCTCCTATGGCGGCATCGACCTGTTCCTGGGCGGCAGCGGCGTGGATGGCCACATTGCCTTCAATGAGCCCTTTACTTCCTTGGTTTCCCGCACCGGCATTCGTGCGCTGACCGAGGATACGCTCATTGTCAACTCCCGCTTCTTCGACAACGACCCCAACAAGGTGCCCAAGACCGCACTGTCCGTGGGTGTCGGCACGGTTTGCGATTCCAAGCAGGTGCTGCTGATCATCAGCGGCCACAATAAGGCTCGTGCTCTGCGTCACTGTGTCGAGGGCGGTGTGGACCATGCTTGGACCATTTCTGCTCTGCAGCTGCATCCTGATGGCATCGTCGCTTGCGATGAGGCAGCCTGCGGTGAGCTGAAGGTAGATACCTATAAGTATTTTAAGGAAATTTACAAGAACGAGAAGTAATTTCCAAATCCTTCCATATCCTGAGCAACCTGATCCTCGGATCAGGTTGCTTTTTGCATAAAGAAAACCTTTGGTCATCATTTCCGATGACCAAAGGTTTCAGTTTTACTATATCAATGGTTTCGACCAGATTCGTCCAATTGATAAAGGAAATTACTCCCACTCGATGGGGGATTTTTGGCTTTGTAGATATGTAGTGGTTACTGGTATATTGGCATTCAAAATGTAGTGCTATTATACCAGTTATTTTCTTTTACCGGACTTTTGTTGGTCAAAAGTTGGTCACAGAGAGAGGGTACGAATTGATGTCTTGTCTCTATGTGTATTATAGCATGATATTTCGTTAATGCAAGTACATTTTGAGCAGGATAAAAGAGAACCAGAATGATGGTTGTTATAAAATGCCGGGGCTGTTCATTTGCAGTTCTGGTATTCTTTTTTGAAAATAGAAAAAAGATCATAATGTGTCTAATTATAGATTAGTTATTCGTTACTATAAGTAACGACGACAAAAGGGGGTGAATCCAATGAACAATGTGCATCGGCACGGCTGTCGTGCGTTATTTGATTAAATCATGGCAGTCGGTTTCCGTAAATGTGATCGTAAGTTGTGTTGTAAACAGAGAAGTGTTTCACAGGGAGGAAACAGAATATGAACATGCGTTTTTTAAGACTTTGCAGCATTGCACTGATACTTGCATTGCTGATAAACCTCTTGCCTGCACAGGCAATCGCACTAGATTTGGACGAAATAAAAATGGCGGATACTTCCGGGGAGACCCTTTCGGAAGAAAACTCATCAGCGGAATTTGACGAGGGCTCTGCGAAAATTATCGCAGAGATTCCTGAGAAGAGAACGGCATTTACAAAGGATTACCAGCTTAGTAACGGTTTTCACATGTCTGTCGTGTATCCGGAAGTAGTACATTATGAGGATAACGGCCAATGGAAGGAAATTGATAATACCTTAAAGTTATCCGGCAACGGCAACAACCG
>SVKX01000016.1 GCA_015068225.1 Oscillospiraceae bacterium
ACCCAAAATCACAAAGCCACAGGCGAGAAACCGTCTGTGGCTTTGCATATGTATGCTTAAAAATAAACGATAAAGGCGAATCCATCTCCCAAAGGAAATGGGTTCGCCTTTAACTTGTTTGGTGGAGACTACGGGACTCGAACCTGTGACCTCATGCGTGTGAAGCATGCGCTCTAACCAGCTGAGCTAAGCCTCCGGATTGGAACAGGTAAAATTATACCACATATTCATGGATTGTCAACCCCAAATTCTTTTCCCTTGCCAAAAACAAAAAATCTGTTACCATAGACATTGAGGTGATTCCATGCACTATAAAAACATGGTTCCCGGCATCTTTCTTGCCCGGCCAAACCGCTTTATCGCCCATGTGCAGATCGGGGAAAACAGGGAAATCTGCCATGTAAAAAACACCGGCCGCTGCCGGGAGCTCCTGCCGGAGGGCGCCCGGGTCTGGTGCCAGAAAAGCGAAAATCCCGCAAGAAAAACAAAATACGACCTGATCACTGTAAAAAAAGGCGAGCGCCTGATCAACATGGACTCCCAAGCCCCCAATCAGGCCGCAAGGGAATGGCTGCTCCAAGGCGGTCTGGGGGACATTCAGGAGCTTCGCGCGGAAACCATTCACGAAGATTCCCGCTTTGATTTTTCCTTTACACTAAATGAAAAGCGATGTTTTCTGGAAGTCAAGGGGGTCACGCTGGAGCAGGACGGTGTCTGCGCTTTTCCGGACGCACCCACTCAGCGGGGCACCAAGCATCTGAAAGGGCTGATTCGTGCCGCCGAAGAGGGGTTTGGCGCGTATGTGCTGTTTGTAATACAGATGTCCGATGTAAAATATCTGCGGCCCAATGACGATACCGATCCCGCTTTTGCCGCTGCACTGCGGGAGGCGGCACAAAAGGGTGTTACGATCCTTGCCATGGACTGCGCTGTAACAGAAGATCGGATGGATATCCGCCTGCCGGTTCTTGTGAAATTATAAGCTTTCCAGAAGCGCTTCCAGCTGTGGGAGCGCTTCAATTTCATAGTCCGGAACAATGTCCGCCCGACGAGGCGCATGGCCGGGATTGACCCAGCAGGTGGCGATGCCTGCATTTTTTCCGCCCAGAATGTCCGAGCTTAAGCTGTCGCCAACGATCATGGCCTTTTGGGGGTCAAAATCCGGTATCTGTGCGAAGCACCGGTCAAAATATGCCTTGGAGGGCTTGTTGTGGCCGATATCCTGAGATACAAAGACCTTTTCAAAAAACCGGTACAGATTAGCACTGGTCATCCGTCCATGCTGAACAGAAGCTGTGCCGTTGCTGGCCAGAAACAGCCGGTATTTTTTACTCAGCCGTGCCACCGCTTCCTCTGCACCGGGCATAAAATAATGACCGATGGCCAAATTCTCCGAATACGCAGCCGTGCAAGCGGCAGGGTCTACCTCTACGCCCAGCTCCTCAAACAGTGTCCGGAAACGCCCCACCAGCACCTGCTCCCGGGTCAGTTCTCCCCGTTCCAGCATTTCCCAATGGGCTTTGTTGATCAGATGGTAGCGGTGGAGCACATGCTCGGTAGGCTCTACGCCAAAGTCCGCAATGGTCTTGGACAGGGCAATCCGCTCTGCCTTGTGAAAATCCAGAATGGTATCATCCAGATCCAGAAACAAGAATTCGATCATTATTTCAGCCTCCCTGCAATCGCATTGGCAAGAAGAGCAAATTCCGGTATGCTCAAGGTCTCGCCCCGGACATTTTCATCAAATCCGCACTCGGCGATAACCTCCCCTGCCCCATTCTTTCCCAGCTCCGGAAAGCCGGATGCTAGCCCGTTTGCCAGTTTTTTACGGCGCATGGCAAAGCTGGCACGGACGGTGCGGAAGAATACCTTTTCATCCAAAACGCCCCAATTCCGGTCCTTGCGAACCTTTAAAGAGATCACTGCAGAAGTGACCTTAGGCTGAGGCAGGAAACAATGGGCCGGAACATCAAACAGCAGCTCCGGCTCTGCATAATACTGGCAGAAAATGGAAAACGCGCTGTAATCCACACTGCCGGCAGAGGCAGCGATCCGCTGAGCCACCTCTTTCTGCACCATTACGGTTACACAGTCAAAGCATTCTGCCTCCAAAAGGGCAGTCAGAATGGGAGAGGTAATATAGTACGGAAGATTCGCGCAGGCCATCGGGCGAAGTCCTGCAAATTTTTCTTTTACCAAAGATGGAATGTCCAGCTTCAGCACATCCGCCCAGACGATTTCCAGATTTTCAAACTCTCCGGTGGTCAGCTCCAAAATAGGCTTCAGGCGGTCATCCAGCTCCACCGCACAGACCTTTCCCGCCCGCAGTGCAAGCTGCTGAGTCAACGGTCCGATTCCCGGGCCGATCTCCAGCACACCGGCGGTGGCATCCACACCGGAATCCTCCGCGATGCTCTGAGGAACCCAGGGCGCGATGAGAAAATTCTGTCCTTTTGCTTTAGAAAAGTGAAAGCCATGCTGGGCAAGCAGTGGCTTCATTACCTGAATATCGCAAACATTGATCATAGAAAAACCGCCTTTCCTCCGCTTATCATAGCAGAAGAAGGGCGGTTTTGCAATGGTGAATCAATCAAGAAAATAAACGGTGCAATCCCGGATACCAAATTCCCAACATTCATCTGTCGTATCAAAATACAGATCGATACGGTTGCCCTTGATAGAGCCGCCGCAGTCCTCCGCTACCGCCACACCGTAGATGTACTCACCGTCATTGGATACAATATACATACGGGTACCGTAGGGAATCACTTTGGGGTCAACCGCTATTGCACCAACCCGGCAAAGCGTGCCGATGGCAGTATAGATGGTGCAGCCGGGGTCGGTATTGTTATAGGCCGTAGCCACCATCTGCATTTCACTGGAATAGTGCAGCACTTCCCCATCCGGAGTCGTGATCACACCGTCGGCAATTACAGGCATTCCATTGAATTCCTGCTCCGGCACTGTGGGTGCGGGCTGGGTGGGTGCGGGCTGAGTGGGTGCGGGCTGAGTGGGTGCGGGCTGAGTGGGCGCAGGCTGAGTGGGAGCCGGTTCTGTAGGTACGGGTTCCGTGGGCATGGGGATGGGATTCGGCTGCTCTGTGTAGGTGCCAATGGCAATTACCTCAGAAACAGGCTGGCGGACCACCACCTCAGATTTCACAGTGCGGCTGATCTCCTTGCCGTCAACATAGTAAACAGCAGCTGTACACATAACCTGTCCGTCTACACCGACAGTCAGCACCTTTTTCTCGCCCTCCGGCAAGGTTGCATCATAACAATAGACTGTCTCGTGAGGAATGGGCTTCGTATAAGTTTCCTCCTGCTCAACAGCACGGGAAATGGTAACTGTCATGCCGTCATATGTAACGGTATCCATAGGAACAGATACCACATCCTCTTTTGCAAGGATCAGGCCCAGCCGCTGAAGCAGTGATTTTACGGTCTCTCCGTAGCTGCTGACCTCGATAGTCTTGTTGCCATGGATCACAGTGATAGTCTGCCGACGCTGAACAGTGATCTCCGGGAACTCCTGTCCCTCCTGTGTGATGTAGGTATCATCCTCGCCCAGCTCCAAACCGGCTTCATTCAAAATCTCAGCAGGATCTGTGGCATAGGTGGTATGGATCAGCACACGCTCGCCATCGTTGATCAAATATGTATTCTTCGCTGCGGCAGTCTGCGCAAGCAAAACTACAGTACAAGCAACGACCAGCACCAGTGCAAGGATCCGGTGAAACATAGACATTTTCTTTTTAATAAAGCGATTGCATTCCAGCATAGAATGTACCTCCTTTCGCGAAATATATGCGTCTGACACCCTTGAAAACAAATGGTATCAAATGGTTACAAAATGAATTTATGTATGGGAATTTGGATGTATTATAACATTTATTCGCAAAAAGTCAAGCTTTTCTTTAAAAATGCCACGAAACGACAACTTTTTCCAAAATTATGTTAATTTTGTTATGTAAACTTCCATTCAAAATATACAAAGTTTTTTCGCCTATGGCACTATATGTTGTGGATATGATTACATTTTGTTAACATAACCCACATAAAAACGCAACCTGAAATTATTGTCGAATAATCCAGATTTTTGCGGCCAATTTTTTTAAAATCAGCAGTATTTCCACTCCACAGGCATTGACTTTTTGCGCAATTTATGATAGATTCACTCCATAGTAGAGGCTACGACGAAGACATAGCCGCAAGGAAAGATGCCCAGAGAGGAAGCCGCTTTGCTGAAAGGCTTCTGCACCCCTGCCCTGCGTCCCACCACTTCTGAGCCGCAGACCGGAAATGGCCTGCCGGGTGCGCCCGTTATTGCGTCAATGAGTGGCAGAGCGATCTGCAACCAGGGTGGAACCGTGGAATACTTTTGTATCCCACCCCTGATCTTTCAGGGGGTGGGTATTTTTTTATACCTTTCTCCCCAATTAAAAAGGAGGAAAACACTATGGAAAACGAAAATCTGTACACCTTTGAAAACCCCGAGTATCGCAAGACCTTCTGGCACACCAGCTCCCATGTGATGGCGCAGGCTGTCAAGCGCCTGTGGCCGGAAGTGCAGCTTGCCATCGGCCCCGCCATTGACGAGGGCTGGTATTACGACTTTGATGCCCCCTTCTCCTTTACCCCTGATCATCTTACCCAGATTGAGGCAGAGATGAAAAAGATTGTTAAGGAGCGCATTCGGCTGGAGCGCACCGAAAAGTCCCGGGAGGATGCCATCGCCTGGGCAGAGGCCAACAACGAACCCTACAAGAAGGAACTGATTGAAGATCTGCCGGTCGACGCGGTCATCAGCTTCTATACTCAGGGCGACTTTACCGACCTGTGTGCCGGCCCCCATCTGGATCACACGGGCAGACTGCGCCACAATGGCTTTAAGCTGACAAAGAGCTGCGGTGCTTACTGGCGTGGCGACAGCAGCCGCAAGATGCTGCAGCGAATCTACGGCATCGGCTTCCCCAGCAAGGACGAGCTGGATGCGTATCTGGCCGCTCAGGAGGAAGCTCTGAAGCGTGACCACAACAAGCTGGGTCGGGAACTGGAATTCTTCACCACCGTAGAGGAAATCGGTCAGGGTCTGCCCATTCTGCTTCCCAAGGGTGCAAGAGTCATTCAGACCCTGCAGCGCTGGGTTGAGGACGAAGAGCAGAAGCGTGGCTATCTGCTGACCAAGACCCCTCTGATGGCAAAACGGGATCTGTACCGGATCTCCGGCCACTGGGATCATTATCTGGACGGTATGTTTGTTCTTGGCGATCCCTACGACGAAGAAAAGGAATGCTTTGCTCTGCGTCCCATGACCTGCCCCTTCCAGTATCAGGTCTACCTGAACCGTGCCCGTTCTTACAGAGACCTTCCCATGCGTCTGGGCGAAACCTCTACCCTGTTCCGTAATGAAGATTCCGGCGAGATGCACGGTTTGATCCGTGTCCGCCAGTTCACCATTTCCGAGGGCCATCTGGTGCTCCGCCCGGAGCAGCTGGAGGAAGAGTTCCGCGGCTGTCTGGAACTGGCGAAATACTGTCTGGACACTGTTGGTATGCTGGAAAACTGCACCTTCCGTTTCTCCCAATGGGATCCTGCCCGTGCCGGTATCAAGTACGAGGGTACTGCTGAGCAGTGGGAAGAGGCTCAGCGTGTCATGGGCGAAATTCTGGACAATCTGGGTGTGGAGTATTCCATCGGTATCGATGAAGCTGCTTTCTACGGCCCCAAGCTGGACATCCAGTATAAGAATGTGTTCGGCAAGGAGGACACCATCGTCACCATCCAGATCGATATGCTGCTGGCTCAGAAGTTCGGCATGGAGTACACCGATGCCGACGGCCAGAAGAAGACCCCCTATATCATCCACCGCACCAGCCTTGGCTGCTACGAGCGGACACTGGCCTACTTGATCGAGCGTTACGCCGGTGCTCTGCCTCTATGGATGATGCCCACACAGGTCAAGGTCCTGCCCATTACCGATCGTGCACATGAATGCGCCAAAGAGCTGGCTGCAAAGCTGAACGCTGTAAACATCCACGCGGAAACTGACTGCCGCAGCGAAAAGCTGGGCTACAAGATCCGCGAAGCGCAGCTGCAGAAGGTCCCCTATATGCTGGTCATCGGTGACCGGGATATGGAGAACGGCACCGTTTCCGTTCGTACCCGTAAGGGCGAGGATCTGGGCGCCATGACTCCTGACGAGTTCATTGCCAAGTGCCTCCTCGAGATCGCCACCAAGAGCAAGGAAGTCTGATTCCCCAATCTATACAATTAAGGCGCACCGCAAAATCTGCGGTGCGCCATTTTCGTATAAAGAAATCCGCCCCGGAAAGGATTCCGGGGCGGATCTAGCCTATGTTAAATTTACTTCAAATTTAGCTGTCCAACGTATTGGAAATAATCACCAGGGAAACACCTTGGGGCTTTAAGATCAAGGTGCCTTTCCGTCCGGTAGATTCCAGGGCGTATCTGACCGAAATTCTATTATCATCATGGAATTCCATACTCAGTGCCTTGGCAGGATCACTTGCAAAGCTTTCCACCTTAAGGAATGCATTATCTACGTACCGCATCACCTCGGGATCCTCTGTTGTCCCGGGGAGATAGGTGTTGGAAAGGATCTGATAACCGTTGTCCGTTGGTTGCAAGGTCACCACAAAGTCCCATTTAGGATATGCAAATTTGCTATAAATCACTTGGACCGTACCACCGTTCCGATATTCTACCGCCTTTGGCTCAAAATGATTTGTCTCACCTTGCATGCCGGTTGCGTAGAAGCAGTAGCTATCCGTGCTTTCCAGGTAGATCAAGTCGGCGAAAGCGGATTCCGGGAGGTCTGCGAGGGAAATACCAAAGCACTTCTGCAATTCCTCCTCCATCTTATCCTTGGGGAGTCGATGGAAATCCCCTGCCCCTGCATAACCCCAAAATGAGTTCTCAAGGTACGGCTTCAGCTCCGTCAATTCCGCTTGGGTTGCAGTTTTCTCGCCCTTAAAGCCATTGCCAAAAAAATTACGCAAATTCAGCTCCATGGGGGAAGCATATTCTTGTCCTAACGCATAGTTATAGTAATTCCTTGTTTCTCTGTCAGGCATCGAAATACCGTGGAACATCTCATGGAAGAAAGCCAATTCCGGATCATCGAACACAAACCACTTATTGGAAAGGATCTGGAAATCTCCGCCGTTGGGTTTCAGCATTACAATATGCTTCCCCACCGTGGATGCAGAAGAAATATATTCCACCTTGACAGTACCATCGTCCTGGTATTCTACACTCTGAACTTCATAGTTTTTTACATAGACATTGCTAGTTGTATCCACGAAGCAGTAACAGTCACTGCTTTCCAAATATGTCAGATTTCTATAGGCCGTATCCGGCAGGTCTTCCAAGGAAATACCAAAATACCTCTGCAGTTCTGCATTCATTTTATTCTTGGGAAGTCGATAGAGTTTCGCTTTTTCAAGCCAGTTTTCACTGTAATGCTGCTTCAGCTCTTCCATTTCCGCATCGGTGGCCGTGTCCGGGCCTAAACTGCCGCGAAAGAAATCATATAGCCCTATTTCTTTCGGATCGGTAAATTCAAAACCCAAAGCAAAATAATAGGGGTTTCTCTCTTCTTCATTATAAGTAAACAGTTCCTGGAACGTCGCAACATCTGCATTTGGTACAGTGGTAGTGGTGGGCACTGTAGTCGGCGGCGTAGTAGTGGTAGTGGTCGGCACTGTGGTAGGCTGCGTAGTAGTGGAAGTGGTAGGTGCTGTGGTAGGCTGTGTGTTACCAGGGGCTGTGCCGTTGGGTGCGTCCAATGCACCGGAGAAGGTACAGCCGGTGATGACGGTCAGCACCACCAAAAGGATGATGGCGGCGGTCAAAAATACTTTTGGCTTTTTCACGATGCATTTCATCCTTTCTTTCAGTTGTTTTTTTGTTTCGTGCATGGCGGTGGCGGTCTCCAGCAGCTGTCCCGGTGCAGGGACAGAGGATACCATGTCTAGCAAGGTCTTTCCGTAAGCCAGGCGCTCACCTTCTCCCAGCTTCTTCAGCGCAGCCTCATCGCAGGCCAGCTCGCAGTCACGCCGGGAAAGGCTGGCTGCCACCCACACCAGAGGGTTAAACCAGTAGATGCACAGACAGAGGCACCGCACCCATGACCAAATATGGTCACGGTGATGCAGATGGGTCAGTTCGTGGGTCAGCACATGGTGTCGGGTCTGCGCATTGTCTACACAGCCGGGTGTCATATAGACCGTAGGCTTCCAAAGGCCGAAAAGGCAGGGGGACGTGAGCACTGGGTTAACCTTGACGGGGACTTTGCTCTCGGGCAAATCGAAAGCTTTCGCACTTGCGCGAAGCTTTCTGCGGAAGGTCAGGTTCACAAACGCAAACCAGCCTGCCATCGCAGCCATACCGGCAACCCAAATCGCCAAGGCGATCTGTCCGACGGTGGGAACTGCAGTTTGGGAAACTTTCGTTTCGATCTCCTGGCTGATCTCCGGCAAAAGGATGCTTTCCGGCTTATTCGTTTCCAGAACCTCGTCATAGACCTCCTGCTCCGGCCGGCCATGTTGGATCTGGGACTCTACCTGCTCCTGCACTTCAGGAATGAATACGGGGCTGCCCTGAGAAAGGTAATCCCGGAGCGCATTGCTGTAGGCCTCCTCCCGGCTGGGACCGGAAACGGGTCTTTGCGCAATGTCCGTAATGATATTCGTAACCGGTTTTGCCGGAGTAAGGACGCTGAAGTTCAGATTTCCGAACTGAACTGGGATCAGTAGCCGCAGTGCCACCAGCAGCCATGCGCCGTAGATCAGCTGTCGGCTGACCTTATTCCGGAACAAAAAGCGCAGAAGGATTATGGCCAGGATCAACACAGAAGAGGTAATTAAAATTTCTTTCATTCCGCTTCCTCCTCCGCTTGTCGCAAAATAGCATACAATTCGTCAATGTCCGCCTTCGACAGGTGCTTGTGATTGACCAAAGTGCTGAGCATAAGCCCCAGACTTCCCCGATAGGCTCTGTCCAGCAGAGAGTCCGTCTCCTGAGCCACCACATCCTCCCGGTCAACCGCCGGCCGAAACAGCTTGGTGCGACCATCGGTGTCGTAAGCAATCAATTCTTTTTCGGTCATTCGGCGCACCATGGTGGTGACGGTGCTTTTGGACCAGCCCACGGTTTTGCCCAGGGTATTAACCAATTCCATCAGCGTCCGGGGCTCTTCCCAAAGCAGCTCCATGATGCTCCATTCGGTGTGCGTGACGGTCAGTTTTCTATCCATAAAGACATCCCTCCCATGTTGGTTTACTTTTGTAAACCAATTATAACACGAATGGTTTACACTTGTCAACCTATTTTATAAGATTTCTTTTACTTTTTCGACGCGCCCTTGTTTTGTTTTTTCCCTTATGCTATAATACAGAAAATCTTCCACGGAGGTGCTGCCATGAAAAAGGCTCCCCTATTGATCCTGAAATGGCTGTTCCCGGCCTTTTTTATGATGCTCGGTCTTTTCTTTTATGCCGCCGTCCACGGTCATTCCTTTTTGGGGCTGATCTTCTTTGGTATTGCCGGTGTGATCTGCTGCTACTACCTGCTGGCCATGCTGAAAAAGAACCACCTGACTGTTGCAAAAGTGCTGCAAACACTGCTGTCCATACTCCTTTGTCTGGGCATTGCAATTTTCACCATCACAGAAGTGATCATCCTGCGGGCCAGTGCCGGCAGTCCGGATACAAAATGCCAATATGTTGTGGTATTAGGTGCCAAGGTCAACGGCACTTCCCCTTCCCTGTCCCTTAACGACCGGATCCGGGCCGCCTATACATATCTTTCCGAAAATCCGGACACCATCGCCATCCTTTCCGGCGGTCAGGGCGCAGATGAAGGGATCTCTGAAGCTCAGTGCATGTTTGAACAGCTTACCGCCAGAGGCATTGATCCGGAAAGACTGTGGCTGGAGGACAAGGCCACCTCTACATGGGAAAACCTGAACTTTTCTCTGGCGCTGATTGAGGAAAAGACCGGTGTCCGCCCCTCAACCATCGGCCTGCTCTCCAGCGAATACCACCTGTTCCGCGCCAGCCTTTTTGCCGCGGACTGCGGCGTTGATGCAATCGGCATTCCCGCTGCTACCAGCTGGTTTTCCATCCGCGTCAATTATTTTCTGCGGGAGGTTGCCGGCGTGTGGCACTATCTGATTTTAGGAGGACAATATCATGATTGAACGCATGTATGCAGAATACGCATGGGAGAAAACTGAGACTCTGCTTTCCATCGACTCTCCCTCCGGCTATACCGCAAAGGCCGCCGCATGGGTAAAGGAAGCCTTTGAAAAATTAGGCTTTTCCGCGTCCATCACTGCCAAGGGCGGTGTTCTTGCGGATCTGGGTGGCAAAAATGCCGATGACGGCTTGCTTTTAGAAGCCCATGCTGACACTTTGGGCGGCATGGTTGCCCAGATCAAGGGCAACGGCCGCCTGCGGCTGACAGCCCTTGGTGGCATGAATGCCAACAACGGCGAAGCAGAAAATGTATGGGTCTACACCCGCAGCGGCAAGGTCATTGACGGCACGCTGCAGCTTTGCAACGCCTCGGTCCATGTAAACGGTGATTATTCCACCGCAAAGCGCTCTTTCGACACTATGGAAGTAGTGCTGGATGAAGATGTGCGCTCCGTCGATGACACCCGGGCGCTGGGTATTGAGGTGGGCGACATTGTATGCTTTGATCCCCGTACCCGCCGCACTGCTTCTGGGTATCTCAAGAGCCGTTTTCTGGATGACAAGCTGTCTGTTGGCATTCTGTTGGGCTTTGCCAAATACCTCAGCGACAACAGCATTACTCCTCCGCGCCGGACCTGGGTCCATGTAACGGTATATGAAGAGGTTGGCCACGGCGGCTCTGCTTCTGTTCCTGCAGGCATCACAGAAGCCATTTCTGTGGATATGGGCTGCGTTGGCGACGGCCTGCAGTGTACGGAAAAGCAGGTCTCCATCTGTGCCAAGGATTCCGGCGGTCCTTACAGCTACGAAGTCGTAGGAAAGCTCATTGACGCTGCCAAGAAAACCGGTGCGGACTATGCAGTGGATGTATATCCCTACTACGGCTCGGATGTAGAAGCAACCCTGCGCAGCGGCGTGGATATCCGCCACGGTTTGATCGGTGCCGGCGTCTATGCCAGCCACGGTTATGAACGCAGCCATATGGATGGCGTATATAATACACTCAAGGTCCTTTCCGGCTATCTGGGAGTATAAAGCACACCGTTATTCAGATGCTGAAAAACTTCCTCTTGCTTTTTTCCGGCAATTGTACTATACTGTAAAGGCAGCATGCCGGTGTGTTGGAATGGTAGACGAGGCGGACTCAAAATCCGTTGGTGGCGACATCGTGTGGGTTCGAGTCCCACCACCGGCACCACAAAAGCTCCAATGAATGTAACATTCATTGGAGCTTTTGAACTTGTTGCCACTTTGGGGATATCACAAGATGCTTTGGGCGCAGAAGGGAAACACCACCATGAAAAACGATAAAACAGAGCTGTTTGAAACAATGCCGGTAGGCAAAGCATTGCTCACCATGGCTATTCCCACAATTATCAGCCAGCTCATTACTATGGTCTATAATCTGGCCGATACCTTTTTCATCGGGATGAGCAACGATCCGTACAAGGTTGCAGCAGCAAGTATCATGGGTGTGCTGTTCTTCATGCTCAACTCCCTTGCCAACCTGTTCGGTGTGGGTGGAGGAAGCCTTCTTTCCCGGTTGCTTGGGGAGAAAAAAGAAGAGGATGCTCGGCGTGTAGGTGCATTCAGCATTTATGGATCACTGGTGATTGCGTTTGCTTATTCCCTTATTTGTTTTCTGTTCACAGAGCCGCTGGCCCGGCTGCTGGGCGCATCCGACAACACTGTAGGTTACGCATCCAGCTATCTGTTCTGGGTTGTGGTGATTGGCGGTATTCCCTCCACTCTGGGACTGACAATGTCTCATCTGCTCAGAAGCGCCGGATATTCTAAGGAATCCGGAATGGGTCTTGCCATCGGTGGCATTTCCAACATTATTTTAGACCCACTCTTTATGTTTGTGATCCTGCCTGAAGGAAACGAAGTGGCTGGTGCCGCGATTGCCACCCTGCTTTCCAATGTGATCACGCTCTTGTTTTTCCTTTTCACATATTACCGTCTTCGCGGAAAAACAGTACTTTCCCTTTCCCCTAAGCATGCGCGTCCGGAAAGGAATCTGATTATAGGGATATTTTCTATCGGATTGCCCTCCGCACTGACCGCTCTGCTCGCAAACCTTACCAGCATCGTGAAGAACAATCTGACTGCCGGATACGGAGATATTAAACTTGCGGCATACGGAATTGTAATGAAAGCAGATATGCTGCCGCTGAATATTGGCATGGGCCTATGTCAGGGTATGATGCCGCTGGTAGCCTATAACTATGCGGCAAAAAACTATCCCAGAATGAAGAGCTTTACCAAAGCGGCTCAGGTTGCAGGCATGGCGACAGCCTGTGTGTTCATTGCGTTGTTTGAAGTATTTGCATCCCAGATCATATGGATATTTATCCGGGACGAAGAAACCATTACTTACGGAACGGATTTTCTGCGAATTGCCTGTTTGGCAACCCCCTTTATGATCTCTAATTTTCAGAAGATCTATTGCCTGCAGGCTATGGGCAAAGGCAAGGAATCCCTCATTCTTGGCGTTTGCAGGCAGGGCTTATTTGCCATTCCCATTTTGATTATTCTGAACCATTTTATTGGCCTTTACGGTGTCGTTGCTGCCCAGCTTATTTCCGATGGCCTGACATTTATTCTCTCTACGGTTCTTTACCGCAAGATCTATAACCACCTGCAAAAGGAGATTCATCTGTAGCCTTGTATGAAAAATGTTGATTGGAGCAGCTGTGCAATCATATCCCGGCACCTGTATATGCTGCATTTTTCTGTCGGCAAAAATATACTTTACATTTTTCCCCACATTGTGCTATAATGCAATGCAAATTCCCAAAGAAACCGAGGCGAAAGGCATTGCATCTGATCGATTTTCATACGCATATATATCCGCAAGCCATTGCCGCCAAGGCCGCCAAAAGCATCAGCGATTTTTATGAGCTGGAAGGCGGCGGTATGGACGGCACTGTGGAGCAGCTCCTGCAGCTGGGCAGGCAGATTGGGGTTGATAAATATGTGGTCCTTCCTGTGGGGCTGAAACCAAATCATGTCCGACATATCAACGAGTTTATCCTTGGTGAAGTCGCTCAGCATAAGGAGTTTATCGGTTTCGGCACTGTCCACGCCGCCATGGATAACCTTTGCGAGGAAGTGGAATTCATTCAGCAGTCCGGTCTGCACGGTATCAAGATGCACCCGGACACCCAGCTGTTTGATATTGATGATGAGCGGCTCTTTCCAATGTACGATATGGTGCAGGGCAAGCTTCCGGTGATGCTCCACATGGGCGATAAGCGCTACAATTATTCTCACCCCGCCCGGCTGAGAAGGGTGCTGAGGACGTTCCCCGGCCTGCAGGTGATCGCCGCCCACTTTGGTGGTTATTCTGTATATGACGAGGCTTACGAAAACCTCCATGACATGGATTGCTTTATGGATGTTTCCAGTTCTCTCATGTTCATGTCACCGGAAGACGCGGTAAAGCGGATCCGCAGCTACGGCACAGAGCGACTGGTTTACGGCAGTGACTTCCCTCTGTGGAATCCGGCAGAGGAATGGGAGCGGTTCTTGAAACTGCCTCTGACGGAGGAAGAACAGGAGCAGATCACTTATAAAACCGCTTTGACTGTATTGGGAGACGGAATCTCCCTGTAAGGCAAAAAAGCTATTGACAATTAAAACCAAATGGTATAAAATGAGTTCAAATTTTCAAATTCCAAATGCGATGATGATACTAAGCGGAAGCACCGTATCTTTCAGAGAGCCGCCGGATGGTGCAAGGCGGTAGATGCCGCTTTCTGCGTCTCCTATCTGAGCAGGTCTTCTGAAACAGCAGTAGGAAGTCCCGGGCGATCCCGTTACAGGTCCAGGATTTGTTGGAATCCTATGAGTGGTCTCCTTTTCAGGGGGCAAATCGGGTGGTACCGTGGTCGATTTTTGTTGATCATCCCGCACAGGCATTTTGTCTGTGCGGATTTTTATTTTCTGGTTGGTGAGGTATTGTTATGAAAAAGATTATTGTGTCAGATACCACGCTTCGCGTTTCCTGTGAGGCTGCAAAAAACCCGCTATCCTTCCGGGAGCGGCTAAACATTGCCGCCAAGCTGGAGAAGGCAGGCGTGGATGCCATCGAACTGCCCGCCCTGTCCGGTGGCAAGGAAGATGCTGTGGTCTGCCGCACCATCGCCAATTCTGTTGCATGCAAGGTTTGTATCCCGGCCGGCAGCAGCCTGCAGGAGCTGGAAGCCGCATGGAATTGCATCTGTGACGCTGCCGCGCCCTGCATTCAGGTGATCCTGCCGGTATCCACCGTTCAGATGGAATACATGTATCATTTGAAGTCCCCGAAAATGCTGGAAAAAATCGCCCAGCTTTGCAAGGCCGCATCCGAGCTGTGCGCCGATGTGGAATTTGTGGCCAAGGACGCCACCCGTGCAGAGGCCGATTTCGCCGCTTCCTGCTGCAAGACCGCCGCAGAGAACGGCGCTGCAGCTGTAACCATCTGCGATGACAGCGGCATCTGCTTCCCCGAGGAATTGGCCGCTTTGGTAGCGCAGGTCAAAGAAAGCTGTGACGCAAAGGTATTCGTCCAGCCCAGCAACGGCCTGAATATGGCTGCCGCCTGCGCGGTAGAAGCTCTGAAAGCCGGTGCTGACGGTGTAAAGACTGCCGCAGGCGCAAAGGATTACCTCAGCGCCGACACACTGGCCGACATTCTCCGGGCAAAAGGCGACGCGCTGGGTCTTGCATCCTCTCTGGATGTGACTGCTATCCACAATATTATTTCCGGCATTTCGGATGATGCCGCCGCTCCCGTCAGTCAGGAAACAGCATACAGCAGCGACAGTCTGACTCTGGACGCCGGCTGCACACTGTCTGATATTGCCGCCGCAGTGGGTTCTCTGGGTTATGAATTGTCCGATGAGGACATTGGCAAGGTATATGCAGAATTCCGTCGAGTCAGTGAGCGCAAGGCAAGCATTGGCTCCCGGGAACTGGAAGCGATTATCGCCACTGCCGCTATGCAGGTGCCCTCCACCTTCCATCTGGTAAACTATGTGGTAAACTCCGGCAACATTATCACCGCCACCGCCAATATAACCCTGGAAAAAGACGGCGAGAAAATGAGCGGTGTCAGCATTGGCGACGGCCCTATCGACGCTGCGTTCCATGCCATTGAGCAGATCATCGGTCACCACTATGAGCTGGATGACTTCCAGATCCAAGCCGTTACCAAGGGCAGAGAGGCTGTGGGCTCTTCTATCATCCGCCTGCGGGCTGACGGAAAGCTCTATTCCGGCAACGGAATCTCCACCGACATTATCGGTGCCTGCATCCGCGCCTACATCAATGCCCTGAACAAGATCGTTTACGAGGATAAGTAATATGAAGCTTTCATTTTCCACCCGGAATGTATCTGCGGAGTCTTTCCTTACCCTTTGCAATAAGACCGCCCAGTACCGTTTTTCCGGTTTTGAAGTTTACGATGCTGCCCTGGAAAAGGCGCAGCATGATGACAGCATTTTCCATTCTGCTGTGGCTGCAGGTGCCCGAAGAAAGCTGGTAAACCGCCATATTGCCATTTCCGCTCTGACCTATCCTGCCATGATCACCGCCGGCACTGCACCGGAGGAGATCGCAGAGTATGTGGAAATGGCGGCAGCTGCCAATGCTGAAAATGTGATATTGCAGTTTGATGCGCTCCCCTCTTTTGATGAACTGACTGCCGTGCTGACCCCTGCTGTAAAGCGGGCGGAGCACTTTGGCATTATGCTGCTGCTGGAAACCATGGGCGAGCTATCCCACACAGCCAGAGTGCTGGATGTGATCAATCTCTTTGGCTCTGCCGCACTGGGCGTGTGCTGGAATATCCGCCAGTCTTACTTTGTGGGCAATGAAACCGCCGACAGCACCATTCAGACCCTGGGGTCTTACATCGGCTATGTACGCCTTGGTGACCGCAAGGGGAACACCGATGTGCTCATCGGCGATGGCGAGCTGCCGGTGCAGGAGTTTATGAATGCCCTGCGATCTTTGAATTACGACGGTTTTGTCTGCGTAGATTGGAATGATGAGATCTCCTCCGAGGACATCGTACTTACCCATTTTGAAAACTTTATCAGCAAGACGGTATCTTCCCGCCGCAACGATAGACCGGTCTATTATAACCGCAGCCGCACCGGAACCCACCCCTGGAAAAAATATGATGTCCTGGACCTGACCTTTTCTCAGGTGCTGGATGAAATGGTGGACCGGTATCCGGACCAATATGCCTTTAAATACACCACCCTTGATTATACCCGGACCTATTCCCAGTTCCGGGACGATGTCGACAAGGTGGCGGCAGCTCTGATCTCTCTGGGTGTCAAGCCCGGCTATCATGTGGCCATCTGGACTACCAATGTTCCCCAGTGGTTCCTCACCTTCTGGGCAACGGTGAAGATCGGCGCAGTTCTGGTCACCGTCAACACCGCCTACAAGATTCATGAGACCGAATATCTGCTCCGCCAGTCCGACACCCATACTCTGGTTATGATCGAAGACTGCAAGGATTCCAACTACAAGCAGATCATGGAAGAGCTTTGTCCGGAGCTGAAGAATCTCACCCCCGGTCAGCCCCTGTATTCCAAAAAACTGCCCTTCCTGCGGAATGTGGTAACCGTTGGCTTCCAAATGGGCGGCTGTCTGGAATGGGAGGAAATGCTGGACCGCCACACCATGGTACCCAGAGAGGAAGTTCGCCGCCGGGCTTCTGCCGTGCAGCCGGATGATGTGTGCAACATGCAGTACACCTCCGGTACTACCGGCTTCCCCAAGGGCGTTATGCTGACCCACCGGAATATCGTCAACAACGGCAAGATCATCGGCGACCGGATGGATATGTCCACTGCTGACCGGATGATGATTCAGGTGCCCATGTTCCACTGCTTCGGCATGGTGCTCTCCATGACCAATATGATGACCCACGGCGGCACCATGTGTCCCATGCCCTACTTCTCCCCCAAGTCCAGCCTCGCCTGCGTTAACGATGAAAAGATCACCTGCTTCAACGGTGTTCCCACCATGTTTATCGCCATGTTTAACCACGCCGATTTTGCAAAGACCGACTTCTCCCATATGCGCACCGGTATTATGGCAGGCGCAAACTGCCCGCCGGAGCTGATGCGACGGGCGGCGGCTGAAATGAACATGACAGAGATCATCAGCGTTTACGGCCAGACGGAGGCCTCTCCCGGCTGCACCATGGGTGAAGTCAACGAGGATCTGGACCACCGTGTGGAGACCGTAGGCACTGCCTTCCCCGGCGTGGAATGCCGGATCATCGATCCGGAAACCGGAGAGGAACTGCCGGACGGCCAGAACGGCGAATTTGTAGCCAGAGGCTACAATATCATGAAGGGCTACTACAAAATGCCTAAGGCCACAGAAGCCACCATCGACAAAGACGGCTGGCTCCACAGCGGCGATATCTGCTGCCGGACCCCCGACGGCTACTACAAGGTCACAGGTCGGCTGAAGGATATGATCATCCGCGGAGGCGAAAACCTGTACCCCAGAGAGATCGAAGAATTCTACCTGACCCATCCGAAGATCCGGGATGTGCAGGTGGTGGGCGTTAAGGATGACCGCTATGGTGAGGAGGCCTGCGCCTGGATCATTCTGAAAAAAGGCGAAACTTCCGATGAAGAGGAAATGCGCCAGTACGGAAATGACCATATGGCAAAGCATAAAGTGCCCCGGTATTTCCTGTTCGTTCAGGATTTCCCCATGAACGCCGCCGGAAAGATTCAGAAATTTAAGATGAAGGCACAGTCTGAGGAGATTTTGGGACTGGCATAACTCTTGGGAATAATGCATAAATTTTCTTGTCAGGTTCTTGACAAAATGCCCAACGGGTGCTACAATAGCTTCAAATTTCATAGAAAAGCGATGACGAAGACGGATCTGGCATAACGTTTCTCAGAGAGCCGGGGATGGTGGAAGCCCGGCAAACAACTACCATGATCTTATCACTTCCGAGCTGAAAGCCCCAAAGCGCAAAATGCAAGTAGGGTTTTCCGTGAATGCTGCGTGAATGCATAGGGCTTGTTGGAGCCCGAAGAGCGGTATGGGGAAACCTGTACAATTTGAGTGGTACCGCGGGAATTGTTTTTACAAGACTCGTCTCAAAGGAATTTGAGACGAGTCTTTTTATTTTACAGCGTATCAGTATCTACCGAAAGGAGCAAACGAAATGAAACCGAACACAACCATGCTTCAGCTTTCTGAGATCGCCGCCCGTATTAAGGAAATGCGCGAAATTATGGGCTGGACTGCCGCCGAAATGGCTGAAAAAACAGACGTAACTGAGCAAACCTATCTGGTTTACGAAAGCGGCAGCATTGACATTCCGTTTAGCTTCATACATAAATGCGCTCTGGCCTTTGATGTGGAAATGATGGAGCTGCTGGAGGGCCGCTCTGCCCGTCTGACCAGCTATACCGTCACCCGTAAGGGCGGTGGTCAGAAAACCGCGCAGGAAGATGGCATTGACATTACCAATCTGGCTCCCAAATTCCGCAACAAAATCGCAGAGCCCTACTGGGTCCGCTACGAATATGATCCCACTCAGCAGAATAAGCCCATTCATCTGGCTACCCACAGCGGTCAGGAATTCGACCTGATCATCAGCGGCAAGCTCAAGGTGCAAATCGGCAAACATGTGGAAATCCTCAGCGAAGGCGACAGCATCTATTATGACTCCTCCACCCCCCATGGCATGATCGCTGTGGATGGGCAGGACTGTGTGTTCTGCGCTGTGGTCCTTCCCGGTGAGAAAACCCAGGAAGAGGCTGTCCGCGGCAGCATCGTTGCTGCAAAATCCTCCGCGCCGCTGGTATGCGAGAAATTCGTTGACACCACAGAGGATGATAACGGCGCGCTTCAGAGCATTGCGTTCAAGAATACAGAAACATTTAACTTTGGCTTTGATGTAGTAGATGAGATCGCCCGGCGCTATCCCGACAAGCTGGCAATGCTCCATCTGGACAAAAACAAGGTCGAGCGCCGCTTTACCTTTAAGGACATTAAGGACTATTCCAACCAGACTGCCAACTATTTCACCTCTCTTGGCATCAAGAAGGGCGATAAGGTCATGCTGGTGCTGAAGCGGCACTATCAGTTCTGGTTTGCCATGGTGGCGCTGCACAAGCTGGGCGCTGTGGCCATTCCCGCCACCAATCAGCTGAAAGAGCACGACTTTGTATATCGCTACAATGCCGCCGGCGTTTCTGCCATCGTCTGCACATCTGACGGTGACACTGCCGATATTGCCGCTGCAGCAGCGAAAAAGTGCCCCCAGGTGACCACCAAGATCATTGTTGGCGCGGCAAAGGAAGGCTGGCACAGCTTTGATGAGGAGTTTAAGCTCTTCACCCGTCACCTGTCCCGTCCGGAAGACGCCTCTGCAGGCGACGACACTGCCCTGATGTTCTTCACCTCCGGCACCACCGGAAACCCCAAAATGGCCGCTCACAAGCACACCTACGCCCTGGGCCACTATGTAACCGCCAAGTACTGGCACTGCTGCGAGCGGGACGGCCTGCACCTGACCATCTCCGATACCGGTTGGGGCAAATCCCTGTGGGGCAAGCTCTATGGCCAATGGCTGTGTGAAGGCGCGGTATTCGTTTACGATTTCGACCGCTTTGACGAAAATGACATTCTCCCCATGTTCGCCAAATACAATATCACCACCTTCTGCGCGCCGCCCACCATGCTGCGCATGCTGATTCGGGGCGATCTGAGCAAATATGACTTAAGCTCCATCCACCATATGACCACTGCCGGCGAAGCGCTGAATCCTGAGGTGCATAAGCAGTTCAAGGCCGCCACAGGCCTGGAGATCATGGAAGGCTTCGGTCAGACCGAAACTACCCTTGCCATTGCCAATCTGGTGGGCACCGTTCCCAAGATCGGTTCTATGGGCAAGGCATCTCCCCAGTTTGATCTGGATGTGGTAGACCCCGACGGAAACAGTGTGGCCCCTGGCGAGGTTGGAGAGATCGTCATCCGCACCGGCAACGGTGTTCCCTGCGGTCTGTTTAAGGGGTACTATCTGGACGAAGAAAAAACCCAAGAGGCTTGGTATGACGATGTTTACCACACCGGTGATACCGCATGGCGGGATGAGGACGGTTACTTCTTCTATGTCAGCCGGATCGATGATGTGATCAAGTCCTCCGGCTACCGGATCGGACCTTTTGAGATCGAAAGCGTCATTATGGAGCTTCCCTATGTGGTAGAGTGCGGCGTTTCCGCCGTTCCGGATCCCATCCGCGGTCAGGTGGTCAAGGCAAGCATCGTGCTGACCAAGGGCACTGCTCCTTCTGAGGAACTGAAAAAGGAGATCCAGAACTACGTAAAGGTCAACACCGCTCCCTATAAGTACCCCAGAGTTGTGGAATTCCGGGAATCCCTGCCCAAAACCATCAGCGGCAAGATCCAGCGAAACAAACTGTAAGCGCCCTTGCGCAAACCTCTGTGTCCACAGCTTGCGTGCATTTGTTTTGGTCATAATTACAAAATTATATTGACATTTTTTAGGCAGATATGATATAATCCAATCCATAAAGGCATTGACGAAGAGGGCAAAGGTTACCTTCGCTTCAGAGAGGCGGCGCCTGGTGAAAGCCGCTGCGAAAGGCCATTTGTTTGTAGCTTCCGAGCCGGAAGGAAGAAAGGGCAATCCCCCGAGTAGAACCTTCCCGTGATTGCTGCGTAAATGCATACGGCTTGTCAGAGCCTGAGGGGCACGGATTCCGTGCAATTTGAGTGGTACCGCGGGATATAAGTAATTATAGCTCGTCTCAAAGAATCATATCTTTGAGGCGGGCTATTTTGTTTTCCGCCTCGCACAGGAGGAACTTAAACATGGCAAGTGCAACCGGCCTTGAATTTAAGCTGCAGGAGATGGCCCAGCGTATCCGCACTCTGCGGGAAATCGTCGGCCTGACTGCGGAAGAAATGGCGCTGAAAACCGGCGTCAGTGTCAGCGAATATTCAGACTGTGAAGCTGGCAGAAGCGATCTGAACTTTGCGTTTTTGTATCGCTGCGCTCTGGCACTGAATGTTGACGTTACCGATATTATTGAAGGCTCCAGCCCCCGTCTGGCTGGCTACACTGTGACCCGCAAGGGCGACGGTCAGCAGATCCAGAAGGCCCACGGCATGACCTATTTCAATCTGGCTTCTGCTTTTAAAAACCGCATTGCAGAGCCTTTGTATGTTGTTTCTGAGTATGAGGAAAAAGCCCAGAATGCTGACATCGAGCTGACCAGCCATGACGGACAGGAATGTGATGTTGTGGTCAAGGGCGCGCTGAAGGTCCAGGTTGGTGACCATATTGAGGTGCTCCACCAGGGCGACAGCATTTATTACGACTCCTCCATCCCCCACGGCATGATCGCTGTGGAAGGCGCGGACTGTGAATTCTATGCTTTCGTATTGAATCCTAACAGCGAGCCCATCGACAAGATCGTTCACGCCGGTACGAGAGACTTTACTCTGGCTCCTGCCAAACGGAAGGCAGAAGAAGTCCACTGGGTCTGGGATGATTTTGTGATCCCGCAGGAGGATGATCACGGCCGTCTGACCGCCATCTCCTTTAAGAATGAGGATCGATTCAACTTTGCATTTGATGTGATCGACCGTCTGGCAGAGGAAAAGCCGGAAAAGCTGGCTATGGTACATATTGCCTCTGATAAGACGGAGCGCCGGTTTACCTTCGCAGAAATGAAGCGTTTCTCCAACCAGACCGCCAATTATTTTAAATCCCTTGGCATTAAGCGGGGGGATCGGGTGCTTTTGATCCTGAAGCGGCACTACCAGTTCTGGTTCTGCATGCTGGCGCTGCACAAGCTGGGTGCCATCGCCATCCCCGCCACCAATCAGCTGAAGGAGCACGACATGACCTACCGGCTGAACAAGGCCGGCGTCAAAATGGTGGTCTGTACCAGTGAGGACAACGTTGCCGCCGAAATGGATAAGGCTGCTGAACACAGCCCCTGCCTGCAGACCAAGGTCATTGTAGGTCAGGATCGGGAGGGCTGGCACAACTTTGACGAGGAGTTCTGCCTGTACACCCGCAAGCTGGAGCGGAGTGACGATGCTCCCTGCGGCAATGATCTGATGCTGATGTACTTCACCTCCGGCACCACGGGCAATCCCAAGATCGCCATGCACAACTACAAGTACCCCCTGGGTCACTTTATCACCGCAAAATACTGGCACTGTGTCAATCCTGACGGTCTGCACCTTTCCATCTCCGACACCGGCTGGGCAAAGGCAGCCTGGGGCAAGATCTACGGTCAATGGCTGAGCGAAGCGGCCATCTTTGTCTATGATTTCGACCGCTTTGATGCCAACGATATCCTGCCCATGTTCCAGCAGTACGGCATTACCACCTTCTGCGCGCCGCCCACCATGCTGCGCATGATGATCAAGCAGGATCTTTCCCGTTTTGACCTTAGCTCCATTGAGCATATGACCACCGCCGGCGAGGCACTGAATCCGGAGGTCTTCCGTCAGTTTGAAAATGCCACTGGCCTGCAGATCATGGAGGGCTTCGGCCAGACAGAAACTACCGTGGCACTGGCAAATCTTGCCGGCACCAAGGCCCGCCTTGGCTCTATGGGCAAACCCGTTCCCCTTTACGATATTCAGCTTCTGGATGCGGAAGGAAAGCCTGTTCCTGTGGGTGAGGTCGGCGAGATCTGTATCAATATCCAAAACGGCAGCCCCTGCGGCCTGACCGTGGGCTACTACGAGGACGAGGAAAAGACTGCCGAAAGCCGCGCCGGTGGCTTCTACCACACCGGAGACACCGCCTGGCGGGATGAGGACGGCTACTTCTGGTATGTCGGCCGGGTAGACGATCTGATCAAGTCCTCCGGCTACCGGATCGGACCCTTTGAAATTGAAAATGTGATCATGGAGCTTCCCTACGTTCTGGAGTGCGGCGTTTCCGCCATGCCTGACGAGGTCAGAGGTCAGGTGGTCAAGGCCAGTATCGTTCTGGTCAAGGGCACCGAAGCGACAGACGCTCTGAAAAAGGAGATCCAGGATTATGTAAAAAAGCGTACTGCGCCTTATAAGTACCCCCGTGTTGTGATCTTCCGAGACGAACTTCCCAAGACCGCAAGCGGTAAGATACAAAGAAACAAACTTTAAAAAGGGGAGATAGCTATGAAATACGAAATTTCTATTACCAAAACTGCCAATCCCAAGGCTCGCCCCGCAGATGAGAGCAAGCTGGGCTTTGGCCGGATCTTCACCGACCACATGTTTATGATGGACTATGCCACCGACAAGGGCTGGTATAACGGACGGATCGTTCCCTTTGGTCCTATCGCCATCCATCCGGCATCCACTGTGCTGCATTATGGCGCAGAGATCTTTGAGGGCATGAAGGCATACCGTGCCGCTGACGGCACCATCCGTATGTTCCGCCCCCTGGAAAATGTGAAGCGTCTGAATCAGAGCGCTGAGCGTCTGTGCCTGCCCCAGCTGGACGAGGAAGGCTGTCTGGATATTCTGAACACACTGGTGGAGCTGGAAAAGGACTGGGTACCCCACAATGACGGCACTTCCCTGTATATCCGTCCTTTCCTCTTTGGCAATGACCCCCATCTGGGTGTCCACGCCGTGAAGGAAGCCACCTTCGTTGTCATCTGCTCCCCCGTCGGCGCATATTACGCTGAAGGTATCAATCCCGTTAAGATCGCCATTGAATCTCAGGACGTCCGCGCTGTTCGCGGCGGCACCGGCTATGCCAAGTGCGGCGGCAACTATGCTGCATCCCTGCGGGCCGGTCAGCGAGCTGAAGAACAGGGCTATACCCAGGTCCTGTGGCTGGATGGCGTCGAGCGCAAGTACATTGAAGAAGTGGGCGCTATGAACGTTATGTTCAAGATCGGTGGCAAGATCGTCACCCCTGCCCTGTCCGGTTCCATTCTTCCCGGCATTACCAGAAAATCTTGTCTGGAGCTGCTGAAGGATTGGGGCTACACTGTGGAAGAGCGGCAGATCTCTGTGGATGAGCTGTTTGAAGCAGCCGCCAACGGCTCTCTGGAAGAGGCCTGGGGTACCGGCACTGCTGCTGTGGTATCCCCCATCGGTCAGCTGTTCTACAATGGCAACGCCTATACCCTCTGCGGCGGCAAGATCGGTGAGGTCGCCCAGAAGCTGTATGACAACCTGACCGGCATCCAGTGGGGCAAGATCGACGATGCCCACGGCTGGAGCTATACCGTTTGCAATGGCTGATAGAAAGACAAAGCGCCTGACTATTTTTGCCGGCCATTACGGCAGCGGCAAAACCAACCTGGCGGTAAATTATGCGCTGCACCTAAAGCGCAGGGGACTGCCTGTCAAGATCGCGGATCTGGATATTGTGAATCCCTACTTCCGCACCAAGGACAGCGCCGAGATTCTGGAAAAAGCGGGAATCCCCCTGATCTCCCCTGCCTTTGCCAATACCAATGTGGATCTGCCTGCCCTGCCTCAGGAGCTTTACAGTCTGGTGCAGAGAAGAGATCACCACGCAGTGCTGGATGTGGGCGGTGATGACCGGGGTGCTTACGCACTGGGCCGTTATGTCCCATACATCCTGGAAGAAAACGACTATGAAATGGTTTTCGTTGCCAATTTTTACCGCCCTCTGACCACCACCGCAGAAGATGCGCTGGAGGTCATGCGGGAAATCGAGGCAGCCTGCGGCATCCCCTTCACCTGCATAGTCAACAATTCCAATCTTGGCGGCATTACTACTGCCGTAGATGTAGATGCAACCGGCGATAAGGCCGCCCAGCTCTCCTCTTTGTCCGGTCTTCCTGTGTGGATGACCTCCGCAACGGAAACGGTATGCGCAGAGCTTTCCCTTCAAAACCTTTTTCCTTTGACATTGCAGGAAAAATACTACGATATAAAGGAGCGTTAATATGGCTAAGCTGACTTTTAATTCCGACCTTTGCAAAGGCTGCGGACTGTGCGTAGATGCCTGCCCCAAGCAGCTGATCGTTCTTGCTAAGGATAAGATCAACGCAAAGGGTCACTCTCCCGCAGAAATTACCGATCAGGAAAAATGCATCGGCTGCGCATTCTGCGCTACCATGTGCCCTGATTGCATCATCACGGTAGAAAGGTAAGGTGAAAACCATGGGTGAAAAAGTTTTGATGAAGGGTAATGAGGCCATCGCCGAAGCCGCTATCAAGGCCGGCTGCCGCCATTACTTTGGTTATCCCATCACACCCCAGACAGAGCTGGCGGCCTATATGGCAAAGCGCATGCCCAAGATCGGCGGCGTTTTCCTGCAGGCTGAAAGCGAAGTTGCTGCTATCAATATGGTCTACGGCGTTGCCGGCACCGGCAAGCGGGTCATGACCTCCTCCTCCAGCCCCGGAGTGAGCCTGAAGCAGGAAGGCATTTCCTACATCGCAGGCGCTGACCTGCCTGCTCTGATCGTTAATGTCCAGCGCGGCGGCCCGGGTCTGGGCGGTATTCAGCCCTCTCAGTCCGATTATTTTCAGGCTACCAAGGGCGGCGGACACGGCGACTACCGGCTGATCGTTCTGGCACCTGCTTCCGTGCAGGAAATGGCCGACCTGACCGTCAAGGGCTTTGACCTGAGTGACAAGTACTGCGTTCCTGCTATGCTGCTGGCTGACGGCACCATGGGCCAGATGATGGAGCCCGTGGATCTGGAAGGCATCACAGAAACCAAAACCGAAAAGCCCTGGGCCGTTACCGGCACAGAAGGCAAGCGCAAGCACAACATTGTCAATTCCCTGTATCTGAATCCGGAAAAGCTGGAGCAGAAGAATTTTGAGCGCTACGAAACCTACAAGACTATTGAGCAGAACGAGTGCATGTGGGAGTCTTTCATGATGGACGATGCAGAAATCTGTGTCGTTGCCTTTGGCATTGCCGCCCGTGTATCCAAGAACGCTGTGGTGGCTGCCCGCAAGGAGGGCATTAAGGTCGGTTTGATCCGCCCCATCACCCTGTGGCCCTTCCCCAAAGCCCCCCTTGCACAGGCTGCAGATAAGGTCAAGGGCTTTATCTCTGTGGAGCTGTCCATGGGTCAGATGATCGAGGATGTGAAGCTGGCTATCGACTGCCGCAAACCCGTTGCTCTGTGCAACCGCACCGGCGGTATGATCCCCACCCCCGAGCAGGTGCTTGCATCCATCCGAAATATGGCAAAGGAGGATACCTAATATGGCAGTGGTATTTGAAAAACCCAAGGCGCTGACAGATGCACCTTTCCATTATTGCCCCGGCTGCACCCACGGCATTATCCACCGGTTGGTGGCAGAAGCCATCGACGAGCTGGGCATTGAAGGCAAGACCGTAGGCGTTGCCCCTGTTGGCTGCGCCGTCATGGCTTACGACTATTTTGCCTGTGACATGGTAGAAGCCGCTCACGGCAGAGCGCCCGCTGTTGCCACCGGCATTAAGCGCGCTCTTCCCGAAAATATCGTCTTTACATATCAGGGCGACGGTGACCTTGCCTCCATCGGCATGGCTGAAACTGTCCACGCTGCAACCAGAAACGAAAATATCACCATCATTTTTGTTAACAATGCCATTTACGGCATGACCGGCGGCCAGATGGCCCCCACCTCCCTGCCCGGTCAGGTCACCCAGACCTCTCCCTACGGCCGTGATGTGAAGACCCAGGGTTTCCCCATTAAGGTCTCCGAGCTCCTTTCCAGCCTGGATGCACCGGAATACATTGAGCGTGTTGCTGTTAACAATGTAAAGAATGTGAACAAGGCCAAAAAGGCCATCAAGAAGGCTTTCCAGAACCAGATCGAGGGCAAGGGCTTCTCTCTGGTAGAAGTTGTCTCCTCCTGCCCCACAAACTGGGGTATGACCCCCTCCAAGGCCCTGCAGTGGGTGGATGAGAAGATGATCCCCTATTATCCTCTGGGTGTTTACCGGGATAAGAGCGCGGAAAAGAAGGAGGACTAAGCCATGACAAATCAGATTTTGATCGCCGGTTTCGGCGGACAGGGCGTTCTGTTTGCAGGCAAATTCCTGGCTTACAAGGGCCTGCTGGAAGAAAAGCAGATCAGCTGGCTCCCCTCTTACGGCCCGGAAATGCGCGGCGGCACTGCCAACTGCAGTGTGATCATCAGTGACGAGCCTGTGGGTTCTCCCATCGTCTCCAATCCCGATGCGCTGATCGCTATGAACCTTCCCTCTCTGGACAAGTACGAGCCGGCTGTTGCCCCCGGTGGAAAGGTGTTCATCGACAGCACCCTCATTGACCGTAAGGCACTGCGGGATGACATCGATGCATATTATATCCCCGCAACCAAAATGGCCGCCGATGCGGGCATTCCCACCCTTGCCAACATGATCATTCTGGGCAAGATGATCAAAGAGACCGGCGCTGTATCCTTCGAAAATCTGCTGGATGCCATGAAAAAGGTGGTCTCTGCTAAACACGCAGAGCTGATGGATGTAAACATCAAGGCTCTGGAGACCGGCTATAATTATCAGGACTAACAAAAAAATAGAAAACCCGCCGCATTTTTTTGCGGCGGGTTCTTATATTCTCATCTTCCAAAAATCCGGTGCAGTCTACGCTTCACAGCCCTGTACAAACGACGCACAGGGCGAGTATAATGCCAGAATCTGCAGTACACACGGTAAGAGAGCGTCTCTACACTGCGATAATTCCCGTCCCGGGTAAAACCTGATACCACAGCAATCAGCTGATCCTGACGCACGCCGGTCTCCTCACGAAACTGGTTGTCCCCCATGCAGGTATAGGTTTCCCCCACTTTTATTATCCGATGAAGCACATAATGCCCGTCATCTCTCTGATACAGAGGAATGTCGTATTTTTTCAGCCTGCCGGAAACGGGCTTGAGGATCACACAGTCCTTTCCCTGACGAAGCATAGGCAGCATACTGATGCCCACCGGGGAAAGCTGCACAGATTGACCAGCCGCCAGCTTTTCCTTCATCAGAGGCATCATATCCTTCATGCGGACCTGTTGAACCTGACCCATATTACTCCACAAGGCAGCCTGCGTTCGCAAGCATGGTAATAAATTCAGCCACATCTGTTGCCGCCCGCTCCGCATCCACCGCATATTCCGCTGTCAGTGCAGCAACAAGCGCTTCTTTATCACTGCCCTGCTCCAGCGCCTTCCAGAGAAACGCGCCAGTATCATTCAGTGTCATCATGCCGTTGAAATCCAATGTGGCATCTCCAAGGGGCATGACTACCCATGTGCCAGCCACCTGCCGCAGGGCAAAATTCTCGCTCAGTTTCATAAATTAGCCTCCTCCGCGCCGCGGCGCATGGTCTCATAGCTCAGCCGTGCCGCCTCCGGCTCCGGTCTGTTTTCCAACTCAAATACAGGAATCTCCCGCACCAGCAGATCTACCTGTGCAAGGGTGCGATCCATATTTTCCACGGACCGAAATCTATGGATGGTCTGCCACAAGAGCTTCTGCATCGCCTCCGGCGCATCCAAGCGGCGAATACGGTTTTCCTTCGCCTGTTTTAAAAAGCAAATGCCGGCAAGGGGGATCTTCCTGTTTTGATGGATACCGTCCTTGCCGCACCAGGGCGTGCCATAAGCATACCACCGGCCGTCCACATACCGCAAAGCAGGCTTATCGTCATTAAAGACCTGGGCCGCCTGGCCAAATACCTGCTGCCAAAGCCGTGTGTGGGTAGATTTTCCTGTGCCGCTGGGGGCAGAAAACAAATACGCTTTCCCGTCCAGTTCCACCGCCGAAGCGTGAAGATGCAAGCCGCTGTGGGCAAGCAGTGCCACAGAGAACAGCCGCCCTGTCTCCATGTAAGCGAGCATTTCCGGTGAAACGCCCTCTGGGTACAGGTCCGGGCGATAGCGGGTGGGGTCAAGAATGATGTCCGGATCTCCGGTTCCCTCCAACCGGTAATCCGCAAAGCGAACCGGATCCACCGCATCCTCCGGTACTTCTACCAGCAGTTCTGCAATTTTGCACAGCACAGTATCGCCCCCCCTTCCAATTATTTCACTCTGGATTATATCATATTTCCAGAAAAAAGTATACTATTTATGAAAAAAATACAGCAAAAGCGGAGGACTTTCGCCCCCCGCTTTTAAGTTTGTTAGTCTTCCCAGTCAGTGTTGCCGCTGCCGACGCCTACTTCAGGATCCAGGATCTCATCAGTGATGGCTTCGGAAGCGAAGGAGATGATCTCCAGAACAGGCTTCTGATATTCCTTCATAGTATCGCCCTCCTATTTTATCAAACAGCGGGAGCAGTGTAGGCCAGAGCTTCGCTGACGCAGGTAACACCGGCATCGGAAGTAATAACAGTAGCGACCTTCAGATTCTCTACACCGTCTACGCCCTTAACAAGCAGTCTGAATGCGCCAGTGCCGCCATAGATATCCTTAATGAGCTCTTCGGAGCAGGGGACATCCATGGTAGTGGTAGTGCCGTTGGACGCGTTGGTCCAGGTCAGACGGATGATGATGGACAGGCCGTTGTCTGCAGCGCCATCAACCAGATAAGCTGCGTTATTAGCAGCGCCCAGAGAAGGTCTGGTCTCGTAAACCATGATATCATCAAGGCCGTCATCTTCCAATTCGTTGTTGGTCAGCTTAACATTGGAAAGCACATAACCGGCGTTGGTCTTGATGGGAAGCATGCCGTTATCGGCCTGCAAGGTCAGGTTGTCATTTGTAACCACGATCTTGCCGCCGCCGACAGAGTCGATGACCTTAGCGCCGGGCATAGCGGACAGGCTGTCAACAGTCAGAGTGCAGCCAGCCAGATCCAGAGTCTTGCCAGCCTTCAGAACCAGATCATTGCCGGTGCCGTCTACATCACCGGCCATAGCAATAGAATCCTTAGCATTCAGCTCTTTCAGCACAGAACTATAGTCGTATTTCTTAACCAGGGACACACTGTCGATGTACATATCACCCACAGATTTTTCAGCGGAGTTCCATGCCATGCCCATAACCAGAGTCAGCCTGCCGTTGGGCAGAGCACTCTTATCCAAAGTGAAGGTATGCTCTAGCTTGGTCCACTGGCCATCTGTCAGAGCAAAATCACCGGAGGCCCAACCACTAGCCACATTCTTGAACTCCCAGTTACCCTTATACTGTGCACCGTCACTATAGTAGTAAGCAGTGAAAGTATACTCAGCACCATCTTCCATTTTGTCAATCACAGCTGCAGGAACTACGTAGTTCAGCTTTGCTCTGTGATGCTGAGTCTGGTCGGGAGGACTGAACTTAATGCTCTTGCTGCCATCGAGTGCCTTCTCATCGGATACGGTCACAGAAGGATTACCGTTGGCCTTCCAAACGGTATGTGGAGCGGTAATATCAGTCCAATCCTCAAAGCTCTCAAACAGAGCTACATCGGAATCCGCAGCAGCTGCAGAAATGGCGGGCATCAGACCCACAATCATAACCACAGCCAAGAAAAGTGCAAGAAATTTGTTAAAACGCTTCATGCTGTTATATCCTCCTAAAATCTTATTATCTCCGCCCATTGGCGGATGCGGTTTCCCCGTCCTCTCCTTGAGAGAAGGGGGAAGTTACATACTTAGTCTTCCCACTCGGGGTTGCCGCTGCCGACACCCACTTCAGGATCCAAGATCTCATCGGTGATGGCTTCGGAAGCAAAGGAGATGATCTCCAGAACAGGCTTCTGATACTCCTTCATAGTACCATCCTCCTAATCAACCGGCAGTGTAGGCAAGCGCCTCACCCACAACAGCAACGCCGGTATCGGAGCAGACCACTGTAGCGACCTTCAGGTTCTCCACAGCATCCACGCCTGTGACGATCAGCTCAAATGCATTACCACTCTGGGTATATACCTGCTTGATGGTCTCTTCGGAGCAGGGCACATCCATGGTAGTAGTGGTGCCGTTGGACGCGTTGGTCCAGGTCAGACGGAAGATAACAGACAGACCGTTGTCAGCAGCGCCGTCAGCCAGATAATCCGCACCCAGAGAGGGTCTGGAACTATACACCAAAGTATTGGCAACCTCATCGTTGGTCTCTTCATGCTGGTTCAGGACGGAAACAAAGGCATAGCCGCCATCGACCTTGACGGGCAGATAGCTGTTGGTCTTCTGCAGCAGAAGATCTTCCTTGTCCACGACCAGCAGGCCACCGCCTACGGTATCAACAATGTTTGCACCCTTCAGGGCAGTCAGGCTGTCAACAGTCAGAGTGTAACCTGCCAGATCCAGAGTCTTGCCGCTCTTCAGAACCAGATCATTACCAGTACCATCGACATCGGTCTGCAGAGTAGCATTGCCTTCTGCCAGCTCAGATTCAATAGTAGTGTAATCATAGTTAGCAACCTTAACAATGGAGACATTGTCAATGTACAGGTTGCCGATTGTGGTATTATCCGCATGCCACTTGATACCGGCAAAGAGTTCCAGAGTGGCGAAATTCTTTTCAGCATTCTTGGCCTTGTCCAGAACGAACTTGTATTCGTACTTGGTCCAATCGCTGCCAATAGTGACATTGGGATTCGGCCAGTTCGGATATGCCTCATCATAGGTTTTGAACTCAATGTTAGCTGTGGTCTCATTCTCGCCCTTGAAGTAAACGGTGAGGATGTACTCTGCACCGTCTTCCATAGCGGCATAGACCTCAGCGGGCATCACATACCTCAGCTTGGCTCTGTTCTTAGTAGATACAGAGAAGTCCTGATTAGGTGTCAGCTTGATGCTGACATTGCCATCCTGAGCGCCGCTCAGAACAGGCTGTACCAGAACCTGTCCTTCATTCACGTTGATAGACCAGCCCTCAGCGGGGTTAGCGCCATTCCAGCTGGTGGTTTGCTTATTACCAGATCTAACAGAATAGTCATTGGTAATAACGGTGTTGGCATCTGCCCAGGACTCAAAGCTTTCATCCAAGATCACATTGGAGTTCCCTGCTGCAGAGACGGCGGCGGGCAGCATGCCCACGGTCATAACCACAACCAGAAAAAGTGCGAGAAATTTGTTAAAACGCTTCATGTAATTATTTCCTCCTCTTAAATAATCGGTTTCGCGTGCTATTGGACTATTACAAGCCCATTCT
The DNA here is from genome assembly GCA_015068225.1 of Oscillospiraceae bacterium. Classification (GTDB taxonomy): domain Bacteria; phylum Bacillota; class Clostridia; order Oscillospirales; family Oscillospiraceae; genus Faecousia. The sequence goes on from SVKX01000016.1 coordinate 32,302, forward strand.
GCATACTGAAATTATAGCACAACTGGTATTAAAATGTAAATCTTGTTTTATGAAAATAATACACAAAAAAGCTGAGCTTTAATTGTTAGTTTTTACCAACCCCTGACAGTATATTTTTTTCAAACAAAGACGATTTTAGTTGTTTTCCCTCTCAATCCGTGATATAATCCCGGTAAAGCTTTTATTTAAGGAGGCGCATTTTATGGCACAGGAGCACCGTTTCCGCTCCGCAATGCGGGGCTTTCAGCGGGAGGATGTGATCCGCTACATTGAATACCTCAATAATAAGCACATTAGCCAGGTAAATCAGCTCAAGTCTGAAAATCAGGCACTGAAGGACGAACTGGCTGCTCTGCGCAGCAGCACCTCAGCTGAAAACGAAGTCGCTGCCCTGCAGGAGCAGGTAGCGCAGCTGCAGCAGCAGCTTGCCCAGGCTGATGCCGCACCTGCTGAGAATCTGGCAGAGGCTGAGTTGGAAGCTTATCGCCGGGCTGAGCGGGCAGAGCGGGCCGCCAAAGAGCGTTCTGCCCAGATCTTCCAGCAGACTGCCGGCGCCCTGTCGGAAGCTACCGCGCTGGTGGACGATGCCGCAGATCAATTCTGCGCCACTGCTGACGGGATCAGCGCCCAGATTGCGATTCTGCAAAAAGCCGTACAAGCCAGCAAGCAAGCTCTGCAGGATGCTGCGGCAGCTATGTACGCGATCCGCCCCGAAGAGGACTAAGCGCCGGGCATGCGCATATATCAAAGGGATTATTACGATCAGTTCCGTTGCCTTGCGTCAGATTGCCCTGACAGCTGCTGCAAAGAATGGGATGTTCAGGTAGATGACCAGTCTGCCAGGATCTACCGGGCATTGCCCGGACCCTTGGGAGACCGTCTGCGGCAGATTTTAAAGGACGACCCGGAATACGGAACGGTGATGACCATTGAAAACGGCCGCTGCCCCATGTGGCGCAGCGATGGGCTATGTCAAATACAGGCGGAGCTTGGGCATGACGCTCTGTGTAAAACCTGTCGGGACTTCCCTAGGCTGACCCATGATTACGGTGACTTCGTGGAGCTGGGGCTGGAGCTTTCCTGCCCGGAGGCCGCCCGCCTGATCCTCACTTCCCCTCCCTCTCTCCTTCAAATGCGGCAGGCGCCCGGCGAAGCGGCTCCGGAATACGACTGCGATGCCATGCAGATCCTGCTGAAGACCCGTCAGATCGCACTGGAAATCGTATCCGATCCGGCTTATCCTATGGAAAAAGCGCTTGTTTTGCTGCTGTTTTATGGTTATCACGCACAGGCCGCTCTGGACGGTGACGATGCAGGTGCGTTTTGTCCGAATGCTGTGCTGGAAGAAGCAACGCAAATCGCCGGAGATGGCGACAAAGACAGTTTTCTGGCTTTCTATACGGATCTTGAGATTCTGACAGATGTGTGGGCAGCCCGCTTGCGTTCGCCCCTTTCTGGAGAAGGCTGGTCGGATATGTTCCGGAATCTGGCCCGATATGGCATTGAGCGGTACTGGCTGCAGGCTGTCTGTGACTATGATCTGGTCAGCCGCGTAAAAATGATCGTGGCCTCCTGTCTTCTTGTAAAAGAACTGGGCGGCGACACAATTGCCACCGCACAGCTTTATTCCAAAGAGATCGAAAACAATGCGGATAATGTCGACGCCATCCTTGACGGTGCATACTCTCACCCGGCGCTGACAGACCGGAACTTGATCAGCCTTTTGTTGACAGAATTTTTGAAAAATACTAAATAACCTCTTGACAAACTCCCCTGTCATTGCTATAATACGAAAGCTGTCTGAAACAGCGAACCGAATATGGGGGTATAGCTCAGCTGGGAGAGCGCTTGAATGGCATTCAAGAGGTCAGCGGTTCGATCCCGCTTATCTCCACCAAAAAGTTCCGCAAACCGTTGATTTTACAGGGTTTGTGGAACTTTTCTTTTTGA
>SVKX01000017.1 GCA_015068225.1 Oscillospiraceae bacterium
CGAAGCTTTCAGACATGATCACATTGGAGTCGGATGCTACGGTAGTTGCAGAAACACCGCTGAGCATCAGGCCCATAACCATGGCCACTGCCAAAAGCAACGATAAGAATCTTTTGCTTTTCTTCATGTTCTTGTGTCCTCCTTCATAAGATACATTTTGTTCCAAAACCTTTTGCTGCTGAAACTAATGCAAATATATTGTAGCATGCCGCAAACAAATTTGCATTTGTCATTATTTCCAAATATTAACGATCGAATTTTACACTTTGAACAATTGAATTTTACATGTGCCTTTTCTGATGCGAGTTCTATCACTTAGTTGTCGAAAAAATACAAATCTCTTTTGTGCTGTGACCGCTTCCAAAAAAGCTTTCAACTATTTTTTGCAAAATGGTGGAGTGCTCGGGCTTCTATTTTTCAGTATCTGTGCCACGCAGACCGAAAAAGGGCGCGGTTCACACCGCGCCCCCTCCATATATCACTTATCAGATGCCTGCCAGCTTCAGCAGCTCCGGCACCTTAGCCTCCCAGCCCAGTGCCATGATGTGCACGCCCTGGCAGTAGGGACGGCACTCCTTGATGATCTGTGCGGCAATCTGCACGCCGGTGATGCCGGCCTTGGCAGCTTCCTTGTCCGCAGCCAGTGCGTCGATCATGTGCTGAGGCACATGGACACCGGCAACATTGTTGTTCATGAACTTGGCCATGCCCGCAGACTTGGGGATGATCACACCCAGCTGTACAGGCTTGCCAAACTGCTTTGCCTTCTCGGCAAAGGCGATGAACTTCTCGGAATCAAACACAGCCTGAGTCTGGAAGTATTCCGCACCGGCCATAACCTTACGCTCCATCTTGGCAAGCTGTGCATCCACGCTGTCGGAGCAGGGAGACACAACCGCACCCTTGGCAAACTTGGGAGCATCCCCTACCAGAGGATTGCCGCCCAGATCCACGCCCTTTTCCAGCTGGCAAACGGTATGCAGCAGAGAAACGGAGTCCAGATCAAAAACAGGCTTTGCACCGGGATGGTCGCCCATCTTGGTGTGGTCGCCGGTAAGGCAGAGGATGTTGTCAATGCCCAGCATAGCAGCGCCCAGCAGCTCAGACTGCAGCGCAATACGGTTGCGGTCACGGCAGGTCAGCTGCAAAATAGGGGTCAGACCGGCATTCTTCAGCGCCACGCAGGCAGGCAGGCTGCCCATACGCATGACGGAGGACTGATTATCGGTCACATTCACGGCGGTAATGCCGCTTAAGTATTCCTTGGCTTCATTCACCACATGGCTGGCATCGATACCCTTTGGAGGGCCGACCTCTGCGGTAACCACAAATTGGCCGTTATCAAACAGTTCAGTAATTCTCATTATGTACCACTCCTTTATTTCACTTCATCGTCGGTGGCATAGTTGCGCACCTGGATGGGGCACTTCAGGGCATCCAGACGGCCGATCTGGGCCAATCTGCGCTGAATCCGCTCCCAGCCGCATTCCATATTGGGATCGACCTCGCATTTGCCGTTCTTGGCACCGCCGCACTGACCGTTGATCAGGCTCTTGGAGCAGGCAGTCAGGGGGCAGATGCCGCCGGTAAGGTTCAGATAGCACTGGCCGCACTGGTCGCAGTCATGCTCCAGCGGGGTAACGCCCTGAAAACCGGGAAGCGCGTAGGTATCGCAGCAGGCATAGACCCGCTTGCTGTCCAGATATTCGGAAACTGTCTGCACGCCCACGCCGCAGGAAAATACCAGCACAGCATCCGCTGCTTCGATGGCGCTCATGTACTTTTCCAGCCGCAGCTTCAGATTCTCCGGATTGCAGATATAGTCGGTGGTAAAGATCCCGGTGACCTTTCCGGCATCCGCAAGCTCTTTCTGAAGCGCGTCTGCTTCATGCTCGGGGAAGTAGATCTCCTTGCAACCGTGGCAATTGATGATAAACACCTTGCCGGTGGCATAGGAGAGGATGGTCTCTCTCGCTTTCAGTTCTGTGATCAGCATATTACTTCATCCCCCTTACGCCGTTCTTGCCCATCTTGATCATGGTGACCAGAGGCAGCTTGGAAGAGCAGATATATTCGCAGCAGCGGCACTCCATGCAGTCCATAATGTTCATATCCTTGCAGCCCTGCCAATCCTGTGCGCCCACCAGCTTGAAGTAGTGCAAGGGCTTCAGTTCCATGGGACATACATCCACACAGCGGCCACACTTAATGCACTCCTGAGGCTCAGAAACATCGGTATCGATGGCAATAATGCCGTTGGAGCCCTTCATAATGGGGGTATCCAGTGTGGTCTGGGGGAAGCCCATCATGGGGCCGCCGGCCTTGACCAGCACATCGCCCTCGGAAATGCCGCCGCAGGCAGCTACCAGATCCGCGGCACTGGTGCCGATCTTGACCACGAAGTTGCCGGGGTTGGGGATATACTTACCAGTAACGGTAGTAACACGTTCGATCAGCGGCATACCGGTCTTAATGGCATCGGCAATGGCCTTGACAGTGGAAACATTGCTGACACAGGCGCCCACATCCGCAGGCAGACCGCCGCTGGGAACACTGCGGCCCATGGCCCGCTTGATCAGCATTTTTTCGCCGCCCTGGGGATACTGGGTGGTCACTTCCAGAACCTCGACGCCCTCAATATCCGCAGTCTTTTCCCGCAGAAGGGCGATGGCATCGGGCTTATTCTCTTCAATCACAATAATGCCCTTGGGCGCATTGACAGCCTTCATTTCCGCCAGCAGGCCGAAGATGATATCGTCCGCATACTCCAGCAGCACACGATGGTCAGCGGTCAGCATGGGCTCACATTCGCAGGCATTGATCAGCACCGCCTCGATGGGCTTGTTGGGCTTCAGCTTTACATAGGTGGGGAAGCCTGCGCCGCCCATGCCCACGATGCCGGCATTTTTGACGATCTCAATGATCTCGTCAGCCGTCAGTTCCTCCAGAGGCTTGTTGGGCTTTACAGATTCATGGATCGTATTCTTTCCGTCGGAAGCGATGACCACGCTGAGGCAGGTACCTCTGGTGGCATGAGGACGGTCCTCAATGGCGATAACCGTGCCGCTGATGCTGGCGTGAACAGGCGCGGAAATGAAGCCCGCAGCCTCGCCGATCATCTGGCCCACTTCTACATGATCGCCCACGCTTACAACGGGATTGGCAGGCGCACCCAGATGCATGGACAGGGGGATCACTGCCGTTTCGGGAGTGGGGAACTTTACCAGGGGCTTGGCCTCTGTGGGCTCTTTGCCCTCCACGGGATGGACACCGCCGTACCAGCCCTCCATAGCCTTGCCGCGGATGGCCTTGACATAGTCATTGATGACCTTAAAATTGACCTTGGAGTAATCTCGGATCTGTACACTCTGGGCTGTCAGTTCACCAAGACGGCCCTGCTTTTCCAGCCGCTCCTGAATCTTCTGCCATGCGCAGTCCTTATCGGGACTGACTTCGCATTTGCCATTCTTGGCACCGCCGCACTGACCGTTGACCAGGCTCTTGGAGCAGTCCACAATGGGGCAGATACCGCCGGTAATGTTCAGATAGCACTGGGCGCAGGCATCGCAGGCTTTCTTAGTCAGAGCCATGCCATGATGGCCAGTATAATTAATGGAATCGCAGGCAGCGATGATGCTCCTACCGCTCACATCTGCCACTGTCTGGATACCCAGGCCGCAAGAAATGACCACCACATGCTCTGTTCCCTCGGGGATCATGGCAGGCAGTCCCTTCTGGGCCTTTGTCTTGTTGCACAGGAAATCAGCCTTAGCAATGCCGGTAATATTCTTGTCCAGCCCCTCTGCCAATTTCAAAAATGCATCGCAATCAGGCTCCTGAAGTGTTTCGAATTCCTTGAAACACTTGTTGCAAGCGATGATGAACAGGTTGTCCTTACCCTCCAGCAGGTCTGCCAGTTCACCATAGGCTTTCAACTTATACTTGGTATAGTTTTCCAATTGCTCACCTTCCTTACAAAGTCACACGCCAAGCCCGAATGCGGACTTGTTTAACCGTTTGCCTTTTACTATAACACATAACTTCCTGTGAATCTAGTATAATTCTAAATTTATTGATAAATTTTTACGGATAACGCCAAAAATCCCTCTCCCCCGCCCCGCTCAACGCAAAAGACAGGGAGTCTGATTGGGCGTCCTGTTTTTGGTGCCGCTGTCGTGTTTCCTCCGCTGACCGGGATCGATTTGCATTTCTGCCCAAAAGGGCAGAAATTATGGTTGCCACCAGTTTTTGAACTGGTGGCAGCAGATGTCCACCGGACATCTGCATATAAACCGGTTCGATCCCGGAATCAACAAAAAATATTGCAGAAGGCCACTGCCTTCTGCAATATTTTGGTGCCGCTGACCGGGATCGAACCGGTACGGATTTTACTCCGAGGGATTTTAAGTCCCTTGTGTCTGCCTGTTCCACCACAGCGGCATCTGCCGGCAGGTGCTATGGTATCACATTTTCCACGCACCGTCAAGCTTTACAGCTGATCCAGATTCCGTCCGAAGGGCTCCAGACAATTTTCGATAAACCATGCAAGCTCCGGTCTGTCCATAGCGCGCATAGCAGCCATAGTCTGCTGGGCAGCAGAATCAAACTCCGTATTGCCCGCCTTCTGCTCCTCGATACACTTGATATACGCAGACAGCTTATCCGCCGCTTTTACAATGGGATTCACCTGCTCATCGCTCTCCAGCACAAAAGAAGCATAACTCTCTTCCAGTTCCGGCGGCAGCATTGCCAGAAGCCGCTCCCCGGCGATCCGCTCCACCTGCTTATAGGCATCCTTGATATCCGGATTGTAATACTTGATGGGCGTAGGCAGATCCCCTGTCAGGATCTCGGAGGCATCATGATACAGCGCCGCCACGACGCACCGTTCAGGATCCGGCCCGGGCAGTCCCAGAATTTTCTGCCGGATCAGCGCCAGTGCATGGGCCAGCACCGCCACCTGATGGCTGTGCTCCTGAATATTCTCGGAAAACGTATTGCGCATCAGACCCCAGCGGGTAATATAGCGCATTCTGCCCAGCAGAGCGTAAAACTCATTTGCCATAGATCTCTCCTATGATACTTTCTATTCTTTCCGGCAGCTGCTCCGGTATTTCGCAAAAATACTTCCCTTCCGCCAGCTGTTCCCGATCCCGGAAGCCCCAAAGCACGCACAGGCAGGGCGCTGCCGCATTTTTTGCCGTCAGCAGATCCACTTCACTGTCACCCACATAAACGCACTTCTGCACCCCAATGTCCGCCATAGCTCTGAAGACCATGTCCGGTGCCGGCTTTCGCTGGCAGTCCTGACTCTCTCCTCTGGCGCAGATGCCGGGAAAATACCGTCGGCACAGGGGCTTTACCGCCCAGTCCGGCTTGTTGGAAACAATGGCCATGGGATATTTCTTCCCCAGTATTTCCAATGCTTCCGGAATTCCCGGATAGGGTGCGGTCTTATCCTGATTATGAGCATCATAGTGTTCCTGAAAGGCTGCCAGCACCCTTTCTGTTTCCTCTGCGCCTGTCTGTTCCGGTACGGACTGCTGAATCAGATTCCTTGCGCCGTTTCCTACAAAGCGGCGCACTTCTTCCAAACTGCGGGCAGGCATGCCGTGCTGCCGCAGGGCAAAGTTTACAGAATCTGTCAGGTCCTGCAGAGTGTCCAGCAGTGTTCCATCCAGATCAAATAAGATACCAACCTGCATGTTACATCCTCCTGTTTTTCTTCACCCGTATGTCCTCTCCCAAAAAGGTCAGCCGCTGGAATCCCCCATAAAGCCGGGAGGATACCTGGGGGGAATAGCGTCTGCCTGCTTCGTCCACGTTCAAATTGGTCGTGATCAGCATGGGTTTATTCATCAGCAGCCGATCGTTCAGCAAACCATATAGAGAAGCAGTAACAAACTGCCCAGGCATTTCTGTCCCCAGATCGTCAATGATCAGCAGGTCGCACTCTGTCAGTTTTGTCACTTCCCGACGGTTTTCTTCATTAGGAGAAAACTTTGCCTGCTCCAACTTTGCGAACAGACGGGTGGCTGTCTCATAGGCCACGCTGTAGCCACGATCCGCCACGGTCCGGGCAATGCAGGCAGAAAGAAATGTCTTTCCCAACCCCGTGCCGCCTATGAACAGCAGATTGCCCGAATCAGGGGTAAAGGTAAGCGCGTAGCTGCGGCAGGTCCGAAGCACTTCTTCCATCAGGCTTCGGGGATTGACGCGGTATTTGGAATCATATCGATCCGGATAGTATTCTAGATTGAACTGGCTGAAGCTTTCTCCATTTCCGGAAAGGACGGACACTTCCTTCTTCTGCTCCTGCCGGCACAGCTCCTTCAGGCAGTCGCACATGGCGCTGCCCACATAGCCGGTTCCGCCGCAGCGGTCACAGATGGGCTTTTCATCCAGATACCCCTCAGGAAAATGCTGTGCGATCAATTCCGCCCGCTCCTGCTGAAGGGAAAGATTCTCCTCTTTGACCTTATTCAGCGCCTGCGCCACATCACCGCCCTGGGCAAAAACGCTCTGGGCAGCCAAGGCCATGGTCTGCCGAAGCTGTCTGTCGATCTGCTGCAAGCGGGGAATTTTGGCATAAGCCTCCTGCAAATGCTGCCGGTTTTCCGATTCCCGGTCCTCTTTTGCCTGAGCAAGTCTTGCCCGGGCCCGTTTAACTACTTCGACGCTATGTGCCATAGATTACGCCTCCCTCTTTCGCATAAGCTGCTCAATGGCTTCCAGTTCTGCGGCGCCCAGCTCACCGGAAGCGCCCTTGGGCAAGCCGCCTTTGCGGTCGCCGCTGCGGATCTGGTCGGGGGTCTTAAGCCCCGCATCCGCCCAGCGACACAAGATTTTATTCATGTAAGGCCAGTTCAGCGAGCCGGTGTTCAGGCAGGTGCGCTCATAGGCCATGGTGATCACCTCGTCGGAAAACCCCATTTCCAGCCAGCTTGCGGCATACTTTTCCTCTGCCTGAGTCAGATTTCTGCCCCGGATCTGTAGCAGTTTCATCAAATGCGCCAGCCGGCTGTTTCGCTGATTCTGGCTCTGGATAAAGGCCGCAGCCTCCTCCAGGGTATCGATCCCCTGCTCTGCCCAGAAATAGGCTTCCTTTTCCACCGTCCGCAGGGAAGGGTTGCGCAGACTGCCCTTTTGCCGGGCCCGATCTTTGCAATAGGTCACCAGCACAGAGATCACCTCTGCCGGCAGTCCCAAATACCGCACAAAGCCCAGCAGGATCTTCAGCTCCTCCGTGTTCAGGGTGCGGCCCAGCAGCCGCTGCACTTCCCCGTATAAAAGCCGGAAGGAATTGTCCGTATCCATGGCGCAGATCACATCCGTCTCGGAATAGCTGGGCCGCTCTCCCCCGATGACAGGATTCTTCCGCGCCTCCGGCCACAGGCCCATCTGCCGCAGCGTGGCAGCAGCACAGGAAAACCGGGCTCCGGTAAGGCCAAGTGCCCGCTCCGCCTCCGCCGGATCGTTTCCGCAGCGGATATATAAGTACAGCAAAGCCGCGTCGCCATTGGCGGCGCCCAGCAGCTTTCGCATATCTTCTTTTTCAAGGCTTACATTTTCTATGTTCATGGCCTCTCCTCAAAATTCGTCAATTATGGTCATTATACCACAGCTTTTCCATGGGCGCAACGAGTTTTCCCGGTGGAAAAGTTCACAAATTCCGCCGTTTTTTTTGGTAGCCCACAGCATCTTGTGGCTGGAATCCTTTTATACCACCATAAAAGGGCGCGTCCTGCGACGCGCCCTTTTTTTCATTATTTTACACCCAAGGCTTTTTCCACTGCCTGGATATTCTCTTTCAGATAGCTTTCCACTGTTTCCATACCCTCGCCTACGATGGCCATGGTGCGGTCATAAGAGGCTTGCGCATTGACAAGGGCAGAATCTGTCATGTCAAACCGGGTCTTCCAATCCTCTACCTGCTTGTCCAGAGGCAGAATATTGTATTCCCACCGGCCGGTCTTCTGATTGGTGCCCAGATTCACCCACAAGGGCAAGACCTGTGCATCCTCTAAGATCACCGTGCCATCGGAATAGCGGCTGAAGGTAACGGTGAACATAGCTCCATCCTCCGTGTGGGCCGTATTGATGCTGGAAATATTGCCAAACCGCTGGTTGGAGACCGCATTGCCCATGGAATACAGGCAGACGGTTTTCTGATTCTCATCGGTAGTAGAGGTCAGAAGTTCCACCGGCTGGACCACATGGGGATGGCCGCCGATGATCACATCCACACCCAGATCGCACATTTTCTGGGCGATTCTCTTCTGGGTGTCGTTGTGAGCGATCTGATACTCAGAGCCCCAGTGGATGAACAGCACGAAGGCATCCGCGTTGCCGGCCTCTGCCAGCGTCAGGCTTTCATCGATCTCCTGATAAAACTGCTCCAGATTGGAATAGTCAAAGGTATTGAGGAGCTTTGCATCCTCCGGGGTCATCACATGGCCGTTGGGCGCTTCGATTTGAGGATCGGCATTGTCCTCGTAGGTATAGCAGGCCAGCGCCAGCCGGATGCCGTTTTCCTCCACGATCACAAAATTCGGCTCGGAAGCATCTGCTTTGCTTCCCAGATACCCAAGGCCCTTGTTTTTAATTACCTCCACCGTGCGCTTCAGACCGACGGTGTGGGTATCATAGGTGTGGTTATTGGCTGTCAGCATCATGTCAAAGCCGGCATTTTTTGCCCCGTCGATAATGGCATCGGGGCAGTTGAACTGGGGATATCCGGAATAGCCCACCTTGCCCTCAAAGCTGACATAATCCGCACCGGAAAGGGTGGTCTCCAGATTGGCAGCCGCATAATCCGCTGCCTGAATATAATCAGAAAGATAGCGGAACACGCTTTCAAAATCATAATCGGCACCCGACACGCAGGAATTAATCACCGGCATATGCATCAGCAGATCGCCGATGGCACTGAGGGTAAAAGATCCCTCCTTCACAACGGCCGGATCGGTGGGCGCGGTAGTATGTGTGGTAGTCGGTGCGGTGGTCGAGGTGCTTGTGGGTGTGATGGTCGTACCGGTCGGCCCGGTGCTAACCTGACTACTGGGATCGGTAGGGCCGGACGAGCCCGGGTTTCCTGTCAGCATCACCGCAACCAGAATCAGCGCTGCCAAAACCACCGCAAGAACCGCGGTCAAAGCGCCTAATGGATAACGGTTTCTTCTCCGGCGTCTATGAGGGTTTTCTGTCATAGGATTGTCTCCTTCGTTTTCTCTTTAGATGTCCAGCAGGTAATGGACGGTGCAGGTCTTTTCTCCGCCCTGATAGTATGCCCGGGGGACACGGCGGCTGATACCGCAGACAAATTCATAATGGAAGCTGCCTGCCGCCTCCGCGATCTGCTCCATAGTAATGGTTTCGCTGCCGCTGGTTCCCACCAGAATGACCCGGTCCGATTGCTGGACATCGGGAATATCGGTCACATCCACCATCATCTGATCCATACAGATCCTGCCAAGGATGGGTGCTTTCTGCCCCCGGATCAGCACATAAAACTTTCCGGAAAGACTTCTGCGGTAGCCGTCAGCATAACCCACGGGAATGGTGGCCACTAAAGTAGGCCGGGTGGTTACATAGGTGCCGCCATAGCTGATCTCTCTGCCGGCAGGCAGCTGCCGCAGATTTACGATCCGGCTGACCCACTGCAGAGCAGGCTGAAGGGTGACATCTGCGCTGTTTACCTCCCCGCTGGGGTACATGCCGTAGGTGGCGATGCCGCAGCGAACCATTTCATAGCGGCTGTCAAAATTCAAAATACCGGCAGAATTGTCCAGATGCCGGATAGGGATCTGCACGCCCCGCTCCTTCAGCATCCGGTCAAACTGGAGGAATCGTTCCTCCTGTGCATACGCCCGGGAGAGGTCGGCGCAGTCTGCTGTGGCAAAATGGCTGAAAAGTCCCTCGGCGTACAAGCCGGGCAGTTTGGCGATTTCGGCGCACAGATTCGCATCCTCCTGTGTGACCTGAAAACCCAGCCGGCTCATACCCGTATCCACCGCAAAGTGGAAAAAGCCTGTCTTCCCCTGCCGCACAGCCTCTTCGGAAAACGCAGCCGCATCTTCATAACGAAAGATGGTCAGCCGGATATTGTCCCGAACAGCCAGCGCGTAGGCAGAGGCCGGTGTGTGCCCAAGGATCAGAATCGGGGTCTTGATTCCCGCCCGGCGCAGCTCCTGGGCCTCCAGCATGGAGGAAACACCGAAAAAGTCACATTTATCCTGCAATATTTTCGCAACCTGGACCGCGCCGTGGCCATAGGCATCCGCCTTTACCACCGCCATCACCGCTTTTTGAACCTTTTGGCGAACTGCCTGCAGGTTTTGCGCGATCATGTCCAGATCGATCTTTACATAGGTATTATCAAAATTCATTTGATCAGCTCCGTAGCCCATTCTTTTGCCCATCTTATCACGAATCCCGCAAAAAGTAAACACACACTATAAAAAAGGCACTCTGCATAGCAGAGTGCCTGATGATCATTCCATAACAGTGCCGTCCGGATGGAACAGGGGAAGCTTTTCCAGATAGATCAGATCCTCCCGATCCTGGGCATCGCCCTCAGCAAGGATCGCCATGCGGCCGCAGATGATACCGCCGGCCTTTTCCACCAGCACCTCCAGTGCCGCCAGACTTTCACCGGTGGAGATCACATCGTCCACAACGAGGATGCGCTTGCCCTTCATGCGCTCAGCGTCTGCACCGTCCAAATACAGTCTCTGCTCCCTGGCTGTGGTAATGGAGCGCACCGCCACATCAAAAATATCCCGCATGTACAGTTTGGGTGCTTTCCGGGCAAGAATATACTTGGCATCCCCCGCCTGACGGGCCATTTCATGGGCCAGAGGAATTCCCTTGGCTTCGGCAGTAATGATGTAATCATATTCCGGCGCCCGCTTCAAAAGCTCCCGGGCACAGGCCACCGTCAGCTCCGGATCTCCAAAAATGACAAAACCCGCAATAGAAAGGTTCTCGTTCACAGGACAGATGGGAAGATCCCGCTCAAGGCCTGCAATGGTCATACGATGCTCCATAAAAAACGCTCCTTTACCTGTAATTCTATTCTATATTATAAGAACAGTACCATAAAATGTCAAGGTTTTCCCTTCTCCACAGAAAAAAGCCGCTGCACCCGGCAGCGGCCTTTTCGCGAAAGGTTATTTGGAAAGAAGAGAGGTAGAAAAAGGGGTTCTACACAAAAAGCGGCGTATCACGGCTTGCCGCCGCCTTTGTATTTTTAGAATACCGGGGGTTTTTGAACTGCCGGTAACGGAATTGAAAACAAAAATCGACTTTTTTATGAACAGGGCATTCCGGGGAAAACCAATGTGACCTTAAACAGATCCCCATCCACAGAAAGCTCCAGCCGTCCTTTCTGCACTTCCATAAGGCTCTGGGCAATGTTCAGTCCCAGACCGCTGCCCTCTGTATTACGGGAAGCATCCCCCCGGACAAATCGCTCCATCAGTTCCTCTGCCGTAGCGGTCAGCTCCTCCCGGGAGACATTCTTCACGGAAAGATACACAGAAGACTCGATCTGCAGCAGATCCACATACAGCCGGGTTCCGGGCAGGGCATATTTAACCGCATTGGACAAAAGATTGCTCATCACCCGCCAGACCAGTTTCCCGTCGGCACAGATAGAGACCGGCTGTGCCGGTTTGCGGAACACCGGAGTAAGCTTTGCAGCTTCCAGCTTATCCGCAAATTCTCCCAGTACCTGATTAACCGTTTCCACCGCATCCATCTGCACAAGATTTACTGGCATGTTTCCTGTATTTGCCTTGCTCAGATCCATAAGATCCTCAATCAGTCGCTTCATCTGATTGCTTTGCCGGGACAAAACATCCAGATACTCCTCCTGCTGCTGCTGGGTATGGGGCTTTTGCAGCAGATCCACAAAATTGATAATGGAAGTCAAAGGGGTTTTGATATCATGGGAGACATTGGTGATCAGCTCCGTCTTCATCCGCTCGGAATGCAGCTGTTTTTTTGCCAGAACCGTTGCTGCATCCGACAGCGCATTCAATTCTTCCGCAAACTCCCGGAAGCTGCCCACCAAATATTTTGTGGGGATCTTATGGCTCAGCTCGCCCCGGGACATCTTTTTGGCTCCGCTGATCAGAAGACCGAAGGCATATCCGCCGTAAAGCACCACACCGCCGCAAGCCACCAGAGCAGCAAAAAACACCAACAGGAAGAAAACCTGATAACGGTAGTAACTGGTTGCAAACATAACAAAGGGTATGATCAAGCTCAGTGGCATAGCCAGCGCCGTCAGCAGCCACTGCCAGATCACCGGCAGCAGACGGAACACACCGCAGATGGCTCTGGCCACAAAACGGATACCCTTCCACAGCTTTCCAAGGCAAAAGCCTGTCACGCTATGCCGCCACCAGTAAAAGTTCTTTGCTTTGACCTGGGCTACAAAAGCAAAGCAGAACCCAATATCCAGCAGGGCAATTGCCAAAAGATTTACGCCCAAAAGGCTCAGATTCCCTGGATGGGGACCCTCATGGCCCACCCATTCGCAAAGCTTCAAAAATATAACCGCGAGGATCACTGTCCCGATGCCGGAGACCAGCGCATATGCATCCAGGGGGATTCGGTTCAATCCACCGGGCTGGACAATTCCCTCCTTGGTCTGTCCCGCGCTCCAGCACAAAAACACCGCACCAACAGCAAAAAGCAATATGCACACCGCCAGAATGAAAATAAAGCCATAGCGGTAAGGAAACATCATCGTCAGGATCTGCAATGCGCTGCTTTCCAGCACCTCGTCATCCATATATACCGTAACGGTATATTCCGGCGCCTGATAATAGTAAACATAGTAGGTCTGAAAGCCGCCGCCCAGCCAGCTGGTTTCCTGATCATAATACAGATACCCGTCAGGCACTTCTGTATCCCCAAGAGGGGCTCGTCTCTCGTCCCCCTGGGGCGGTGCTGTGGTCCCGGTAGGAGCTGTGGGCTCCTGCGGCTTGTCCTGCGGGTCGCAGGTGGTGACCACAGGGTACAGCGGAGACAGTGTATACTCTTTCACATGTGTGTAGTCTTTCATATCGTCGGGCTCTTCCAGAATCTGGTCGCCCTGCTGCAGCTTTACTGTCCAGTGCTCTGCATCGCCCCGGTTATGGGGGTCCGGATACCGGCTTTGCAGCAGCGGATAGGGCACAGAGCCCAGGGTTTTCGCCGTATAATTCTGAACATAAGCATTGGCAATGGATGTGGCAATAGAGGAACACTCCCGATCCCGAAGCTCCTCCAGATCGTTTACATACAGTTCCGCCCCTTCCATGGCTACAATGCCCGCAGCGCCTGCCACCGCTGCCACCAAAGAGCAGGCCGTCAGCAGGATCATCAGAAATTTTACAACAATGCTGTGCCGCATAGAATTATCTTCCTCCTTCCAGCTTGTAACCCTGCCCCCAGACCACCTTTAAGTATCGGGGCTCCGACGGATTGATCTCGATCTTCTCCCGCAAATGCCGAATATGTACCGCCACCGCGCCCTCACTGCCAAGGGCAGCCTCCTGCCAAACCGCCTCATACAGTGCCTTGGTGGAATAGACCTTTCCGGGATTGTTCATCAGAAGGTGGAGGATGCTGTATTCCGTAGGCGTCAGGCTGACGATCTCCCCTTCCACCGTAACAGTCTTTTCCCGATCGTTTACAGTTATGCCGCCGATAGTCAGCTCCCCACTTCCCTCTTCGGGACGGCTGCCCAGCTTGGCATAGCGCCGCAGATGGGACCGAACCCGGGCCAGTACCTCCACCGGCACAAAGGGCTTGGTGATATAATCGTCCGCACCCACATTCAGCCCCAGCACCATATCCTCGGTTTCGGATTTGGCTGTGAGGAAAATAATGGGTACATTGGAAAATTCCCGAATTTTGGCAGTTGCCGTAATCCCGTCCATTCCGGGCATCATAATATCCAGAAGGATCAGGTGGATATCTTCCTTGCGGACAGTTTCCAGCGCCTGAACGCCGCTATACGCTTCAAAAAGCCGGTAGCCCTCCGGCGCAAGATAAATTTTCAGGGCATTGACAATATCCGGCTGGTCATCACAGATCAAAACATTATACATAAGGCACCCTCCTGTTTCTGACAGTATTATATCAGCTGGCTTTTTAAGAAGAAAGTAGCAGCTTTTTTAATTTCCTATTAAACTTTTTCTTGATTATAACAAAAAGCCCATTATAATAACAGTATCTGCCATTAGAAAAAAGGAGAAAAAAGCTATGAATATCCTGGAAACCATCCTCGATTGGGCAGTTGGCCTTGGCACGGGCCTGCTGTCCAAGATCTTTACCGCCATCATCATCGCGGTGATCGGTCTGTTTGTCATCCGGCTGGTCATGAAGATCCTGACCAAGGCACTGGAAAAATCCAAGCTGGAAAAGGCCGCTCACAGCCTGATCAAGACCCTTGCCAGAACCGTTATGCTGGTGCTGCTGATGCTGATCATCGCATCCTCTGTGGGAATCGATGTCACCGGTGTGGTGGCTTTGGCCAGTGTGGCCACTCTGGCCGTTTCTCTGGCCCTTCAGAATATGCTTGCCAATGTAATCGGCGGCTTTACCCTACTGTACACCCATCCCTTCCGGTCCGGAGACTATGTGGAGATCGCCGGCCAGTCCGGCACTGTGCAGGAGATCGGCATGTCCTACACCAAGCTGGCCACCCCGGACAATAAGCTGGTGTCCATTCCCAACAGCGCCGTAGTCGCCGCGGAGATCGTCAATTACTCCATCACCGGCACTCGCCGCGTCAGCATCGATATTTCCGCATCCTATCAGACTCCCCCGCAGAAGGTCATCGATTCTCTGCTGGCTGCAGCCGACGACTCCCGGATTCTGGAAGAACCGGCAATGCCCGCTGCCGTCCTGACCGGCTATGGCGAGAGCGCTATGAATTACTCTCTGCGTTTCTGGGTCAACACAGATGATTACTGGGATGTGCTGTTCTACGTAAACGAAAATATCAAGAAGGTATTTGATACTGCCGGCGTGAAGATGACATATCCCCATCTGAATGTGCATCTGGACAAATAATTTGTGTATAAAATGTGCGTTGCCGCATATAATGACAGTGGACGGAAAAAACCAGTCATTTAGCCGTGACGACGAATAAAGGACTGTACATTTTTCTGTCAAGTGTGTCGCCGGAAGCGCACCGGTATGATGCGAAAAAAGGCGGATAGGGAACGATCCGCCGATACATACGCCAAAGGGCGCGGTCAACACCGCGCCCTTACTCTTTTCTTCCCAGACATGCGTAATGATACGCCATTTTATAGTCCTCCATGGCAAGGTAGCACTGCTCCAGCTGCCGGATCACCTTATCAGGGAATGCCTTTTCCGCACTGCGGTAGCATTGGGCCGCCTGAAGGTGATCACCCATGGCAAAGAAAACATCGCCACGCAGCAGCAAAAACTCCGGATCCGAGGTGTCCTCACAGGCATCCAGCTGCCGCAGTGCCAGACGGGTATTCCCCTGCTTCAGCGCCTGCCGCGCCCGGAGCAAAAGATGCGGATCCAGCGACCCCATCTCCATTGCCTTATCCGGATCCAGACGGGCCAGAATCAGCAGCCGCTGTTCCTCTAAAGCGGCGGTATAATAGGGCGTCCGGGCGCCTGACTGCTTGGCTTCTTCCAAAAGCCATAGCCCGTAGGGGACGCGCCCTTCCCTTGCTGTTTGCTCCGCCAGCGTCAGCGCTGCCAAAGCTTTGAGAAGATAATACTCCCGGTCAAATACTGCATCCGGCGCCTGATAGCCGGAAAGACACTGCCAAAGCTCCCCAAGCTCCCTTTTCTCCCAAAGCATCCCTGCTCTTTCCATCAGTGGCTGATTGGGAGAAGTCACCGTATCCTCCTCCAGAAAATAACTGACGCCTTTTCCCAGCCGTCCTGCAAGGAAAGTCAGCGTGTCCATGGACGGCCGGGCTGTCCCGTTTTCAATTTGGGAAAGCATATTGCGGGTGATCACATCCCCGCAAAGCTGCCGCTGGGAAAGTCCCGCCTCCAGCCGCGCCTGCTTCAGCCGACTGCCGATGTCCACGCCCATCCCTCCTGACGGTAATTGTGATTTACCCCTATTGTAGCACAATTTCTTCCGGATTTCTACTGTAACAAAAATTTCATTTGCTATTTTCTCCGGATTGGTTTACCATGAGAAGTACTATACATACGAAGGAGACTCCCTATGAACATTCGTGAACGCCGCCAGCTGAAGGCTGCCGCTGCCCGCTCCCTCCAAAACGCGGCCTATGATCCCAAAAAGCTGGTGCTGATCCATACCGCTGCGGTTTTGGTCTTTTTTGCGGTGCTGGCCATTGTGGACTATCTGCTGGAGCAGCAAATCAGTTCCACCGGAGGCTTAAGCGGTCTTGGCACGCGTACCATGCTCGCCACTGTCCAGCAGGTGCTGCAGCTGAGCGAACAGGTTCTGATCCCCTTCTGGCAAATCGGTTATCTGTATGCCATGCTTCGCATCTGCCGGGGAGAACCTGCCGGACCGGAAACGCTTTTTACCGGTTTTCGCCGCTTCTTCCCGTTTTTGCGGCTGCATCTGATCCAATTTGCCAGCTATGCCGGCGTTGCCCTTGCCTGCAGTTATGTGGCAGGCAATGTGATATTCTTCACTCCCTGGGGCAGCAATATGATGGACTCCCTGATCCCTCTGCTTTCTGAAAGTGAAGCGGTGGATATGGCGGTTCTGGAAGAAGCGATCATGGCTGCCATGGATCAGATCATGATTCCGCTGCTGGCTATTTTCGGTGTTCTTTTTCTTGCCATCGGCGTGCCTATGTACTACCGCTACCGGATGGCCCAATACTTACTGATGGACGATCCCCGGATGGGCGCTCTGGCCGCTCTGCGGACCAGCCGCTATATGACCCGTGGCAACCGCGTCGCCCTGCTCTGGCTGGATCTAAGCTTCTGGTGGTTCTATCTGCTGGACGGAATGGTCACCGCCCTGTGGTTTGGAGGCTCCCTGCTGCCTCTTCTGGGAATATCCCTTCCCTGGAGCGAAGGAGTAAGCCAGTTTATCTTCTACGGGCTGTATATGATCTGCCAGCTGGGACTGTACTTAGGCTTCCGCAACCGGGTAGAAGTCACCTATGCCCACGCCTATTCCGCTTTGCGCCAGCCCCAGACCGTACAGCGGGGTGAAGTATGAAAAACATAACCCAGATCACAGATTTTACCGCTCCGGAGCTGGATGTTTATGCCCGGCTGACGGAAGCCCAGCTTTTGAACCGGTTTGAGCCTGCCAAGGGCATGTTCATCGCCGAAAGTCCGAAAGTGATCCACCGGGCGCTGGACGCCGGATGTATTCCCGTATCTTTTCTTGCAGAACGCAGCCACATCCGGGGCGAGGCTCAGGAAGTAATTGAGCGGTGCGGAGATATTCCTGTCTACACCGCCGACCTTTCTATCCTCACCCAGCTGACCGGTTTTCAACTGACCCGGGGTATGCTGTGCGCCATGCGCCGCCCGCCTGTTCAGAATATGGAAGATATTCTTGCCCATGCCCGACGGGTGGCTGTGCTGGAGGATGTGATGAATCCCACCAATCTGGGAGCGATCTTCCGCAGCGCCGCCGCACTGGGCATGGATGCGGTACTGCTGACTCCCGGCTGCACAGATCCCCTGTACCGCCGGTGTGTCAGAGTCAGCATGGGCACGGTTTTTCAAGTCCCCTGGGCCTATATTCCCCAATGGCCCCAGCAGGGTCCCCGCTGCCTTACGGATCTCGGTTTTAAATCCGCCGCCATGGCCCTGACGGATGACTCTATCTCCGTTGATGCTCCCGTTTTGCATCAGGCGGAAAAACTGGCCATCGTCCTTGGTACGGAAGGCGACGGTCTGGCACAGCAGACTATTGACAGCTGCGATTATACGGTGCGCATCCCCATGTTCCACGGGGTAGATTCTTTGAATGTGGCTGCCGCCAGTGCGGTGGCTTTCTGGGAGCTTCGCCCCCGGTAAAAACACAAATGCTGCCATTGCACTTTGCTTTGGCAGCATTTTTTTACCACTTACCTGCTAAAATTGACTGGTCACTGAAAAACCTGTGACAAACCGAATTTCCCATTGTATAATAATGCCAGATCCAGCGAACACAGTTTAGAAAGGGGCTGATCCATTGAAGATCACATTGGAACCCGCTCAGGTGCGGGAAACGGAGGTCATCATCCGCGGCGATGTGGCAAGCCCGGAGGTGGCAGCTATTTTGCAGATGCTGGGAAAGAAAAACAGCGGAAAGCTTCTGCTGTACAAAGAAGATGAGCAGTTTGTAGCCAACATCCGGGATATCATTTTTCTGGAAACCCGGGAGAATAAGGTTCTGGCCTTCACCGCCGGCGATACATACGAGACCCGGCTGAAGCTTTATGAGCTGATGGAGCTGCTGGAAAGTCATCCCTTCGCCCAGATCAGCAAAAGCACCATCGTAAACATTGATTTCGTCAGGTCCATTCAAGCGGAATTCAGCGGAAACTATTGCATCAAACTTAAAGATCGGAAGGAGACCCTGACGGTTTCCAGAAAGTATTTCAAAGCGTTTAAAGAGCGCATCTAAGAGGGGGATCTGTTATGAAAAAAACAATTTCTTCTGTCATTTCTTTCGCCGCCACCGGCATTGCCATCGGCATTCCCATTACCCTGGCCTGTATGCTTCTCATCGGCGGCTTCCACCCGGCGATCATGGAATTTCTGGTGTGGACCGTGGCCTCTGCCCTGTTCGGCGTGCTCTCCGGCCTGCTGAGCAAATGGGGCGATAAGCTGGGCCTGCCGGCACACTTGTCGCTGCACTGTCTGGGCTGTCTGACCATCGCCATCAGTGCCTGCCTGATCAACGGCTATGCCAGCGATCCATTGGATCTGATCGTCAGCATCCTGCCTGTCTTCGTGATCATTTACGCAGTTGTGTATACCTGCTGCTATCTGGCAATGAAAAAAGAAGCAAAGCAGGTCAATGAGGCTCTGCAGGACAAATAAGAAAACGCACCCACCAATCACGCCGGTGGGTGCGTCACTATTTATTGCCGTCCCTTCTGAAAGTCCTGATCCGCCAAATCAGAAAACTTCTTGATCAGCTCGATCTCATTGGGATCATAGGGCCGATGGTTGGGGCGGTACAGGTCATGAAACCACTTGGTAAAATCCACATTTGTGTCCGTACCGTTGGTGTACCGTTCCCATGTGCCCTCCCATGGCTCATAAGTCTGATATTTCCCCGCTACAAAGCCCCAGTTATAGCATCCGATCTTTTCCAGATAAAAAAGGGGGAACAGAGAGAAAACATCGTTATGCAAACAGCGGCCCAGCCACTCGGTGTTCATAATGGGCCGGCCTTCCTGCTTCAGCCGTTTTATAAACCGGATATGGGCATTGTAGCTTCCATAAAAATGGTAGGAAATGATGTCAGAGTTTTCCATTATGTATTGCGCCAGAGCACCCAAGGGTGCATCCGGATCTTCAAAATGGAAAATTCCGTCCCACAAGCCGCATGTCAGGGGCTGAACCGGATCGCAGCTGCGGACCGTCTCGAACATCCGCTGAAGGTTTGGCAGCGTGATATCCTGCCGGCGGCTATTGCCAGGTTCATTATAGACATCCCATACGCAAATGCGTTGATCCTCCCGGTAACGGGTCACAAGCTCCTGCACCATATGGAAATAGGATTCCCGACTTTCGGGCTCATCCAGATAAAAATGCGGTGCAGGCTCTGTGTGGCTGCCATGCTGTGAATGCATTTTCCCGCCATGATAACCCCAGTCATAGGTCTGCGGTCCTGTCTGGGGCAGGCTCCACCGCTCTGTCTTGGGAGGCATACAATCGTTTCCAAGGACAATCATACAGGACATCCCATACTTTGCGCACAGGGAGAGATACCGGTCAAATCGCTCCAAAAAGCCGTCATGTTCCTCTTTCCAGACAACATACTCAGGAACCAGACGGACAGTGTTGAAACCGGTTTCTTGCATAAGTTTCAGTTCCTTTTCGGTGGTCTGAAGCCGTTCCTCAAATCCATGCTCCTGCCACTGATCAATCCGGTTGGCGCAGTCTGCACTCATATAGTTGCAGCCCCGCATCCAGGGGCGGGCATTGTACCATTCCCATATTTTCTCTTTGCTCCACCGCATACAAAACTCCTCCATTCCTGTTTCTCCCGACAAAACATTGTATAATACAGCATATACACTTTCCTTCGCCATGTCAACAAAAAAAGACTGCCTGCCATCTTGGATGACCGGTAAATAGAAACCAATTTTTCATCCTCGCAAAATATTTAACCAAACGGTTAAATAACTGTTGACAGGCACCAAAGTCTGTGCTATTCTATATTTAACCAAATGGTTAAACGAAGAGGAGGCGATACCGTGGGGATCCAGAATACCATGAAGGCCCTATCCGATCCGATCCGCAGGGAGATCTTAGCGATGCTTAGGTCCGACCGGCTTTCTGCCGGGCAGATCGCGGAAAAATTTCCGGTTAGCGGCGCTGCGGTTTCCAAGCATCTTTCCGTGCTGAAAGAAGCAGATCTGATCCGGGATGCCCGGGAGGGCAAGTTTATTTTCTATGAGCTGAACACCTCCGTTCTGGAGGAAGTTATGCTGTGGCTCGCAGGACTGAAAGGAGAAGAAACATGATCCGTAAAAATTTGAAGGTTTTAATTCTTACATCTGTGATTATCTTGCTGCCGATCCTGGCAGGTGTTATTCTGTGGAATCAGCTTCCGGAGCAGATCCCCAGTCATTGGAACGCCGCAGGTGAGATCGACGGCTGGAGCAGCAAGCCTTTTGCCATATTCGGCCTGCCGCTGATCCTTCTGGCTATGCACTGGCTGTGCGTGGCCGGCACCTTTGCCGACCCCAAGAGAAACAATCATTCCGGCAAAATCCTGCATCTGGTCCTTTGGATCATTCCCGTATTGAACGCTGTGCTGAGCGTTCTCACCTATGCAGCGGCTATGGGCAAAGACGTACAGATGGAAGTGGTAATGCCTGTATTTATCGGTCTTGTGCTTGCCATTGTTGGCAATTATCTGCCCAAGTGCAAGCAGAATTACACTATCGGCATCAAGATCCCCTGGACACTGAACAGCGAAGAAAACTGGAACAAAACTCACCGTTTTGCCGGCCGGCTCTGGGTGGTCTGCGGCCTTGTTATCATGCTGACCGGGTTCTTCGGCGGCTTCTGGATTTTCCTCGGCGTTGTTCTTCTGATGGTTTTGGCACCGTTTGTTTATTCCTATATGCTCCACCGCAAAGGTGTTTAAACGCAAAAAACAGCCATGCACAGAAAGTGCGTGGCTGTTTTTATGCTCAGTTCTCTGTAAGTATCCAGCCGTGGTCACCGTGATAGACCATCAGCTTTGTTTGACCACCGTCAATACAGATGTTTTCGCCCGTGATGAATCCTGCCTTATCGGAGGCCAGGAACAGGATCATATTCGCAATGTCAAGGGGATTGCCCACCCGCCCCGCAGGCTGCTGTCTGGCATCCGGTCCTTCGTAAACCCGATACGCCGTATCGATCCACCCGGGGGAAATGGAGTTTACGCGCACTCTCCCGGCAAAGCTGACTGCCAGCGCATGGGTCAGAGCGGCAATGCCTCCCTTGGCTGCCGTATAGCTTTCTGTTTGGGGCTGGCTCATGCGGTCGCGGGAGGAAGAAATATTGATGATGCTTGCACCCTGGGAAAAATAAGGCGAAAACAATTTGCTCAGATAAAAAGGTGCGGTGACTCCCACATTCATGGCATTTTGAAACTGTTCCCATGTGCAGTTATCCACGCCATGCATCTTCGGCGGTGCGTTGTTCACAAGAACATCCACTCGCCCATAGGTTTCAATCACTGTCTGTGCAAAAGCCTCCAGATCGTCCTTGCTACCGATGTCCCCCACATAGTGGTCTCCCTCGGTGCAATCGATGACGCAGACATGAGCGCCCCGTTTTTTGAATTCCTCCCCGGCGCAAAGGCCAATGCCGTGGGCACCGCCTGTAATAACAACAACTTTATTCTCGAAATTCATCTGTTTTTCCCCCTATCGCACACCTCTTTTACCACCTATTATAGCATTCGGCGGTGAAAATGCAAGAAAAAATGGGCGGCTGGTAGCCGCCCCGAATTATTCCATTACGCCGTTTGCCAGTTCCGCAACAAGGCTGTACATTTCCTTTTCGCTGCGGACATTGTGGGCCTTGTTCAGAATATCCTGCTTTTGCTCCTCGGTCAGATGGGCGTAGCGGTTCATGGCGGCAGTGTTCTGAGCAAGCGCCATGCCAAAGCCAATGGGAACTTTGTAGAAATCCATAGACGAACCTCCTTTAGGCTGCTGCATCAAATGAGGGCCAAGAGAATTTTATGTTTTTCTGCGGTTTTTATGCGCATTTGCAGGAAAAAGGCCGGGAGAAATTTCGTCAACAGTTGTGTTGCCATAAGCTCAATAAACAAGGCCTCTGGAATGTCCAGAGGCCTTGTAGTTAGAATATTCTTATACGTTATAAAATGCTGTGGACCAAATAACCGTAAAGACAATTCCAATGAAAAGGAAGATAAGTCCTGTCACAAGAATATGGCTGTTGTTATGCTTTTTGGCCTGACTGAGCTTACGCGCCCGGTAATCGGCGTATCGCTCTTGCCTTGCTCTGCCCATAGGGGTAAAGGCAAGCACAATATTTCTAAGAACAAATCCGATGCCGATGAGCGCTCCCTCGCCGCTGACGTACATCATGCCTGCAAAAAGCGCCATCAATATACCCGAGACGAAGAAAGCATCTGATAAGATCTGGATATTTACCGCCGTGCTTTGTGTAAAAAAGCCCTTTGACCAAATCACAAGGAACGCAATAAGGATCTCAATGCCAATGCAAATAGCATAATTTCTTAGTGTTACTTTGTTTTCCTGTTTCACTGCTTTTAACCATCCATCCAGTTACTTGACCTGTTGCTTGTATTTTTCCTCTTCGGCGTCATTGCAGCTTACGAAATGTCCGGGGGTGATCTCACGGAACGAGGGAGCACTTACCGAATAATCGTGTTCTGCAATGGGGTTGTAGTGAATTCTCGTGCGCTGCTTCTCATATACGGGGTCGGGCAGCGGGATCGCCGAGAGAAGAGATTTCGTATAAGGATGCAGAGGATTCTTGAAGAGTTCGTCCGAATCCGCAAGCTCGACCATCTTTCCGAAGTACATAACGCCGATTCGGTCGGAGAAGTACTTAACCACCGACAGGTCGTGCGCGATGAACAAAATGGTAAGGCCCAGGCGCTCCCGGAGATCGTTGAGCAGGTTGATCACCTGTGCCTGAATCGAAACATCAAGCGCAGAGATCGGCTCATCCGCAATGATCATCTCAGGCTGCATGATGACCGCTCTGGCGATACCGATACGCTGGCGCTGACCACCGGAGAACTCGTGAGGATAACGGTCTGCGTGCTCACGCACAAGACCAACCATCTCAAGGATCTCGTAGACCTTCTCGTTGATATAGTCCTTATCGGTGATACCGTTGATCACCAGGCCCTCAGCGATAATATCACGCACGGTCATACGGGGGTCAAGAGAAGCGATAGGATCCTGGAAGATCATCTGAATCTGGGTGATGAGCTTGCTCTTCTTTGCTACGCGGCAACGGTTATTGTATTCCTTCTTGAGAGCCTTGAGCTTCTCATCATTACCCTCCGCTGCGCGGAATTTCTGGGAATACTCTGCCTCCAGCGCCTTGAGAAGCGACGCAACATACTGCTTGTCAACTTCCTTGCTGTCAGACTTTGCATTCTTGATGAGTGCCCGGTTCTTATCAACGACAGCGCCAAGCTCCTCGTTGATCTTTTGGATTTCTTCCCGGATTGCAGCCTTTCTTACGTCATCCACATTCTTTTCGGAGCGAAGAAGCTTGATCTTTTTGGCGGCATCGGTACGGGCAGCGGCAATCGCGTCCTGGTAAGAACGGGTTCCCGCTCCGATTCTCTGCCCCTTGAAATACACATTGCCCGAGGTAATGTTATACAGCTTGATGATGGAACGGCCCGTTGTGGTCTTGCCGCAGCCGGACTCACCCACAAGGCCAAAGGATTCACCCTTCCTAATCTCAAAGCTTACATCATCAACAGCCTTAAGATCCTTACGCCCTAAGCGAAAATACTGACAAAGGTGGTCCACTTTCAACAATACTTCACAATTATTCTCCATGGTTGCCTCCTCTTTCTTTCATTCGCCGGATACGCTCGGTAATGATTTTGGGGATTTCCACCTTGGGTGCGTTAGGATGGAGCAGCCATGTTGCAGCATAGTGTGTGGGAGAAACCTCATACATGGGAGGCTGCATCTCAAAGTCAATCTCCATTGCGTATTTATTTCTTTCAGCAAACGCATCTCCAACGGGGGGGTAAATCATATTCGGAGGTGTGCCGGGGATCGCATCCAACTTCTCGTTGGTATCAAGGTCAGGCATAGAGGAAAGCAGCGCCCAGGTATAGGGATGCTGCGGATTATAGAAAACCTCTTCCGCTGTGCCGTACTCTACGATCTTACCCGCATACATAACGGCAATTCTGTCCGCCATATTGGCAACGACACCGAGGTCGTGGGTAATAAAGATGATGGAAAGATTGTGCTCGCGCTTCAGCCGGTTGATAAGCTCGAGGATCTGCGCCTGAATCGTAACATCAAGTGCCGTCGTGGGCTCGTCGCAAATGAGGATATCGGGGTTAGCCGAAAGCGCGATAGCGATAACAATACGCTGACGCATACCGCCGGAAAACTCAAACGGATACTGTCTGTAACGCATTCTCGCCTCAGGGATACCGACCTCTTCCATGAGCTTTATAGCCTTTTCCTTTGCGATCCGCTTGGTAAGTGTATAAACTACCTGGGATGCTTTTTCCTTGAGGTAATCGATAATCTCTACGCAACGCTTATCCGCGTCAAAGCTCTCTGCGCTTGCAACATCTGCCTTGAACTTATTCATTACACGGGTGAGAACCGAAACGATGGTCTCGATCTGCACCTTAGGCTCAATAACAGATTTGGGAACGATCTTCCAGTCAACCTTCTTGCCCTTTGCCAGCAGAGCCTCTCTCTGGGCGGTCTGACGGGCAAAGCGAGCCTCCTCCTTGGGATTGTTTTTAACATAGAAGAAGTACTTCTCCACTTCTCTCCGGAGGGCTCCGTCAAAGGTGTAAGCCACGCTGTCCTTGACAATGGCGAGGGGATCGATGGCTGCAAGAACGCTCTTGTTTACGCTCTTGCACATCTCGTCCGCCTCTTGAGAGGAAAACGTTCCTGCTCTGAAGAACGTAATCGCATTCTCCAGCGCCTCGATGGCGGCCTTTTTGTTTTGGGTGGTCTTGCTAAACGAATACTGCACCGCGATCTTCTCCATGTCGATAAAGGAGTCCATAAAGTCCTCGTTGAGGAACTTTCCGGTGATCTCGTTAGCCTCGTCAGCAGACATCTGGCTAAGATCGGTCTCCGGGTGCTTGTATACGTAATAACCGATTCTGAAGAAGTTGTACTGGGGCTGCTCAAGCATCTCCTTTGCCGTTTTCTCAAGTGCTTTAAGCACTTCAACCGTCTCAGGGGACGCCTCATTCTTAGACGCGCCCGCACCTGCGAGCTTCTTAGCGGTATCAATAAAGGTTACCTTTTTCCGCTCTGCACGCGTAACGCTCTTAACCGCAGCAGCATGTGCTTTCAGGGTCTGCTCGTATTTCGAAGTGAAGTACTTGTCGTCGATCTCCTTGAGTCTGCGCTTTATGAGACCAAGCATTGACACAACATCGACCTTCTGCTTATTCTCTGTGAGGAACAGAAGATCCTCGATTACCGCGATCATTTCCTCTGCGGCTGTACGCGCTGCGTTGTAGCTGTTCTCAAGCTTTATTGCTTGAATATTGAAGTCATCAAAGGTTTTGATATATCTGTCAACATCCGAAACGGAAACACTAGCATTGGGTGTCTCGGCAAGCGCCTTTTTGATCATTTCGGACAGCTCCGCAAGGGTTTTATTAAAGGTCACGCGACCCTCCTTGCGGTTTGCCTTGTTTTTCAGAAGCATTGCCTCGGTGATCTGCTTGCCAATTCGCATAATGGGGTTAAGAGAGGACAAGGGATCCTGGAAAATCATTGCGATCTTATCGCCACGAAGCTTATGCATCTCCTCCTCGGGAATACGCATGAGGTCATTTCCGTCATAAAGTATCTCGCCGCCCTCATAGATAGAGTTGACCGCGGAAATACCCATAATCGCCTTAGAGGTGACGGACTTGCCCGATCCCGATTCTCCGACGATGGCAAGCGTCTCGCCCTTGTAAAGATCGAAGGAAATATTGCGTACTGCCTGCACCTTGCCTGCATCTGTACGGAAGGAGACCTTAAGATCATTTACTGATAATTTGATTTCTTTATTCATGCTTAATCCTCCGTTCCTCTGAGCGATGGATTAAACGCATCGCGCAATCCGTTGCCGAACAAGTTAAAGCTGAGCATCAAAAGAACTAAGAACAGGCAGGGGAAAATTGCCACATATGCGGCATTTGCCATAATGGACTGCTGACCCGCTGCGATAAGCGTACCGACACTGGTCGTGTTTCCTGCTTCAAGATTGATGATACCCAAGTAAGAAAAGCTTGTCTCCGTGTAGATCATCGAGGGAATTACCAACGCAAAGCTCGTTACGATGGTACCGAGACCATTGGGGAAAATATGCTTAAACATAATTCTCGTATCCCGGGCGCCCAGTGTTCTTGCCGCCAGAACGTATTCCTGATTCTTGAAACGGTAGAACTGCATACGCGTTCTTCCTGCCATGCCGATCCATCCCGTCGCAAAGAATGCTATGAACAAGACGAGCGCCTGGCTTGACGTACCCATATGGTATTTCAAAAGTGTAATAACGATCATTGTAGGTACGGAACCTAAAATCTCGGCAAAACGCTCCATAGCCAGGTCGATCTTACCGCCGGAGTAGCCCGAAATGGAGCCCCAGATAACACCAACAATAAAGTTTACGATTGCAACAACAGTCGCGAAAATGAACGAGAATCTTGCGCCGTAGGCAAGACAGGCAAAGATATCCTTACCCGTTTGCGTAGTACCAAACAGGAATACAGGCTCTGTGATGCCGTCCTTCAGCACCTGAGTATGCTGATAGATATAGTATTCGTAGTACTCCGCTCTTACCTCAATACCACCATCTACTCTTCTGCCGTAGGCGTAGAAGTACTGCGTGCCGTCCTTTACGATGCCGTTCTCTCCTTCGATTCTGAGAGAGTTATACTCCGGAATAAGGCTATTGGTGTCTCCTGCCTCATATTTCCAATAATTAGGAATGATGTTGCCCTTTTGGTCAAGCTTGGGACGAAGCGTGGCTACATTGGGATTTTCCACCTTATAGTAGATGTTCGCATCATATTTGTTCTTCTCAAGCGTAGGTCTGTCAGAGAACTTCACAACAGGATAAAGCACCTGTCTGCCCGTTTCGTTCTGATATCTCTGAATATCGTTAAACTCCTCCACAGAGATAATCTTATATTTACCGAAGCCGACACCATAGTAGGTATCGTAACGATAAGAATAACCGGAACCATCTTTACTTATAGTATACTCGCCATTTTTGATGATTTCTCTGCCCGTTTCAGCAGCAAGCGCTTTGTCCCTGAGATAGCCAATGTAATTCGTATCCTTCTGCTTGTATCCGTCCCAAAAATCAATACCGCTGTCGGCAAACAGGTTTGACTTGGGGGTTACATATGCATACATCATATCGTAGTATGCGGGCTGGAAGGGGGTGAAAAGGGGAGCAAACATTGCGAAAAGCACCAGTGCGGCAATAACCACACCGCCAACGACCGCACCCTTATTCTTGCAGAAGCGTCTGAAGGCACCCTGGAAATAGCTTACGGGCTTGGTTTCAAATTTGCTGTCATGATACAAATCATTTCTTTTCGCAAACTGAAACTTTTCTACTGGAATATTATTTATATTATTATCCATATTTATTTTGCTCCCATTCTAATTCTCGGGTCAATAAAACCGTAACTGATATCAATAACGATACCTGCCGTAAGGCCTACCAAGGTGTAGAAGCCAGATAACAACATAAAGAAGTCATAATCCTGGAATATGATAGAGTTTAGGTAGAGTCCGCCAACTCCGTTGATTCCAAACATCTTCTCAATAATAAGCGATCCCGAAAGCACCGAGACAAACTCACTAAGTATTGAGGGGAAGATTACGACCATGGAGTTACGCATTGCATGACGATAAATAGCCTGTCTTTTCGTAAGGCCCTTGGTTCTCGCCAGAAGCATGAACTCACCCGTAAGCACCTCGGAAAGTTCGGCACGGGTGTAACGCGCATATCCTGCAATGGATCCCAGGCACAAAGCAAATACAGCTGGGAGCATGGAACGGAATACTTCCCAGGTGAAGTACGCGTCGCTCGTTGACATTGTCAGCGGGAACCAGCCAAGCTTAAAGCAGAATATATACTGGATCATAAGAGCCAATACGATGGAGGGAACCGATATCAGCAGAATAATGAAAATATTGATTAGCTGGTCCTGCCACTTATTCTTTTTGAGCGCAGCCAAAATACCCAAACCGAGACCGATCGGCACTCCGATAAGGGTGGAATAAATGTTTATCAAGATCGTGGGCGGGAGATGGCTGACAAATACCTGCCATATATTCATGTTGACGTATTCGCCATAGGTGGTCACAAGGCCAAAGTCGCCCTGCGTCACTATTCTCTTGATATAGGTTCCGAACTGGAGCAAGATCGGCACTCGGTCATAGGTCCAGACGCCGTTCTCACCCTCTTTAATGTTGGTGATCCAGCCTCTTCCCTCAAGGGTTTTCATAACGATCTCCGGATCCTGTCCCGGAAGAGCATTCGTAGGGATCGGCAGAAGTTTGATAAGAACAAAGCACATTGTGAAAATGATGAAAAATGTGAACAACATCAAGCTCAAGCGCTTCGTCACATATTTAAACATATACATAGGTTTTTCTCCTCTGTCTTGTTGTTTTCCAATTCATAGTGTTCGAGCCAAAAAGCAGCTGTCTGCAAGGCTCTACGCACACAAAGGCTACGCACCGCCAAAACTGACGCTTAAAACCATCTTAATTTTATCAATTAATGCTTCCCTTTTCAGCTATTATAAAACCAGTCGATTGCGATTATTCATCCTTGTAACAGTCTTGCATTTATATTTTGCAATTATGAATTTGCTTGCTTTGCTTTTTTTAGAATGTCGTAAAATGCCAAACTAGCGGTGAGCACAGTGGCTCACCGCCGTTTGGATTAATTAGATTCTGGGTAATTCAGCTAGCTAAAATTACTCGGACTTCTTGTACTCTGCGGAGAGGTCGTTGTTGTTCTGAGCAACGTAAGCAGTCCACTCAGCATCGGTGTAGTTAACTTCCATGTATCTGAGGCCGCCGAAGCCCATAAAGGTGTGCTCGTCTTCGGAGAAGTAGGAGAACTTAGCACCCAGGAAGGATCCGCCACCGTCAGCGATCAGCATTACGGAACGGCTTTCCTTAATGGTAACTTCTTCCAGAGCAGACAGGATCATCAGTCTTGCCTCAACAGGAGCGAAGCCCTCACCCCAGTTATAGGTCTTAGCCTGCTTCTCAGTCTCTGCCAGACCGTTGAGGCAGTAGTACCAGTTCTGGATGCTCATCGTGATGGTCTCACCAGCACCGGCGTAATCGCCAGCGGGCATGGTCAGAGTCATGTCGATAGAGGAGGTATCCCAGTACATGTGGTAGTTGAGATCGTCATCGGGGTTGACGAATGCGCCGATGATATCGAAGGGGTTGAAGGCGTTGCCGGAGAAGCCGTAACCGAAGCCGATCTGAGTTGCGCCGGAGCGGAAAGCTTCTGCCCACTGAGCACCAGCGGATGCGTCAAAGACAACCTTGATCTTGCCTTCCAGAGCGGTATCCTTGGTCAGACCGTCCAGAACTTCCTGGAGGTAGTTTGCTCTGAATCTCTGCTTGTCGGTATCGGAAGAAGAACCGTAAACCAGAGTGATGTCCTTGGTGGCGTCGTAGCCGTACTTCTCGGGATCAGCAGTCAGGATGTTGATAGCTTCCTGCATCTTCTGCTTTGCCAGAGTGGGGTTGTAGCCGGTCAGAGCATCGTAAGCATCTTCGGTGGACAGGTTGGTCAGATCGCCGCCGGACCACTTGCCGTCTGCACCCTGGGTGAAGCCGTAGGCGCGGAGGATGCCTTCCTTAGCGATGGTAGCGTTACGGTACTGGCCGCCATCGTCCAGCTCGGGAGAGTTCTCGATGTCGTAGTAGTAAGCAACGTTCAGCAGGCCGAAGCAGGGAACTGCAGTGCCGGGCCAGATCTTTTCAACGATGTCGCTTCTGTTCAGAGCGAGGTTGAATGCATGACGGAATTCCTGGATAGCCAGAATGCCGTTATTGTTCTCGCTGTTCTTCAGAACATCGAGGTTGGAGTACAGCTGCATACCGAAGGTACCGGTAGAGGTAGAGGTGAAGTAAACGTACTTGGAGTCGAGGTACTCACCTACGTTCTCAGTCTGCAGGGATGCATCGTCGTAAGAACCGTTCAGGAAGCCCATCCACTTAGTAGCGAACTCCTCAACCTTACGGCAGTTGATAGCAGTGATGTTATACTGGTTCTTGTACTGGTCCATGTTCCAGCCGTACCAGTTCTCGTTCTTAACGAGCTTGTAGTGAGAGCCAGCCTCAAACTCTACGAGCTTGTAGGGGCCCCAGCTTGCGGTGGTCTCCAGAGAGGAGTTGTAGTTAGAGGTCCACAGAGTTGCGCCATCAGCGGGAGCAATCTTGGAAGCCTCGTACTTAGCCTTATGGACGACGGGGAGGCTGGAGAAGTAGTAGGGAGCCCAAACGGAGAGGCTGCCGTCTTCCTTCAGGAAGGAGTAAGCCTTATCCAGGCACAGAACGATAGCATTCTCGTTTTCGATAGCGTAGATACCAACGTCTTCCCACTTAACGTCACGGACGTCGTTCTCAACGTAGACAGCAGCGTCATAGCCAGTGCCGGGCTCCAGGTAAGCGCCATAGCTTTCATACAGGAACTTACCGGAAACGGGATCATCGCCTGCTTCGTTGTTGTAAACGGTCTCGTCGGTAATAGCGAGCCACTCAGGGCACTCGTTACCGTCAGCATCCAGGTAGCCAGCTGCGCCCCACATGTTCCATGCGTTGGCATACAGGGTCTCGCCTGCATCGATAGCTGCCTGAACGGAATCGTAGCCCTGGCTGCCGATGGTCTCATAGGTACCTTCTGTGTTCTGGAAGAAGTAAACCTTAGAGTTCTTGATCATCAGGGTATCGTAGTAGGTGTTAGCGCGGAAGTTCATGAAGTTGGGGTCGAGCAGCTGCTGCATGGAGTAAACGAAGTCAGCAGCCTTGATAGCCGTGCCGTCATCCCACTTCAGGTCGTTACGAAGGGTGATCTTCCAAGCGTAGCCGCCTTCTTCCTTCTGGGCATCGGTGTAGCCCCACTTAGCATCCACAGTCTTGGTTACGTCCTCGAGCTTGGTTGCTGCGGAGAAGTTGGTGGTGTAGGCACCGGGAACGATGCCGGCCTTGTTGATAGTTCCGTCTGCGTTGAACTTCTTGTCGCCTTCGAACTTGTAGTCATATTCGAAGAAAGAAGAGCCAATGTAACTCATGATCTGAGTGTCATTGTTGTCCGCATAGGTGAACTCGTTCCAGTTGCTGGGCATTACGGATGTAGTGGTGTTGTACTGCGCCTCTTTGAGGTTGGCGTCGGGGATAGAACTATTGCAGCCCGCAAACAAAGCTGCAACAAGCACCAGACACAAAACCGCCGAAAGCACAGACTTAAGGTTTCTGTTCATGATGTTTTCCTCCACATTATGAAAATTTCTCTCACTTCTCGCAGGCTGTTTTTGTATTTTTAATGACAGAATTCGCATTGTTATGCAAAAGAGCTGCGCGAATGTAAAGATGTTTTATTTATATCACGCCTTCATCCCCATGTCAACTATTTTTAACAAAAAGTTAACGACTTTGTAGGTAGTGTAGCAGATGTAGGGTTGTCAACAGCAAAATATAAGAAGTTTTTTGAATTTCTCTCATTTATGACACCGGATTTTTAGTCCCTGTGTCCGGATCGAAAAAAGCAAAATGAAAGTTCCGCCCTGACGAGTTGCAAATCTATGTAAAGAAGCCTCTTTTTTACCTATGCAAAAACCCATCAAAATATACCACGCCCTCATTAGAATCTCATACATTTTTTCATAGCAAAACTCTGCGCCCTCGCTGTATCTGCCACTGATCAAGCGCTCGGGCTCAAGGTCCTAAGTTGACATGGATGAAAATGTCGAAAATACCGTATTTTACGACTTCTCGCATTTTCGACAAATTCTGATTTCGGGGGGAACGCAAGTGTCCTGTTTTGCAACGGCCTAAAAAGAGCAGACTACTATTCGTAGTCTGCTCTTTTTATTCTGTATTTTTACTCTATGGGAATGTTTCCAACATGGTAACACAATCCACTTTGTTCCCTCTTTTTCCAAAATTGAACAAACGCAAAATAATCGCTTTTTTCCTCGTCTGTGAGATCTTCTACCGTCAAAACCTCTATATTGGGACCGGGGATGTGTTCATGCCAATGATAACCCAAATGTTTCTCATGATCTCTGCTTTTCAGCAGTTTATCATCAAGAGGGATCACATAACAAGAATCCGAGGGAAAGGTACCACCTGCAAGACATACACCTCGGCAAATGCTACTATCTCCCTTCCTGTAACGGACGGCAGAAAGATGAGGAATAAAGCTCGGAAATTCGACATCCTCAATCTCCTTTTTAGGATCGTTTTCGTCACG
>SVKX01000018.1 GCA_015068225.1 Oscillospiraceae bacterium
AAGTCCTTGCCGGATTCATAGTAAACAATATCATTCGCTGTATAGACCGCAGCGGTAACATCTGTGCTAACCGCAGCTCCGTCCACAGTGATTCCGCTATCGCTCAGAACGATTTGCATCGCATCGTCGTAGGTCGATGCAGCCGGAGCTTGTACCGCCGGAGATGTGGGTGTCTGCTCTGTCGGCTTTGTACCACATGCAGTAAGCAAAACTACCATTGCCAACAAAATGGCCACTATGTTTGAAAATTTCATATAATCACTCCCTTTGCTTAATGATAGCACCCACAGATTTACATTTGATAAATAAAATGTAAATGTTTTACCTAATCCATGTTAACGTCCCAAAAGCATCAAAGGGAGGCGAAACGCCTCCCTTACGGTTAAAACAAAGTGGTTATCCAATAAATTATGCCGTAGACTACGGATGCCGAAACACCATAAACAATAACTGGTCCGGCAATCTGGAAAATTTTGGCACCAACTCCCAAAATAAACCCCTCCGTCTTGAATTCCACTGCCGGGGCAGCGATGGAATTGGCAAATCCTGTGATGGGTACCAGTGTCCCTGCACCGGCGTGCTTTGCGATATTATCGTACAAGCTCAGACCTGTCAGCAGAGCTGACAGCGCTACAAGGCTTATAGAGGCTGCCGTTCCGGCAGCCTCTTTATCCAGTCCCAGGGCCGTATATCCGCAGATAGCAAGCTGTCCCAGTACACAAATCAGGCCGCCGATCCAGAATGCGTTGAGACAGTTTCGCCACATGGGCGATCTGGGGCTCATCTCGTCTACCAGTTTTCCATAGTCCTTTTCCGTCATGGTCATCCCTCCAGATACAGGATGCCCTGGTTTTATAAGACTATGAATATATTTGCAATCTAACCTTGTGTTTTTCCCTGTGAGCGGATATACTATAGGAAAACAACAATTCAGGAGGATACGCATGCCCTTTTTCTACGGTTTTGACTCGACCTATCTTCTGCTGGTGCTTCCCTGCATCATTTTGTCTTTGTGGGCAAGTGCCAATGTAAACTCCACATTCCGGAAATACTCCAATCAGCATTCCATCCGCCGCATTACCGGCGCACAGGCCGCTCAGCGGGTCCTAAGTGCCAACGGCGTAACCGGTGTCCGCGTTGAGCGGGTCAGCGGAAATCTGACGGATCATTATGACCCCAAAACCAATGTGATCCGCCTGTCTGACAGCGTGTACGACGCCACCTCCACTGCCGCCATCGGCGTTGCTTGTCACGAAGCCGGTCATGCGGTGCAATACGCCCACAATTATGGGCCCATCAAGCTCCGCGCCGCCATTATCCCCATTACGAATATTGGCTCCAAGCTTGCTATGCCCCTGATTCTTCTGGGCCTGCTGTTTTCTTTTGGCGAGAATGTTTCCTTTTCCTTTGTGTATCTGGGAATTGCCTGCTTTGGATTGTCTCTGGTCTTTCAGCTCGTAACACTGCCTGTAGAATTCAATGCCAGCCGGCGGGCTATGGAGGCCATCGCATCCGGAAATCTGCTTACGGAAGAAGAGCAGACCGGTGCCCGAAAAACGCTCACCGCCGCGGCGCTGACCTATGTTGCCGCTACTGCCGTATCCCTCGCCCAGTTTTTGCGACTTCTTGCCCTCTTTGGCGGCCGAAGGCGTAACGATTGACCCATATTTTGCCGCTCCGGTATTGACAACCGGGGCGGTTTTGCTTATACTATCGCTGTGTGAAAAGTATGAAAAATGTGAAAGGAGGTCTGTCATGGCAGGCGGCAAACACATTTTAGGCAAGCAAAACGCCCAGCGGGTCTTTGGCACAGCCAAGGTCGGCGACCGGGGACAAATCGTGATCCCCAAGGAAGCCCGGGAATTTTTTGGCATCCAGCCGGGAGATACCCTTCTGATTCTGGGCAAAAACGAAACCGGACTGATCGTGACCAAACCCGAAACACTGCACGATCTTGCCGATCAGATTTTCCACTCCGTAGAAAAAGAGGACTGAATATGAAGGAAATAATTGAAATGTATAGCCAGATGGGCATTTCTCCTGCCGTCTACGCCTACGGTGAGCAGGCCATCACCCGTCTGAGAGCGCGTTTTGACGCCATAGATCAGATCGCAGAGCACAATCAGGCAAAAGTTCTTTCCGCATTCCGGAAAAATCGGGTATCTGCCACCTGCTTTGCCGCTTCCACCGGCTACGGCTACAACGATGAGGGCCGGGACAAGCTGGAGCAGGTCTACGCCGACGTGTTTCATACGGAGGCGGCGCTTGTTCGCCCCCATATCACCTGCGGCACCCATGCGCTGACCATCGCCCTTTCCGCTAACCTTTTGCCCGGAGATGAGCTGCTGAGCCCCGTGGGCCTGCCCTATGACACCTTGCAGGAGGTCATCGGCATTCGCCCCTCCCCCTGTTCTCTGGCAGAATACGGCGTTTCCTACCGGCAGGTAGAGCTTCTGGAGCACGGCGGCTTTGACTGGGAGGGTATCCGTAGCGCTATCAATGAAAAAACCAAGCTGATCACCATCCAGCGATCCAAGGGTTATGCCACCCGCCCCACCTTCTCCGTATCCCAGATCGGGGAGCTGATTGCCTTCTGCAAGGCTATAAAGCCGGATGTGCTGGTAATGGTGGATAACTGCTATGGCGAGTTTGTAGAGACCATCGAGCCTTCAGATGTGGGCGCGGATATGATCGTAGGAAGCCTTATTAAAAATCCCGGCGGCGGTCTGGCCTCTTCCGGCGGATACATTGCCGGTACAAAAGCATGCATTGACCGTTGTGCTTACCGGCTTTCCGCTCCGGGACTGGGTCAGGAAGTGGGTGCGAACTTCGGTCTGATGGGACAGTTGTATCAGGGCTTTTTCCTGTCTCCCACCGTCACTGCCAATGCGGAAAAGGGCGCGATCTTTGCCGCCAATCTCTATGAGCCTTTGGGCTTCAAGTGCGTTCCCAATGCCACCGAAAGCCGCCACGATATCATTCAGGCGGTGGAGCTGGGCAGTGAAGAAGGGATGATTGCCTTCTGTAAGGGCATTCAGGCTGCCGCACCGGTGGACAGCTTCGCAACCCCCATCCCCGGCGACATGCCCGGCTATGACAGTCAGGTCATTATGGCCGCCGGTGCTTTCGTCCAAGGCTCTACCATGGAGCTTTCCGCTGACGGGCCTATCCGTCCCCCCTACGCCGTCTATTTCCAGGGCGGTCTGACCTGGTATCACGCAAAGCTTGGCATCCTCATGAGTCTGCAAAAGATGGTGGATGCGGGACTTGTAAAAATATAAGGAGGAGAAAACTATGTCTTGGTTATTCTTTTCAATCGCAACCGCTCTTTTGTGGGGCACAGCAGAACTGTTTTATAAAAAGGGCGCACAACCTAATGAGAAATACTCCCACCTGAAGATCTGCGTGTGGGTAGGTGTTGTCATGGGTGCCCATGCCATCTTTACCCTGCTGACACAGAATATTAACTACAATCCCATAAACATCATCCAATATCTTCCCGTTTCTCTGTTTTACATCATCTCCATGGCTTTTTCCTATTTCGGAATGCGGTTTTTGGAAGAATCCATCTCTGATCCCATCGAGAACACTGCCGGTGTCATTTGCGTCCTTCTGTTTGCCCTGTTCATGGGAGATGAGTTTTCCTGGCTCACCTGGGTCGCTGTGGGTGTGATCGGTATTGGTGTCGTGGGTGTCAGTTATCTGGAAAATCACGGCGAGACCACCAGAAAGAAGAACTATGGCAAGGTCCTGGCCGTGGTCGCTTTCATTATGCCCTTCCTGTATGCCCTGCTGGATGCCTTCGGTACTTTCCTGGATGACGCTTTCTTCCTGATCGAAGATGTTGCCAATTCCCCCTTGGTAGATGTTACCGAAGATACCATTGAAGCTGTCGCCAATACCAGCTATGAGCTGACCTTTGCCCTGTTTGCTTTGGGACTGTTCATCTTTATGAAGGCCAAAAAGGTTAAGTTTGGTTCCGTTCCCAAGCATAAGGACAAAATTCTGGCTGCCGTGTTCGAAACCGCCGGTCAGTTCACCTATGTGTACGCCCTCGGTGGAGTCGATGCCGTTGCTGCCCCCATTCTTTCCTCTGTTTGCATGGTTTCCTTGCTGCTTTCCCGAATTGTTCTGAAAGAGAAACTTTCCTGGAAAACCTATGCCTTTATTGCCGTTGTGATTATCGGTATTCTCCTGCTGGCATTAAGCGAGGAACTCTAATATACATCAAATATGTAAACAAAAAGTCACCGGATCTTCCGGTGACTTTTTAGCAGGATTTCCATTGACACACCTTTTGTAATATGGTATAATGTCATGCGATAAATTACGAATTATGCGAATTTCCCTCGAAAGGAGCCCGTTATGGCTATGCAGAAGCAACCCACCAATATCCTCACTTATGGCTGTGGGCAGAGTGTTTGCGTTTCTATTATGGACCGTCTTTCATCTGTTGACCTTTGTGCCTTTAATTCTCCTGAATATGTAGTTATTCCCGGCTTTTGTGATGTGCATGTGCATTTCAGAGAGCCGGGTTTTTCATACAAAGAGACCATTCTCTCCGGTTCTCTCGCTGCCGCCCGGGGCGGCTACACTGCAGTGTGCACCATGCCCAATCTGAATCCTGTGCCGGACAGCAAGGCACATTTAAAAGAGCAGCTGGATCTGATCCGGCAGGACGGCATGATCCACATTTATCCCTACGGTGCCATTACAGTGGGACAAAAGGGCGAGCAGCTTTCTGATATGAAAGGTATGGCCCCCAATGTGATCGCTTTCTCCGATGACGGCAGAGGCGTTCAAAGCCGGGAGCTGATGAAAGAGGCCATGCTCAAGGCAAAGCAGCTGAAAAAGCTGATCGTTGCCCACTGTGAAGACAATTCCCTCTTAAATGGCGGCTATATCCACGACGGCGAATATGCCAGGGCCAACAGCCACCGGGGCATCTGCTCGGAAAGCGAATGGGGTCCTATCAAGCGGGATCTGGAGCTGGTAAAAGAGACAGGCTGCGCCTATCACATATGCCACATCTCCACAAAGGAAAGCGTGGAGCTGATCCGTCAGGCAAAAAAAGAGGGCCTGAATGTAACCTGCGAGACCGCACCCCACTACCTGCTGATGGATGATAGCTTTTTGCAGGAGGATGGCCGGTTTAAGATGAATCCGCCCCTGCGCAGCGCAGAGGACCGGCTGGCACTGATCGAAGGTCTGAAAGACGGCACCATCGACATGATCGCTACGGACCACGCCCCCCATTCTGAGGAAGAAAAGAGCAAGGGTCTGGATGGCAGCGCATTCGGCATCGTCGGAATTGAAACAGCTTTTCCCCTGCTGTATACCTATCTGGTAAAAGAGGAAATCATCTCTATGGAGACCCTGCTGAAGCTGCTGGTTACCAATCCCCGAAAGCGCTTTGGCATCCAGCAGACCTGCGATTTCTCCATCTGGGATCTGCGGCAGAGCGGCTATGTGGAGCCGGAGCAGTTCCTGTCCATGGGAAAATCCACGCCCTTTGCCGGTTGGAAGATCTGGGGTAAATGCATGGCTACCGTTTGTGACGGGAAGCTGGTTTGGATGGAAAAAGTAAGAAAGTAACACGGAATATACTGATTTGGAGGCATTATTATGGCAAAGCGTACAGATTTGAAGAAGATTATGATCATCGGCTCCGGTCCTATCGTTATCGGACAGGCTGCTGAGTTTGACTATGCCGGCACACAGGCGTGTCTGGCTTTGAAGGAAGAGGGTTATGAGGTGGTTCTGGTCAACTCCAACCCCGCCACCATCATGACAGACACCACCATTGCCGACAAGGTATATATGGAGCCTCTGACGCTGGAATATGTGGCCAAGATCATTCGTTACGAGCGCCCCGATGCTATCGTTCCAGGCATTGGCGGTCAGACGGGTCTGAATCTTGCCATGCAGCTGGAAAAGAAAGGCATTCTCAAGGAGTGCCGGGTAGAGCTGCTGGGCACCTCCAGCGCCTCCATCGAGCGGGCTGAGGACCGGGAGCTTTTCAAGGAGCTGTGCCAGTCCATCGGTGAGCCGGTCATCCCCTCTGAGATCACCTACTCCATTGAAGAAGCCAAGGATGCCGCCAAACGCATCGGCTATCCCGTTGTTCTGCGCCCTGCCTTTACGCTGGGCGGCACCGGTGGTGGCTTTGCTTACAATGAAGAAGAACTGGTGGAGATCGGCCTGAATGCCTTTAAGCTCTCCCCTGTTCATCAGGTTCTGATTGAAAAGTCTGTCAAGGGCTATAAGGAAATCGAGTTCGAGGTCATGCGCGACGGTGCGGATCACGCCATCACCATCTGCGGCATGGAAAACATTGACCCCGTCGGCGTGCATACCGGCGACTCCCTGGTAGTTGCCCCCATTATGACCCTGAATGACCACGATCTGAAGATGCTCAACGATTCTGCCATCAAGCTGATTAAGGAGCTGAAGATCGAGGGCGGCTGCAACGTTCAGTTCGCTCTGAATCCCCATTCCAGCGAGTATTACCTCATTGAGGTCAATCCCCGGGTCTCCCGTTCTTCCGCGCTGGCATCCAAGGCATCCGGCTATCCCATCGCCCGGGTTACCGCCAAGATCGCTGTAGGCATGACGCTGGAAGAGATCAAGATTGCCAACACCAACGCCGCCTTTGAGCCCCAGCTGGACTATGTCATTGCCAAGCTGCCCCGTTTCCCCTTCGATAAGTTCACCTCCGCCTCCAATTCCCTTGGTACGCAGATGAAGGCTACCGGCGAAGTCATGGGCATCGGCTCCAATCTGGAGGAATGCCTGCTCAAGGGTATCCGCTCTCTGGAGATCGGCGCCAACCACATCTACCATCCTAAGTTTGACAATATGACGGTGGAAGAGCTGCTGGATTACATCAGCACCTTCCGCTCCGACAATATTTTCGCCATTGCCGAGCTGCTGTACCACGGCATTTCTGTGGAAAAGATCCACGAGATCACCCAGATCACACCCTTCTTCCTGGAAGCCATCAAGCGGATTGTGGATATGGAAGAGCTGCTGAAGGTTAAGGTGCAGGATCTGGATACCCTCATCGCCGCCAAGAAAATGGGCTTCAGCGACAAGTATATTGCCCGCATGTGGAAGTGCACAGAGCTGGATGTCTACAATTTCCGGAAACAGCACAATGTTTTCCCCGTATTTAAGATGGTGGATACCTGCCATACCGGCGCATATATCCCCTACTTCTACTCTTCCTACACCGGCGAGAATGCTTCTGTGCTTACCGACAAGAAGAAGATCGTGGTATTGGGCGCAGGTCCTATCCGTATCGGTCAGGGCGTGGAATTTGACTATTCTACTGTCCACGCAGTTATGACCATTAAAAACGCCGGCTACGAAGCCATTATCATCAACAACAACCCTGAAACCGTTTCCACGGACTACACCACAGCCGACAAGCTGTATTTTGAGCCCCTGACGCCCGAAGATGTGATGAACATTATTGAGTTCGAGAAGCCGGAGGGTGTGGTTGCTTCTCTGGGCGGTCAGACTGCCATCAATCTGGCACAGCCGCTGGCTGACCGGGGCGTAAAGATCATCGGTACCGACTGCGCCGCCATTGACAAGGCGGAGGACCGGAATGCCTTTGAGAACCTACTGAACGAGCTGAATATTCCCCGTGCCAAGGGTCAGGCCGTTACCAAGATCGAGGACGGCATTGCTGCCGCGACGGAGATTGGCTATCCTGTTCTGGTGCGCCCCTCCTTCGTGCTGGGCGGCCGGGCCATGCAGATCGTTGCCAACGAGGATCAGCTGCGTCATTATCTGAAAACCGCTGTTGAGATCGACGAGGACAAGCCCGTTCTGGTGGATAAGTATATCGAAGGCCGCGAGGTAGAGATCGATGCCATCTGCGACGGCCGGAATGTATTCGTTCCCGGCATCATGGAGCTGGTAGAGCGCACAGGCGTTCACTCCGGCGACTCCATCTCTGTCTACCCCTCTTTCTCCATCTCCAACAAAGTCAAGGGCATCATTCTCCAGTACGCCAAAAAGCTGGGCCTGGGCATCGGCATCGTCGGCCTGTTTAACATCCAGTTTATTGTGGACAAGGATGACAATGTGTTTATCATCGAGGTCAATCCCCGTTCCTCCCGTACTGTTCCCTTCCTGTCCAAGGCCACCGGCTACTCTCTGGCAGACATCGCCACCGAGGTCATCCTGGGCAAGAGCCTGAAGGAGCTGGGCCTGTTTGACATCTATCCTGATGAGAAGGACCGCTGGTATGCCAAGGCACCCGTCTTCTCCTTCAACAAGATCCGGGGTCTGGATGCCTATCTGTCTCCTGAAATGAAGTCCACCGGTGAGGCTATCGGCTACGACAATACCCTCAACCGCGCCCTGTATAAGGCTCTGCAGGCATCCGGTATGCATCTGCAGAACTATGGTACTGTGCTGGCCACCATCGCTGACAAGGATAAAGAGGAGGCTCTGCCTCTGATCCGCCGGTTCTACCAGCTGGGCTTCAATATTGAAGCCACCGCAGGTACTGCCAAGTTCCTGAAGGAAAACGGCATCCGCACCCATACTCTGACCAAGATCAGCGAGGGCAGCGAGGAGATCCCCAACGCCCTGCGTCAGGGACATATTGCCTATGTCATCAACACCCGGGATCCTGGCTCTAACCAGCAGGACGGTGTGGAGATCCGCAAAATCGCCACGGAATACAATGTAACCATGTTCACCGCACTGGACACGGTCAAGGTGCTGCTGGATGTTCTGGAAGAAACCACGCTGACCATCTCCACCATCGACGCGTAAGGTGATAAAATGAAACAAAGTATTTTTACGATCCTCAGCAACCGTGCTCTGACTGACTGCGTTTATCAAATGGTAATGGAGGGCGACACGTCTTCCATTACCGCTGCCGGTCAGTTTGTGAACATCCGGCTGGAGGGAATGTTCCTGCGCCGCCCCATTTCTGTCTGCGACTATGACGAGAAGCGTCTCACCATCGTATATAAGGTGGTGGGCAAGGGAACGGAAGCTATGAGCAAAATGACTCCGGGCGCGGAGCTGGATATTCTGACCGGTCTTGGAAACGGGTATGATCTTTCCCTTTCCGGAGACCGCCCTGTCCTGCTGGGCGGTGGTGTGGGTGTTCCCCCCATGTATAACCTTGCCAAAAAGCTGCTCTGTGCAGGCAAAAAGGTCTGTGTAATTCTTGGTTTTAATACAAAATCCGAGATTTTTTATGAGGACGAATTCAAAAAACTGGGCTGCGATGTAACCGTCACCACGGTAGACGGCAGTTATGGTACAAAGGGCTTTGTCACCACTGCGCTGGAAGGTATGGACTACACCTATTTCTATACCTGCGGTCCGGAGCCGATGCTGAAGGCCGTTTACAAAGCTTCTGCCACCTCCGGCCAGATGAGCTTCGAGGAGCGGATGGGTTGCGGCTTTGGTGCCTGCATGGGCTGCTCCTGTAAGACCCTCACCGGCTATAAGCGGATCTGCAAGGACGGTCCTGTGATGAAGAAGGAGGAGATCTTATGGGAGAACTGAGCGTAAACTTATGCGGAATTGAGCTTTCCAATCCTGTGATCCCTGCTTCCGGTACATTTGGCTACGGCTATGAATATGCCGAGCTTTACGACATTAACGAGCTGGGTACATTTTCCTTTAAGGGCACTACAAAAGATTCCCGGTTCGGCAACCCCACGCCCCGGATCGCGGAATGCACCGCCGGCATGATCAATGCCGTGGGTCTGCAAAATCCCGGTGTGGAAAAAGTCATTTCCGAAGAACTTCCCAAATTAAAAAAATGCTTCCACAAGCCGGTGATGGCAAATGTATCCGGTTTTTCTGTGGAGGACTACGCCTATACCTGTCAAATGTTGGACAAAGAGG
The DNA here is from genome assembly GCA_015068225.1 of Oscillospiraceae bacterium. Taxonomy (GTDB): domain Bacteria; phylum Bacillota; class Clostridia; order Oscillospirales; family Oscillospiraceae; genus Faecousia. The sequence goes on from SVKX01000018.1 coordinate 9,886, forward strand.
AGCAGGTGGGCTGGCTGGAGGTCAATGTCAGCTGCCCCAATGTCCACGGCGGCGGCATGAGCTTTGGTACTGATCCGAAAGCCGCAGCCGAGGTGACCCGTGCCGTCAAGGCCGTCACCACCAAACCGGTCATTATTAAGCTCTCCCCCAATGTTACAGACATTGTGTCTATCGCTCGCAGCTGCGAAGATGCAGGTGCGGATGGCATCAGTCTGATCAACACCATGCTGGGTATGCGTATTGATCTGCGCAAGCGCAAGCCTGTCATCGCCAACAAGATGGGTGGCTTCTCCGGAAGCGCTATCTTCCCCGTGGCTGTGCGGATGGTCTATCAGGTAGCAAATGCCGTCAAGATCCCTGTGGTAGGCATGGGCGGTGTGTCAAGCGCCGAAGATGTAATCGAGATAATGCTTGCCGGCGCAACTGCCGTAGAAGTGGGCGCTGCCAATCTGGTAAACCCCTACATTTGCCGGGACATCATTCGGGATCTGCCTGAGGTAATGACAAAATACAGAATCAACAGTTTGAAAGAGATCATAGGAGGCGCAAAATAATGGGTAAAGATGTAATTGTAGCATGTGATTTTTCCTCTGCAGAGGCAACCTTTGCGTTCCTCGACAAGTTTACCGGCCGTAAGCCCTTTGTAAAGATCGGCATGGAACTGTACTACGCCGAAGGCCCCAGCATTGTCCGCCAGATCAAGGCCCGGGGTCATAAGATCTTTCTGGATCTGAAGCTGCATGACATTCCCAATACGGTTAAAAAAGCCATGGCAGTGCTTTCCAATCTGGATGTAGACATCACCAACCTTCATGCTGCCGGTGCCACTGCTATGATGCAGGGTGCTCTGGAAGGTCTGACCCGGCCCGACGGTACCCGTCCCCTGCTGATTGCTGTCACCCAGCTGACCTCCACTGATCAGGAAACTCTGGAACGGGACATCCTGATCAAGGAGCCTATTGATGAGGTTGTCATGCACTATGCCAAGACCGCAAAAAATGCAGGTCTGGACGGCATCGTTTGCTCTCCTCTGGAGGCCGGCAAGGTCCATGATCACTGCGGCAAGAATTTCCTGACCATTACCCCCGGTGTCCGCTTTGCGGACGGCGACATTGGCGACCAGAAGCGTGTCATGACCCCCGCCGCTGCTAAAGAGATCGGCTCTGACTATATCGTTGTGGGCCGCCCCATCACTGCTGCCGCCGATCCTGTGGCTGCATATGAACGCTGCGTCGCTGAATTCTGTGACTAATCGGCGAGTCGCCGCTGACAATTCGAGCCTTTGGTGCGTCAGCAAACCACCGCCAATTGGTGGTCAGCCCGATTCTTTTTTTGCGTTAATTGTTTACAAATAATAAGGAGACAGAATCATGGAAGCATATAAAAGAGAATTTATCGAGTTCCTGCAGGATGCAGGCGTTCTGAGGTTTGGTGACTTTACTGCCAAATCCGGCCGGAAGATCCCCTATTTCGTCAATGCCGGCATGATTAAGACCGGTGATCAGATCACCAAAATGGGTGAGTTCTACGCCAAGGCTTATTTTGACAAGCTGGGCAAAAAGGAAGCTGTTCTTTACGGCCCTGCTTACAAAGGCATTTCCCTGTCCATCTCTGCTGCCGTTGCCCTGAGCAAGAACGGGCTGAACCTGCCCTTCTTCTTCAACCGGAAGGAAGTCAAGGACCACGGCGAAGGCGGCACCTTTGTTGGCTACATTCCTCAGGCCGGTGAGCAGATCGTCATCATTGAGGACGTGATCACTGCCGGCACGGCTATCCGTGAATCCATGGAAATCTTGAAACACCTGGAAGGCACGAAAGTCATCGCTACCTTCATCATGGTGGACCGGAAGGAAAAGGGCCAGACCGAAAAGGGCGCCATGCAGGAGATTGAGGAGCAGTTTGGCTTCCCTGTCTACTCTGTTGTGGATGTGTATGATATCATCGAATATCTGGAGGAAGATCCTGCCAATGAGGAAAATGTGACCCGGATCAAGAATTATCTGGCTGTAAACGGAGCGAAGTAATATGAGAAGTCTGATCAGCATTCTGGATTTTACTGTGGAAGAGCTGGACGGCCTGATCGCAACAGCTAAGGACATCATTGCTCATCCGGAAAACTATTGGGACAAATGTGCCCACAAAAAGCTGGCAACTCTCTTTTTTGAGCCCTCCACCCGTACACGTCTCAGCTTCGAAGCGGCAATGTTGGAGCTGGGCGGCAGTGTGATCGGCTTCAGCGAAGCCAGCTCCTCCTCCGCCGCCAAGGGCGAGAGCATCTCTGACACCGCTAAAATGATCTCCTGCTACGCGGATATCATGGCTATGCGTCATCCCAGAGAGGGCGCACCTTATGTTGCTTCTCAGGCGGCATCCATTCCGGTGATCAACGCCGGTGACGGTGGCCACAATCACCCCACCCAGACTTTGGCAGACCTTTTGACCATTTCCCGGGAAAAGGGACGGCTGAATGACCTGACCATCGGCCTGTGCGGCGACCTGAAATACGGCCGCACAGTACATTCCCTGATCGAAGCTATGGCCCGGTACACCGGCATCCGCTTTATCCTGATCTCTCCTGAGGAGCTGCGCCTTCCCGGCTATGTGCGCTACAATGTTCTGGAGCGCAATCAGATTCCTTATGCGGAATACCGCAGTCTGGATGAAGCCATTGGCCAGTTGGATGTGCTGTACATGACCCGGATCCAGCGGGAGCGCTTTGACAGCCACGAAACCTATGAACGGCTGAAAAACTGCTACATTCTGGATACCCAGAAGATGGCCCTTGCCAAGGACGATATGTGTGTGCTCCATCCCCTGCCCCGTGTCAATGAAATCAGCGTAGCTGTGGACGATGACCCCAGAGCCGCCTATTTCCGTCAGGCACTGAACGGCAAATATATGCGTATGGCACTGATCTTAAAGCTTCTGGAGGAAGCAAAAGATCCCGTCAAGGCATCTGCCGACACTGGGGATCTGGTCTACGGCCGCACCTGCACCAATCCCAAGTGCATTTCCTGCGTTGAGCAGGAGCTACCCCAGATCGCCAGAATTACCGATGCAGCCGAGAATATTCACCGCTGCATTTACTGCGAACAAAAGGTATAAGAAAACCGCCTGTGGAGTGCCCACAGGCGGTCATTTTTTAATGATTGCAGTCAAGCTAGATCCGGAAGCGCATGGAAAGCAGCTTGTCCATCAGGAAAAATGTCACATTTCCCAGCAGCAATGTAATCCCGAGAACGATTCCGCCGGCTTCCGAAAACTCAGCAGCCAGCTCTGCCATTCCCAGCACATTCAGCAGCAGAAAATACATAATGCAAATTGCCGCGTTAAACAAAAGCCCTTTCCACAGCCATCGCAAGGGCCGCCTGTCCAACCGGGGCTTCAAAATTGGGTAGTAGCCCAGAAAGGCAAACAATGCTGCCGCTTCTTTATCCGGCGCCATCAAAAGGCTGAGGATCGCTACGGCACAGTACCAGACCCAGGCCATCCGGCTTCCACATTTTTTGAAATACACGGCAAGCAATAAGATGCACAGCATGGGACAGGCAAAGGTCGCCATCGGGATCAGTGTTCCCATGCACATAATGACCACTGCCAGTGCCGCCAATACACCACCGAGAGCCGGGGCAGCAGAAGAATTACGCCTTGCCATTGCGCTGCTTCAGCAAATTGTACTTGATATCCCACAGCTTCTGGGAAAGGTCCACATAATAGGTGTGGGGGTTGTCAAAACGCTTGACCTCATCCCAAAGCATATCTACCTGCTCCATGCAGTATGCCCGGATCTGCTGCAGATCAGGGCACTGATACACCAGTTCACCCTTTTGGAAGATGGGGACCTGCAGCTCCTTGGCAGTAAAGTTATACACGGTCTTGGTCTTCCAGGTTGCCTCGGGATCAAAGATTTCCATGTCTTTGGTATCGTCCACCGTTTCATCATAGACGCACAGGTAGTCGGCAATGGCCTTGCCGGTATCGTTGCCATAGAAGCGGTAGAGCTTCTTGAAATGGGGATTGGTGATCTTGCCCACATTCTCCGAGATCTTGATTTTAGGCTGGATAGAGCCGTCCTCCCGCTCCACCGCCGCCAGCTTGTACACGCCGCCAAAGACAGGCTCGCTTCTTGCGGTGATCAGCCGCTCGCCAACGCCGAACATATCGATCTTTGCGCCCTGACGAAGAAGATCCTGAATAATATACTCGTCCAAAGAATTGGATACCGAGATCTTACACTCCGTCCAGCCGGCATCGTCCAGCATCTTCCGTGCCTTCTGGGTCAGATAGGCCATGTCGCCGGAGTCCAGACGGATACCGCACTTGGTAATACCCTTGGGCTTCAAGACTTCATTGAATACCCGAATGGCATTGGGCACACCGGATTTTAATGTATTATAGGTATCCACCAGCAATGTAGCATTTTCGGGATATATCTCACAGTAGGTCTTGAAGGCCTCATATTCGCTGTCAAACATTTGCACCCATGCATGGGCCATGGTACCGCCGGCATAGACACCGAAAAGCTGGTCGGAAATGGTGCAGGCCGTGCCGTTGCAACCGCCGATATATGCTGCGCGAGAACCCAGAATCGCCGCATCCGCGCCCTGTGCGCGGCGGGAGCCAAACTCCAGCACCGTCCGCCCCTGAGCAGCCCGAACCACCCGATTTGCCTTGGTGGCAATCAGGCTCTGATGGTTAATGGTCAAGAGTAAAAATGTCTCAATAAGCTGCGCCTCAATGGCGGGGGCCCGCACGGTAATGATGGGCTCATGGGGGAAAATGGGAGTGCCCTCCGGCACGGCCCAGATATCACCGGTAAACCGAAAATCCGCCAGGTACTGCAAAAATTCTTCGCTGAACAGCTTGCGAGCCCGGAGATATTCAATATCCTCTGCACTGAAGTGCAGGTCCTGAATGTACTGAATGATCTGCTCCAGACCGGCTGCGATGGCAAAGCCACCGCCATCTGGACAGCGGCGGAAAAACAGGTCGAAATAGGTGATCCTGTCCTTGTAGCCCTTTTCAAAATACCCGTTTCCCATGGTCAGCTCATAGAAATCGCAGAGCATGGTGAGATTCAGCTTTTCGGTAGTTGCCATAACAAACACCTCTTAGTTTATTTATGCTCATATTATAATTCCACAGGATAAAAATAGCAACCTTCTTTTTATAAATTGCAGACCCGTCACAGGGCACTTGTATTAAAAGGAATGACATTTATCAATATCATGAGCGCTACCGAAATATCCTGATCCAAGCAGCAGAAGAGTATGCAAATCAAAATAATAAATCTATGTGTAATTTCCCATTCTTCCCTACTGCTGCATTTTACATCGGCAGTTTTTTTCACAAAAGCACCCACCGGTTCTTCCTGATGGAAATTCCGGTGGGTATTTTTCATTCATAGTATGTATTGCCGCCGATAAATTCCCGAACAAGGCTGGTGGGCGGGATCTCATCGTCCATATTCGCTTCCTGTACCTGATCCAGAATCCTGAGGATGTTCTGAACCCGGTCATAGCAATCCTCTTCCTGGGGAATAGAAAGCAGCAGCGGAAGGATATGCCGTTTCAACACTGCAAGCTCATAAACGGTGGAAGAATCAAAATCCGCATCCGCATTCTCCTGATAGGGTAGTATCCAGCGGCTTTCCCCCTGCCGGACAGAGTCCCACATAGCAAGCGTCCGCTGTGCCGATGTGCCACGGCTCAGGTGATCCCGGACGATCCGCCGCAACAGGCGCAGAAAGCTGCCGTCGATGGGCTCATGACCATCCAGCTCCAAAGAACGCCGGGGACAGACATATACGCGGAAGACCTGAGAAAGATCCACTTCTTTAGGCAAAAGCGCAGGGTTCAGCCCATGCAGCCCTTCCACCAGCAGAATGCAGTCTTCCTCCAGACCTATGGTGTGGCCGGTCCACTCCTGCTTTCCCGTTTTGAAATTAAAGGAGGGAAGCTCCACCTCCTGCCCCTGAAGCAAGGCCTCCATATGGTGGCTGAACAGAGCAGTATCAATAGTATTTATATGCTCCAGATCCAGCTTGCCATCGAGCCCGGGAGGGATCTTATCGCGGTCGATATAATAATCATCCAGACTCAAAAGAATAGCCTTTTTCCCCCACATTCGCAGCTGGGTAGCCAGCCGATTGGCAGATGTGGTCTTTCCGGATGAGCTGGGACCTGCCAGCATCACGATCCTTGCTCCCTGAGTGCAGATCCGGTCCGCCATCTCGGCAAAGCTTCTCTCGTGCTGCGCTTCATTGATCCGGATCAGCTCCCGAAGCTGTCCGCTAAGGACAAGATCATTCAATTGGTGCGCATGATACTGTTCACAAATCATTGCATTCTCCTCCTGGACAGCTGTGTCTTATCGCTTTCCTGTAACCGGAAGTATCATATGCACATGGCGATGGTTTTGTTACTTCTTTTCTTCTTCGTCACCAATAGACATGATGTCATAGGGCGTAGTCTGGTAAACGAAATAGTTCAGCCAGTTGGAAAACAGCAAATTGGCATGTCCCCGCCAGCGGACAATGGGATCTTTGGTATCATCATCATTCGGAAAATAGTTTTCCGGAACACGAATGGGCAAGCCCAGCGCCTTATCCCGAAGGTACTCCCCTTTCAGGGTCTCAGGATCGTACTCCGCATGTCCGGTTATAAAAATCTGCCGGCCTTCCTTGTTCATCACCGCATAAACGCCTGCCTGAGCAGAAGATGCCAGGATCTTCAGTCCGGGCACAGCTTCCACATCCTCCCGGCGTATGGTGGTATGACGGGAATGAGGTGCCCAAAACTCATCATCAAAGCCCCGAAGCAGGATGGCCCGCTTATAGTCCGCCTGATGAGGAAATACACCAAATAGCTTCTCCGGCAACGGGTACTTGCCAATGCCGTAGTGATAATACAGCCCTGCCTGCGCACCCCAGCAGATATGCAGTGTGGAATGGACATGGGTCTTGCTCCACTCCATGATCCGGCAAAGCTCGTCCCAATAATCCACATCTTCAAAATCCATTTTCTCCACCGGTGCACCGGTGATGACCATGCCGTCAAATTTACGGTCTTTTAACTCCTCAAAGCTTTTGTAAAAGGTCAAAAGATGCTCCTGAGAAACATTCTTTGCCTTATGGGAGGAGGTGTGCATCAATTCCAGATTGACCTGCAAAGGAGTATTACCCAGCAGGCGACTAAGCTGTGTCTCTGTGACCACCTTTGTGGGCATCAGGTTCAATACCACGATCTCCAGAGGCCGGATGTCCTGATGGGTCGCCCGGTTCTGGGGCATAACAAAAATATTCTCCTGCTGCAGCGTACCGGCGGCAGGCAGATCATTGGGGATCCGAATTGGCATAGAGGATTCCCTCCTTTTGCTGTTCTTTCTGATATTTTATCTTATGGCACCCATTTTGTCAATTCTTGTCCCCGGATAGTAATGGGCCAGGATCTGTGTATAGCTGCTGCCCGAAACCGCCATGGCATCTGCGCCGTATTGGCTCATGCCCACTCTGTGCCCTTTGCCGGTAGTTGTGATCCAGATTCCGCCGTTGTCTGCAGTCATGGTAAATGCCGTTGAGTTCAGGGAAAGAAGCTTGCGAAGCTCTGTGCCGGTATAGCTTCGCCCCGCCACCGCCATTAATGCTACGCCGCCGCCGTTGGTATATGTGGCCGGTCCGATCCAGCTGTGAGGGTCTCCCACAAGAGTACGGCCCAGCAGGGAGGCAAATTCTTCTGATGTATAATAGACAGTCTTGGTAAATACCTTTGCCTGCTCCTCCCCCGGACTCTCTACTGACTGAAGATAGGGCATATCCGTCCCCCATACAGCCACAGCATCCTCTGTCCTGCCACCGGAGCAGGAAAAATATGTGGCCATAATTAAGCTACCCTCAAAAGTCAGGATTTGGTTCTTTGTTTCTGCAATGGCAGCGCGGATCTTCTCCACCTCCTCTTGCAGACCACCGGCAGTTATATAATCCTGCTCAGAATAATAGGACTGGCAGCAGGTGGAATCTGTGCATACGGCAGCTCCCATGTGTCTGTCCATAGCATCGGTGCAGTACAAAGTATAAGTTCTGGCCACCACCGCCTGGGCTTTCAGCGCCTCCATCTCAAAAGATGCCGGCACTTCTCCCAGGAGTACCCCCAGCAGGTAGGATTCCAGTTCCATCACCTGCACCGTCCCGCTATCTGTTAGAACAGGGATGAATACTTCCTCCGAATGGGCGGGCTGAGAAGGAACCGTTATATTTATCGTCTCTGATGGCTGTGTTTGAGCTGTGTTTGGCACATGAACGAGCATACTGCCGATCCGTATTGCAATCCCCGGCATCATAAATCCGAGCAAAAAGACCGCCACCAGTTGTTTCCAGTTTCTTTCCATATCTATCCCTCCTGATTTCTATTTTAGCAGGATGCTCTGTGGGAAGATAGCGCAACATGGCGAAATAACTGCCAATTTTATCCCAGTTCTTGACATCGATGTAACGGGCAAGTATAATTTATGTCAGAATTCCTCGAAACGGAGCACCGCCTATGAGATCACCCTTGAAGAGAATCCTTCCGATCCTGCTTGTGATCATGGTCTTATTCAGCTTGATCTGGTATCTTTTCGTCTATGACCGGGAGTTTACCAGAGATATGCTTTTAAAGCAGGCCCGATATTTTGAAAGCCGGGGGCAGTACGCCATTTCCTCCTGGCTTTACAATCAGGCCTATTATCAGTCCGGCGAAAATGAAGATGTTGCCATAGAGCTTGCGGAGCAGTTCAAAGCTGCCGGAAACTATACAAAAGCAGAATATACCCTCTCCAACGCCATTGCCGATGGCGGCTCTGCGGAGCTTTATATTGCCCTGTGCAAAACCTATGTAGAGCAGGACAAGCTGCTGGATGCGGTGACCATGCTGGACAACATTTCTGACCCTGTGATCAAGGCTGAGATTGAAGCCCGCCGTCCCGGTGTACCTGTGGCCACACCCGCACCGGGCTATTACAGCCAGTATATCAGTGTTTCCATCGAATCCCCGTCCGGCACCCTGTATGTCTCCTCTGACGGATCTTACCCTTCCAAAAAGGAGGATCTTTACAGCACCGGTGTGTCTCTCAAGGCCGGCGAGAATTTGATCTATGCCCTGTCTATCAGCGATGAGGGGCTGGTCAGCCCCCTGGCGGTATTTGGTTACACTGTTGGCGGTGTGATCGAAGAAGTCACCTTTGCTGACAGTGCCATGGATGCCTATGTTCGGGAACTGCTAAAGCTGGATTCTGACACCCGGATCATGACCAGTGACTTATGGACGGTCAACGCACTTGCTTTGCCCTCCGAAGTGATCGATTATTCTGACCTGAAGTATTTCCCCTACCTGACTTCTCTGACAATTAAAGACAGCTCGGTTGCCAATCTGCAGATCCTTTCCACCCTCACGAAGCTTTCCGAGCTGACCATTACAGGTACAAATGTTTCTGCCGATGCTCTGGCTGTGATCGCAGGACTGCCGGATCTGACCAGGCTCACCCTTTCCGGCTGTAACCTTTCTGGTATTCAAAATCTTTCCGGAGCTACAAAGCTGACCTATCTGGATCTGAGTGAAAACGCGATCAAGAATATCTCTCCTCTGTCCTCCATGACCAGCCTTTCGGCACTGAATCTTTCCAAGAATGCATTGACCAGTCTTGCAGATCTTGGTGCCATGGCACAGCTGAACATCCTGGATGTATCCTATAATTCTCTTTCTTCTATCGCGCCTCTTGCAGGATGCACCGGTCTGACAGAGCTGAATGTTTCCAACAACAGTCTTATGGATCTGACCGGCATTGACTCCCTAAAAACACTGCACAAGCTCACCGCCAGCCATAATAAACTTACGCAGACGGACATTTTGGCAGGATGCACCGGCTTGACAGATCTGATCCTTTCTCACAATACGCTGCTAGATATCAGCGCCTTGTCAGGTTTGGATTCCCTGCAATATCTGGATTTTTCCTATAATGAGGTGGAATCCCTGCCCCCATGGGATCATAAACCCGGCATTGTGCATATTAACGGTTCTCACAACAAACTGACCGATATCGATGCACTATCGGGCTGTATGCAGCTCAACACCGTGATCATGAACGATAACCAGATCGAATCCATAGCATCTCTGGCCAGATGTGTCAATCTGGTTCGGGTAGATGTGAGCAATACCCTCGTAAGTAATGTTTCTATGCTGACCGATCAGGGCATCATCGTCCACTACACGCCCCAAGATTAACAAAAGCCTCCGAGCAAAATGTTCGGAGGCTTTTCTTATTGGTTATATTTCAGAATCATGTCCAATGCAGCTTCTGCTGCCTGCCGGCGGACAGCTTCCCTGTCCCCTGAAAAGGTGAATTCTCTGGCAATTGCGCAGGTACTGTCTGCATAACCGATATACACTCTGCCCACAGGATTGCCGTATTCATCTCCATCCGGCCCTGCAAGGCCTGTAACAGAAACAGCCACATCCGCATTCAACGCCTTGGCAGCACCTTCTGCCATAGCCTTGGCAACCGGCAGGGATACAGGACCATACCGGCCAAGGATCTCCCCGTCTACGCCCAAAAGCGTACGCTTTGCCTCGTTGCAATAGCTGATGATGCCGCCCTTGTAGACTTTTGACGCACCGGCAACATCGGTCAGTGCCTCTCCGATCATACCGCCGGTGCAGCTTTCCGCTGTAGCAAGGGTCTTTCTTGCCAGCGCCTTCAGTACATTACAGGCCAGGCTCATCATGATATTTCACCGTGATCTTCTCTACTGTCTCCAGCGCCTTTGCAATCAGCGCTTGCCGGTCCAGCTTCTCCTCTGCAGCGATAACCTGTCCCAGAGTTGGCTTTGTTTTCGGATGCTTAGGGGTAAAGACCGTGCAGCAGTCCTCATAGGGCAAAATGGAAGTGTCCAGTGTGCCGATTTTGCGGGCAATGGTGACGATCTCCTCCTTATCCATGCCGACCAGGGGCATAAAAATGGGAATGTCCACCACGGCGCCGGTAACTGTCATGGCTTCCATGGTCTGAGAGGCTACCTGACCCAGGTTTTCACCGGTGATCAGCGCACCGCAGCCATGCTGCTTTGCAATGCGCTGAGATATCTCCATCATAAACCGGCGCATGATCAGCGTAAAGAATTCCTCCGGACAGTTATCCCGGATGGCTTCCTGAATCTCCGTAAAAGAAACAATATTCAGTGTCATTCTGCCGGAATATCGCGTTACCAGACGGGCAAGCTCAATCACCTTATCCTTGGCAAGCTGAGAGGTATAGGGATAGGAGAAGAAATGAACCGCCTCGATCTCTACGCCCCGCTTGGCAATCATATACGCCGCCACCGGAGAATCGATGCCGCCGGAAAGCAGTACCATTGCCCGTCCGCCCACGCCGGTGGGCAGTCCGCCTGCGCCGGGTTCTGCTGGACCATGGACATAAGCAGAAAGGTCGCGTACCTCCACATAGACGGTGTATTCCGGATGATGGACATCCACCATAACATCCGGATGGGCTTCGGCAAGCCTTCCGCCGATTTCCTGAGAAAGCTGAATGGAATTCAGCGGGAAGCGCTTATCCGAGCGCTTGGACTCTACTTTAAAGGACTTGGCGCAGTCCAGATCATCTCCCAGATAGTTTTCAATGGCATCAAAAATGGCGTCCGTATTCTTTTCACAGGGACGGCAGCGGCACAGACTGACCACGCCGAAAATGCTCCGGCAGGCCTCCCACGCACCATCCACATCGCACATCTCGTCCATGGGCTCTACATACAGGGTAGACTGCATCAGATACACATCAAAATTACCGTAGGGCTTCATCCGGCGGCGGACATTCTGCCGCAGTTTGCTTTCAAACTGCCGCTTATTGGCGCCTTTCAAAACAATTTCGCCCAGTTTCAGCAGAAAAATCTCTTTCATGATAACTCCTAATCAAATCAAGTTTTTTGCACGATCCAAATCGTCCCGACGGACATACACGGTGTACAGGGCATCCGACATGGGAACGGCGCCATAGGTCGTTCCCGCCCTGCCGTTTCTAGCAGTGGTAGATCCCAGTGAAGTTTTGGATTTTACTTTGTAATCAATCCCTTTTGCATCCAGAGCATCCCGAACCCCAGACAGTTTCTCTAAATTGGAGGTGGTCAAAAGCTCCGCTCTGTTAAAAATATGGATCATTGTATTCCTCCCTTAACGGTTTCCAAGATTGACCGCCCGATACTGAATAGCCTCCGCAATATGCTCCGGCTGAATATCCTCGCTGCCGGCAAGGTCTGCAATGGTGCGGGCAACCTTGAGGATACGGTCATAGCTTCTGGCCGTCAGGCCCATGGCGTCAAAGGCCTGTTTCATCAGAAGGGCGCTTTCCTCATCCAACTGGCAGAACTTGCGCATATGGTCCGGCCCCATGCGGGCGTTGCACATATTGCCATCTCCGTCAAACCGGTGATGCTGGCGCTGTCTTGCCCCGTCCACGCGGTTTTTAACCTCTGCGGAGGGTTCTGCATGCGCCCGGGTGCGAAGATCCTCAAAATGCACAGCCGGCACTTCCACCACAATATCGATCCGATCCAGAAGCGGGCCGGAAAGACGGCTGCGGTAATTCTGCACCGCCTGATCGGAGCATGTGCACCTTCCCGACGGATCGCCGTACCAGCCGCACTTGCAGGGATTCATGGCGCAAACCAACATGAATTCCGCAGGGTATGTCACCGCACCGGAGACACGGGAAATGGTAACCTGCCCGTCCTCCAAAGGTTGGCGCATCATGTCCAATGTATCTTTCCGGAATTCCGGCAGCTCATCCAGAAACAGCACACCCTTGTGGGCCATGGAGATCTCACCGGGCTTGGGATTGCTGCCACCGCCGGCAAGACCGGCATTGGAGATGGTATGGTGGGGCGAGCGGAAGGGCCGGGTAGTCACCAGCGGATTTTTGGCAGAAAGCATTCCCATAACGGAATAGATCTGACTGACCTCCAGCGATTCCTCCCAGCTCATTTCCGGAAGGATCGAAGGCAAGCGCTTGCTCAGCATGCTTTTTCCGGAGCCGGGCGGGCCGATGAGCAGCACATTGTGACTGCCTGCTGCCGCCACCTCCAGGGCTCTTTTTACAGCCTCCTGCCCCAATACATCCCTGAAATCCGGGCCACCGCTCAGTTCCGGTGAAGGTTCCCACAAAGGTTCAGGTTCTATCACTGTCTCTCCGTTTAAAGCCGCCGTCAAATCCCGCACATTGCGGATGCCGTATACCGCAGGCCCTCTGGCCAGCGTAGCCTCCGGTGCATTCTCTGCGGGAACAAACAAAGCCTTGATCCCCTCCCGCTTGGCAGCCAGCGCCATGGGAAGCACGCCGGAAACCGGCCGAAGCTGACCATCCAGACTGACTTCGCCAATAAATGCACTGGTGGACTTTGGCTTTCGGACACTTCCGGATGCACACAGAATGCTCAAAAGGATGGGAAGATCATAATGGGTACCGGCCTTTTTCAGATTCGCCGGCGCCAGATTCACTGTGATCCGGCTGGCAGGAAAGGTCATGCCGGAATTTTTTGCCGCTGCCCGGACACGCTCCCGGGCCTCTTTCACAGCTGCATCCGGCAGGCCTACAATATCAAAACCCGGCAGGCCGTTGGAAATATAGCACTCTGCCACCACGGAGCATCCCCGGATACCGGTGATACCCAAAGTCCGGATACTGCAGATCATAGGCTTCTCCCCTTCTTAAACATTTTATACCATCATACTTGATTTCTCTCAAAAATACAATCTTTTTTTCTGTCATAACACCTATACCGCTCTATTGGGATCAGGCCATCATTTTATGCACTTTTTTCCTCGAAAGTAAGGGGATTACGCCTTTACAAATCGACACAAAAGTGGTATGATGTACGGGTAGAAATTTGAATACTTTAGGAGGTATTTCATTTTGGCAAGAAAATTTAAGACTATGGACGGCAATACCGCTGCTGCCCACGTCAGCTATGCCTTTACAGAAGTAGCTGGCATCTACCCCATTACCCCCTCTTCTCCCATGGCTGACAATGTGGACCAGTGGTCCGCTGCCGGCCGGAAGAACATCTTCGGCGACACTGTCAAGGTCGTGGAGATGCAGTCCGAAGCCGGTGCTGCCGGTACCGTTCACGGCTCTCTGGCCGCCGGTGCTCTGACCACCACCTATACCGCTTCTCAGGGCCTGCTGCTGATGATCCCCAATATGTACAAGATCGCCGGCGAGCTGCTCCCCTCCGTGTTCCATGTTTCCGCCCGTACTGTGGCCGCTCAGGCTCTGAACATCTTCGGTGACCATTCCGACGTTTATGCCTGCCGCCAGACCGGTTTCGCTATGCTGGCTGAGACCAATGTGCAGGAAGTTATGGATCTGGGCGCTGTTGCCCACCTGGCTGCCATCGAAGGCCGCGTTCCCTTCATCAACTTCTTCGACGGTTTCCGCACCTCTCACGAGATCCAGAAGGTCGCTATCTGGGACTATGAGGATCTGAAGGAAATGTGCAACATGGAGGCTGTGGCTGAGTTCCGCAAGCACTCCCTGAACCCCGAGCGCCCCGCAATGCGCGGCTCTCACGAGAATGACGACATCTTCTTCCAGCACCGTGAGGCCTGCAACAAGTACTACACCGCTCTGCCCGCAGTCGTGGAGAAGTACATGGCCAAGGTCAACGAAAAGCTGGGCACCAACTACCAGCTGTTTAACTACTATGGTGCTGCTGACGCTGACCGCATCATCGTGGCTATGGGCTCCGTCAACGACGTTATCGAGGAAGTCATCGACTACCTGAACGCCCACGGCGAGAAGGTCGGTCTGGTCAAGGTTCGCCTGTTCCGTCCCTGGAGCTCCAAGCACCTGCTGGCTGCCATCCCCGAGACTGTTAAGAAGATCGCTGTTCTGGACCGCACCAAGGAGCCCGGCTCTCAGGGCGAGCCCCTGTATCAGGATGTGGTCATGGCTCTGGCCAAGGCTGGCAGAAACAACATTCAGGTTGTTGGCGGCCGTTACGGTCTGGGCTCCAAGGATACCACTCCCGCCTCCTTCTTCGCAGTTTACGAGGAGCTGACTAAGGATCAGCCCAAGGAAGAGTTCACTCTGGGCATCGTTGACGACGTGACCAACCTGTCCCTGGAGGAGAAGGTCTCCCCCAATACCGCCGCAGAAGGCACCATCGAGTGCAAGTTCTGGGGTCTGGGCGGCGATGGCACTGTCGGTGCAAACAAGAACTCCATCAAGATCATCGGCGACCACACCGACAAGTACGTACAGGCTTACTTCCAGTACGACTCCAAGAAGACCGGTGGTGTCACCGTTTCCCACCTGCGCTTCGGCGACAAGCCCATCAAGTCCCCCTACTACATCAACAAGGCTGACTTCGTGGCTTGCCACAACCCCTCCTACATCACCAAGGGCTTCAAGATCGTTCAGGACGTTAAGCCCGGCGGCGTGTTCCTGATCAACTGCCAGTGGACACTGGAGGAGCTGGAGCATCATCTGGATGCCGCTTCCAAGCGTTACATCGCTGAGAACAACATTCAGCTGTACCTGATCAACGCCATCGATCTGGCCATCAAGGTTGGCATGGGCAAGCGCACCAATACCATTCTGCAGTCCGCCTTCTTCTCTCTGGCTAAGGTTATGCCCGGCGAAGAGGCTATCGGCTACATGAAGGATGCTGCCGAGAAGTCCTACCTGAAGAAGGGCCGCGATGTGGTTGACAAGAACTGGGATGCTATCGACGCCGGTGCTACCGCTTATGTGAAGATCGACGTTCCCGCTTCCTGGGCTACTGCTGAGGTCACCAAGACCGAGCTGGAGCTGGATGGCCCCGCTGACACTGTCAAGGTCGTCAAGACCATTCTCAACCCCGTTGGCAGAATGGACGGCTACAGCCTGCCCGTTTCCGCTTTCGAGGATCTGGCCGACGGTCAGTTCCCCCTGGGCGCTGCTGCATACGAGAAGCGCGGTGTTGCTGTTACTGTTCCCCACTGGGATGAGACCAAGTGTATCCAGTGTAACAACTGTGCTTATGTCTGCCCCCATGCTACCATCCGTCCCTACGCTCTGACTGAAGCTGAGGCCGCTGCTGCTCCCGCAGGCGCTCGTCTGGTTGATGTAAAGGCCGGCAAGGGCAAGGGTGTCTACAAGTACACCATGGCTGTTTCTCCTCTGGACTGCATGGGCTGCGGCGTCTGTGTCGGCGTCTGCCCCACCAAGGCCATCACCATGGCTCCTCAGGAAGGCGAGCTGGCCGAGCAGGAAGTCTTCAACTACATGGTCTCCAAGGTCGCTCCCAAGCCCGACATGGAAGACAACACTGTTAAGGGCTCTCAGTTCAAGAAGCCCCTGCTGGAGTTCTCCGGCTCCTGCGCAGGCTGTGCCGAGACCAGCTATGCTCGCCTCGTGACCCAGCTGTTCGGCGACCGGATGTACATCTCCAACGCCACCGGCTGTTCCTCCATCTGGGGCGGCCCCGCTGCTACCTCTCCCTACTGCGTCAACGAGAACGGCCACGGTCCTGCTTGGGCCAACTCCCTGTTCGAGGACAACGCAGAGCATGGTCTGGGTATGTACACCGCTCAGGCAGTCATCCGTGAGTCTCTGGCTAACAAGGTCCGTAAGGTCATGGAAGACACCTGCTGTGAGGATCGTAAGGCTGCTTGCGCTAAGTGGCTGGAGACCTTCAACGACGGCGAGGCCAACAAGGCTGCTACCAAGGAGCTGATCGCTTCTCTGGAAGCCAAGGTTTGCTGCGACACCGTTAAGGAAATCCTTGACAAGAAGGAATACCTGTCCAAGAAGTCCGTCTGGATCTTCGGCGGCGACGGCTGGGCATACGACATCGGCTTCGGCGGTGTTGACCATGTTCTGGCCTCCAACAAGGATGTCAACATCTTCGTCTTCGACACCGAGGTTTACTCCAACACTGGCGGACAGGCTTCCAAGGCTTCCAACATCGGTCAGGTTGCTCAGTTCGCTGCCTCCGGTAAGGAGACCAAGAAGAAGAGCCTTGCTGAGATCGCAATGAGCTACGGCTATGTCTATGTTGCTCAGATCGCTATGGGCGCTAACCAGGCTCAGACCATCAAGGCCATCTGCGAAGCTGAGGCTTACAACGGTCCTTCCCTGATCATCGGCTACGCTCCCTGTGAGATGCACTCCATTAAGGGCGGCATGATGAACTGCCAGGCTGAGATGAAGAAGGCTGTCGAATGCGGCTACTGGAATCTGTTCCGCTTCGATCCCTCCAAGGAGACCGGCAAGTTCCAGCTGGACAGCAAGGATCCTAAGGATGGCTATCAGGAGTTCCTGATGAACGAAGCCCGTTACAGCCGTCTGACTCGTGAGTTCCCCGACCGTGCCAAGGACCTGTTCGTCAAGAACGAAGAGGCTGCCAAGGAGCGTTGGGAGCATCTGAAGAAGCTGGTTGAAATGTATAAGGACTAATCCCTGAAAATGCCCGCCCCTGTTATCAGGGGCGGGTTTCTTAAAGGAGAACGAACATGCTTTGCACTGTGATCGATATTCGGGGAGACTACGCATTTGTTCGCTATGACGATTCCGGTGTGGTTTCCGAGGTGGCCATCGCCCTGCTGCCCTTTGGCATCGATGTGGGCGACCGGCTGAAATTTGAAGATTACGAATTTACTCAAGTTTAAAAAATCGCTGGTCATAAGACCAGCGATTTTTCACAATCTATTATGTGGTTTCGTCTTGGGGGGTATCGTTATTCTTTTTGCCCAAACGTTTCAGCAGCCGCTTTTCCCTGGATCTTTTGCGCTTCTCTTTAAAGCCGGATTTCAGCTCCGGTGGATGATCGCGAAGCTTATCACCGTCAATACCCCGCTCTGCGATCCGTTTATTGGTAAACTCTCTTGCCAAGGCGTAAAGCACAGATGTCAGAGGGATCATCAGCAGCATGCCGCCGATACCCATCAGATCGCCACCAACAGCTACCGCAACCAGAACCCACATTCCGGGCAGGCCAATGGATGTGCCCACCACTCTGGGGTAGATCATATTGCCTTCGACCTGCTGCAGGATCAGGAACATGATCACAAACCAGAATGCAAGAACCGGATCCTGAACCATAATAAAGAACGCGCCTACAAAGCAGCCCACAAACGCACCGATTATGGGCACCAGTGCCATGACAGAGATCGTCACACTGACCAGCGGAATATAGGGCATCCGGAAGATCGCCATGCTCACCGCAAACATGCAGCCAAGGATCACAGCCTCCAGGCACTGACCGGAAATAAAATTGGAAAACACTGAATTGGTCATCCGAAGGATCCGCACGATCTCGTCACAGATTCTCTCAGGAAGAACAGAATACAAGATCCGTCTGCCTTGACGGGCCAGGATCTCTTTTCTTGCCAGACAGTAGATTGCAAAAACCGTGCTCATTACCGCATTGAAAATGCCGGCGGAGAGACGCACTATTGCATTCAGCGCGCCGTCCATAATCGTGCCCAGACCGTTGCTGACCCAGGAAACCGCCTTTTGGATCAGTTCAGACCAGTTCATTGTAGTAAAGTCTGTATTCTCTGTCAGCCACTTCAAAAGCTCAGGATTATCGTTTAGATAATCATTGAACTGTGTCTGCAATCTCTGGAAGAATCCCGGCAATGTGGCAATCAGGGATTCCATCGTATCTACCAGCTGAGGGACCAGCAGATATACCACGCCAATCAGTACCAGTATCACACAAACCACCGTCAGCAGGATCGCCAGTGCTCTGCGAAGTTTCGGTTTCTTGATCCGACTTAGCCTTCTTTCGATGGCCCGCATGGGGACATTCAGAATAAAAGCAACCGCCGCGCCGACAAAAAACGGTGCCAGTATACTCCAGCCTGTGTATAAAAGATTGGTAAGCCGCTCCGTCTCATGAAGCAGCCAATACAAAACAACCAGACCGGCAGCTCCTAAGAAAATGCGGCGCAGTGTTTTTTTGTTCAATTCCATAGAAACTTCCTCCTTTCGAGTCCATTATACCAAAAAATACGGATTTGTAAGTGAATTTTTTATGAATACAATGTACTACCCGAGAACGCTTTTCAGCGCAGCGCAAAGCTTATCGGTATTCTCCTGTGTGGTTGCCCAGCTTGTGCAGAAGCGGACAGCGCGGTGTTTTTCATCCACCCGCTCCTGCTCTGAAAATGTGAACTCTTTTCCCAGTACGGTCAAGGCCCAGTCCGGTAAAATGGGAAAAATCTGATTGGTGGTTCCCGGAACCAACAACGGAATATTTAACTCTTCTAAGGTTTGACGGATCTGGTCTGCCATACGGTTCGCCCGGGCAGCGATCTGAAAATACAGATCATCTGTAAACAGCGTATCAAATTGCAGACCCAGCAGTCTACCCTTGGCAAGCATACCGCCATGCTGCTTGATCAGATACCGGAAGTCTTCGCCGATGGCTAGGTTTCCGATCACCACTGCCTCGCCAAACAGCGCACCGACCTTTGTGCCGCCAATATAAAACACATCGCAAAGGCGGGCAAGATCTTTCAGTGTCACATCATTTTCCCGGGCCTGCAGACCGTAGCCCAGTCTGGCGCCATCCAAAAACAAATAAAGTCCGTAGCGCTTACACACAGCAGACAGATTTTCAAGTTCCTCCAGAGAATACAACGTTCCAAGTTCCGTGGGGTTGGAGATATAGACCATCTTGGGCAGCACCATATGCTCCTGAGCGCCGGAATCCCGCTGCTCTATCACCACCTGCTCTACCTGAGATGCTGTCAGCTTTCCATCTGTTGAGGGCACGGCCAAAACCTTATGTCCCGTAGCCTCTACCGCACCGGTTTCATGCACATGAATATGAGCAGATGCCGCGCCAATAACGCCCTGATGGGGACGAAGTGCCGCATCAATCACCGTTAAATTCGCCTGTGTGCCGCCTACAAGAAAATGAACCGCCAGATCCTCTCTTCCGCAAAGCGCGCGGATCTTATCTGCCGCACTGCGGCAGTAGCAGTCTTCTCCGTAACCCGGGGTCTGCTCCATATTTGTCAGGTTCAGCCGGGCAAGAATACTCTCGTGGCAGCCCTCACAGTAATCATTATGAAATAGGATCATGATATAGCCTCCTCATTTCTCTGCCTTCATTCTATCTTTTTTGCACCTGACTGTCAAGGACGCATATTCTTCCCCATAGCTGCATAGGTTTTCATGGTAGCACACAGCATCGGAGGGGAGATTATGTCAGATACCATCGAGGAACGCGCGTGCGAACTGGCTGTGTACATGATCGAGACCGGCGCCACCGTGCGCTCTGCTGCCCGACATTTCGGCATTTCAAAATCCACTGTACATAAGGATCTCCAACAACGCCTGCCTCAGTATAACCGGGTCCTGTACGAACAGGTGCGGCAGGTGCTGAATGTTAATAAACAGCAGCGTCACATCCGTGGCGGCATGGCCACACGAAAAAAGTACAAAGGAGATCCCATTTTATGATCAGGAGGGCGGCTAAGCCGCCCTTCTTTGCCTGCTTACAGGTCATCCGCATCCTGAATGGGTTTGTCGTTCAGATCCACAGGCACACCGGTATAACTGCCCTGTGGGTCAATATCGATGGGCCCCATTGGATTCATAGATCCCCGCAAAAGAGGGTAATAATTTGGCTTTCTCTCGTTTTTCACAGCAAATCCTCCTTTGTTGCCTTTTCCTGCCCTTTATGGTATAATACCCGTGAAGGAGGGAGACTATGTTCAACATTACGCTGATTGTCATGGGAAAGCTAAAGGAAAAATTCTATTTGTCTGCTGCTGAAGAATATGCGAAACGGCTGAAGGGCTACTGCGAGTTTCATCTGTATGAACTGCCGGAGTACCGGCTGCCTGAGGATCCCTCCCCTGCCGAAATTGCCGCAGGACTGGAGAAAGAGGCGGAATCGATCCTGGCAAAGATCCCCCGCGGCGCCTGGTTTTGCGTCTTTACCCCCGAGGGAAAAACTCTTTCCAGTGAGGCCTTTGCCCAGAAGCTGAAGGATGTAAAGCTGTCGGGAAAAAGCAGCGCCTGTTTTTTGATCGGATCCTCCTTCGGTATCAGTCCAAAGGTCAAGGAAAAGGCCGACTTTAAGCTTTCCATGGGTCCTATGACCTTCCCCCACCATCTGGCGCGGATCATGGTAATGGAGCAGCTTTACCGGGCAGAAGCCATTCAGTCCGGAAGTAAATATCATAAATAAGCAAACAGCCACCGGCATTACGCCGGTGGCTTAATTCGTCAAAATTCTCCGCTGTGGTACATGACTGCTGAAAGCGCGCACAGGGGTGCTGTCTCACAGCGCAGGATCCGCTTTCCCAAGGTGCAAACCTGCAGACCTGCTGCTTCTGCTCTTTCTACTTCCGCCTGCTCCAAGCCGCCCTCCGGCCCTGTCATAAGGCTCACAGTGGAAAAGCTTTCGGCGGAAAGCGCCATCTTCAAAGTGGTTGCCTGCTCATTTTCGTAAAACAGCAGTGCCTTGTCTGCCTTCCCTGCCCGCTCCAGCGCCTCTTGATAACTGCCAAGAGTCAAAACCTGCGGAATGCGGCCTCTGCCGGATTGCTCCGCCGCGGAGGATGCGATCTTCTGCCAACGCTCCAGCTTTTTCTTCAGGCTTTTCTCGTCCGGTCGGGAAATACAGCGGGCAGAGGGAAACGCAACGATCTCGTAGGCACCCAGCTCTGTTGCCTTCTGGATCACATGCTCCAGCTTATCTGCTTTGGGAAAAGCCACATATACACTGACCTGCACGGATGCTTCTGAAGAGGAGTCCCGCCGTTCCTTCACCGAAAGTGTGATCTCATCACTGCTGATTTGGGTCACAAAGCAGACCGCTTCCATGCCCTGTCCATCGCACAGCAGCACAGTCTCTCCCGCCTTCAGCCGCAGAACCTTTGCATGCTGAGCATTTTCTCCAGTCAGGCTCAGCGTATCATCACGGCAAATATCCTGCTCCACAAAAAACCTTGTCATGGTCTGTTCCCCTCCTGTTTTCTTACAGTTTACCAGAGTATGGAACAACATGCAAGAGATTCTTAAAAAGATGTTGACAAAAAAACCATAAGCGGTTATAATACTTAGGCACTTGCGAGAGTGTTGGAATGGTAGACAAGCACGTTTGAGGTGCGTGTGGTTACGCCGTGTGGGTTCGAGTCCCATCTCTCGCACCAAGTCTTAATAGCTTGAACCTCTTTACCGTTGGTAAGATGTTCGGACTATTTTGCTTTATGTCGGAGTATGAAAACTTCAACTAACAATAATCGCTCTCAATTATCAAAAGTAATTGAGAG
>SVKX01000027.1 GCA_015068225.1 Oscillospiraceae bacterium
AAGAATGCTCATAAATACTTCCCTTGGAAGTATTTTGGAATTGTTTATCATAGCCATTACCTGCCAAGTTATTTGGGCTCACGACAAATTATGGATCACTCTGACCGGAGTTCTTTGTATAGCTGGATTATTTGCCATTCGACGCTTCGCGCCTAACCGAGGTGTGCAGAAAAAATCGTAAGACAAAGCGGGCGTGCTGCTTTTTGCAGCACGCCCACCGTATTTGCCTGAAACCGCAATCCGATTAATATTAGCAGGTTTATTTATAAATATGATAGAATAGGAAGTTAGAATCCATAGAACTCTAAAAAGCGTTTTGTTTCATCCTTTTCAGGAGAGGTTAGCATCTGCTGGGCAGTACCAACTTCTAAAAGCCTTCCCTCATGGAAAAACAGCACTTCATCCGCGATCCGCCGCGCCTGCTGCAAACTATGCGTAACCAGCACCAAAGCGCAGCCGGTCTTTTTTACATATTCCACGATTATTTTTTCAGCCAGCAAAGATGTTTCCATATCCATAGCTGCAGTCGGTTCATCCAGAATGACCAGGTCATATTGTTTCATCATGAGCCGTGCCAGAGCCATCCGGGCGGTTTCACCGCCTGAGAGACGATCTGCCCGTTTGCTAGCCAGATGACAAATCTGAACTGCGTCCATTAGGGCGTTGGCGCGGGTTATATCATTACCATTCAAGAGAAGATTTGCTTTTGTGCTCATACGGAAGGCGTAATTTTTTTGGGGCATATATCCGATTGCACCGCCGCTGAACAGCCGGTCTCTCTTGTCCGGGCGCAAGATCCCTGCAAGGATCTTGGCGAAGGTGGATTTTCCGCTGCCATTTGCTCCGACGATGGCATAGATCCTTCCATGCTGCAATTCAATTCCGGGAAAATCCAGAACGCATCGACCTTCATAGGTCTTGGAAAAAGGAGAAATCTTCATCGACTCAACCTCCTTTGCAGCAGGGAAATTACAATATTGACAATCAGTGAAAGGCTCAGCAGAATAATCCCTAACGCCACGCCCAAGGAGAAATTGCCACGGTTCGTATACTGCATAATAGCCGTGGTCATGACATTGGTTTTCCAGCTAATTGCCCCGCCAACCATGGACACCGCTCCCACCTCAGCAATAGAACGGGAGAAAGCCAGTAAATAGGCGGAGATGATCTGGTAGATACATTCGCTGCACAGAAGCAGGAAGGTTTTTGTGCCGCTCAGCCCAAGGCCTTTTGCCGTTTCCCGAACAGCCGGAGCAACGCCGGCCACATAGGTTTCCATATTGCCTACCACAATCGGTGTGATCAGCACGACCTGCGCCATAATCATGATATCTACCGTAAACAATAGCCGCAGATGCCGGAATGGTCCGACACCGGAAAACAGCATATAGAATAGCAAACCGCAAACAACCGGCGGCATACCCATCAGAGTCCGGTTGGCAACCAGCAGCACATTTCTTCCGGGGAATCTGCAAGCTCCCAACCAAATGCCGATGGGCAGACCGATCAAAAGGGCAATAATAGAGCTTTGAAGACTCATTTGCGCAGTGACACTTAAGATGTCCAGCAATTCCGCATCCATGGACGCAATCAGCTCAATTGCTTTCATCAAGGATGTTTTCATGTGTGCTGCTCCTTTCTTTAGAAAATCCCGTAGGAGAGAACTCCCACGGGATTATTTTACTTTATAATTGTTGGAAAATCAATCCATAACACCTTTGTTTGCTACAAAGGTCAGGAAGGTAGCCTTATCGGTCAGGATATAGGCATCCATTTCTTCAGCCATAACCAGGCATGCGCCCATGCCGGTGTTGGCGGAAACGTACCACTCGGTATAATTCTTGAAAGAATCAGCTTCCTTGGTGATGCCCAGGGACTCGGGCCACAGAGCCAGTTCCTTGGTGTGGGTACCGGAGCCGTCACCCCGGGAAATAAACTTATGCTTGCCGTCAGCAATCGCCTTGAAAGCATCCAGAACGGAAGCGGCAGCCTTGACACCGGCGGGGTCAGCAGAAGGACCGCACAGGACGAAGTAGTTGTAGATAAAGGAAACGCGCTCAGCGCTGAAACCTTCCACCACACGGCCAAAACCGTCGTTTACAAAGGTCTCTTCCTGGCTCTTGGAGTGGACCAGGATCAGGTCGGCATTACCTGCCTTAGCGGCAGCAATGGCCTTACCGGTACCTGCAGACTGGACCTCTACCTTGTAGCCGTAAGCAGCCTCGAAAGCGGGCAGCAGGTAGCCCAGCAGGCCGGAGTCCTTCACGGAAGTAGTGGTAGACAGACGGATTGTCTTGGTTTCTTCAGTAGCCTTGGCAATCTCGCCGGTATACTTGGGAGCATTCTCCAGCACATAGAACAGGTACTCGCCGTACTCCTTGTAGCCGTATTCGCCGGCCATCTTCAGAGCCTCTTCACTCAGCAGCCACTGAATCAAAGCATTGGCACCGGCGGTGTTCACATAGACGCCGGATACTGCGTTGCCGTCAGCATCCACAAAGGGAGCTTCGGGATTGACAGCGATGGCAGAATAGGTGTTGAGCATCTTGTCGTCGGCTTCCTTCAGGATCACGGTGTCAACGGCAGGAGTCTCATCCTTCGGTTTGGTTGTGCACGCGGTCAGACCCATAATCATAACCAGTGCGAGCAGCAAGGAAATCAGTTTTTTCATATTGTTCCTCCAAAAAAAGATAATAAAAAAACGAACCATCCCAAATGCAAAAGGATATACTTTCCGTATTACCATTTTGCTTTCGGGAAGAGGCTCGTCCACCGCTCCACAAAGGCTATGTACCCTCACAATTTGGGGGTTCATTTTTACCAGAAAATTATAGCACAAAAGAAAAGAAAAATCAACAGTTTTTCGTTTCTTTTTTGAAAATATGCGGTATAATAACTGCATAGCAGTTATTATACCAATTTATCGCCATTTTCCTCCCCGGCTTCGCCGGAAACCGGAAAATATGGCTATTATACCATTTCGCTTGCGCTACATGGTATAATAAAGAAAAGGCACAGTCAGGTGCCGATCTATTTTTCAAGTTGGAGGTTTTCATAATGAAAAAAGAAATTCCTTCCATTGACGCATGGCTGGCAGAAGCCAAAGCCCATGAATCTGCGCCGAAAATCGGCATGTATCTGACCCATAACGGCACTGTCCGCCAGACTGCCAAGGCAAAAGTCCGTTACGGTGCAGAGGACGCCAAGGAAGTAACCGGCATGGTCTTTTCCTATGACCAGGAAAAGGTCGATTCCGTCATTTCCGACACCTACAAAATGGGGGGTATTTACTATATCAAGGTCTGGCTGAATGAAGGTCAACTCAAAATGGGCGACGACATTATGTATGTACTCATTGGTGGTGATATTCGTCCCAGAGTTGTGGATGCGCTGCAATATTTGGTGGGCCGAATCAAGAATGAGTGCGTTACAGAAACAGAACTAAACTGAAACAAAACTGGACCTGTTGCAAAATACGCAACAGGTCCATATTTTTATTTGGCGCAGTCTGCGCTGCCTTCAGAGTAAAGCATATCCAGTCCGTGAGAAACAGGATCGATAACCGCCAGAATGTTTTCCTGGCTTGCCTTTTTGCTGCCGGGAAGGTTGATGATCAGGCTGCGGCCGCGGATACCTGCGCTAGATCTGGACAGGCAACCCTTCGGCGTGATCCGCATAGACTCTACCCGCATCGCTTCGGGGATACCGGGCGTGGGGCGTTCCACTACCTCCATAGTAGCTTCCGGTGTAATATCCCGGGGCGAAAAGCCTGTGCCGCCTGTGGTCAACACCAGTGCAATATGCATTTCGTCGGCACATTTGATAAGCTCGGACTTAATCATCTCCCGGTCATCGGGAATGATTTGCGTATAAGTGACATCGAAGCCTTTATCCTTCAAAATCTCCACCAGATTCGGACCGCTGGTATCTACACGCTCACCACGGTATCCCTTGTCACTGATGGTAATGACAGCAGCAGTATACATATTAGTACTCCTTCCTGAAATAATCTCCATGGACGCCACCGGTTTTGCTGAGTAGCCGGATGTTGGAGATTACAATATCTTTTTGGACCGCCTTACACATATCATAAACTGTGAGAGCAGCGGTGGATACCGCCGTCAGCGCCTCCATCTCTACGCCCGTACGGCCATCGCAGGAAACGGTGGCGCGGATCTCCACAGATTTGCGGTTTTCGTCCAGTGTCAGCTCCAAATTAATGCCATCCATCAAGATGGGATGACACATTGGGATGATATCCGGGGTGCGCTTGGCGCCCATAACACCGGCAATTTGCGCAACCGTCAACACATCTCCCTTCTTCATACCGCCGCTTTGAATCAGAGAAAAGGTTTCTTCGTTTACAAGCACGCGGCCCGCTGCCACTGCGGTGCGTTGCGAAATGGGTTTTTCTCCCACATCCACCATCTTGGCGCGACCCTGTTCATTAAAGTGGGTAAAGTCGGACATCGTTCAGCCTCCTATTTGATTCATGTTTCGTCCTGCCTGGCTTCTGTGCAGCGCATCCAAATCCCCATGCCAAGCGGGTTTGTTCCAAACGGCTTCCTTTAGCACACGCTGCATTCCGGAAAAGTCCAAACCCTTCAGGGAATACTCGTCGCTGCTGTGCAGGCACGGCTTCACCTTGCCATCGGCTGTCAGACGAATCCGATTGCAGCAGCCGCAGAAATGGGCACTAACCGGGCTGATAAGACCTATATTTCCTTTGGCATCCGGCAAGCGGTACAGCTTGGCGACACCGTCATCTTCTCCTACAGGGACAGCATCCGGCAGATAATCAAGAACACGGGTGCAGGGAATGAAGGCCTTTTCATCAAAATCACCGCTGTCATACATGGGCATCATCTCAATGAAGCGCATATCCACAGGATACTGCCTGGTCAATTCCGCCAACTGTGGAATGTCCTCCTCGTTAAAGCCGCCGATTAACACGGAATTGATTTTTATTTTCTCAAAACCCGCCTCCAGTGCGGCATCCAGACCTGTCCGGAATGCTTCCAGTTTGCCCACACGGGTGATGTAAGCATACTTTTCTTCATTCAATGTATCCAAGCTTAAATTCAGCCGCTTCACACCGGCTTCCTTCAGCGGTTCGGCTAACGACCGCAGGCGTATGCCGTTGGTGGTAAGGCAAACCTCCCGGATGCCATTTACCGCAGCAGCTCTGCGGCAGATGGAAACGATGTTCTTTTTTACCAGAGGTTCGCCGCCGGTAAACCGCAGCTTGGTGATGCCCAAAGACGCAGCAGCTTCCACAGCGGTGATAATCTCGTCCTCTGTCAGCAT
>SVKX01000019.1 GCA_015068225.1 Oscillospiraceae bacterium
AGCTTCGTGAACTCCATATATCTGTACGATGATTATTTCATTATCACATTCAACTACAAAAACAAATCAAAGAAGGTTTCTCTCAAAGAGATTAACAGTTCGTCTTTAACATCGTCCTCTCCACCAACAAAACAAACGGTACCCTGTTGGGTGCCGTTTGTTTTGTTATTGTGATGCAGCAAGGGACTCGAACCCATCTAAATGCAACAGTCCGGTGGACTGTTGCTTGACCCCGGCTCGCGGGGTCAACACCATGATTAAATCGAGTCCCGTAGTCTCCGCCAGCAAAAAGATTGAGACTCATCCAAAAGCCGCCGTCCAGTGGATGGTGGCCTTATAATTCTTAAGATTATTTTAAATAGTCCGCATTTCGCTTGCCTCAGCAGGGAAGATGTGATAAAAAAGTGGACAGGAAAGAAGGAGGGATTCCAATGTGGACATTTACAGATCTGGTGCGGAATTTCTTTACGCATAAGGATTTTCTTCCTGGGGCAGACAAGATGCCCGGAACATTGTTTACACCCCTGCATTTGGTGGTTTCGGCGATTTGTGTGGGGCTCATTGTGCTGCTGTGCGTTTTGCTCAGGAAAAAAGATGAAACGACGCTGAAAAAGGTTTTTGCTGCATTGTGGGCTTTCGGCGTGTTTTTTGAGATCGTTAAGATCGTGTGGGAATCCTGCTTTGGAAGGGCAGTCAGCATTGAATGGACAGGTATTTTGCCACTGTATCCCTGCAGCATTTTTATGTATGCCATGCCTTTTGCTATCTGGGGAAAGGGGAATGTACGCGCGGCTGCCTGCGGTTATGTATGTACACTGGGCTTTTTGGGCGGTGCCATCAATTTTATTTATCCTGCCAATGTACTTGGTAACTATTCCTGCATTTCCTTTGCAGGACTGGAGACCCTTTTTTACCATGGCCTGCTGGTATTCTGCGCTGTGATGATGCTCGCTTCCGGGTACCACAGATATACCCGCATCACAAAATGGTGGCAGCTTTTGCTGCCGTCCGTTCCCATGCTGGCGGTTTCTGTGGTGGCGAATCTGGTGAACTATTCGTCCATTAATTCTGACTATATGTTCTTTAAGCTGAACTCCTTTATTTTTGCGCCGATTGGTGCTGCGATGCCACCCTTTGCCGCACCGATTCTCGTTTATGGGCTGTATCTGCTGATCCATGCCGTGCCATACTTGCCTTCGTTTGTTGTGAACAGTGTTAAAAAACGGAAAAACACGAATGGCGCAGAAATTGGGGAATAGATTCTTGCGGTGAAGATTTTTCTGTGATATGATTACCCCGGGTGCGTAAATGTGCCCGGGGTAACTGTTTGGAAAGTGAGGACGCGCTATGGATATTGCGAAGATCGATCCCAATTTTGCTGCGAATACCAATGTGGATCTGGAGGGTATTGTCTGGCTGGATGGGGCGCAGGAGCCTTTTGTGCTGTATGGCGCAGTTAGTGCCTCCCCGTATCTTCGGATGCCTCTGGAAGTTGCAAAGACTGTCAGCGAGGGTGTTTACCAGTTGGCAAGCCATACTTCAGGAGTTCGGCTTCGCTTTCGGACAGATTCGCCTTACATTGCCATCCACTGTGAGTGGGAGCAGGAATTTCTGATGAACAATATGACAGCTCAGGGCAGCCGGGGTTTCGATATGTACGCCGTATGGGATTCGGATAACAGCCAGCATCTGGTCACGCCTGTGTTCCGCCCTCCGGTGGAGGCGCCCCACGGTTACGATGCCATTACCAATGTTAGTGGAAAAATGACAGATTATGTTCTGAATTTCCCCCTTTATAACGATGTGCGCAAGCTGTATATTGGCGTCAGCAAAAATGCCCGGTTTGAAACGCCCGGTACATATGCCAACGAGCTTCCTGTGGTGTTTTACGGTTCTTCTATCACACAGGGAGGCTGCGCCTCCCGCCCCGGGAACAGTTATCAGAACTTCCTGTCCCGGATGTTGGATATGGATTATGTAAACCTTGGCTTTTCCGGCTGTGGAAAGGCAGAGGACACCATGGTCGAGTACCTGAAGGGTCTTTCTATGTCTGTCTTTGTGTCGGACTATGATTACAACGCACCGGATGCGGAGTATTTGCGCAAAACCCACTACAAAATGTATGAAGCCATCCGGCAGGCCCATCCGGAGATTCCCTATATCATGGTGACAAAGCCGGACCACTATGGAACTCCCATAGAGTATGCCAGACGGCAGGTGATCATGGAGTCTTACATTAAGGCCCGGGAGAACGGCGACGAAAATGTGTATTTTATCGACGGCACGGCATTCTTTGCCGGAGAGGAATTTGACGCCCATACGGTGGATGGATGCCACCCCAATGATCTGGGTTTTTACCGCATGGCTAAGGGATTTCATCCTGTTTTGCATCCGCTTCTCCATGCATAAGCAAAAGGAAAGCAGGCAGCGATTGACCGCTGCCTGCTTTGGTCATTTGTATGGGTGGCTCAGATCTCGCAGCCGGCGGCGCATTTGACAAAGCAGGCAGAGCCTGCAAAGGTCAATGCAAGGAAGAATACCAGCAGACCCACCAGAATGGCGCTGATCACACTGGTAGCAACGATGCCTACAGCCAACAGGATCACAGCCAGAGCAATGGTTCCCAGCAGGCCTACAAGCAATGTGCCCAGAGTGCGGCATTTGCAGCAGGATTCCTCCGGCCGTCTTGCCAGCACAGTGGCACCTACCAATATCCCCAGGTAGACAACGGCGATTCCCAAAGCAACCCAAAGGAATACCGGCGCTACGGTTATGACAGCGGTGATCTGAAGAAACGCCGCGATCACACCGATAATGGCACTGACGATCCACGCAATGGCAGTGCAGCTGCATTTAAAATTGCAGTTGATGCAGTTCATATTTTCTCACCTCCCATGGCAACATATGCCTTTGCCGGTCGTGGGGTGAATTGTCATTCGGAGGGCCTCTTTTTTGGGGTATTGACAAAACAAAGAGGAAAGGCCATAATGGTATCAACATTTATTGCGGCATTGTGCCAAGGAGGGAAAACGGTATGCTTAAAACAAAACTTGTTTCATCTCAGATAAAGGCTTTTCTGGATGATAATATTGATTCCTTTGCTTCACTGAAGACCATTAGCGCACTGGGCGGAGAAAGACTGTCTTTCTGCCTTCTGTATGTGGATGAGGGAGAACCTTATCTTCCTGTACGCCCCTTTGCGGAGTTGAAGTTGGAGGGTGAGCTGGTACAGCACACCGCTGTGCGGGATGTGCGTATGGTTCCCGTGGACAGACCGGGTGTTCCCGGCATGTTCGATGATCAGTATCTTCGCACCCAGCCGGGATTGTATCCGGACCTGCTGACACCTCTGCGCTATGGCGGCAAGGTTGTCATTTCCAGGGAAAAGCTGCGCAGCTTGTGGCTGGAGGTTGAGATTCCCAAGAGTTTTTCTGGTACTAGCACACTGAGCATTACCATAACAGAACCGGAAACCAAGGCCACTGTTACCCAGTCTGTGGAAATCAGCGTGATTGCAGCGGATCTTCCGGAACAGAAGCTGCTGTTCACCCAGTGGTTTTATGCGGACTGTTTGGCATCTTACTACAATGTTCCGGTCTGGTCGGAAGAGCATTGGCGCATTGTAGAGAACTTTGCTGCCAATAATGCCAAGCGGGGCCGGAATGTGCTGTATACACCGTTGTTTACCCCGGCACTGAATGTTCTGCCAGGCTGGTATCGAAATCCTGCCCAGCTGGTGGATGTGACGGTTACGGATGGAGAGTACGCCTATGACTTTGCAAAGGTTGACCGCTGGGTAGATATGTGCGACCGCATCGGAATTCAATATCTGGAGATTTCCCATTTTTATCAGCAGGATCAGGCGAAGCATGCGGCCCATATCTATGCCACAGTGGACGGAGAGTATAAGCGTCTGTTCGGATGGGAGACTCTGGCACTGGATGCGGAATACCAGCGTTTCCTGCGAGGCCTTATTGGCGCGTTTGTTGACCATATGAAGGCAAGGGGCGACGATCATCGCTGTATTTATCATATGTCCGATGAGCCGCATCTGGATAATCTGGAGCATTATAAGCGGGTCAAGACAGCTGTTGCCGATCTGCTGGAGGGCTATAAGATTGTAGACGCCCTTTCTAATTTTGAATTTTATCAGGAGGGCGCGTTGGCGCACCCTGTTCCCACATTGGCATCCGCTCCTGCATTTATCGAGGCGCAGGTGCCGGATCTGTGGGTCTATTATGCCTGCTGTCAGCTGGTGGAGTATACCAACTGCTATGCAGCTATGCCCTCCTGGCGTACCCGTTCTTTGGGAATGCAGCTGTATAAATACCCCAATATTACAGGCTTCCTTCACTGGGGATATAATTATTACAATAACCGCGCTTCTGGTGATGCCATTAATCCCTTCATTGATCTGGGTGGAGAGGACTGGGTTCCCGCGGGCGATACCTTTATGGTATATCCGGATTCCGACGGCACGCCGCTGGAGTCCATCCGCTTGATGACACTGGAGGAAGCTATGCAGGATGTTCGCGCCATGCAGCTTTGTGAGCAGTACTATTCTCATAAGGAAGTGGTCGCTGCCATGGAGGCTGTTCTGGGCGAACCTATCACCTTTAAGCGCTGTGCCCACAGTGAGGGGGAAATGCTGAAGGTTCGGGAAGTTATTAACGAAATGATCCGCAAGGCAGTGGAAAAATAAGAAAACCACATAGAAAAGGCCGCCCAGTGGGCGGCCTTTTTGCTATATCATTTACCGGTCCAGATACCGGCAGGCAGCCATAGTGGCTACCGCGCCATCTGCCGAGGCGGTGACCACCTGACGAATGTGCTTGCTGCGGCAATCGCCGGCAACAAAGAGGCCCTCTGTTGCGGTGCAGCAGTCTTCAGCGCTGTCAAAATAGCCCCAGTCGTTCAGTCCAGCAAGTTCTGCAAAGGGCTCATTTTCCGGCATAAGACCAACGGCAAGGAATGCGCCATCCACGCAAATATGGGAAGTCTCTCCGGTGACCTCGCTGCGCAGCTGCAGGCCGGTCAGGCTGCCATTTTCAGACTCATAGCCGGTGACTACGGTACTGAATAGTACAGATACATTTTCTTTTTCAAGCAAAAGATCTGCCAGCTTTCTTTCACCGGTAAAGTCCGCCAGGTTCTGGATGATGGTGACCTTGCTGCAAACCTCACTCAAAAGAAGTGCTTCCTGCAGAGCGGAGTTGCCGCCGCCGATCATAGCAACCTCCTGACCGGTATAGAATGCACCGTCGCAGACAGCGCAGAAGGAGATGCCGCTGCCGATCAGCTCATTTTCTCCGGGCAGACCCAATGTGCGATGCTTGACACCCAGGGCAAGGATCACTGCGCCGCCCTCGAATACGCTTTCTTCTTCTGTATATACCCGGAAGCAGTTTTTTGCTTTTTCTACGCGGATGACCTTTTCCAGCTCCATATCCGCGCCCAGCGCCATGGCTTGATCAGTCAGCTGATCGGCAAACTGTGCGCCGCTGATGACCTTGGTGCCGGGGATGTTTTCCACTTTGGGGGAGTATGCAATCTGCCCACCAAAACCGTTTTTCTCAATAACCAGCACGGTCTTGCCTGCCCGAAGGGCATAGATGGCAGATGTCAGTCCGGCAGGGCCGCCGCCGACGATGATAATATCATGCATGAGGATTCCTTCTTTCCAATTATTACAAGGCAGAGCCGGGCTTTCGCCCGGCTCTTTTTGACTGTTACAGGGATGCAATGTACTTCTTGATCTCGGGGACACTGTAATAGTTTGCGTGGTTTTCACCGTCGGTAATCACCAGTGTGGGTGCGCCCTTGACGCCGTACTTCTTGCAAAGCTCCACATTCTCGTCAGCAATCAGCTTTTCGTAAGCCACACCGGCCTTGGCAAGCTGGGTTTCGGCAACCCGGCAGTTGGGGCAGGTGACACGGGAGAAGAGGATGGCCTTTCCGGTAACCGCAGCGGGTGCGGCAGGAGCTTCTTCTGCTGCGGGAGCGGCATCGCATACCGGCTCAGCCTTAGGGGTTTCCTTCAGAGCGGAGGTGCCCACATTGTAGACCTTGCGGTCCTTGTACTCCTGGGTCTTGCCGTCGTTCCAGTTCTGGACAGGACGGTAATAGCCGGTGATACGGCTGTAGACCTCGGTCTTCTTGCCACAGTGGGGACAGGTAAACTGCTCTCCGGTCAGGTAGCCGTGCTCAGCGCAAACAGAGTAGGTGGGGGACATGGTGTAATAGGGCAGCTTATAGTTCTCTGCAATTTTCCGGACCAGTGCGGCAGCGGCCTTCCAGTCAGGCAGCTTTTCACCCAGGAAGGCATGGAATACAGTGCCGGAGGTGTAGCGGGTCTGGAGCTCGTCCTGCACATCCAGAGCAGAGAAGATATCCTCCGTATAGCCCACAGGCAGGTGAGAGGAGTTGGTGTAGTAGGGAGTACCGTTTTCATTGGCGGTGATGATGTCGGGATACTGTGCCTTGTCGTGCTTGGCAAAACGGTAGGTGGTGGATTCTGCAGGAGTGGCTTCCAGATTGTACAGGTCGCCGTAAGCTTCCTGATAATCGCTGAGCCGCTCGCGCATATGATCCAGAACTTCCTGCGCGAATTTCTGGGTGCGGGCGTCTGTCAGGTCTGCCTTGAGCCACTTGGCGTTCAGGCCCACTTCGTTCATGCCGATCAGGCCAATGGTGGAGAAGTGGTTGGAGAAAGTGCCCAGGTAGCGCTTGGTGTAGGGATACAGACCGTTTTCCAGCAGCTGGGTAATGACCGTACGCTTGGTCTTCAGGCTTCTGGCGGCAATATCCATCAGCTTGTCCAGCCGGGCATAGAAATCTGCTTCGTTTTCTGCCAGATACGCGATCCGGGGCAGGTTGATGGTGACAACACCGATGGAGCCGGTGGATTCGCCGGAGCCGAAGAAACCGCCGGACTTCTTACGCAGTTCCCGCAGATCCAGACGCAGGCGGCAGCACATGGAGCGAACATCAGAGGGCTCCATGTCGGAGTTGATGTAGTTGGAGAAATAGGGAGTGCCGTACTTGGCGGTCATCTCAAACAGGAGCTTGTTGTTCTCAGTCTCGCTCCAGTCGAAGTTGCGGGTGATGGAGTAGGTGGGGATGGGATACTGGAAGCCACGGCCGTTGGCGTCGCCCTCAATCATGATCTCGATGAAGGCCTTGTTGACCATGTCCATTTCCTTCTTGCAGTCGC
This sequence comes from Oscillospiraceae bacterium, assembly GCA_015068225.1. GTDB lineage: Bacteria > Bacillota > Clostridia > Oscillospirales > Oscillospiraceae > Faecousia. The sequence continues at coordinate 7,214 of SVKX01000019.1, forward strand.
CATAGGTGAAGTCCATCTCCTTGCCGCCGACGATGGCAGGCAGATCCTTCAGGTCGGCAGGCACGGTCCAGTCCAGCGTAATGTTGGAGAAGGGAGCCTGCGTACCCCAGCGGCTGGGGGTGTTGACACCGTAGATGAAGGATTGGATGCACTGCTTGACTTCCTTCTGAGTCAGGTTGTCCACCTTGACGAAGGGAGCCAGATATGTATCAAAAGAGGAGAAGGCCTGCGCGCCTGCCCACTCGTTCTGCATGATGCCCAGGAAGTTGACCATCTGGTTGCAGAGGGTGGAGAGGTGGCCTGCGGGGGAGGAGGTGATCTTGCCGGGAACGCCGCCCAAACCCTCCTGGATCAGCTGCTTCAGGCTCCAGCCGGCGCAGTAGCCGGTGAGCATGGAAAGGTCGTGCAGATGCAGCGCGGCACTGCGGTGAGCCTCGGCGATCTCTTCGTCGTAGATCTCGCTGAGCCAGTAGTTGGCAGTGATGGCGCCGGAGTTACTAAGGATCAGGCCGCCTACGGAATAGGTGACGGTGGAGTTTTCCTTTACCCGCCAGTCGTTGATTTGCAGATAGTTGTCCACCAGATCCTTGTAGTTGAGCAGGGCGGAGTTGACATTACGGACCTTCTCCCGCTGCTTGCGGTACAGGATATATGCTTTGGCGACGTCGGCATAGCCGGCATCAGACAGAACCCGCTCCACGCTGTCCTGAATGTCTTCCACAGCGATAAAGTCATCTTTGATCTTGGGCTCGAAGTCTGCGCTGACCTGCAGGGCCAGCATATTGATGACGCTGGGATGGTATTTGCGGTTCTGGGCATCAAATGCCTTGATCATGGCGGCGCTGATCTTGGAAAGCTCAAAATCCACGCTGGTGCCGTCTCTTTTCAGTACGCGGTACATATCATTATCCTCCTAAAAGTAAAAATACAGGCATTGCCTGTAAAAGCGGCATTGCCTGTATTATAACCTTGTATTGCAAAAATGTCAACTACATATTGTTTATTATTTTTAGAAAAAACACAAGATGTTGTGGTCTACTCTATGCCCCGTATCTCCACAGAATCTACAAATGGACGCAGCAGACGGGCAAAACGATGCAGCTTTTCAGAATCGGGCGCGTGCAGACCCGGCAGCAGGACGCTTTCTGTGTCCCGATAGCACTGCAGGAAAAACCGTTTTGCCTTGTGATCAGGAGCAAGCTTTTGCAGCCACAGCCCAATTTCTGTAAAATCTGCATCACTGTGCAGCTCATCCACCACAGTGGTGCGGAATTCGTATTCCAGACTGCCGGTAAGAAGAAACGCCATACTTTCTTCAATTTTTTCCATAGCAAGACCGGGAATTCCGGCGGTCTGGGGATAACGGCGGGGGCTGTTTTTGATGTCCATAGCCACGTAGTCAATAAGACCTGCCCGGACAAGCTCCTTGAGCATCCGGGGATTTGTGCCGTTGGTATCCAGCTTGACGGAAAAGCCCAGCGCCTTGATCTGCTCCAGAAGATTGCCCAGATCGGGGGAGAGGGTGGGCTCGCCGCCGGTGATGCAGACGCCGTCCAAGAGCCCTTGCCGCTTTTTCAGAAAGGACAGCAGCTGCTCCGGGGTCATTTCCTCCGGCGCAGATGCGCTAAGCAGGGAGCTGTTGTGGCAAAAGGGGCAACGGAAATTGCAGCCTGCCAGAAATACAGTACATGCGACCTTTCCGGGGTAATCCAGCAATGTCATTTTTTGAAGTCCGGCAATGTTCATGAAAACCTCCTGAAGGATTTATCCTAAATAGTGACTCATAGCAAGCATCAGGCAGAATCCTGCCAGCAATGAATAGGTAGCGCCTCGCTCACTGCCGTGGGCGTGGGTCTCGGGGATCATTTCATCGCTGATCACATAAAGCATGGTGCCGCCGGCGAAGGCCAACGCAAAGGGAAGGATTGCAGAGGAAAGCTGAACGGCGAAGTAGCCCAAGAGTGTACCCAATACCTCTATCAAGCCGGTAAAAAGGGCGGCAACGAAGGTCCTTCCGGGACGCATTCCGGCGGCCAGCATAGGAGCGATGATGACCATGCCCTCGGGAATGTTTTGCAGGGCGATGCCTGCGGCAATGGTAACGGCCTCGGCGTTGTTGCCTGTACCAAAGCCCACGCCTGCGGCGATGCCTTCCGGCAGGTTGTGGATGGCGATGGCCATGACGAACAAGAGCACCTTGTTTAGCTGGTCTGTTTGACCGGGGTGGGATTCCTGATCCACACCGGTGAGCCGGTGCAGGTGAGGGACAGCCTTGTCCATAACATTCAAACACAGCGCACCGCAGAGGATGCCGATGACTGTTACAGGCAGTCCACCAGAACCGCCGTATTCCAGAGAGGGCAGGATCAATCCGATCACTGCTGCTGCCAGCATGACGCCTGCAGCAAAGGCCAGCACAATGTCGCTGAATTTGTGGGATATTTTCTTGAAAGTAAAGCCTAAAACAGCACCGATGACGGTAGCACCGCCAACGCCAAGAGCAGTCAGTAAAACAATTTCCATATTGTATCCTCCTTGTGAGGTGATTGATGTCATTATAGCATAGGAAATGTCTTCTGCAAATAGGGAAAGGGCGTATATTTTGCTTTGCGGAAGGTTTTGTCAAAAAAAGAAAGGGGCGCATATTGTAAAGATGGGTATTGACAATGGGTTGTATCAGTGCTATTATATCGATACAAATAAATCGGTAAAAAAATACCGAATAGGGAGGAGCCTATATTATGGATAGAAAGTATGATTTGACAACCACACCTCAGGAGCTGACCCAAACCATTGCCCGCTGCCGTCAGGCACAGGCACAGTTTTCAGAGTTCTCTCAGGAGCAGGTGGATAAGATTTTTCTGGCTGCGGCTACGGCTGCCAATAAAGCCCGGATCCGGCTGGCGAAGCTGGCGGTTGAGGAGACCGGCATGGGCGTCGTGGAGGATAAGGTAATCAAAAACCACTATGCCAGCGAATATATCTACCATGCATATAAAAATGAAAAGACCTGCGGCGTACTGGAGGAGGATACCTCTTTTGGTATTGCAAAAATCGCAGAGCCCATTGGTGTGATCGGTGCGGTGATTCCCACAACCAATCCCACTTCGACGGCGATTTTCAAGGCGCTGATCTGCTTGAAGACTCGCAACGGCATGATCTTGAGCCCTCACCCCCGGGCAAAGAACTGCACCATCGAGGCGGCAAAGGTGGTGCTGGAGGCGGCGGTAGCTGCCGGCGCGCCGGAGGGGATCATCGGCTGGATCGATCAGCCCTCTCTGGAGCTGACCAATCTGGTCATGAGCAGCGTGGATCTGATCCTGGCAACCGGCGGCCCTGGTATGGTGCATTCCGCTTATTCTTCCGGAAAGCCCGCTCTGGGAGTTGGCCCCGGCAATGTGCCGGCATTGGTGGATGAAAGCGCGGATATTCTCATGGCGGTTTCTTCGATCATCCATTCCAAGACCTTTGATAATGGCATGATCTGCGCCTCTGAACAGTCCGTGATCGTCCCGGATACGATTTATGATGCGGTAAAAGCGGAGTTTGCGGCCAGAGGCTGCCACATTCTCTCTTCGGAGGATGCGGAAAAGCTGCGCCAGATCCTTCTGGTAAATGGTTCGATCAATTCCAAAATCGTGGGCCAGAGCGCGGAAAAAATTGCTGCACTTGCCGGCATCACTGTTCCGGATACCACAAAGATCCTGATCGCAGAGGTGGAATCTGTGGAGATTTCCGAACCCTTTGCCCATGAGAAACTGTCGCCTGTTTTGGCTATGTATCGGTGCAGCAGTTTTGAGGATGGCATGAACAAGGCCCAGAAGCTGGTGGAGGAGGGCGGCTTTGGCCATACCGCTGCCGTGTATCTGAACACCCGTACGGAAAAGGAAAAGCTGGATAGATTCTCCCAGCGGATGAAGGCTTGCCGGATCCTCATAAACACACCCTCTGCACAGGGCGGCATTGGGGACCTGTACAATTTCCGCCTGATGCCCTCTCTGACATTGGGCTGCGGCAGCTGGGGCGGAAATTCCGTTTCTGAAAATGTGGGGGTGCGGCATCTGCTGAACATTAAGACTGTGGCAAGGAGGCGGGAGAATATGCTGTGGTTCCGTGCGCCGGAGAAGGTATACTTTAAAAAGGGATGTCTGCCGGTGGCTATGGAGGAGCTGGCAGGGAAGAAAAAGGCGTTTCTGGTTACGGATACCTTCCTTTACCAGAATGGCTATACAAAGCCGGTGGAGGAAAAACTGGATGCCATGGGTATTACCCATACCGTATTTTATAATGTAGCTCCGGATCCTACCCTGGGCTGCGCCAGAGAGGGTGCCCGGCAAATGCAAGCCTTCCAGCCGGATCTGATCATTGCCATCGGCGGTGGCTCGGCTATGGATGCTGCGAAAATCATGTGGGTGCTGTATGAGCATCCGGATGCGGATTTTCAGGATATGGCAATGCGTTTTGTGGATATTCGCAAGCGGGTGTACGGTTTCCCGAAAATGGGCGAAAAGGCCTATTTTGTGGCAGTGCCCACATCTGCCGGCACCGGCTCGGAGGTTACGCCCTTTGCTGTCATTACAGATGAGGAAAGCGGGGTCAAATATCCGCTGGCAGACTATGAGCTGCTGCCGGATATGGCCATCGTGGATGCGGATATGATGATGGATGCCCCCAAGGGACTGACGGCAGCTTCCGGTATCGATGCAGTGACCCATGCGCTGGAAGCCTACGCCTCCATGCTGGCCACGGATTATACCGACGGTCTGGCGCTGCGGGCGCTGAAGCTGATCTTTGCCAATCTGCCTGAGGCTTATGACAAAGGCGCGGCAGCTCCCAGAGCCAGAGAAAATATGGCAAACGCGGCAACCATGGCCGGTATGGCTTTTGCCAATGCGTTTTTGGGAGTATGCCACTCCATGGCCCATAAGCTGGGCGCGTTCCACCATCTGCCCCATGGGGTTGCCAACGCGCTGATGATCGAGGAGGTTCTGCGGTTCAATGCCTCTGAAGTGCCTGCCAAGATGGGCACATTCTCCCAGTATGACCACCCCCATACCCTGGAACGCTATGCGGAAATCGCGGATTACCTGGGTCTGGGTGGCAGCAGCCATGAGGAAAAGCTGGAAAACCTGATCCGGGCCATCAACGAACTAAAGGCAAGGGTAGGTATTCGCAAGACCATCCGGGACTACGGTGTGGATGAACAGGAATTCCTGACAGGATTGGACGAAATGGTGGAGCAGGCATTTGATGATCAGTGCACCGGAGCCAATCCCCGATATCCCCTGATGAGCGAGATCCGGCAGATGTATCTGAATGCGTATTACGGGAAATAAGCACAAAGACAGGACGCCTTTTCGGGCGTCCTGTTTCTTGAAAGACATCAAATACATATTTATAATGTATTGCCACATTGTGGCATTCAAGGTGCTTGGCTTGACTATTTACCGGATTCTGATATAATGAAGGAAATGTTTTTTAAGAGGTCGACAAATGAAGAATAAAACACTTTGGATCACGCAGACAGCATTGATGCTGGCGCTGCTGATCGTTTTGCAATGGGCAACCTCCGGTCTGGGCCAGCTGGTGACCGGATCCTGCGTGAATGCGGTGCTGGCGGTGGCAGTGCTTCTGGGCGGACTTTGGAGCGGCCTGACGGTAGCAATCGTATCTCCTGTATGTGCTTTTTTGCTGGGCATCGGGCCTCAGCTGTTTGCCCTGATTCCGGCGATTGCGCTGGGTAACAGCGTACTGGTTCTGGTTCTGCATTTTGCCCACGGCTCCAGCCTCATGCGCAATCTGCTGGCATGGTTAGGGGCAGCCCTTGGAAAGTTTTTGGCTTTGTATCTGGTGGTGGTGCAGCTTTTGTGCCGTGTACTGCCTTTGAAGCAGCCCCAGATCGATACATTTACTGCCATGTTTTCCGCACCCCAGCTGGTAACAGCCCTGATTGGCGGCGCGGTGGCGATGCTGATAGTGCCGGTGCTGAAAAAAGCACTGCACAGATAACAGGAGGAAGAGCTTATGCGCGGAATTCCGTCGTTGATTACAGATATTCGCAAGAAAGTTTTTGCAGAAGTGGCCAGAATGGCCTATTCCGGCCGAGGTTATGAGGGCGTGGACGATCTGCCGTACATCATTGTGCCCGGTGACCGGCCGCTGCATCGGGAAAGCGTATTTCTGGAGCGGGCCATTGCCAGTGAGCGTGTCCGCCTTGCTATGGGGCTGAATATCCGGCCTATCCAGAGTCGACATTTGCTGACAGAGGGTATGGACCATGCTGCGGTTGCTGAGCAGTATTATGAGCCGCCTCTGATCAATATTATTCCCTATGCCTGCCATGCCTGCCCCACCAACCAGTATAAGGTCAGCAATTACTGTCAGAATTGTCTTGCCCGCTCCTGCGAGAAGGTGTGTCCCCGGGATGCGATTACCATCCGCAATAACCGCTCTTACATCGATCTGGATAAATGCATCCGTTGCGGCAAGTGCGCCAAAGCCTGCCCGTATAATGCGATTGTTCATTTGGAGCGCCCCTGTGCTACTGCCTGCGGCATGGATGCCATTGAGTCCGACGAGCATGGCCGGGCGAAGATCAATCAGGATAAATGCGTAGCCTGCGGTCAGTGTCTGGTAAGCTGCCCCTTTGGCGCGATTGTGGATAAGGGTCAGATATTCCAGGTCATCCGCTCTATCCTGCAGGGAGACCAGGTCATTGCCATCGTTGCGCCTGCGTTTATCGGCCAGTTTGGAAAGCACTCTACCCCCGGAAAGTTTATCACCGCTATGAAAATGCTGGGATTTGAGCGGGTGACAGAGGTGGCAGTGGGCGCGGATATGTGCACCATTGAGGAAGCCAAGGACTTTATGGAAAAAGTCCCTGCTGAGCAGGACTATATGGCCACTTCCTGCTGTCCTGCGTGGCATTCCATGATCTATAAGCTGTTCCCCAGTGAGGCAAAGAATATTTCCATGACCCTGACACCTATGGTATATACAGCCAGAATGATGAAGAAGGAGCATCCCGGCTGTAAAGTGGTATTCGTAGGCCCTTGTGCTGCCAAGAAGCTGGAGGCTATCCGTGAGGATATTCGGTCCGATGTGGATTTTGTGCTGACCTTTGAAGAACTGCAGGGCATGTTCGAGGCCAAGGGTGTGAATTTTGAATCCATTGAATCCAGCGAGACACTGAATGAGGGTTCTGCCTCCGGCAGAGGCTTTGCGGTGTCCGGCGGTGTGGCCAGTGCAGTCACCAGCCTGATCCATAAGACGAATCCGGATCTGGAGGTGAAAACCGCCCATGCCGAGGGATTGCGGGAATGCCGCAAGCTGATGACACTGGCGAAGGCTGGCAAGCTGAACGGCTGTTTGCTGGAGGGCATGGCCTGCCCCGGCGGCTGTGTGGCCGGTGCGGGAACACTGCTGCCTGTCGAGCTGGCGGCAAATGTGGTGGGCCGCTATCAAAAGGAAGCGGACAGAGAAAGTCCCCTGGACAGCCCCTATCGGGATTTGGGAGAGACATTGGACTAATACTATGGAATATAATGATGTTTATGATGCCAAGGGACAGCTGACCGGAAGAACACATCGCCGGGGCACACCCTGGAAAGAGGGAGACTACGGTCTTGTGGTCTGTGTCTGGATTTATGACGGCAGGGGCAATCTTCTGATGACCCGCAGAGCAAAGGGAAAAAGCTTTGCCGGTACTTGGGAAAACTCCGGTGGAGCGGCCAAGGCAGGGGAGACCAGCCGCATTGCCATTGCCCGGGAGCTGTATGAGGAAACGGGTATTCAGGCAGATCCGGAGGAGTTTGAAATAATAGGAACGGATCGGGACTCCCATACCCACTATCATTTTTACGCCCTGTGCCGCCAGACGCCTGTTGAGCAGATTGTTCTTCAGCCTGGAGAAACGGATGGCGCCAAGTGGGTCAGCTTCCGGCAGGTCCACGAAATGATCGACGCCAAGGAGATCTGCTGGATCATTGCCCACCAGTTTTTGCGGCAGGAGGCGGATTTGCGGAAACGGCAATCTGCACAACACAACGAAATAAAATTTGGATGAATTAACGGGTAATTTTTTCTTGCAATCATACTGCGGTTTGGGGTATAATGAAAAAAAGCGTTTTTAGTGCATCCGGCAAAAACGCTTCTGCCGGATGACTGAAGCGCTTTCTTTTTTTATGATATCTGCAAGGAGGACAAATACATGATCGAGATTACCAGATTGCCCGTCCAACACGGAAAGGTGCCCCTGCGGCTGGCCAGAGGTCACTTTGCCACCAATCACAGTCACATTAATTATTATATAGATATTACATATCAGAAGACCCGCCTTAGCGAAGCGAAGGAGACGGCCCGGGAACTGGTGACCCATTTTATCAACAATACCCCTGTGGACACCATCCTCTGTCTGGATGGCACAGCGGTTTTGGGCGCCTGTGTTGCGGAAGAACTGACAAAAACAGGCTTTATGACCATCAATCAGCATCAGACGATCTATGTGGTGGAGCCGGAGTATAACGCGAATTCTCAGATGATATTCCGGGATAATATTCTGCCTATGCTTAAGAATAAGCATGTGCTGATCTTGATGGCATCAGTCACCACAGGCTATACCGCCAAGCGGGCTATTGAGGCCATTGGCTACTATGGTGGTCATGTTGCTGGCGTTGCCGCCATTTATCGGGCGGTAGACGAGGTAGAGGGACATCCTGTCCGTTCTGTGTACAGTGTGGAGGATCTTCCCGATTACGCAAGCTTTGATTATAAGGAGTGTCCCTACTGTAAGCAGGGGATCCGGCTGGATGCTCTGGTCAACAGCTTTGGCTATTCGGCTCTGTGATAAATTGAATTTGATAAAAAGGCTGCGGCAAACTGAGTTTGCCGCAGCCTTTTGCGTACATAAAAAGAAAAACCGGAGAAATTCCCCGGTAAAAAAGCAAATTGTGGATTGACAAATAAAATAAAATCATGTACAATGGTATTCCATACTGTGATAGTATGCCCTTTTATGCACTTTACCCCAGCATGGGTATTCTAACACGGAAAATGGCCAATGTCAAGTGCAAAGATGTACATTTCTGACAACGGCTCCATGCGTATCAAATCTTGAGCAACACACATTCAGGCGAAAGCCAAAAGAAAGGCTGTGATGATCCATATGGCAATGGTCAAGGACGTAAAGTTCGGCAAGACCATGCGTAAGTCTTACGCGAAGTACGATGAGATCCTTCAGATCCCCAATATGCTGAAGATCCAGAAGGACTCCTATGAGTGGTTCCTCAATGAGGGACTGCGGGAAGTTTTCAAGGATGTTGGCACCATTACCGACTTCTCCGGTAAGCTGGAGCTGAGCTTCCTGGATTACTCCATGGACGAAAAGCCCAAGTACACCATCGAGGAGTGCAAGGAGCGGGACGCAACCTATGCAAAGCCCATTAAGGTGCGGGTGCGCCTGCGCAACACCGAGACCGATGAGATCAAGGAGCAGGAGATCTTCATGGGAGATTTCCCCATCATGACCAACGGCGGCACCTTTGTGATCAACGGTGCAGAGCGTGTCATTGTTTCTCAGATCGTTCGTAGCCCCGGTATGTACTATGGCCATGAGGTAGACAAGGCAGACCAGCATACCTACACCGCTACGGTGATTCCTTACCGCGGCGCATGGCTGGAATATGAAACTGACAATAATAATGTATTCTGGGTCCGTATTGACAAGAACCGCAAGCTTCCCATTACCTGTCTGATCCGCGCTATGGGCGTGCAGACCGATGAGCAGATTAAGGCTCTGTTTGGCGAGGACGAGCGGATCGTGGCTACTTTGGAGAAGGATCCCTGCAAGACAAGAGAAGAGTCATTGCTTGAGATCTACCGCCGGCTGCGTCCCGGTGAGCCTCCCACGGTGGAAACTGCTATTGCCCATCTGGAGGGCCTGCTGTTTGATGCCCATCGGTATGATGTGAGCAAGGTCGGCCGCTACAAGTTCAACAAGAAGATGGACATCTGGTCCCGCCTGTCCGGTCAGGAGGTGGCAGAGCCCATCGCCGATCCTATGACCGGCGAGATCCTGGCTATGCCCGGCGACTTTATTACCCGCGATCGGGCTCATGAGCTCAGCGACCGTGGCGTTAATGAAGCGGTCATCAAGGTCGGCGATCAGAAGGTCCGCGTTTTCTCCAACAACATGGTGGATATGTCCCGCTTTGTGGACTTTGATCCTGCCATTTACGGCGTCCGTGAGAAGGTCAGCTTCTCCGTGCTGAAGGAAATGCTGGAAACTCCCGACCTGAATTGGGAGGAGGCCATCGCTGAGCGGATCGACGATCTGATCCCCAAGCATATCGTTGTGGATGACATTATGGCATCCATCAACTATCTGAACTGTGTGGCTGTGGGCGTTGGCACAGCAGATGACATTGACCATCTGGGCAACCGCCGTCTGCGCTGCGTAGGTGAGCTGCTGCAGAACCAGTTCCGCATCGGCTTCTCCCGTCTGGACCGGGTCATCCGTGAGCGCATGACCGTGCAGGATCTGGACGCTGTTACCCCCCAGAGCCTGATCAATATCCGTCCTGTGACGGCTGTGATCAAGGAGTTCTTCGGTTCTTCCCCTCTGTCCCAGTTCATGGATCAGAACAACCCCCTGGCTGAGCTGACCCATAAGCGCAGACTGTCTGCTCTGGGCCCCGGCGGTCTGAGCCGTGAGCGCGCATCCTTTGATGTTCGCGATATTCACTATACCCATTACGGCCGTATGTGCCCCATTGAGACCCCCGAAGGTCCCAACATCGGCCTGATCAACTATCTGGCTACCTTTGCCAAGATCAATGAGTACGGCTTTGTGGAAGCACCCTACCGCAAGGTGGACAAGGCTACCGGTTTTGTGACCCAGGAAGTGGCATATATGACCGCAGATGTGGAGGACGATTACTACATCGGTCAGGCCAATGAGCCTCTGGATGAAAACGGCTGCCTTATCAATACCCGTATTACCTGCCGCCACCGCAATGAGATTATTGAAGTGGATCGGGAAATGATCGATTACATCGATGTATCCCCCAGAATGATGATCTCCATTGCTACTTCCTTTATTCCCTTCCTGCAGAACGACGATGCGAACCGTGCTCTGATGGGCGCGAATATGCAGCGTCAGGCAGTTCCTCTGCTGACTACCGAGCCTCCTGTCGTTGCCACTGGCATCGAGCATAAGGCTGCTGTGGACTCCGAGGTCTGTGTCAAGGCCGAGAAGACCGGTACTGTCATGCAGGTCAGCGCTACCGAGATCACTGTCGCTTATGATGACGGTGAGGTTAAGACCTATAACCTGACCAAGTTTGCCCGCAGCAATGCCGGCACCTGCATCAACCAGCGCCCCATTGTTGAGGTGGGCGAGCGGGTAGAGGCAGAGCAGATCATTGCGGACGGTCCCTCCTGCTCCGGCGGTGAGATCGCTCTGGGTAAGAACGTGCTGATCGGCTTCGTTACCTGGGAAGGCTACAACTACGAGGACGCCATTCTGCTGAATGAGCGTCTGGTAAAAGAAGACGTCTTTACCTCCATCCACATTGAAGAACACGAGACCGAAGCCCGGGATACCAAGCTGGGACCCGAGGAGATCACCCGTGATATTCCCAATGTGGGTGAGGATACCCTGAAGGATCTGGACGAGAACGGCATTATCCGCGTGGGTGCCGAGGTTCGCTCCGGTGACTATCTGGTCGGCAAGGTCACCCCCAAGGGTGAGACCGAGCTGACTCCTGAGGAGCGGCTGCTCCGCGCCATCTTCGGCGAAAAGGCAAGAGAAGTCCGTGATACCTCCCTGAAGGTGCCCCATGGCGAAAGCGGCATCGTTGTAGATGTAAAGGTCTTCACCAAGGAGAATTCCGACGAGCTGGCCCCCGGTGTTACCAAGTCTGTCCGTGTTTATATTGCTCAGAAGCGTAAGATCTCTGTTGGCGATAAGATGGCCGGTCGTCACGGTAACAAGGGTGTTGTTTCCCGTGTTCTGCCTGAGGAAGATATGCCCTTCCTGCCCGACGGCACTCCTCTGGATGTGGTGCTGAACCCCTTGGGCGTGCCTTCCCGTATGAACATTGGTCAGGTGCTGGAGGTCCATCTGGGCTACGCTGCCAAGGCGCTGGGCTGGAAGGTCGCTACACCTGTGTTTGACGGTGCCAACGAGAAGGATATCCGTGAGACCCTGAAGCTGGCCGGTCTGCGGGAAGACGGCAAGACCGTCCTCTATGACGGCCGTACCGGTGAGCCCTTTGACAATCTGGTCACCGTTGGTTACCCCTACTACCTGAAGCTGCACCATCTGGTCGACGATAAGATCCACGCCCGTTCCACCGGTCCTTATGCTCTGGTTACCCAGCAGCCTCTGGGCGGCAAGGCCCAGTTCGGCGGTCAGCGTTTCGGCGAAATGGAAGTCTGGGCGCTGGAAGCTTACGGCGCTGCTTATACCCTTCAGGAGATCCTCACCGTCAAGTCCGACGATGTCACCGGCCGTGTCAAGACCTACGAGGCCATCGTCAAGGGTGCCAATATTCCCAAGCCCGGTGTTCCCGAATCCTTTAAGGTTCTGGTCAAGGAATTGCAGGCTCTGTGTCTGGATATCCGGGTGCTGGATGAAATGGGCAATGAGATCGAGCTGAAGGACGAGGATGAGGACGATGAGATCGTCTACACCGCCGATCGCGAGCAGATCACAGTGGTGGACACCGATGAGGTGCTGGAATCCGGTTTTATCATTGATGAGGATGGTCCGGAAGATATTATGGATGTGTTTGGCGACGCAAATGATGCAGATGCCGACGCATATGAAGATTAAGGAGGCGTGAGTATGGCAGATGCCACCTTTGATGCCATTAAAATTGGCATAGCATCCCCGGAAATGATCCGGGCATGGTCCTTCGGCGAAGTCAAAAAGCCGGAGACCATCAACTACCGCACCCTGAAGCCCGAGCGGGACGGTCTGTACTGCGAAAAGATTTTTGGACCGACCAAGGACTGGGAGTGCCACTGCGGTAAATATAAGAAGATTAAGTACAAGGGCAAGGTCTGCGACCGCTGCGGCGTAGAAGTGACCAAAGCCAAGGTCCGCCGCGAGCGGATGGGCCATATTGAGCTGGCCGCTCCCTGCAGCCATATCTGGTATTTCAAGGGCATTCCCTCCCGTATGGGTCTGATTCTGGACATCAGCCCCAAGGTTCTGGAGAAAGTTCTGTATTTTGCTGCTTATATCGTCACCGATCCCGGCGACGCACCTCTTTCTGTGAATCAGGTGCTCACCGAGAAGGAATACCGCGACATGCGGGAAAAGTACGAGGACGATTTCAAGGCCGGTATGGGTGCAGAGGCTGTCAAGGAGCTTCTGGAGCAGATCGATCTGGAGACCCTTTCCCAGCAGCTGCGTGAAGAGCTGAAGACGGCATCTTCCCAGAAGAAGCTGCGTCTTGTCAAGCGTCTGGAGGTTGTGGAAGCCTTCCGGGAATCCGGCAACAAGCCCAGCTGGATGATCATGGATGTGCTGCCGGTGATCCCGCCGGATATCCGCCCCATGATCCAGCTCGATGGCGGCCGGTTCGCCACCTCTGACCTGAATGACCTGTACCGCCGGGTCATCAACCGTAACAACCGTCTGAAGAGACTGATTCAGCTCAACGCCCCCGATATCATTGTCCGCAACGAGAAGCGTATGCTGCAGGAGGCTGTGGATGCCCTGATCGACAACGGCCGCCGCGGTCGTGCGGTCACCGGCGCAAACAACCGTGCGCTGAAGTCCCTTTCCGATATGCTGAAGGGTAAGCAGGGCCGCTTCCGTCAGAACCTGCTGGGTAAGCGTGTTGACTACTCCGGTCGTTCCGTTATCGTTGTCGGTCCTGAGCTGAAGCTGTATCAGTGCGGCGTGCCTAAGGAAATGGCCATTGAGCTGTTCCGGCCCTTCGTGATGAAGAAGCTGGTAGCCGACGGCCTGGCCAATAATATCAAGTCCGCCAAGAAGATGATCGACAAGGGCAAGACCGAGGTCTGGGACGCCCTGGATGAGATCATCAAGGACCGCCCTGTTATGCTGAACCGTGCGCCTACCCTGCACCGTCTGGGTATTCAGGCATTCGAGCCCATTCTGGTGGAAGGCCGCGCACTGAAGCTGCATCCTCTTTGCTGTACCGCATTTAACGCCGACTTTGACGGCGACCAGATGGCTATCCATGTACCCCTGTCCGCTGAGGCTCAGGCAGAAGCAAGACTTCTGATGCTGTCTGCCAACAACCTGCTCCGTCCTCAGGACGGCAAGCCTGTCACCGTTCCCACGCAGGATATGATCCTGGGCGCTTACTACCTGACCTATACCAGACTTGGTAAGGCTGAAAAGGGCGCTGAAGAAGTGGTTATCGCCGATGCCGGTGACTCCCTGTGGGAGCAGGGCCAGGTGGTGGATGCCGATGAGTTCGTGGCAGCCAATAAGGCGCTGAAGGCCGAGGGCAAGCAGCCCGCAACCTTCCGTCCCAAGCATGCCTACTCCAGCGTGGAGGAGGCCATCGCGGCTTACGCTGATGGTGCCATTGGCCTGCATGCTCCCATCCTTGTCCGTTACAGCAAGGAAGTGGATGGAAAGACAGAGTATAAGATCATCAACGCTACCGTTGGCCGTTTGATTTACAATGAGCCCATTCCTCAGGATCTGGGCTTTGTCAACCGCAACGATCCTGACCATGCTTTCGATCTGGAAGTGGACTTCCTGGTTGGCAAAAAGCAGCTGGGTAAGATCATTGACAAGTGTATCCGTAAGCATGGCTTCACTGTCGCTACAGAAATGCTGGACCGCATTAAGGCTCTGGGCTACAAATACTCCACCAAGGGCGCTATTTCCGTGTCCATTGCGGATATGGTGGTTCCTGAGATCAAGTATCAGCTGGTCAAGGAAGCCGAAGAAAAGGTCGTGGAGATTGAGCAGTTCTACCGTCAGGGCTTCATCACCAACGAGGAGCGTTACCGTCTGGTAGTTCAGCAGTGGGAAAAGACCACTGCCGATGTTACCGGCGCTCTGCAGGGCAATCTGGATGAGTTCAACCCCATCTACATGATGGCTGACTCTGGCGCCCGTGGTAGCATGGCTCAGATCCGTCAGCTGGCCGGTATGCGTGGCCTGATGGCCGATACCGCCGGCCGTACCATCGAGATTCCTGTTAAGGCGAACTTCCGTGAAGGCCTGAGTGTTCTGGAGTACTTTATTTCCTCCAGAGGCGCTCGTAAGGGCATGACCGATACCGCTCTTCGTACCGCTGACTCCGGTTACCTGACCCGCCGAATGGTTGACGTTTCTCAGGATGTGATCATCCGTGAGCACAACTGCGGCACCACTAACGGTATCTGGGTAGGTGCGGTCTACGACAAGAACGGCGATATTGTCGATTCCTTCGGCAACCGTATCCGCGGCCGTTATCCGGTGAATGATGTGCTGCATCCTGTCACCGGCGAACTGGTTCATTCCAAGGATGTAATGATGGTTCCCGAGGATGCTGAGAAGTTTGAGAACGCCGGCATTGAGAAGATCTATATTCGTACTGTCCTTGGCTGCCGCGCAAGAAGCGGTGTTTGCGCCAAGTGCTACGGCATGAACCTGGCTACTTCCAAGGAAGTGGATCTGGGCGAGGCAGTCGGTATTATCGCTGCTCAGTCCATTGGTGAGCCCGGTACTCAGCTGACCATGCGTACCTTCCACTCCGGCGGCGTCGCGGGTGACGATATCACCCAGGGTCTTCCCAGAGTTGAGGAACTGTTTGAGTCCCGCCGCCCCAAGAAGATGGCCCAGATTTCTGAGGTCACGGGTGTGGTCGCTATTGACGACAGCCACCGTACCGCTCTGCGTAACATTACCGTTACTGCGGATGACGGTGAGGTCAAGACCTATCAGGTGCCTTACTCCATCGGTCTGAAGGTAGTTAATGGCAAGCGTGTCCAGAAGGGCGAGCCCATTACCGATGGTGCTCTGTATCCCCAGGATGTTCTGCGGATCTCCGGCGTGGAGGCTGTGCAGGATTATCTGGTCCAGTCTGTTCAGGCTGTTTACCGTCAGCAGGGCGTTGAGATCAACGATAAGCATATCGAGGTCATTATCCGCCAGATGATGCGCAAGGTTCGGGTGGAAGATCCCGGCGATACCGCATTGCTGACCGGTACGGTCATTGACAACTTTGAGTTCGAAGACGCCAATGCGGCTGTTCAGGCCCGCATCGACGCCGGCGAGGAGGACCTGAAGCTGGCCAGCGCATCTGCAATGCTGCTGGGTATTACCAAGGCCTCTCTGGCTACCGATTCCTTCCTGTCCGCTGCATCCTTCCAGGAGACCACCAAGGTCCTGACCGATGCCGCTATTAAGGGCAAGGTGGACCATCTGGTTGGCCTGAAGGAGAATGTCATTATCGGCAAGCTGATCCCTGCCGGCTCCGGCCTGATGGCATATCGGGACTATAAGCCCGGTGTCACTCCCGCACCCCGGATGGCAGAAGAATCCGCTGAAGAAGTGATCTAAAGCAAATAAAAATCCCGTGCATCCGAAAGGATGCACGGGATTTTTGCGCCAATATAGGGTGAACCAGAGAAGGAATTGAAAAAATTTTGCAATATGGTATGATATTGACACAAAGAGTACACACACGCCGTTTAGGATATGGGTGAAAGGAGTGGTAGGCCATGGACTATCATGTTTTAATCGCAGAGGATGAGGATAAGCTGCGGGAGATCCTGACCGATTATTTTCTCAGCAAAGGTGACCGGGTGACACAAGCAGCAGATGGCATGCAGGCTCTGGCACTGGCACAGGAGGGGGACTTTGATGCGGTGCTGCTGGATATTATGATGCCGGGACTGGATGGTCTTTCCGTGTGCAGAATTCTGCGAAAGGACAGCGACGCGCCTATTATCTTTCTGACTGCGCTCTCCGATGAGGAGGATAAGCTGTATGGCTATGAATTAGGGGCGGATGACTACATGACCAAGCCCTTTTCTCTTAGCGTGCTGTATGCCAAGGTGTCCGCGCTGATCAAGCGGCGCAGAGGAAATATGATGACCGGAGATGTGCTGACAGCGGGAGAATTGACCCTGCGGCTGTCTTCCCGTCAGGTGTTTGCAGGGGAAAATGAGGTGAAGCTGACGCCCAGAGAATACGCACTTCTGGAATGCCTGATGAAGAACAAAAATCTAGTGCTGAGCCGGGAGCAGCTGCTGGTAAAGTGCTGGGGCTACGATTATGAGGGTGAGTCCCGAGCGGTGGATACCCATATTAAACGGCTGCGGGAAAAGCTGGGAGAGCATGCGGATTGTATTAAGACCGTGATCAAGGTAGGATACAGATTGGAGGTAAAAAATGAAAAGTAGAAGAGGGAAATCCTTTAAAGCCATAACCTGGATGCTGACGCTGGCGATGGTGCTGCTTTGGGCTGCCTGCATGGGCTGCATGACCTACATGCGGGCGGATCAAATTATATCGGAAGAATCATCTTTGTTTGCGCAGAGAGTGGCAGAAAGAATTCGAACCGGCACAACGGATTCTGCAGAGGATTTTGAGTATAAGGTACTGGATGCGCTGAGATTGTCAAATGATGGCGATTATTTCTTTGAAAAGAGCAGTCTTTTCTCTCTCCGGAGCGCGATCATGGTGATGGACGACAGTGGAGAAACACGGTGGCAGAGTCAGGACTTTCTTCGGTTTCAATATGAAATTCAAAAAGACAAGATGACAAGTGGACGGGCGTATGAAGGATGGGCCTGGATTGATCTGGAGGAATTTGAGGAGCTGGATGATCGGATAAAAGCAGTGGGACCAACGGGTGAGCCCCTATGGCCCAGACATTTAAAAATCACCGGTTATTTTGAAGGAACCAGAATGATCCCGGTAAAAGTAGATTGTACCCGTCCGCGTGCAAATGACAAATGGTGGCTTGATGGGTATTGGCAGGAACTTTATGTGGGGGAAGCAGATCCGTCAAAGGAATTGGTGACAGTTCTTACGAGTTACCCCGAATATCATGACTTCCAGGATGAACGCGAGATTTGGTATCGGGGAGTGCGCTACGACAATACATTGACACTGCTGCAGGAGGGCAGAAATGGTGCAAATCAATGGGATGTAACGCAGTGTGTTCTTTTTGATCACGTGAGGATGACAGGTATCAGTGCGGACGGAGAGCCGGAAGGATTGACTGTTTCTGTGGTAGCAGTCTATTATCCGCTGCTTATTGCTATGGATGAAATGACCCGGGATTATGTCATTACTTTTACGTTGATGGTAATGCTTCTTCTGGTAGTACTGTGTATCATATACATGAAATTGATCCGTCCATTGAACAGGCTGAATGCAGGTTTTTATAACAGTGTTCAGTTGTGCGCCCAATGGGCAGAGACAGAACAGCTGGGACAGCGAATGCGGGAATTGGATGAAAACCTGAACGAGCGCAACGACCTTTTGCGTAAAAAGGACAATGAGCTATCCCAAATGGAACAACAAATGGAATATGCTCGGAAAAATGAGGAAAACCGTCGGCAGATGGTGTCTGGTATTGCCCATGAACTGAAAACACCCCTTGCGATTATAAGCTGCTACGCCGAAGGGTTACAGGCCCATATCGCGGAGGAAAAGCGGGAGCAATATCTGGAGAACATCCTCTCCGAGACAAAACGGATGGATACTCTGGTGATGGAAATGCTGGAGCTTTCCCGTCTGGAGGCCGGCAAGGTGACGCTGGCAAGGGATGAATTCGATCTTTCTGCCATGATTCAGGATGTATTTGGCAAGCTGAGCATGGAGATCGAGCGAAAGTCCCTGCATGTGGAAATGGATCTGGGATTTAACAACCCTCTGTATGCGGATGAAGGCCGGATGGAACAGATCGTAAGAAATCTGGTAAGCAATGCGGTGCGATACACCCCGGAGGGGGGGAGCATTCGGGTCACCACCCAGTGGACCCCGCCGACAATGGAGCTCCGGATATATAACGATGCGGAGCGCTTTTCCAAGGAGGCACTGGAAAAGGTTTGGGAGGTTTTCTACCGGACGGACAGTGCCAGAAACGGCAAAGGAACCGGACTGGGGCTTGCCATTGTGAAGAATCTGGTGCAGCTGCACGGTGGCAAGTGCAACGTGCAAAACCTGGATCAGGGCGTGGAGTTCTGTATTCAGATTCCCCAGCGGTATTAAGAAAATGAGGCCGCCATCCCAAAAGGATGGCGGCTTTGCTGGGTAGGGGAGGAGCATTGATATTTGTGATATTCCGGTAAAATTTTTTGGAAAATTTGTTGACTTTTCTAAAATATTGCGTATAATATCATCTTGTATGGACACTAAAAATGATTGTATGATCCCGGAATGCGGGAATTTGGCGAAAATCACCGGTTTTCGGGTGGTTGTAGGGGCAAAACAGCTCCGAAAAGCCCTAAATAACGGTGCTGCCAGGCAGGTTTTTCTTGCCCGAAACGCAGATCCGGCCCTTACTGAGCCCATTGAGGCCCAGTGTAAAATGAATCATGTATCCTATGCCTGGGTCCAAAGTATGCAGGATCTGGGCCATGCCTGCGGAATCGACGTGGGCGCCGCGGCGGCTGCTGTCGTGGACTGATTTGGTTCTATCGGGGGTACCCGTAGAATAGATAACCCACCTTACGGTGAGAACAAAAGAAAGGAGAAATTTGATGCCTACTTTTAATCAGCTTGTTAAGCATGGCCGTCAGCAGGTCACCTACAAGTCCACCGCTCCTGCTCTGCAGAGAGGTCTGAACACTCTGGAGAACAAGGCTACTACTCTGCCTTCCCCCCAGAAGCGTGGTGTTTGCACTGCTGTTCGTACCACCACCCCCAAGAAGCCGAACTCCGCTCTGCGTAAGATCGCCCGTGTGCGTCTGACCAACGGTATGGAAGTTTCCGCTTATATCCCCGGTGTTGGCCATAACCTGCAGGAGC
>SVKX01000004.1 GCA_015068225.1 Oscillospiraceae bacterium
ACGATGCGATGCAAATCGTTCTGAGCGATAGCGGAATCACTGTGGACGGAGCTGCGGTTAGCACAGATGTTACCGCTGCGGTCTATACAGCGAATGATATTGTTTACTATGAATCCGGCAAGGACTTTACTTACGGTGAGGGCGACGAAAAGGATGCCCATTCTTCGGATGAGGCGGCTGCACATACTGTGGTGCATATTACAAAACCCGGAGTTTATAGCCTGAACGGTAAGCTGTCCCTTGGACAGATCGCAGTAGACTTGGGTGATGAGGCTAAGAAAGACCCTGATGCGGTGGTAACACTGATTTTGAATGGCGTAGATATCACTTGCGAGGTTGCCCCTGCAGTGATTTTCTACAATGTCTATGAGTGCGGAACTGATGATACCGAGAAGGCATCTAAGGATGTAGATACCTCCGCAGCCGGTGCCAATGTGATCATTGCCGACGGAACAGTCAATACCGTGAACGGCTCCTATGTGGAAAAAATCTATAAGCCGGACTCCGTTGTTCTGAATGACGATAAGACCGAGGTTGAGGATGCGGACAAGCTGCACAAGTACGATGGTGCATTCTATTCCAAGCGGTCTATGAATATCTTTGGCGGCAAGGAAAACACCGGCGTGCTGAACATAAAGGCTAAAAACGAAGGTCTTGACAGCGAAATGCATCTTACCGTCAATGGCGGTGACATTCGCATCGAGTCCGGTAATGACGGTATCAATACCAACGAAGATGGTGTTTCCGTTACTACTGTCAATGGTGGTAAGCTGACCATTAAGGTCACAGGAGAAACCGGCGAAGGTGATGGTATCGATTCTAACGGCTGGCTGGTGATCAATGGCGGTACAGTGGTTGCTGCAGCTTGCTCCAATAGTGCCGATGCCGGTGTTGACTCCGATATGGGTATCCACATCAATGGCGGAACAGTAATCGCAACTGGCCATATGCTGGATCAGATTGAGGTTGGCGGACAGAATTATGCTGTGTTTAACTTTGCGCAAAAGCAGGCCGGCAGCGAAACCGTCACGATGAAGGATCAAAGCGGCAAGGTGATTTTGGAGACGAAACCTGAAAATGCATATTCCATTTTAATTTTCAGTGGCCCCAATCTGAAAGCGGGAAACTACACGCTTTGGAGCAACGAAAAACAGCTTGCAGGTAGTTCCGGTGGTATGATGGGTGGTCCCGGAATGGGATCTGGCGGAATGAATCGACCGGAACATCCAGACAATATGCAGCCGCCTGCGGATGGAGGGCAACCGCCTGAAGGCGGCAATCCTTCGGAAGAATTTATACCACCACAGGGTGGAACTCCTCCTGAAGGATTTAACCCTCCGGAAGGTGGCAACCGTCCTGAAATGCCGGAAGGAAACAGACCCGGTAATGCAGGGGGAAATAATATGGGCGCGCAAGAGATGACGACTGATTTTGTTATCCGTGACGGTGGAAATATGTTCAGCGGCATATCACAAAGCGGTGAACAATAAGAAATGGTTTTTTGTAGATTTCGGCCTACCTCGATAAATACTTTCTAATTACGACAAAAAACACTGCGTCCTAAGTTGACACAAGCAGAAGGCTTCATCCTTGGCGTTGGGGCGAAAATGTTCACCATCGCAGGGCCTGTCATTGTTTATGGTATCAGCGCCAGCGTGGTATATGGGCTGATTTACTGGACAACCACATTGTTTTGATTGCAGAGACACCCCCTCTGGGGTGTCCGGCGAAAAAACACAAGGGGCAAACAAAATGAGACATGATAAGGAGGTAATGTTATGAAAAAACTAATCGCAATCTTTTTGGCTATGGTGCTGATGTTGTGCGCTGTGGGCTGCCAAAGCCCCATAAACTCTGAGAGTGACACGAATTCCGAAGGTATCACGAATTCTGAAGACACCTCAAATTCTGAGAGCAACATGAATTTTGAGATTGACGAGAATTTAGAGAGTGACATTATAAAAGCATATATTGCGTATTTAGGTCCTGCTTGGGATCTTTCTGAAGATGAATTATCAATTGATTCCTACGGTACATATAGTGACTGTACTGTGGGCTACATTAACGGACCGTTTGTATATTTAGCGGTGATTAGCGCGGAAAAGGTTGGGCCGTACATTTTCAGTTATGGCAACAGTCAAAAGATGTTAGCTTACAAAGATGGCCAGTTTAAATCCATGACAGAAGCCTATAAACTGGACTGGCTGGACAAGGATGCTGTTGCCCAGATCTTTGAGAAGCACAAGCATGCGCATCCCTTTTTATACGACTAAATGAGCAGAGGAAGCAAAGCCCATAGGGACCTGTAATTGTGTACGGCACAGTGGCGAGTGTGGTGTATGGGGTTGTGTATTGGATTTGTCAAATGCTGAAATGAGCAGCCAAAGATGGCTGCTCATTTTTTATATCTGTGTAATCTAGCCTTTTTAACTTACTCGCGTTATTTTATTAAAAATTCAAAGTGAATTTCTTTTTCCGAGAGCCGATATTTTTCCAAAAGTGCGGGTCCACAGGAGTTAGAACCAACGCCGGAATTTTTGTAATCAATACGTATATTAGTACAATCCGATTTTATGAGTTCATCCTGATGATTTGCCTGCATAAGCATTTCGGCTGTATAATGCGAGATGTTAAATTCCATGCTTTCTGCTGCTTCAAAGGATAAACCGTTCTTGATAGCAAGAAACTTTGTTTTGATATGATTGCCATGCTCTTGAGGCATTATGTAATTTACATATTCATCGTCTGCACTGCTTTTGTACCAATCAACCATTGAAGCATGGTACATATCGCAGTAGTTTTCATATGGGCCCATACCGTAATAACTAAAATCTGATTTTTCATAAGCAGTTTTGATTTCAAAACCAAGGCGCGGCAGCCATTTACATTTGTCTTTGACTTTTCCGTCAAGTGTAACATGTATTTCACCGTCTGACATCACAGTGTATTTTACTGTGTATCTGAAATACGGAGTTCTTGAAACACCTGCAAGACTACCCTTAACCGTAACCTCAGATCCGTTTAAAGTGCATTCATACACCTTGTCAAACTGTTTGTCGAGGTTTTCTCCCTGCCATTCATTGTACCAGTACCAATCCTGCTTGACGTTTCTTTCGTTGTCAATCGGTGCGCGCATTGATGTTATTCTGATCGGTGCTTTTAGCTGCTCTTCACCGTATTTCACAAGGCTTACGAATGTACCGAAATTCTTTGAAAATGTATAGCAAAAACATTCTCCCTTAAATGTGATAAAGCTATCATCTTCTGTTGCTTCTGCTGCTTCAGATACAATATTCTTTTTCCGTAGCAAAGCAGGGATTTCCAGTTGTTTCTGTGCAACACAATACCCCAACTTATCATACAAATAGCAGTGAACATATGCACCGAGCACACATTCTTTCGGCAGCGTAATTTTTATTTTTGCTGTCTGCTTGGGTTTAATATCAAGAATAAGAGTTTTTTCCTCTTTAGTGTCCCCGTCAACCTTTATCTGATATTCAAACTTGTATTCTGAAAGATTGGTAAAATCGTATCTGTTTAGAACAATAATTTCATCTCCTGAAAGCACGCAGTCCATATATTGATATGCTGCTTTTACTTCAAGTGAGCCTGCTTTTAATGTTCTGTCATGAAAAACCATACCGTCTGCACAGAAGTTACCGTCATTGGTAAGCTCACCCTTGAAATCACCGCCATATTTAGGCACTCCATTCTCTACTACCGTATGGTCTGCCCATTCCCACACACATCCGCCAATAAACTTTTTGTGAGCATATACAAGTTCCCAATAATCACAGATATCTCCGGGGCCGTTGCCCATTGCATGAGAATATTCACATAGAAAGTACGGATGTTTAAAATCAGGGTTTTCTAACTTTAGTTTTATTTGATCTATGCACTCATACATCTTAGAGTAAACATCCACCCTGTCGGCATAATGCGTGGTATTGGTGCGGTAAAATTCCGACATTTCCGATGTACGAGAGGCATCCTCACAATGTACAAGACGATTCTTATCATGCGCTCTTATATATTCTATCATTGCAACATGGTTATCGCCGTGTCCGCTTTCATTTCCTGTTGACCACGCAAAAATAGAACAGTGGTTTTTGTCCCTTTGATAGGCGCGTTGCATTCGTTCAACAAAAGCATCTTTCCAAAAAGGATTTGAGCAAGGCCATTCTGGATTATTAAGGCAGTCATAACCGCAACTGCCTGCTTCTCTATTTACCGCTCCGTGGATTTCAAGGTCCGTTTCAAGCATAACATAAAATCCAAGCTCGTCGCACATTTCAAGAAATTTGGGTGACGGAGGATAATGAGAAGTTCTGATTGTATTGATATTGAGTTTTTTCATCAGGAGCAAATCTTTTTTAATGTCATCTTCTGTTATTGCCCATCCGGTTGTTGGATGAGTATCGTGATGATTTACACCTTTTAACTTCACTTCAGTTCCGTTTACCAAAAACTCATAGTTTTCGCCTATCGTATAAGAAACAAATCCAACTTTCTGCGAAATAACTTCACCCTCATATTCAAACAAAAGCTCATAAAGGTACGGCTTTTCCGCATTCCAGTTAACAGGATTTTTTACAATGAACTTCGCTGTATTTTTTGCAGAAGTTTTTTTGAGAAGTTGGCCTTCAGCATCAAACAAGGATATTTGGGCACTTCCTTCAAAAACGACATTGATATGATTGCCATCCGTTGTTATATTAATATCTCTGATATGACCTTTGGGCCTTGACAGAAGATACACATCTCTAAAAATTCCGTTAAATCTGAAAAAATCCTGATCTTCAAGATAGCTGCCCAAACACCATTTTCTTACCTTTGCGGTAACAGTATTAACACCTTTTTTTACATAGTTGCTGATATTAAATTCGGCCTGCAGATGGCTACCTTGTGAATAGCCTACATATCGATCGTTAATAAAAAGCTCAAGACAACTTGATACGCCTTCAAAAACAATGTATGTATCCCGTTCCGGGTTCTGTATTTCAAATCCGCGTTTGTATATACCTAACGGGTTATTATTGGGAGTATACGGAGGGTCATAGGGATACGGATAGGATACATTGGCATAGTTGGGATTTTCGTATCCGCGAAGCTGCCAACATGATGGAACATCGATTTTAGTCCATGACTTTTCTATATAAGCTTCTTCAAAATCACAATCAAAAAACTTAAAATCCCATATACCGTTAAGCATTGTGCATCCGCTCTGGGGAATATAATATGCTCTTTGAGGTTCCCTGTTTTCGCTGATACAATTTAAATTTTCGTATTTTTTCATATATTTCTCCATTCTGCCGCGTATATTGCATAAAGTATAATTGACAACATATCCATTCTATAATATAAATATATTATACAGAAAGCTGCTCTTCAAGGTAAAAATATTGCAGAGAATATAATTATATTTAAACGGTGGTTTTATGAAAACAAAAATATATAACAAAGGACAGATGTCATTTTTTCCGCTGTATCTTACAACGATTGGGAATAGATGTAAACAGTCCCGAATAAAAAGAATCAATGGGTACGAAAGGCATCAAATTTTCCTGGTGAGTTCTGGGAGCGGCGTTTTAAATATTCAAGGACAACAATATATTATCAACAAAAACGATTTATTTTATATTGCCGCCCATATCCCCCACGAATACTACGGGGTTGATGATTTTTTTGAAACGACCTATATCTCATTTTGCGGGGATGGTTTTGAAAAGATTCAACAATATTATGAGCTTGGGGTTTTTGGTGTATATAAAAACAAAAACAGTGGATCGTTCAAGTCCACTGTTGAGAATCTGCATGAGATCGTGGATACCATCCATGAAACATCAACACTGTGTGCATTGACCTTTTCCGCCGTCATCTCATATTTTGATGAAGCCTGCAAAAAAGGATACTCACCTATAGAGAAAGTATATAATTATCTTGAAGAAAACTACTCAAAAATGATTACCTTAGAAGACGTTTTAACCGTTTATCCTTATTCAAAAACGAAGCTGTGCTGTGATTTTAAGAAAAAATATAAAATAACCATATTTGAAATGCTGACAAGAATTCGGCTCAGCCATGCGCGGAATATGATCAACTCAAATCCGCATATAAAATTAAAAAGTATTGCTTTATCTTGCGGTTTTAATGACATAAGCTACTTTTGTAAGATGTATAAACGATTGTATAACTGCAGCCCTAAATCTGAAATTAATTTATCTGAAAACTTCGGAGACACTTAATTTTGAGAGAGAAACACCGCCGATTTAATGTATATATTTTTGCAAAAATTACTGCGTCTTAAGTTGACACAAGCAGAGGGGGTTATCTTGGACGTTATTCACAATAGTAGGCCCAGTGATCGTGTATGGGGTATCTGCGAACATAGTTTATGGCTTGATCTATTAGATAACCACATGATTTAATAAAAAAGGTCTGACCTTTTCATTTTTATTTCTTTTAAAATTCAATAAAAGCAAAGGTAGAGGTGCTGATTAACAATACCTCTACCCATTTTATTTGCGATAATGCCGAAATGCGACAGCCCCATTTTGAATTTGTATCTACAAATGCAGTGCTTGTCAGGAAAATTGACAAGTGAATTAACAGCTAAGAGATATAAAGAACCGGCAAGAGAGGGGGTGTTATCAAATGTGATTGAATGCAGAACTTCTCAATTCGGATTTCAGTTCCCTTGACATCAGTCTTTGAATAGCCGTAGAAACTTCCACTCTGCCGTTACATACTGCATCGACTGTTTCAACAATCGGCATTTCCACGTTATATTTTTGAGCTAATCTAATGGCGGCGGGTAAAGCATTGATGCCCTCAACAACCATACCAACCTGCTTGATCGCTTTATCGACCGCAACACCTTGTCCTATCAGCATACCGCAACGATTGTTACGGCTGTGCATGCTGGTTGCGGTAACGATCAGATCTCCGATGCCTGCCAGGCCTCCGAATGTTTGCTCTCTGCATCCCATAGCGGTACCTAAACGGGAAATCTCAGCAATTCCACGCGTAATAAGCGCGGCTTTTGCATTATCTCCGCAACCGAGTCCGGTTGCAATGCCGGAAGCCAATGCAATAATGTTCTTTAATGCACCGCACAACTCTACTCCGCGAACGTCATCGTTGGTATATACTCGCATACAGCCAACAGTAAACACCTTTTGAACCGTTGCTGCCGCCTCAGCATCGTTACTTGCCGATGTGATAGCAGTAGGAAGATCCTTAACTACTTCTTCTGCATGGGTCGGACCTGACAGAGCAACTAACTTTACCGTAGGGTTTCTAAGCTCGTCTGCAATAATCTCTGTCATCGTATAGAGTGTTTCCGCTTCAATCCCCTTGGCGACATCTACGATTATCTGTCCGTCCACTATATAAGGTGCCGCCTTTCTTGCCGTTGATCTAACAAAGGGCGACGGAACAGCAAATACTAATATATCCATACCGGAACAAGCTTCTCGGATATCCTTTGTATATACGATTTGCTTCGGTAAATCCACATCGAAAAAGTTCGGATGCCTTCCAGTTGCTAAAAGATTATCTATCTCCGTTTCAATAGCAGACCAAACGGTTACTGAGTTTCCTGCATTGCACAGCATTCTTGCAAGAGCAACGCCCCATGTGCCTGCGCCCAAGACGCCAATATTCATTATATTTTGCATTGCTTTATCCTCCGTCAATTTTTTATCACAGTTTATCGAACCAATAGGGCTACCTTGCTATTATAGCACTAAAACCACAGAAAACCAATCTGTGGTTACTGTATTTTTGAGCCAACAGAGAGGCCTGTTTTTTTGTCGATAGGTAATATATTCTCAAACTGGCCTTTAGGATACAGTCCTATTGGCCAGACCTTTTTGTGCTTAGTGACACCGTTTACAGGGGGTGAAGCCCATAGACTCTGCTTGGGATAACGTAACGTGGTCCGGATCGATCATATTGCTGCATCCTGCGTGGGTGTGGTATTTTTTGCCGCCTTTTGTAGGAATCCATACCATGGTTTCCTGATTAAAATTAGGATCATTCTCACCACAATATGAACATTTTCCATCGGAAAAGCTGTGGTCGGCGGTTGTTCCGCTGGTCGCTCCGCATTCCGTACAGGTTTGGGGTTCAGAACAGGTTGCATCTTTCCATTCATGCCCATTCGCTTCGCCCTCGGTTGCTCCGCAGGAACAGGTTTTAGGAGAAGTACAGGTTGCAGAGCTGAAACTATGTACATGAGGGGGCTGGGTCACAGGAGCAGTTGTGACCTCGGTGGCAGGAATTGTGGCAGGTACCGTTGCAGGTGCTGAGGTTGGAACAGTAGATGGTGCGGTGGTAAAAGCGGTTGATGCTGCAGTTGCCGCAGTGCTGCCAGATGTGTCAGGATTGCTGGAAACTATGATGCTGCTATTGCTGCTGCCACAGGCGCACAGCGACAGTATAAGCAAAAGAACAATGATGATGGATAAAGTTCTTTTTATAGTCATAATGGAGCTCTCTTTCTGCTATGCAATGGGGTATGCGGGAAAATACCTTTCAATCAAAGGAGAACACTTGCTGCAGCAGTGGTTGGGCGCCGGTGACGGGATCTTTTTCCATAATAAGGATGTCAGACATATAAGCATCCCAGCGCTTTACAATGGGGCTTTCGTTCTGCGTCTTTGCCGCAAAATCCACGCCCTTGCGGCATTCGTAATAACCGAACAGCTCGTTACCTACATTCCAGATGGTGTAATTACAAATTCCGGCTTCCCGGAGCAGCTGCTTCATGTCTTCCGGAAGATTGTCGTGGCGGCGGATATACTCATCCATGCAGCCCTCTTTAACCGTGGCTTTCCATGCGTATTTTTCCATAGCGACAGCTCCTTTTTAGCGTGTTGATGCGATTATAGCATGTGAAAAAGGAAATGTAAATCCTATTTGGCAATTTGGCATAAGGGTTCTTATTCTCTATGACAGCAAAAAACCCGCCGTATGGCGGGTTTTTTTGTATAAACATTTTAGAATGCGGCGACAGAAGCCAGAGCGGCAAAGATGATCCAGAACAGCCACAGACCGAGACCGACAGCACCACAGGCGATACCTGCAGTGGCCATACCACCCTGGAAACCTTTGGACTTGGCGACAGCGCCGAAAATAATGCCAAGAAGACCGGTGATGAAGGGGAATACGCACACCAGAGAGACGATGCCGCACACCATGCCGGCAATAGCAAAGCCTTTGCCGGACTGAGCAACAGGCTGCACAGGAGCA
This sequence comes from Oscillospiraceae bacterium, assembly GCA_015068225.1. GTDB lineage: Bacteria > Bacillota > Clostridia > Oscillospirales > Oscillospiraceae > Faecousia. Next base: position 9,256 of record SVKX01000004.1, read on the forward strand.
GCATTCTGAACCGGAGCCTGATAAGGAGCGCTGTAAACCGGAGTGGGGTTCTGGACAGGAGCGGTGTAGGTATCTGCCGGATTCGTATATGTATCAGCGGCAGGCTCTACCACAGGAGCGCTCAGGGCTGCACCGCAGGAGGCGCAGAATTTTGCTTCGGCTTCGTTAGTGAAACCACATTTTGTACAAACCATAAGAAATACCCTCTTTCTTTTTTCTTCTTTCCTGTTTAAGCATACCCTATGCATGTTGTTTTGTCAAGAAAAGTTTCGCACGAGCCCGAAAATCGTCAAAGCAGTTACAGAAACCCATAGAGAGGAATACAAAAAACGCCTGCTCTGGACAAATTTTACTTTTTCAGTAAAGCATAAAATTGCGATAGTATTCCACAGGATCAGCAGTATAAAAACCACCGGATTGTAGGAAAATGCTCCGGCAATATCCAATCTTGCCAAAGCCAGAAACATCCGGGAAATACCGCAGCCAGGGCACTGAAGCCCTGTGGTAGCAAGGGAGAAACAGGGAATATAGATGCCTGTGGTCAGCGACCAGATCAGATAGGGAATGCACACCGCCAGTACGGCGGCGTAGATCTTGAGAATTCTTTTTCTCATAGGCAGCATGCTTTACAGCAGAACCTCGGCATTGGTTCCGTAGAAGATATCATCCCGGTTGCTGATCAGCTTGAAGAATTCTTCCAGCTTGATCCAGCAATCCGGACGGAAGTCCATTTCGTAGGCATGTCCCCAGATATAAAAGATCTGAGGCTTGTCTGCATCCAGCTCTACAAACTTCCGGCCCAGCTCCATCATCCGGTCAAAATTCATATGATAGGCATTGGGGGCAAATTGGTGCAGATCGATCTGACGGTCAAAGCTGTCGGTGAGTTCGACTGTGCGGGCGTACTTCACGCCGGTATTGGCCTCAATGATCCGGGCTTCCCGGCCGTCAGGACTAATTGTTCCGAAGGGATATGCCATGCCGACCACCTCGTAGCCTGCAAGCTCGGAAAGGCGAAGCCGGTCATCTTCCACTTCGTGAATGATTCCTTTTTCATCCAACTCCCGCAGATCCGGATGGGTCAGGGTATGTACGGCGATCTCATGACCTTCATACACATACCGCACATCATCCGGATGGATCTTATAGTGAGCAATACGCTGATTCTCACGAATCAAGATGTTATTTGTGCCCAAAAGTTGGGAATTCAGATTGAAGGTGCATTTGAGATTATACCGGTTCAGAAGTTCAATGAGCCGGATGTCCTGAGAAACGCCATCATCATAGCTGAATGTAATGGCTTTGCGTTTGTTCTGGTCTTTAAAATACATAGGTTATTCCTCCAAGAAGTTTTTTATGTCACAGCCTGAATAGATAATCCTTGATTCAGGCCGTAATGGGTACCATATTTGTCGTAAACAATGCGATACTGTTTGCCCTTCAGCCAGAGATTTTCCACACGGAAATAATCCCAGGAATCGGGGATCAGGGGTTGAGCGGTAAATTGACCATCTTCCACACCGATGCCAAACAGACCGGAAAGCACCAGATCGCAGAACAGGGAATGGTTGTAATCCTTACCCCGCTCATAGCCGCCCATCTCCGGTTTCCAGCCCCAGCTTTCCAGAATGCTCCGGGCCAGCCACTGACCGGTGGCGGGATGGAGATTTTCGTCGATCCACGGAACCACAGTGCCGTCCTCTTTTGTCATATGGTGGCTTCTGGCGTATTGCAGGAGCATATTGTAGTAATCTTGCTTATCCAGAGTATCCTGATTGTAACCATGGAGCAGATTGGATGCGGCTACCAGCACCTGAGAGGTAGCAAAGGGCCACACAGGACCGTTCCATAGACATTCATGGTCGTGTTCTTCCATAAAACGGGGATGACCTTGCTCCGCGGTGGTAAGGCCGCAAGGAGCTTGGAAAATATTGGGATCCGTAAGTGCATAAAAAGCCGTATCCTTGTCATTGTCCGGAAGGTTGAAGTACCAAGGCACGAAGCCAACCAGCTCCCTGACATCATGCGCGGCAGGGGTTTCCGGTCGGGTGCGGAAATCGGCGGTTTCATTTTCTTCCATGGGAATGGTTCTGTAAAAACCGTTGCTCCAGAGAAGATCCTCTGTCAGATCCTTAATTTCTTTCGCTTTTGCATTGTATTTTGCCGCCAGCGCATGATCGCCCGTCATTTCCGCAAAGCGGCAGATGGCAACCGCATCAGCCCATGCGTAGGAATTGAGGGTGGGGCGAAGACCCGGACCGCTGATGGAATATTCCATGCCGTCTCGATTGTCGTTTGACCAGTAAAGACCGTTGCTCTGCCGGTGGATGGTCTCCCGCTTCTCAAAAAAGGATACAAGCTTGGGAAGTGCCTTTACGCCGTATGAAAAATCGTCCTTTAAACAGCAGTACTCCCAAACCGCATGGGCGATCCATGTGCTGTATGCAGAAAGGTCTCCGTGGCCGTCCAGCCAGAAATCCATGTATTCCTTAAGCCGGTTCTCGGAGTCTTTCAGCCATCTGCCTTCCCGAACGTGAAAACAGGCAGGACAGCAGATAGAGTTGTAGGGACCGGCCCAGGGGACACTGGGTAAAAATTCTGTAATGATATGGCCCTTATCGGTCTTTTTGATGTGCTTCCGGAAGGTCCACCAGCGGAAATAATATATTCTTTCCAGCTCCTTGTCCGGACAATCGATCAGGGGGATGTTCTCGGCAAGAAACTGCTCTGCGTCCGCGTTGGAGATCAACTGGGGATACAGTTCATCATCACAGGCATTGAATGCAGCTATATATGCTTTAAGTTTTTCGCGCACAGCAGATACCTCCGTGGCATTATTATTCATTATAGAATAAACCATGAAAAAAGTAAATGGTGGAATTCCGGGAGGATGTGCTTTTCCTGTAAAAAATATGTTTTCGTGGAAAGCGCATATAATCCGCAGGAGAAATTTGATGTTTCGGCATTTTTTACAATCTTACGGGGATCATCACCATTTCACTGTTGCAAAATGGCAGACAATCACATATAATAGGCAACGTAAAATCTGGTCTGATCCTTTGGCGCAAGCAGGGGAGCGGAAAATTTAAATGGAGGAAAGTTTATGCCAATGCAAATGGGTTTTCGCTGGTACGGCGAGGGCAATGACAACATCAGCCTGAACTACATTAAGCAGATCCCCGGTGTTACCAGCATCGTCTGGGCGCTGCACCACAAGATGCCCGGCGAGGTCTGGGAGGAAAATGAGATTAAAGAAGTCATGGATCAGCTTCACAAGTATGGCTTCAACGGTGACGTGGTTGAGTCCGTGAACGTTCATGATGACATCAAAATCGGCAAGCCCACCCGGGATGCACTCATCGAGAATTACAAGACCACCATGCGCAACCTGAGCAAGTTTGGCGTAAAAGTAATCTGCTACAACTTTATGCCCATTTTTGACTGGACCCGTTCCAACCTGTTCCATGAAGTGGGCGACGGCAGCACGGCTCTGTTCTATGAAAAGGGCATGATCCAGGACGACTACAATGCCATGGCCAAGTACATACTGGACTTTACCGAAAAGTATAATATGTCCTTCCCCGGCTGGGAGCCTGAGCGCATGGCAAAGCTGGACGAGCTCTTTAAGGCCTATGCCGATGTGGACCATGAAAAGCTGTGGGCGAACCTGAAGTATTTCCTGGAAGCACTAATGCCTACCTGTGAGGAGACCGGCATCAAAATGGCCATCCATATGGACGATCCCCCATGGGATATCTTCGGTCTGCCCCGTCTGCTGATCAGCGCCGAGAATATTGAACGCTTCCTGAAGATGGTGGACCACCCCTGCAACTGTCTGACCCTGTGCTCCGGCTCTCTGAACGCCGATCCCAACAATAATGTTGCTGAGATCGTCCGTAAGCATTGTGACCGCATTGCCTTTGCCCATATCCGCAATGTTAAGCACTTTGACAACGGTGACTTCTCTGAGGCCTCCCACCGGGATTGCGATGGCGATACCGGCATTCTGGAGATTCTGAAGGCTTACCACGACTGCGGTTTTGAGGGATATATCCGTCCTGACCATGGCCGTCATCTGTGGGGTGAGGGCCCCGGTACTGTCCGCCCCGGTTACGGTTTATATGACCGCGCTCTGGGTATCATGTATATGCTGGGTGTTTGGGATATGTTGGACAAGCTTTCCGGCAAATAAGTATGGAGGTAAATGAGAATGCTGAATCTTCCCCTGAATATTGATTTTTCCGGCAAGGTTGCCGTTGTTACCGGCGCCGGCGGCCTGATCTGCGGCGCTATGGCCCGTGCATTCGCCCAGTCCGGAGCAAAGGTTGCTGCTCTGGATCTGAATGAGGACGCGGTCAAGAAGCTGGCCGACGAGCTGAAGGCCGAGGGTTTTATTTGTGAGGGCTACAAGGCCAATGTGCTGGATCCTGAGGCGCTGGAGGCTGTCCATCAGGCAGTTCTTGCAGATCTGGGTCCCTGCGATATTCTGGTCAACGGTGCCGGCGGCAACAACCCTCGTGCCACCACCGACAACGAGTATCAGCATGAGGCCAAGGAGGGCGGCAAGTCCTTCTTTGATCTGGAGGCATCCGGTGTGGACTTTGTGTTCAAGCTGAATTTCCAGGGCACACTGCTTCCCACCCAGGCGTTTGCAAAGGATATGGTTGCCAAGAAGCATGGCTGCATTCTGAACATCTCCTCCATGAATGCTTATACCCCTCTGACCAAGATCCCTGCATACTCCGCCGCTAAGGCCGGCATCTCCAACTTTACCCAGTGGCTGGCAACGCACTTTGCCGGTACCGGCATCCGCTGCAATGCCATTGCCCCCGGCTTCCTGGTTTCTGCCCAGAACAAGGCTCTGCTGTTCAATGAGGACGGCACACCCACAGCCCGTTCTGCCAAGATCCTGAACGGCACACCTACCGGCCGCTTTGTGGATGCGGATGAGCTCCTTGGCGCAACCCTGTTTTTGTGCGATGATCGCTCTGCTTCTGCCATTACCGGTGTTGTTCTGCCTGTGGACGCAGGCTTTGCCGCCTATTCCGGCGTGTAAAGAATACAAAAAATCCCCTCCCGGTCGGGAGGGGATTTCTATATGGATTAAAGAAGGGATAGTCGGCTTTTAGACAGAGCTTTGCGGATCGCGATGGCCAGAAGCGGTGCGGCAACGATGGCGACCACGGCGTTAAAGACGGTTGCAGGGATTTTTCCTAAAAGTGTCAGCAGCGCAGCGTCGGGGGTCAAGCCGTGAACCAAAAGACCACTGTAGAAATAGCTCTTGGCAAAGTACAAAGCGGCATAGCTGACTGCGCCGGCGACTGTAGCAACCAAGGATTTGCCATAGCCCCAGGTTTTACGTCCAACAATCAGTCCGGTTACCAATCCGTAAGCCCCCTTCATCAAGAAAGTGAGCCAGCATTCAGATATGTAGGAGGGGTCCAAAACGATATCATACAGGGCAGAACCCAAGCCTGCAGCCAGTCCGCCCAGCCAGGGACCTAAAAGGATACCGGACAGCGCACACAGAATGTTACCAAGATGGAAAGAAGAGGTGCCTACAATGTCCAGCGGTACTTTGATTCGCAGCGCAGAGCCCGCTGCGGTCAGAGCAGCAAATAAGGCAACGAGGACGATTTTCTTGGTTGAGATTCTCTTTGAATTTTCCATATCGAAGCCTCCATGAATCAGGATAGACATATTATATCTAAAACTGGCTATAAAACCAGTGCCAAAAAATAATTAAAAAACAAGACCAGATAGAAATAGTTGATAAAATCTGAAAAAGGACTGACGATGAGGCGGCTCTGTCTATGGTTGCAGATCTTCTGTAATTTGAATATCCCAAGCCCCGAAGCTTTTGGTTGCTTCGTGGCTTTTTTCACAAAAAAGTCACAACATTTTTGTCGCATTTGATATATTCCAAAAGTGAAATTTGTGCTATAATCAAATAAATACAAACGACAAGGAGTGACAAGAATGCGGATAGCACTGCTTTCCTGTAATACCGGAGAAGGCCACAATTCCACAGCCAAGGCTGTTCGGGAAGTGCTGGAATCCCGGGGTGTGGAGTGTGAGCTGGTGGACACACTGGCGTTCGTGTCTCCCGGAATATCCAAGATCGTTTCCACCGGTCATGTATATCTATATAAATATGCTCCCAAGCTGTGGGATGTGAGTTATCCTGCCCTGAAGAACGATAATCCAAAGCCTGGCAAGAAAACAGTTCTTTACAGAGCACTGACAATTGGCGCAAAAAAGCTTCACAAATTTCTGACGGAGGGGCAATTTGATGCCGCCATCTGTTCCCATGTATTTTCTGGTATGATGGCAACGGAGCTTCGTCGCAGAGGACAGCTGAATATTCCCTGCTACATGGTAGCGACAGACTATGACCGTTATCCCTATATGGACCAGTGTGATCTGAATGGCTATTTCATTCCTGCCAAGGAACTGACAGATGAGTTTTTGAAGGCGAAGTTGCCGGTGGAAAAGCTGATCCCCAGCGGAATTCCCGTCCGGCAGGCTTTTTACAGTAGAACAGACAGGCTGGATGCCCGACGCAAGTTGAACCTGCCTGAATCCGGACTCGTGGTGCTTTTGATGTGCGGAAGTATGGGCGTCGGGCCGATGCAGAAGATCGCAAAGGAGCTGGCTGAGCGGACACCTATAGATACAACGATTTTTGCCATGTGCGCAAGAAATAAAAAGCTGTACGAATCCGTCAGCCAGATCGGCAATCCCAAGCTGGTAGCCATGGGCTTTACGGATCAGGTGCCCATCTATATGGATGCGGCAGATATGATCGTTACCAAGCCCGGCGGTCTGAGCTCCACGGAGGCTGGTAATAAGCACCTTCCCATGGTCTTTATCAATGCGGTGGGCGGCTGTGAGACCCCCAATTTTGATTTCTTTCTGGAGCACGGCTATGCCGTTGGCAGCGCAGATCCGGAGGAGGTGCTGGTTCAGGCAGTCGAGCTGGCAAACGATCCAGAAAAGCTTCAGCAAATGCGTGAAACACTTGCCGAAGGCTTCCAGATCAACAGCGCCGTATATATTGCGGATATGGTTATGGAGGCCGCAGCCCCTGTAGGGGTATAATATCCTGATTCCGGGAAATCCTCTGTATATAGAAGGAGGATGTTTCCATGGAAAACAGAAATTGTGAGACAATTTTAAATCTTGCCAGATCTTTTGCCGGAGAATCTCAGGCCCGGACCCGCTATACCATTTACGCTGATCAGGCCCGGAAAGAGGGCTATGAGTGGATCGCCCGCATTTTTGAGGAGACAGCAGCCAATGAAGCGGTCCATGCGGAGGAGTTTCTGGAGATGCTCCAATCCATCGGCGGCTGCGCGGACAATATTAATCTGACGGCAGGCTATCCCTATACGCTGGGCAACACTTCAGAGAATCTGGCGGCGGCACAAGCCGGAGAGCTTCACGAGCATGATGAGGCATATCCCGGCTTTGCGGAGATGGCCCGGCGGGAGGGCTTTGATGATGCAGCAAGACTTTGGCTTCAGATCGCCCGGATCGAGGGGGTTCACCACAATGTGTTCCGGCAGATCAAGGAGCAGCTGGACAGTGGAACATTGACTAAAAAAGAGTCCGCTGTGTCCTGGCGGTGTTTGAATTGCGGCTATACCTATGAGGGTCCCAATGCCTGCGATCCCTGCCCTGTCTGCGGCAAGAGCGCATACTGGCAGGAGGGTGAGCTGAATAAAAAACAGCTTCTGCCGAAAAAGTAAAGAATATTGCAACTTTTTGTTTACACAGGCCGGTGTGATGTGCTATCATATCCGGTAGGATAAAAGAACAGAGGTTGCAGGATATGAACTATGTTGTGTTGGATATGGAGTGGAATCAACCATGGCCTGGCTCCCCATCTTCCAAGAAGGTGCTGCCGGTAGCCATTCGCGGTGAGATCATTCAAATCGGCGCAGTAAAGGTCGGAGATGACCATACAGTGGGCGATGAATTTCAGGTGCTGATCAAGCCCAAGTTCTATCGCCATCTGAATCGTCGTGTCAGCAAGCTGACAGGCATTAAAGAGTCCAGACTCCGGGATGAGGGCGTTCCCATGCAGGAAGCCATGAAGTGTTTCCACAGCTGGTGTGGGGATGATGTGGTGTTCCTCACGTGGGGATTTGACGATATTGGGATTCTGCGGGAAAATCTCCGGCTTTATGGTATGGATGAAAGATGGACGGAGAAATGGTACAATGCCCAGATGATCTTTAATGCCCAGACCGACGGTTCCAGTGCCCAAAAGGCGCTGAAGACTGCCTTGGAGATATTCGAAATTGAACCCAGCAGACCGGCCCATGACGCGCTGGGCGATGCTTACCATACAGCCCTGATCTGCGCACGGCTGGATCTGGAGCGAGGGACTCGGGAATATGGTCAGGCCTTGAAAAACCATGAGGATGGTTTCCACGGTGCGGAGCTGCCCGGCTGTATTGCCAGAAAGGTATTTCACGATCTGGCAGACAAGCAGTCTGCGCTGGATACCATGTCCGGCAAAGAAAACAAGTGTCCGGTGTGCAGTGCCCAGATGGAGGGCACCCGCTGGTTTGCCCAGCCGGGTCACCGGTATATGGATCTGGCATCCTGCGGCGTGCATGGAAAGTTTTTGATCCGTGTCCGGCTGTCAGAACAACCCAACGGCTTGATTCGGGTCAGCAGGCTTACCTATGAAGCTACCTCGGAAGCTGCTCAGGCTTATGCCCGCAGGGCAGAAAAGGCAGATCCGCAGGATCGGCCCACTCGCCGCCGCAGACGGCGCAGAAGTCCGGGAGTCCCGGAAAAGACAACGGAGGCATAAAAGATGGACGGCTATTCTGCCGTCCATTTTTTTGAAAAATAACCTTGACAGAATCACAGGAAGGTGATACAATACGGTTCGTGATGGTGCCCAGCACCCGCGATAATTATGGGCCTTTAGCTCAGTTGGTTAGAGCCTCCGGCTCATAACCGGATCGTCCCGGGTTCGAATCCCTGAAGGCCCACCACGAAATCAAGGCTTCTGCCTTTTATATATAGGGGTATAGCTCAATTGGTAGAGCGGCGGTCTCCAAAACCGTAGGCTCAGGGTTCAAGTCCTTGTGCCCCTGCCAAAAAAGGAATTTGTAAGTTTATCTTGCAAATTCCTTTTTTAATAAATAAAAACGGAGGGTAAAATTCATGAAGCTATCCTACGGTGTTTTTCATGAGGGCTATAAAATTGCAGGACCGATAAAGCCTGCAAAGGATATTCAAAATGCGCCCAAATCTATTCGCCTGACCATGGGCCGCAATGATTTCATGCCTTTTACAGTGCTGCTTTCTGCGGATGCAGGTTATTCTGTTCAGCTGGGGCCTTACGCCTGGTTTACAGAGCGGGGCGATGTTCCCACAGTGCGTTTGTCTATAGATTTTCCTCTGCCTGTAAAGGTTTTCCATGAGCAGACCCATATTGACCACCGCTCCCAGATCGCCTACGCGGATGCGCTTTTGCCTGCGGATGTGAAGGAATACAATTATGGTCAGATCGCCGGAGTATGCTATATAATTCAAACAGATAAAAATACAGCACCGGGCGCTTACACGGGCAAGATCCGGCTGTACACCTGCTGTGGGACGGAAGATGAGGTCCTTGCCGGTGAGATCGATGTATGCCTTGATGTGCTGGATGTGACCCTCCGGTCCGGACAGGAGAACCGTTTCTATCTGGACCTGTGGCAGCATCCGTGCAATATTGCCCGTCATGCGGATGTGCGCCTGTTCAGCGACGAACATTTTGCCGTTCTGGAGCAGTATCTTCGCTCCCTCAGTGCGCTGGGGCAGCGGGCGCTGACACTGATTGTATCCGAGGGCCCCTGGGGCGGGCAGATGTGCTGGGAGCATCCGGAATCCGGCAACAATGTTTATGAGTTTTCCATCATTCCTGTCACAAAGCGCCGGGATGGCAGCTTCCATTATGATTTTTCCATCATGCAGCGCTATATCGACCTTGGCAAAAAATGCGGTATCCGGGATGAACTGTCTGTTTACGGTCTGATCAATATATGGCCCAGATACGATTATATCTGGCTTCTCAGAGGAGAAGCAGTGGCACCGCGGGTGCGGTATCTGGATGAAACTACCGGATGCTATGCCTTTATGCAGACACAGCAGGAGCTGGATAACTATGTTCGCGCTATTGAGCAGTATTTCATCACCACCGGTCAGATCAATCGGGTGCGGATTGCAGCGGATGAGCCGGCAGATGTGGAGATCTTCAGAAAGAGCCTGAATCATCTGCACGAAGTGGCACCTGCGTTTACCTTTAAGGCGGCAATTAACCATGTGGAATTTATTGATGAATTCGGCGAGCATTTCTCTGATTTTGTTCCGTTTTTGGAGTGCGCCCGGGACAAGCTGAAGCAGCTGCAGGAGTATAAGCGCAAAATGCCCGGCAAGCGCTTACTCTGGTATACCTGCCTTGGCCCTGATCGGCCAAACTATTTCCTGTCGTCTGAACTTCTGGAAAGCTATCTCGTGGGCATTCTAACCAGTGTCTATGGATTGGACGGGTACCTGCGCTGGAGTTATACTGTGTGGACAAAGGATCCTATGAACAGCGTGGCATACAACCATTATTCTGCGGGAGACATGTATATTGTCTACCCGGGCGCGAATGGAAAGCCCATCCTGAGCCTGCGCTATTATGCGCTGAAGCGTGGCATCCAGTTTTATGAGTTGTTAAGGAGCTACCAGAGCCGCTATGGCAGAAGGCGTATGATGGAGCTGGTTGCACCGCTCTTTACGGTGAAGGATGTGCAAAAGTTTGATACCAGCTTCTCTACATCCTATGCAGACTATGAGAATCTTCGCAATAAGCTTCTGAAAGCACTGGAAAATCGGAAATGATCATTTGTAAAAAGTCCAACACCGTCTGGTGTTGGACTTTTTTGTGTTATTTAATAGGTGCTGGCATATGGATAGCCCAGAATTCCCGCAGAGCGCTCAGATATCGCTCCGGATCCTGCGGATAGCTTAGTCCGTGACCGGCACCGGCAGTGGTGACCAGCTTTTTGGGGGATGCGCAGCACTCGTAGTTGATCCTACTCATTTCACAGGGGACAAAATCATCGTCTTCTCCGTGGAAAAAGATAACAGGAACGCGGCAGTTTTTAAGGGCCTGAACAGGGGAGGTTTCCTCCAGCTTGAAATGACCAAAGAGTCTGGCGCCCAGCCTTACAAAAGGATAAGCAAGCGTCGGTGGAAGCCCCATTTGCCGGATGACCTTTTGGATAATGTCCTTGGCGGAGGTGTAGCCGCAATCGGCAAGCACGCCGACTACATTTTTAGGCAGGGGAGTGCCGGCAGCCATCAGCACTGTTGCTGCGCCCATAGAAATGCCGGTGAGAATGACTCTGGATTCCGGACCGAAACGGTCGATTATGTAATTAAGCCATGTGTGGCAATCCCGGCTTTCGTGGATACCAAAGGTAATAACCTTTCCTTCGCTGCTGCCGCAGCCCCGCTGGTCTACGATTAAAGCGCTGTGCCCCAGTGCGAAACACCGCTGGGTGCCGCCGCACAGATCCCGCTCTGCAAGTCCACGGTATCCGTGAAACATCAGTTCTATGGGTGCGCCGGGGGCAAATTCATAAAATTTTCCCTGCAGCTTCAGACCGTCAAAGGATGTGACGGTGATTACATCGTGGGGGAGCTGGCGGGTTTCTTTCAGCCAGTTTATCATTTTATCCCGAAATGGCGCATAGGCTTTCCCTTCGGGAATGGGATACTCCAGATCGTCTGCAGGGTTTTTAAAAGCATAAAACGCCATGCGGTAGCAGATGTAGGAGATTAAAAGCACAACGATTATGACTGCGCAGATGAACCCTGCGAGAATATAAAATGACAATATAGGATCACTCCAGTTTATTGTAAGGATAGTTCTTGCTTTTTTCTTCCACTTGAGATAGAATGCGTGGGAAGGGGAGAGAGATATGCTTTTGCAGTTTATAAAAAAGAATTTTGTGATGATCGTGGCGATGCTTGCGGCCATGGTCACCATGTTGATCGTACCACCGGATATGGAGTATCTGGGGTATTTTGACTTGAAAACGCTGACATGCCTGTTTTGTGTGCTGGCAGTGGTCTGTGCATTGAAGAATATAAACTTCTTTTATACTCTGGCGCGGAAGATTATACAGATTTTTAAAAATATCCGGATCGCTGTTCTTGCTTTGGTGTATATCACCTTTATCGGTTCTATGCTCATTGCCAACGATATGGCGCTGCTTACATTTCTGCCGCTGGGCTTTTTTGTTTTGAGCACTACCGACAAGCGAAAGTATATGGCATTTACCTACATTATGCAGAATATTGCCGCAAATCTGGGTGGTATGCTGACGCCTTTTGGGAATCCCCAGAATCTGTATTTATATTCCTATTTTGAGATCCCTGCACTGGAATTCATGCAGATCATGGCACCGCCTTTTGTGCTTTCTGTCATTTTGATCACGGTCTGCTGCCTGATTTTTGTCAAGCCGGAGCCGCTGGGGATTGCAGATGAGCCTGTGCAGCTGCCCCGGGGACGAACGGTTCTGTACCTTCTGCTGTTCGCGCTGTCGATTTTGATCGTTTTTCGGGGAATTCCTTATTGGATCGGTCTGATCGTGATCCCTGCCGCACTGTTAACAGCAGACCGGAAAGCACTGAAAATGGTGGATTATCCGCTACTGCTGACCTTTGTTTTCTTTTTTGTTTTCTCCGGAAATATGGCCCGGATCGACGCAGTTCGCAAGCTTTTTTCTATGCTTTTGGAGAAAAGCACGCTTTTGTTCAGTGTTGCGTCCTGTCAGGTCATCAGCAATGTTCCGTCGGCCATATTGCTCTCCCAGTTTACCGCCAATTACCGTCAGCTTTTGCTGGGTGTGAATATCGGCGGTGTGGGCACATTGATATCATCTCTGGCGAGCCTGATTACATTTCGGGAATATACCAAGCGGAATCCGAAAAAGGGCGGCTATTATATGCTGATGTTCACCGGCTTTAATGTGGCATTTCTGATCATTCTGACCGGTTTTGTTCTGCTGGGGGACTGGCTGCTGACCCTGCTGGCGATAGGATGACTCGCCGCTGAGATTCCCCTCCGGCGCATTGGGGAGATTCCAGCCGGAACAGCCCGTGCAGATCGTCGCACCGCTGCTCCAGCGACCAGTAGGGATTCTCATGAGTCTCTCCAATATGCAAAAGAGGAACACATCCCTTTGCGTTTTTCAAAATGGTGCGACCCGCATTGCTGAATGCCAGAATACGGGTATACGGCACTGAGGTTTCCAGATCCTGAGCCGTAATACCGAGAAACGCGCACATCACCATCCGGTCCAACCGGCTGCGGGTATAGCGTTTGGATTTTGTAGCGGTAAGAATATCTTCCAGCCCTGCATGACTTCTGCTGGCGTGCATCAGCCGCCGCCAAAGTCCCTCAGAGCCGTAGGGCAATGCCTCAAACTCTTCATCGGTCATGGTGCGCAGGCGGTAAAGCATGGCGCGTTCGCCGGCGGAGAGGTCAAATTTTGGTGCGTTTTCAAATAAACCCCGGACTTCTTCCGGCACAAATTCCTTCCAGCTTTCTCCATTGAGGATCTGATGGCGAATAGCAGTGGCAGAGGGATTCCGGGGGTCTGGCGCGGTGTCATGATAACTGCCCATGCGATGGATAGGAAGAGGAATCAAGCTGCTGTTTTGAGCTATAATCGCCTTGCAGTATTCCACGGCGAGTATATCGTTGGGATTTGTCAGCAGGGAAGCGTCCGCCCCCATGCGTTCCAACGCTGCCTGACGGGCTGCAGGGAAGGATTTTCCGGTTTCCAGCTCCAGGTGCAGGACATCTGAAAACTCCGGGCTGAGGAGGGTTCTGGCGGTCTGCATCAGGGATGGGACATCTCCTGTTTCTGTGCCAAAGCAAAGGGCATCGCAAAGACCGGACAGAATCTGTACGCCGCCGGCAGCAAAGCCCTCTGCCGAAGACAACGCGCTGGTTACGGGTAACTCCAGCACCAGATCCGCGCCGCAGGTAATGGCGGCACGGGCGCGCAGGGATTTGTCGAAAATAGCCGGCATTCCCCGCTGAACAAAGCTGCCGCTCATAAGGCAAACAATGGCGCAGTCCTCGCCATATGTTGATCGCACGATATCCAGCTGCTTTTTATGACCCAGATGAAAGGGGTTGTACTCACAAATGATACCAACTGTCTTCAAAAAAATCCCTCCTTTTTTAAAAATTTTCCATTCAGGGGTTGAGAATTTTCAAATAATATTATAAAATAGACCTAGCTACGGGTATCATACCACAAAGTGAGAAAAAAGAAAATATTTTATTTTACAGGAGGCAATTCCAATGAATATTCTGGTTATCAACGCCGGCAGCTCCAGCCTGAAGTATCAGCTGATGAATCCCGAAACCGGTGATGTATCTGCAAAGGGTCTGTGCGAGCGTATTTATATCGATGGCCGTCTGACCCACAAGGTCGGCGACAAGAAGGTGGTTAAGGACATCCCCATGCCCAGCCACTCCGAGGCTATTTCTGCTGTGCTGGAGATCCTGGTGGACGCAGAGCACGGTGTTATCAAGTCTGTTGACGAGATCGATGCAGTCGGTCACCGTGTGCTCCATGGCGGTATGGAATTCTCTGACTCCTGCATCATCGATGATGCTGTCATTGCTGCCATCGAAAAGTGCATCCCTCTGGGTCCTCTGCACAATCCCGCCAACCTGATGGGCATTCGCGCCTGCCAGGCTGTTATGCCCAAGACCCCGCAGGTCGCTGTGTTCGATACCGCATTCCACATGACTATGCCTCCCAAGGCATACCGGTATGCGATCCCCACTGAGTATTTTGAAAATGATGATATTCGCCGCTACGGCTTCCACGGCACATCCCACAAGTATGTTGCTCGCCGTACTGCCGAGCTGGTGGGCAAGAAGGAGTTCAAGATGATCAACTGTCATCTGGGCAACGGCTCCTCTCTGTGTGCCATCAAGGACGGCAAGTGCCAGGATACCTCCATGGGCCTGTCTCCTCTGGCGGGCGTGCCTATGGGTACCCGTTCCGGTGATATCGATGCCTGCGTGGTGCAGTTCATCTGCAACAAGTATGGCATGAATGTGGACGAGTGTCTAAATATGCTGAACAAGAAGTCCGGCGTTCTGGCCATCTCCGGCGTGTCTTCTGACTTCCGTGATCTGGAAGCCGGCGAAGCCAACGGCGATGAGAACTGCATTCTGGCACTGAACAAGTTCTTCTATGAGGTTGCCAAGTATATCGGTGCTTACACTGCCGCCCTCAACGGCGTGGATGTGATCACCTTTACCGCCGGTGTTGGCGAGAACGGTCCCGATACCCGTCAGGCTATCTGTGATTACTTGGCATTTATGGGTGTCAAGCTGGATCCCGAGGCAAACAATTGCCGCGGTAAGGAGCGCCTGATCTCTGCACCCGATTCCAAGGTGCAGGTCTGGGTTGTTCCCACCAACGAGGAGCTTATGATCGCTCAGGATACCGCTGAGCTGGTCAACGCAGCAAAGTAATTTTGTGTTAATAAAGAGCCGCCGCGCAACGCGGCGGCTCTTTTACAGTAGCGAAAGCATGAAAGGAGATAGTGTAATGACTTCTGTAGCAGAGCGGTTTTTAAAATATGTATCCTTCGATACCCAATCTGACGAGTTTTCTGAAAGCTGTCCCTCCACCGATAAGCAAAAGCTTCTGGGTGCGGAGCTGGTGAAGGAAATGAAGGAAATGGGCATAGAGGATGCCCATATGGATGCCAATGGCTATGTCTACGGCACGGTTCCCGGCGACCCCAATCTTCCTACCATCGGTCTGATCGCTCATATGGACACCTCTCCGGATGCCTCCGGAAAGGATGTTCAGGCAAAGATCGTGGAGTATTCAGGCAAAGATGTATGTCTGAATGAGCAAAAAGATATCTGGCTGCGGGAAAGTGACTATCCGTCCCTAAAAAATCACTATGGCAAGCATCTGATCGTTACAGATGGAACAACCCTTCTGGGTGCGGATGATAAGGCTGGCATTGCGGAAATCATGGCGGCAGCAGAGTTTCTTCTGACTGCGAAAATCAGCCATGCCACGCTGAAGATCGGCTTTACACCGGATGAGGAGATCGGCCGTGGTGCGGACTTGTTTGATGTGGGCGGCTTCGGGGCGGATTATGCGTATACCGCCGACGGCGGCGCTGTTGGAGAGATCGAGTACGAGAATTTTAATGCCGCCGGTGCGAAGGTGGAGTTTAAGGGGTTGAATATTCATCCCGGCGCAGCAAAGAATAAAATGGTAAACTCCCAGTATATTGCTATGGAGTTTCAGAGCCTATTGCCTGCAGCCCAGAAGCCGGAGCATACGGAAGGGTATGAGGGGTTCATCCATCTGACGGATATGGAGGGCGAGGTGGAAAAATCCTGCCTGCGTTATATTATCCGGGACCATGACATGGAAAAGTTCATGGAGAAAAAAGCACAGATGGAGGCTGCCGCAGAGTTCTTGAACCGCAAATACGGCGACGGCACTGTTACGCTGACCATAAAAGACAGCTACTTTAATATGAAAAAGTGCATCGAACCCAAAATGTATGTGGTGGAGCGGGCAAAGCGGGCAATGGAAGCGGCGGGAATGTCCCCTGTAGAGGTTCCGATCCGCGGCGGCACTGATGGCGCGCGGTTGTCCTATGAGGGTCTGGCATGTCCCAATCTGTGCACCGGTGGAGAAAACTACCACGGAAGATTTGAATATATTCCCGTGGAGGATATGGAGCGGTGTGTTCAGATGCTGATCGGCATTCTGACAATGGTTTAAGACATAATAAAAAGGCACGGTAAAAACCGTGCCTTTTTTATACGCGAATCAGCCCTCAAAATCGCCTTCGCAGGCAGAAGGATTGCAGCATTCCATGGGATCATCACATTCGTCGCAGTCACCGTCACAGGTGCACTCGCAATCGTATTCGCAACCGCCGCGGGTGAGCAATCTCTTGGCCCAGGCTACGATCCGGTCACCATAGGTGGCGCAAACGTAGATGATGCCGGCAATCGCTGCCAGAGCAATCACAATTTTGATAATGGTACTCATAACTTTCATAAAAAATGCCTCCGTTCATATTAGATTTCTAATTTCAGTATAACCGCAAATGGTTAAAAAAGCAACACGAAATTTGTGATTTTTTAGGACTAAACATAACCATATAGACCGCGGACGCTGACTTCTCCGGAATTCACCGCCTCGGTATGTCCGTCCGGGAAAGAAACCAGCAAGGCGCCGGAATCGTCTATATCTACCGCATGCCCGTGCTGCACCTCTTCGCCCCGTAAAATACAGACATCTTTGCCGATGGTGATACAGTTTTGCCGATAACGGGACAAAATAGATGCCTTATTTTCCAGCAGGGCTGCATCCATCTCTTGCAGAGCTTGTACCATAGCGGCGCAAAGCCTTGCTCTTGAAGGATTCGCCCAGCCGGCAATAGAAAGGGATGTGGCTATGTGTCGGATGGAAGGATCGAAATCCTCTTTCTTTTGAGAGCAGTTAATGCCGATGCCTATAATGGCGGCGTAACCGCCTTCATTCCCGGGGAAAAATGAGAGCTCTGTCAAAATGCCGCCTAGCTTTTTTCCGTTGAGGATCAGGTCGTTGGTCCATTTTATGTCGGGGCGCAGCTGGGTGACACCTGTAATCGCATCACATGCGGCTACTGCTGCGGCACAGGTCAGATGCATCAACTCATGGGGCAGACATTTCGGGCGAAGGATCAGGCTCAAATAGATTCCCTTTCCGGCGGGGGAGAAAAAGCTGCGACCTAACCGACCCCGTCCGCCGGTCTGGCTGTCGGCGATTACCACTGTGCCGTGGGGCGCGCTTTCTGCGGCGAGTGCCTTGGCCAATGTGTTAGTGGATTCCGCAGATTCCAGCCAATGGATTTGCTGTCGCCATGGGTGATCCGGAGAAAGATAGGATAAAATCTCGGTTTTCAAGGAAATACCTCAATCAATATCAGAAAGAACTTCTTCCGGAGGCTGATCCAGAATTTCGGGATGGGCCAAGATCCGCTTGTAATGCTTGAAGAAGGCGGCATAGTAATAGCCATCCACAATGCGCTCGTCCAGACAGAATTTCACATCCACATATTTGCGCTGAACAACACTGCCATCTTCCTCAACTTCCAGCGCTCTGCGCTTGCAGCCGAAAGAGCCGAATACGGGCATATTACCGAAATCGTACAGGTGGTGGTAAATGGGCGGGATACCAAGAGATCCCATAGAAGTAAAGAAAAGACTTCCGTGGAAGGGACTGACCTCCAGCAGGAACTTGGGTAAAAGACCAAAATAGTCCATGGTGCGCAGCAGCCAGACCACAAATTTCAGGAACACGCCGGGGATCAGCATAAGAAAGCCTGCGGTGTTGTCAAAGTTGGAATCCAGTGGTGTGTTCTTCACATTCTCAACAGCCGCCTGCAGCTTGTAATATACATCTGCCGCGGTGTCCCTGGGATTCAGGTGCACCTTGATCACAGTGTCAGGGGAGTCAGAGCGCATTTCCTTTTTAATGGTCATGCAGTACTGGATGTCATCGCCACGGGAATAGACCTTCTGGCCCGCCAGAAAACGATTCAGGCCGGGATAACGGCATACAGCACGGACATAGCAGGCCAGCAGCACATGGGTAATGCCAAAGCTGGTCAGGCCCTCCTTGCGCTTCTGGCGGATATAACGGTCGATGTGCGTGATCTCCAATGCGTCCTCAAAAAAGTTTGTAGAGGTATTGCGGGTGACCATGATGTAGGGCGAGACCTGTGCCATTGCGGGAAGGGTGCGGATTCTGCGGCCGTCGCTGCGGTCACCCCAGGTGGGATGGTATTCTCCACCGGGATGGATGCGAATGCCAAAGCAAAGCAGGATGCAGCCGACGAACAGCATAACATCCGGCAGCAGATTCAGATGGATCAGCGGCAAGTACCAGCCGGAAAAAACACTGCATATGTAACCAATGGCTACCAGCGGCACAGCAAACAGCGGAACCAGAAGCCAGACATAGCGGAATCTGCCGCAGGTGATAACGGTATATGCCACACAGAAAAACAGAATGCAGGTGAAAAACATTCCCTGAATAAAGGGATTGCTTCCAATAATGCCATGGGGGCGGATGGCGTAATAGATTCCCATAAGGAAAACGGGGATCGCAGTTTTGTAGAATTGTTCTTTGCCGCTAAGCAGCACGATGAGCACATACAGCAAGGTGGCTGCTGTTGGCAGAACGATTTGACTCCACACTTCCAGTGATTCCCCTGACCCTTTCAAACAGGCGATCACAATGCGGGCCACTGCCGAGCCGACCAGGCAAAGTGCCATCAGCCATGTCAGCGCGTTTTTCCGGCTGACATATAAATGTAATCTCTTTTCCATAACAAGAAAAGTATATCAAAAAATATCGAAAATGGCAATGCCTTAATAAAAAAAAGCATCCCGACATTGTCGGGATGCGAAAAATCACACTTTTTGGACAGAACAAACAGTCAAAACATTCTCTGTTACGGTAAAGCGGATGTCATAGCCTGCGAACTGCATGCCGTAGATTCTGCCCGGCTGATGCTGATAGGATGGACGAGGGTCATGGGACAGTACGCCTATGGCAGCTTGCTGCTTTTCATGGGGCAAAAGCTGAAGCAGAGCCGTAGGGAAATTTACCTCCAGTAAAAAATCACCGGCAGTATCCGTAAAACCGCCCAGCGCGTGGGGGTGGCAGTCACTGTAAGGAATATAGGGTTTGATGTCGAAAATCGGAGTTCCGTCCATCAGATCCGCGCCGCCGATATGGATGACAGTGCCAAGTTTTTCCGTAACCTCTGTTCCCAAAAGCCGGACGCATGACAGTCCCAGAGAATTGGGCCGGAAGGGGGAGCGGGTAGCAAAGACACCCATTCTTGTGTTCCCACCCAGACGGGGCGGACGCACAGTGGGAGACCAGTCATCCCGCACAGCTTCAGAAAAATACCAGATCAGCCAAAGATGGGAAAAATCCTCAATTCCTCGCAGGGTATCCGGATTGCGAAATTCCGGCTCAAAAATAATGGTGGCGCGCAGCTCCTCCACAAGGCCGCTTTGACGGGGAATCCCAAACTTGGTGGGAAAATCGCTTTGAATACGGGCGATGGGACGAATGTTTATCTTATCCATATCATGCCCTCCGCTTGCGGAAGCAAAAAGTGACCGCAAAGATCAATGCCAGAACCAGAGAAATCGCTGCACCTGCGGAAGCCCCCCAATAATAGGAGATCACAAGACCGCTGATGGATGCTGCCAGCGCAAAACCCACAGAGATCAAGTGATACTGCCGCAAATTTTTTGCCACATTTCTGGCAGCAGCGCCGGGGAGCACAAGCAAAGAATTGAGAATCAGCAGGCCTATACTGGAAATGGACAGGGTGACAACCAGCGCAATGGCAGTGGTGAAGACAGCCTGAGATAATTTCACAGGAATGCCCCGGGAGGAAGCCAGCTGCGGGTGGATGGCGGTTAACGTCATCCGGTTGGCAAAAAAGAACCAGAAGACAACCACAGCCACAAATACCAGTGCCAGCCCACCGATCTGCTCCGGTGTTACAGACAAAATGTCACCGATCAGGTAGGTGTTATATTTGGTGAAGCTTCCGCCGCCAAGGGTGGCAACGAATATGCCCAGAGCGACTGCCGCGCTGGAAAAGACGCCGATAAGGGTATCTGCAGCCTGATTGCTGCGGCTGCGAACATAGGAGAACAGCAGCGCAAACGCCACGCTGAATGCAACAGCTGCCCATGTAGGAGCGGCTACGCCGCAAATGCATCCAATGGCAATGCCTGTAAAAGCAGAATGGCCCAGTGCATCTGAAAAAAAGCTCATTTTTCCGGTAACAATCATGGTAGACATGAGACCAAACAGCGGTGCCATGATCAAAATAGCCAGAAAGGCATTCTTCATAAAATTCCAGTGCAGCATTTCAAGGGGAAGGGCATCACAAATGGCGTACCAGATATTCATTCTGCCATCCCTCCTCTCAGGTGGAAGGTATTGCGGAATTCCTCCGAAGACAGCACCTCGTCAGGTGTGCCGGCGCACAGGATCTGTCGGTCAATCAGGACAACTTGGTCTGCGTACCGGGGAAGCATGGAGAAATCGTGGGTTGTCATTAAGATGGAAAGATCGTAGGTGCGGCGGATCTCATCCAGCATATCCATAAGTGTTGTCATGCCCTCTGCATCCACACCGGACAAAGGTTCATCCAGAATGAGAATATTTGGCAGAGGTTCCAGCGCCAAAGCCAGCAGCACCCGCTGCAGTTCACCGCCGGAAAGGGTGCCGATTCGCTTGTCAATCAGATCTGCACTGTGTACACGGTCTAAGTATTCCAAAATGGCTTGTCGCTTGCTGCGGGAAATGCCTGCAAAAGCAGGCCAACGGCCTTGACAGCAAACAAACAGATCTGCCACACTCACCGGATCGCCGGGGTCAAAGGAGGGGCTTTGGGGAACATAGCCGATCTTTGGTTTTCTGCCCCGTTGACCGGGAGCGGAAAAGGCGATGACTCCGTCATATTCCTGCTGTCCAAGGACAGCCTTGAGAAAGGTGCTTTTTCCGGCACCGTTAGGGCCGATCAGGGCAACCAGCTGTCCGCAATGGACATGAAGATTTACTCCGGAAAGGATCCGGTCGCTGCCAATTTTAACGCTCAGATCCTGCACACGCAGGCAGCAGGCGTCGCCGCAGGCATTGCCGTGAAAAGATGGTTTCATCCCAAAGCCTCCCGAATGGTGTCAATGTTGTGATACATGGCGGCAAAATAGTCCTCTCCGGACATGGCCATGGACAGGGTATAAATGGCCGCTCCTGTCTCGGCAGAAAGAATATGTGCAGAGGCCACAGAGCCGTTTTCTTCCGTAAATACAGCCGGAACGTTATGATCCTCGGTAAGCTCAATCAGCTCTATCAGCTCCTGAGCAGAAGCCTCACTGCCGGATTCTTCTTCCACAGCGGCAAGGATCTCCAGTTCAAAGCAGTCTGCAAAATAGGAAAATCCATCATGGAATGTGATCAGCTCCCGGGAAGACAGCTGCCCAAGCTGAGTTCTTCCATAGTCCAGAAGTTCCTGAAGCTGATGGTTCAGCTTTGCGTGATTCGCATCAAAGATGTTTTTGTGCTGGGGATATCGTGCGGTCAGCCCTGCACAGATATTTTCAGCCATTTTCATGGCGCTGACAGGGGATAGCCAGATGTGAGGATCAAGGTCATGGTGATGCCCCTCGTGGCTGTGGTCATGACAGACTTCCAGAAGGGAAACACCCCTAGAAGCGTCTAATGTATCCTTCCCGGTAATGGCATCGGCCATAAAATCCTCCAGACCGCCACCGGAGATGACAACGGTTTTTGCCCCCTCCAGAGCGCGGACCTGATCGACGGTCAAAGCGTAATCATGCAAACAGGAAACAGACTCTGTGACCAGTCGGGTTACAGTCAGATCTGTGCCTTCGCACAGCATAGCTGTAAACTGGTAAACAGGCAGGGTGGTGGCAGCAATATCATGGGTTTCCTGCTGACTGGCACAGCCGGACAGCAGCATCAAAATGCAAACAAGAAGTACAATTCGTTTCATACTGTGATTTCCTCAAATTGAGATGGATCTGCATTTATCATAACACAGCTGTCAAGAAAAAGGAGACTGCACAGCAGTCTCCTTTCATAGGTTGCAAGATTAGTGAGTATCCAACCAGTCGTTTACCTTTGCCTTGGCCAGACGCAGAATATCCTCTGTGGGATAGGGGGATGCCTCGCCACCGCGAACATACAGGAAGTACAGTCCGGCAGGGGTCTGGAACAGGATCTCCTCATAGCCGGCAGGATCGCCGAAGCTGCTGTATGTATATTTCTTGATCAAGGTAGCGGTTTCTGTGTCGTATTCTTTCTTGCAGATAATCTTCTTCATGGAAACTGTCTCCTTTCATTTGTATGCAACGGAGGTAATTATATTGATTTTTATTAAGAAATCAAGGGAATTTGGAATAAATTTAAAGGAAAGTATGTATTTTTGTTACCTGTAACAATTTATACAACCGATTGGACATTAAAATCGTAAATATTTTCTACAATGGCGGATCTAGCCGGGCGGTATCGTTCCGTCGTAGCAGTAGATATGGGCGTTTAAATCTGTTATATCAATTTCCAGCATATTCCAGGATTCAACCGGACCGGGATAAAAAACGTGGTGCAGCTTTTCACAGCCGGTGAATAAATCAGGGCCTGCGGAAACAACGGAATAGGGGATGCAGACAGATTCCAGCTTTACACAGCCGGAAAAAAGATCAGAGCCGAGGGTTATTACCGTTTCCGGTATCAGCAGACCCCGCAAAGAGGTGCATCCTGCAAATGCGGAGCTTCCGATATGCTCGATCCCGTCCGGAAGGATGATGGCACAAAAACCGTGGCAGTTATGGAAGCATCCGTCGGAGATGGCAGTGACCCGCTCGCCCGCAATTACAGACGGAACCTCAAGCTCCTCATTGCCAACATAGAGCGCCTCATCAAAGTAAAGCGTTCCGTTTACCACAGTAAACCAGGGCATGGCGGGGTCCGTCACAGCAACGGGCATGCGGAAGCATATAAACAGGGAAAGTCCAAGACCGAACAGTATCACAAGAATCAAAATGGGCGGCCAAATACGGCCTTTCTTTTCCGTTGATACAGGGGCAGATGCGTCAGTGGCAGGAACGACGTTAAAGGGTACTTCACTGACTGCAGGTGAAGGCGGCGTGCGGACACGGTGGCCGCAATGACAGCAAAAATGGCTGCTGTCCGATATTTTTACTCCGCATTGGGTACAAAACATGGCGATCACCTCTTTCTTATATTTATCATATCACAGCTTTTGACAATATGCAACTGCCCCTTGTACAGCAGGAAAAGAAATGGTATGATATTTGCAAAGGGGGCGAAAGTGTGAAGGATATTCCTGTGTTTACCACCGAGTACGGTGTGGCATCCCTGATTCTCAAGGAGATTTCCTATAGAAAAAGAGCCTATATCAAGATCCATTCCACTTGTGAGCCGGAGAAGCTGCTGGAGGAATGCGTGGCTTTTTGCCGGGCCTGCGGAGCGGAGTGGATCAGCGCTACGGGAGATACCTATCTGGAGCAATACCCACTAATCACAGAGATGTGGCTGATGACCTGCAATCGGGAGCGTATTGGGGAAACGGATGCGTGTCTTTTCCCAATGACGGAAAAGACAGTGGATAGATGGCTTCAGCTTTACAATCAGCGCATGGCGGATGTGCCCAATGCGGCATATCTTGACAGCAAGGACGGACAGGAGTTCCTTAAAAACGGGGATTGTTATTTTGTCCACCGAAATGGCAAGCTTCTTGGGATCGGCAAGGCAGCAGAGGATTACATCGACATTGTGATTGCTGCAGAGCCGGGAATGGGGGAGACTGTTGTGCAGGCGCTGTGCAGCGTTTTGACAGAAGATACTGTCCGCGTGGTGGTGGCAGGTGCCAATGGGCGGGCAGTGCGGCTTTACCAGCGGATGGGTTTTATTGCTGTCAGACAAACAGACAAATGGTTTCGAATTCTTTAGTGAGGGGAAATTTCTTATAAAAAAGCGACAGATGTAATGTAAAAATACTTGACAAAGCATATCTGTCATGCTATAATGCCCCAGGTATCAAGCGGAAAAGCTTGACAGGGGGTGCCGGATGAGCGCATTGGACATGATTTTGCTGTATGATTACTACGGCGATCTGCTGACACAGCGACAGAAAGAGTGCTTTGAAATGCGCTACAATCAGGACCTGTCCCTGGGAGAGATCGGTGAGATTCTAGGTATCAGCCGTCAAGGCGTTCATGATAATTTAAGCCGCACCGAGGCGCTGCTGCGAAATATGGAGGCGAAAACCGGCTGTGTCAGCCGGGATATGGCCTGCCGTAAGGCGGCGAAAACCATTCTGGATGCGGCACAGAAGCTGCAGGAGAATCCCGATCCGGCTGTTTCTCAGCTGGCGAAGGCCATCATCTCCGCTGCAGAAGGGCTTGAGGAGTAAACTATGGCGTTTGAAGGCTTAACTGAAAAGATTTCCGCAACCTTCAAAAGGCTTCGTGGCAAAGGTCGCCTGAAAGAGGCAGATGTGAAGGAAGCGATGCGGGAGATCCGCATGGCGCTCTTGGAAGCGGATGTCAGCTATAAAGTGGTCAAGGACTTTACCAAGACCGTTACCGAGCGTTGTGTCGGTACAGATGTTCTGGAATCCCTGACCCCTGCCCAGATGATCGTAAAGATCGTCAATGAAGAGCTTACTCGGCTCATGGGCAGCGATGCAAAGCATATTACCATAAATCCCAAGGGCCCCACGGTCGTGATGCTGGTGGGCCTGCAGGGCGCGGGTAAAACCACCAACGGAAGTAAGCTTGCGGGCCTCATGAAGCGGCAGGGTAAAAACCCTCTGCTGGTAGCCTGCGATATTTACCGCCCCGCTGCTATCCAGCAGCTGAAGGTCTGCGGTGAAAAGCTGGGCATTCCGGTTTTTGAAAAAGGTCAAACAGACCCGGTTAAGATCGCTGCAGAAGCGGTGTCTTATGCCCGTCAGCATGGTCATGATATGGTGTTTTTGGATACCGCCGGTCGGCTTCATGTAGATGAAGCGCTGATGGAGGAACTGAAGAATATCAAGTCCACGGTCAAGCCGGATGAGATCATGCTTGTGGTGGATGCCATGACCGGTCAGGACGCGGTCAATGCTGCCCAGAGCTTCAACGAGTGGCTGGATATTGATTCCGTCATGCTCAGTAAGCTTGATGGCGATGCCAGAGGCGGTGCAGCCCTGTCTGTTCGTGCCATTACCGGTAAGCCTGTGAAGTTCGCCGGTATGGGCGAAAAGCTGGAGGACATTGAGGCCTTCCATCCGGACCGCATGGCTTCCCGGATCTTGGGCATGGGTGATGTGCTCAGCCTGATTGAAAAGGCCGAAAAGGCATACGATGCCAAGAAGGCAGCAGAGCTTGAGGAAAAACTCAAGAGCAATAAGTTCACCCTTCAGGATTTCTACGACCAGATGGTGCAGATGAAGTCCATGGGCTCCATGCAGGATATTCTGGCTCAGATGCCCGGCGGCGCCGGAATGAAGAATATTCAGGTGGATGAAAAAGCTATGGCAAGGACAGAGGCCATTATCCTCTCCATGACGCCTAAGGAGCGGGAAAATCCCGACATCATCGCGGCCTCCCGTAAACGACGGATCGCTGCCGGTTCCGGCGTTCGGGTGGAGGATGTGAACCGGCTGCTGAAATCCTTTGAGCAGATGAGAAAGCTGATCCGTCAGTTCTCCGGCCCCGGTGCCGGCAAAAAAATGAAGCGTATGGGCCGTTTCGGCGGCTTTGGCGGGGGATTCCCCGGCTTCTAAAAAACGTTCGCTGAAAGCAAACTGCTTTGCGATATAGATTACGAAAGATTAATTTGGAGGTGAAACCCATGGTTAAGATCAGACTGAGAAGAATGGGCGCGAAGAAGGCTCCTTTCTACCGTATTGTTGTTGCTGATTCCCGTTCCCCCCGTGATGGCCGCTGCATTGAAGAGATCGGCACTTACAATCCTCTGCTGGAGTCCGGCAATATCACTGTCGACGCTGAGAAGGCTCAGAACTGGATCAAGAACGGCGCACAGCCCACTGACACTGTTCGTGGTCTGCTGAAGAAAGCCGGCGTGCTGTAATAACCCCAGAAGGAGTTAGCGCAATGAAGGAACTTTTGCTGTATATGGCAAAGAATCTGGTGGACGATCCGGAATCCGTCACCGTTACTGAAATCGAAGGTGACGACGGTAAGGTGCTGGAGCTGCGTGTCGCCGAAGGCGATATGGGCAAGGTGATCGGCCGGCAGGGTCGGATCGCCAAGGAGATCCGTACCATCGTGAAGACTGTTGCTCAGCGCACCGGCGAAAGAGTCACAGTCGAAATCGTGGACTAACGGTTATGCGTGGCGGTATCGTCACGCATTTTCCGTTTCAGGAGGTTTTTGAAATGAAACTGCCCTTTATTGAAGCAGGCGAGATCGTTACGACCCATGGTGTCCGTGGTGAGGTCAAGGTGCTGCCCTGGCTGGATTCGCCGGAGGATCTGTGCGAATTTGATCGATGCCGTATTGACGGAAAAGAATATACTATGGAATGCCGTGTCCAGAAGACCTGCAACCTTGTCAAGCTTTCCGGTATTGATACAATGGAAGCAGCTCAGGCCATTCGTGGCAAGGTGCTGGAGCTTTACCGGGAGGACATCGATGAAGAGGTTATCTTTGCCGCGGAACTGATCGGCGTGCAGGTGTTTTCCGGTGACCAACTCCTGGGGGAAGTTACCGATGTGCTGGATTACCCGGGAAATAAGGTATACGTTGTCAAGGGCGAGCATGAGTATATGATCCCTGCGGTCAAGCAGTTTATCCACAATATAGATCTGGACGGGAATACCATGCAGGTCACGATCATTGAGGGGATGCGCAGCGATGAGAATTGATATCATGACGCTGTTTCCCGACTCTGTGACAGATGTGCTTTCTGATAGCATACTGGGCAGGGCCCAGGAGCGGGGCTTCATCCGCATTGAAGCCCACCAGATCCGGGATTACACCGCCAACAAGCAGAATCAGGTGGACGACTACCCCTATGGGGGTGGACGGGGAGCTGTGATGACCGCAGATCCACTTTACCGCTGCTGGGAATCCGTCTGCGAGGAAGCAGCGGGCCCTGTGCATACGATCTATCTTTCTCCCTGCGGCCATACCTTTACCCAGACAGATGCCATTCGCCTGAGTAAAATGGATAATCTGATCCTGGTCTGCGGTCACTATGAGGGCATTGATCAGCGCTTTATTGATGAATGTGTGGATGAGGAGATCTCTCTGGGAGATTTTGTCCTCACCGGCGGCGAAATTGCAGCGATGGCGGTTACGGATGCGGTGTGCCGTATGGTGCCCGGTGTCCTTGCAGATCCCGAGTGCTTTGAGGATGAGAGTCATTTTAATGGACTATTGGAATATCCTCAGTACAGCCGACCAGCGGTCTGGCACGGCAGGGAAGTGCCCCAGATCCTTTTGTCCGGCAACCATGAAAAGGTTCGGCAGTGGCGGCGTAAGCAGTCTCTGCGCCGCACAAAAGCAAGAAGACCGGATATGTATGAAAAGCTGGATCTTTCCTCCAAGCAGGATAAAAAGCTCCTGAAGGAGATGGAAGATGAGGATAAACAAAAAGACGCGTGAAGTCACGCGTCTTTTTTTATGCGATTTTGCAGCCAGACAGTGATCAGCCGGACGGTGGTGGAGACCAGCAGAATGCCTACAGCCATAATACCGGCAACAGCGGCGGTGTGCATACCTTTGTCTGCAAACAGCTGCATTTCTCCCCGAACGGCGTAGTTCATGGTGTAGTATACACCGGCGCCAGGGATCAGCGGGAAAATGGAGACCACAAGATACGATATGGCCGGATATTTCCGGATCCGTGCCATGGCTTCGGAAAAGGTTGCGGCAAACACAGAGGCGAAGAAAAAGGCAGTCAAATCATCTGATCCTGCAGTAATGCAGATGGTATAAGCCGCCCAGGTCAGCAGACCGCCCAGTGCGCACACCAGCATGCCGGGGCCGTGAATATTAAACAATATGGAGAAACCGAAGCAGCCCACAAGGCAGGCAGCACCCTGTATCAAAAACGGATACAGGATATCCTGTCCGCTAACCGGCGTTCCCCACAGCAATGATGCGGTATTCCATGCAGCAGCTGTGCCGCAGGCAATGGCCACTGCTACCAGCAACACCTGTACAATGCGGTTGACACCGGAGTTGGTATCCCCAAAAATAATATCCCGCATGGCATTGGTAAAGAGCAAACCGGGAACAAGGATCATCAGCGCACCGATGGTAACACTGTCCGGATTTCCGGATAGACCGAGCCAGCCCATGGCATAGGCCAGCAGCGCCATGGGAAAGGCGGCAGCCAAAGTGCGGAAGAAAAGGTTTGCCTTCAGCTCATCCATGAGCTTGTTGATCAGGCCTACAAGGATACCGCAGATGCCGGCACATAGACCGTCAATAAGCGTTCCGCCGTAAAAGACGGCAAAGCCTGCCGCACCAAGAAAATTACCTGCCAGATACATAGGAAGCTTATAGCTTCTGCAGCCGGATCGTACCTGGTTCAGCCAGTCCAATGCCTCCTGAGGGTCCGGCTTGCGGTTGCAAATGGCACGGCTAAGCCCTGAAAAACGCTCCACACTGTCAATATCATTGCCATGATAACCAATGCGCCGCATACGAGTCATCGGCTGGGCATCACCATCTATAATGCTGACGGTCAAACAGTTTGGAATGGCAAAAACCTCTCCCTGCACGCCGTAGGCAGCCAGAATCCGGTTGATGCTTTCTTCTACGCGAAAGGTTTCTGCGCCGCACATAGCAAGCTCATAGCCCAGATCTGTGGCAAGATCCAGCAACAAACTATAATTCATACTTATTTTCTTACAAACAGGACACCCAGTGTGCCGGGGCCACAGTGACAGGAGACAGTGCAGCCTGCCATGGTATCATATACATGTTCAAAGCCACCGTAGGTATTGACGGCTTCTTTAACAGCATCCATACAGTCGTCTGTGACTGGTGTATGGGTGATAAACAGTTCGTTTCGGACAATATCCTCACGGTCGGCAAGGCGATCCTTGACATAGGTTGCCAGACACTTGGCGTAATTGCCGCGGTACTTTTTAACCACACTCATCTTGCCGTCACGAACCTCAATGCAAGGCTTCAGATTCAAAAGGTTCGCACCCAGCGCAGCAGCAGAGGAACAGCGACCGCCCTTGACCATGTACTTCAGCTGATCCAGCAGGAAGCTGGCCTCCACACGGGGGACAAGCGCATTCAGCTTTTCTGCAATCTCATCCAGATCCTCGCACTGCTCAGCAAGGCGGCAGGCCTCCAAAACCACATGCCCCTGACCGGTAGAGAGGTTTTTGGAGTCAATGACACGGACATTGGGAAAATCCTCAGCTGCAAGGCAGGCGTTCTGGTAGCAGGAAGAGAAACCGGAACCGATGGTGATATGGATAATGCCGTCGTACTGATCAGCAAATTTAGAAAACAGCTCCTGATATTCTCCAACATTATACGCAGTGGTGGAGCACAGGTCGCCGCCGGCTGCAACATGGGCAAAAATATCAGCGGGAACAATGGTATCCCCGTCAACAAAAGGCTGGCCACCCTTTACAATGGTAAGACGAGCCAGATCAATATTGTGCTCCTTCAGCTGTTCGGGAGAAAGGTCACATGTGCTGTCAGACAGGATCTTGATCTTCATAATAATTCTCCTTCTATATGTCAGTTTGTCTGGGGCAGAGGGTCGCGATTCATCATAAAGCAGAGGGACTCAAGATTTGCCGATTTCATGTAGCTTGCGCCCCAGTCGCGCATGGCAACCAGAATAGGCATCAGGCTGGATCCCAGTTCGGTAAGGGAATATTCCACCTTGGGTGGTATAATGGGGAAAACTTCCCGATGGATCAGCTTCTGTGCTTCCAGTTCCCGAAGCTGCTGGGTCAGCATCTTTGGGGTGGCATTGCATACAAGCTTGCTGAGCTGATTAAAACGGAGCTTTCCCTCAGAAAGATGCCACAGGATCAGCGCTTTGTATTTGCCGCCGATCAGATCCAGTGTGGCTTCCACAGGGCAACGATCAGTATGCTGCATAGGCACCTCCTTTAACAGTATCAAAAAGATAGTAATACACATAATTGTGCATACTTGCTTTTTGGGGATCAGATGGTAGAATGGTATCATACAAAAAGATTATTGTCAATATTCCAGAAAGGAATGGTGCGCGTGAGACTGAAATTTACAGTTACGGGAATGACCTGTGCCGCCTGCTCCGCAAGAGTAGAAAAAGTTACTCGTGCTGTGGAGGGCGTTCAAAGTGCGGAAGTGAACCTGTTGGCCGGCACGATGGTGGCGGATGTAGACAGCGGGGAAATTGGGGATCGCATTATAAAAGCGGTGCAGGACGCAGGTTATGGCGCTGCGGTTGCAGGACAAAAGATTGCAGAAAAGAAGACAGGTCAGGAAACGGATGCTGCCTTAAAGGAAATGAAAAAACGGATTCTTGGCTCCGCCGTTTTTCTTATAATTCTGATGTATTTTACTATGGGACATATGGTGGGACTTCCGGTGCCCCATTGGTATCATGGTACGCAAAATGCTCTGGTAGCGGCGATGGTGCAGTTTTTTCTCACATTGCCGGCGGTTTTTTTGAATAGAGCATACTTTTCCAAGGGCCTTAAGGCTCTTTGGAACCGGAGTCCCAATATGGATTCGCTGATTGCTGTGGGTTCCGGCGCATCGCTGGTGTACGGTATTGCAGCTATGTTCCGCATGGCATATTCCATGGGGCATGGCGACTGGAGCACAGTACAGTTTTACAGTGAAAATCTCTATTTTGAGTCTGCGGCCATGATCCTGACCCTGATCACTCTGGGGAAATTTCTGGAGACAAGGGCAAAAGGCAAGACCGGAGATGCTATCAAGGCGCTTATGGACCTGCGTCCGGAATCTGCGACAGTCCTTCGCGCAGGTAAGGAGGAAACAATTCCTGCAGATCAGGTTCGGGTGGGCGATGTCGTGATCGTGCGCTCCGGCGGAAGGATTCCGGTGGACGGCACGGTGATGGAAGGCAGAGCCTCTGTGGATCAGAGTGCCCTCACAGGAGAGAGCATTCCCGTTGAAAAGGAGATTGGAAGCAGCGTAGCCGCTGCAACCATCGTCACAGAAGGCTATCTGCAGTTTCGGGCGGATAAGGTGGGGGAAGATACCACCTTGCAGCAGGTCATCCGCATGGTGGAGGAAGCCGGTGGATCGAAAGCGCCCATTGCCCGCATGGCAGATAAAATCGCAGGCATTTTTGTGCCTGTCGTAATGGGAATTGCGGCTGTGGCATTTGCGGTTTGGATGGTAGCAGGCTTTGGTCTGGAGTTTTCCTTGACTACGGCAATTTCCGTATTGGTCATTTCCTGTCCCTGCGCCCTGGGTCTTGCAACACCGGTGGCCATTATGGTGGGTACGGGAAAAGGTGCATCCATGGGTGTTCTTTTTAAAAACGGGGCAGCCTTGGAGCATCTGCACAGTGTAGATACCATTGTTTTGGATAAAACCGGTACGCTCACCACCGGAAAGCCGGCTGTAACGGAGATTATCCCCGCGGATGCTACCCAACAGGAGCTTTTGCAGATCGCTGCTACATTGGAAAAGCGTTCCGAGCATCCCTTTGCTAAGGCTATTCTGGAACGGGCAGGGGAAAGCTGTCTTTTGGAAGCAGAGGATTTTGAGACACTTCCCGGTAGAGGTGTTGCCGGCACAGTCAATGGCTGCCGCTATTTTGGCGGAAACTGCCGGTTGATGGAGGAGAAGGGAATTGCAGTTCCGGAATATCCTGCCCTTGCGTCGGAGGGAAAGACACCGCTTTATTTCGGCGCAGAGAACGGAACATTTTTGGGAGCCATTGCCGCAGCGGATGTGCTGAAAGAGGATTCTCAAATTGCTGTGCAGATGCTGCAGCGGCAGCATCTTGAGGTGATCATGCTCACCGGCGATAACAAAAACACCGCCGGCGCTATCGCAAAGCGGGCAGGCATTCTCCGCGTAGTATCGGATGTGCTTCCGGCTGATAAAGCTGGCGTGATTAAGCAGCTGCAGGCAGAGGGCCGCCGCGTACTGATGGTTGGCGACGGTATCAATGACGCGCCTGCGCTGGTAACAGCTGACGTTGGTATGGCCATCGGTGCAGGAACGGATATTGCTATGGAGTCTGCGGATGTGGTGCTTATGTCTGGATCGCTGACCGCTGTAAGCAACGCCATTAAGCTGAGCAAAGCCACGATCCGCAATATCCGGCAGAATCTTTTCTGGGCATTTTTCTATAATTGTCTTGGAATACCCGTTGCGGCGGGAGCACTGGTGATACCCTTTGGTATCCAGCTCAGCCCCATGCTGGGAGCGGCGGCCATGAGCCTGAGCTCTGTATTTGTAGTAAGCAATGCCCTGCGGCTGCGCCGGTTTAAGCCGGATGCGGCCCCGGTGCAGGAAAAAACTAAGGAGGAAAACAAGATGACAACGATTATCAAGGTAGAAGGTATGATGTGCCCCCATTGCAAGGCTATGGTGGAAAAGGTCTGCAAGGCAGTCTCCGGCACGGAGGACGCAGTGGTGAATCTGCAGGCAAAGACGGTCACGGTCACCGGAGCAGCATCTCTGGATTTGCTGAAAAAGGCGATTGTCGATGCAGGCTACGAAGTGGTAGAATAAAGTCCGAATTATTGGACATATTGCGCATTAGAATACAGTCAGAAACCAACGAAAGGATGACGGCAATGTATTCTATGCGCTATACCTGTGGACACATTCAGGTGTATGATAACAGAGGAAACTTCCTGTTTTCTGCAGACACAGAACGGGAAGCCAGAGAGGAATTGAAGGAGTATGCGGAATCTGCGGCTTGATATTTGCTATGACGGCACAAGGTTTCGGGGCTGGCAGCGGTTGGGCGGCACGGAAAACACCATACAAGGAAAGCTGGAGCAGACACTTTCCAGAATTCTGGATGAGCCGGTTACTGTGTCCGGAAGTGGACGCACCGATGCCGGCGCTCATGCCATGCAGCAGGTGGTGAGCTTTCACTGCCAGAATAAAATGCCCTGCGAACAGATTCTTTCCTTGCTTCGGCGGTATTTGCCAGAGGATATTGGCATATATTCCTGCAGAGAGGTGGCAGACAGATTTCACGCCCGGCTGAACTGTAAATCCAAAACCTACCGGTATCGGATCTGGAACAGTGATGCACCTTGCGTATTTGACCGGCGGTTTGTGTATGTATTTGCGGACAAACTGGATACCCTGGCCATGAAAAGAGCTGCGGAAGTGTTTCTAGGCGAGCATGATTTTTCTGCATTTTGCGCAAATAAAAACATGAAGAAGTCTACCATCCGGCGGATCGATGCTATAGATATCCGTCGGGAAGGGCATGAGATGATCATAACTGTTACCGGCAATGGATTTCTTTATAATATGGTGCGGATCATGGTAGGTACACTGTTGGAAGTGGGCACAGGTAAGCGAAAAGCAGATAGCATAGAAACTTTATTTGGCCAGCCGAGGGAACACGCTGGATATCTTGTTCCTGCGCAGGGTCTGTGCCTGATGGAGGTGGAATATTGAATATTCAGATTTTCGGAAAATCCAAGTGTTTTGAGACCAAAAAAGCAGAGCGCTGGTTTAAAGAACGGCGCATTCCTTACCAACTTATCGATTTGAACCGGTTTGGAATGTCCGGCAGGGAATTTGACAGCGTCCTTCGGGCGGTTGGTGGCATTGATAACCTGATCGACTGGCAGAGCAAGTCACAGGATGTTACCCTGATGAAATACATGGAAGACAAAACCGCCAAGGAGGACAAGGTTTTTGACGATCCGACATTGATGAAAACCCCTGTTGTGCGAAACGGAAAACAGGCGACAGCTGGCTATTGCCCAGAAATTTGGGCCAATTGGGAATAACACAAAAGCAGTTCCTGATAAAAGGGAACTGCTTTTTTCGTTCATAGAATATTTTTCTTGCAACATGGCGGAAAAAGTGATATGCTAGGAGGGTATAATGTCCAAAATACTGGAATCCATTAACCGACTCGTCTGGGGTGCGCCGGCACTGGTGCTGATCCTGGGCGTTGGAATGTATTTAACCGTTCGCAGCAGATTTACTCAGATCACGATGCTTCCCAGATCCATACGGTCATTCTTTTCCAAAGATTCTGAAAAAGAGGGTAAGGAAGGCACTGTCTCGTCCTTTCAGGCGTTGTGTACCGCCTTGGCCGCAACAGTTGGAACAGGAAATCTGGCAGGCGTGGCCGGTGCTATCGCCATTGGAGGTCCGGGTGCTGTTTTCTGGATCTGGATTTGTGGTCTGCTTGGGATGATCACCAAATTTGCAGAAGCCACTCTGGCGGTGCGATACCGTGTCAAGGATGAAAGCGGGGAATACACCGGCGGTCCCATGTACATGATCCGCAACGGCATGGGTGAGAGATTTCGCTTTTTGGCGGTTACATACAGCTTTTTCGGTGTGGTTGCAGCCTTTGGCGTTGGGAACGCCACCCAGATCAATGCGGTGATCACAGGAGTCAATGAAGCCATCATTGCCTTCGGCGGTGCGGAATCTACTTTTGGAAATCTTCTGATGGGAGTGGGTCTGGCGATCCTGATCGGTGCCATGCTTTTGGGCGGCATGAAAAGAATCGGCAAGATTTCCGAACAGATGATCCCTGCAGTTTCTGCTTTGTACCTTCTATTAGGTTTTGGGGTTTTGATCTCCCGGGCGCAGGCCATTGATGATGCCTTTGCTGCCATTTTACAGGGCGCTTTTTCTCCTCAGGCTGCCACCGGAGGGGCGATAGGCTCCATGTTTGTTACACTGCGTATTGGCATATCCCGGGGCGTATTTACCAACGAAGCCGGCATGGGAACAGCGGGCATTGCTCATGGATCTTCCAATGTATCCCACCCGGTACAGCAGGGGCTCATGGGGATCGTAGAGGTCTTTGTGGACACCATTGTGATCTGCACCATGACAGCGCTGGTGATCCTCGTAAGCGGTGTTCCCATTCCCTATGGCGAGGATGTAGGGGTCGCATTGACAACCCAGGCATTTTCCTCTGTTTATGGACAGTGGGTCAGCGTTGTGCTTGCCCTGGCGCTGTGTGTTTTTGCGATTGCTACGGTATTGGGGTGGGGACTTTACGGTGCCCGCTGCGCCCAATATCTGTTTGGCGCGAATGCATGGAAAAAGTTTGTTTTGATCCAGTCTGTGACGGTCGTAATCGCCTCTGTTCTGAAAACCGGAACGGTTTGGCTTTTGTCTGAAACTGTTAACGGACTGATGGCAATTCCTAATTTGATAGCACTGGCGACACTGAGCCCGGAGCTTATTCGCCTGATTAATGAATATAAGCTTGGCTTGCATAAGAGCAAAGCCAGTGGAGGTACCAATGAAAGTTTCAATCAATGCAAATCGATGCGAGCCGTCTCCCATGCGCAAATTCCACCCCATGGCGGTGCAGGCAAAAAAAGACGGAAAGACCATCTATCATCTGAATATCGGCCAGCCGGATCTGCAGACCCCGCAGGCTTACTATGATGCCATCCGCTGTTTTAACGGCGGCACCCTTGCCTATGCAGAGTCTCCCGGTATGCCTCTTCTGATCGATGCTGTGCGGGATTATTATGACAAGCTGGGTGTTAAGTTGGATCCCAACGATGTTTTGATCACCACAGGCGGCAGCGAGGCGCTGCTTCTGACCTGCCTGAGCATTCTCGATCCCTATACAGAGGTCATCGTTCCGGAGCCCTATTATCCCAACTATACCACCTTCGTCCATGCAGCCGGCGGACGGATCCGTGCACTGCCCACCTGTCCGGAGGAGGGGTACCGCTATGCTTACCGCAAGCGGATCGAAAGCCTGATCACCAAGAATACCCGTGCCATCCTCATCACCAACCCCGGTAACCCCACCGGTGTTGTGCTGGATGAGAGCGAAATGCGGATGATCGCTGATATTGCCAAAAAGCACGATTTATTCCTGATCTGCGATGAGGTATATCGGGAGTTCTGCTATGACGATAAATTCGGCGTGCCAACCATGGCCCGTTTCCATGACATCGACGAGAATCTTGTGATCATCGATTCTGTGTCCAAGCGGTTTTCTGCCTGTGGTGCCCGTGTTGGCTGTGTGGTCACTAAGAATAAGGAATTGCAGCAGGCACTGCTGAAATTCTGCCAGAGCCGTCTGGCGGTGGCCAGCATCGATCAGGTGGGCGCGGCAGCCCTTTACAGTGTAGACCACGAATTTTTCCGCCAGTCCAAGGCAGAGTACCGCTGCCGCAGAGATACGGTGGTAAGCAAGCTGCGTCAGATTCCCGGTGTTCTTGTGGAAGAACCCATGGGCGCGTTTTATGTGATGGCCAGCCTGCCGGTGGATGATGCGGATAAATTCCAGCGCTGGCTGCTGGAATCCTTTGAGGATAATGGGGAAACAGTCATGTTTGCCCCCGGCGCGCCTTTCTATGAAACCCCCGGCAAGGGCGTTAATGAAGTCCGTATTGCCTATGTTCTGAAGCAGGACCAGCTGGAACGGGCGATGGACATTCTGGCAGAGGGCATCCGCCGGTATCAGCTGGAGGTTATGGAGCAATAATCCCGAAAACCTTGACAAAAACAGGTCAAAAATGGTATGATTGACCTACCGCAGTGATCGGAAAGAGTAGCAGAGAGCAACCCTTCAGAGAGCCGGAGCCGTTGGGTGGAAGCACCGGCAGGGGAGCGCTGGGAAAGTGCGTCCGGGAGCGGATAAGTACATATCAAGTGATAAATGAGAGTGGAACCGCGAGTTTTTACCCGCCTCTTATGCCATAACAGGCATAAGAGGCGTTTTTTAACGGAAAAATGATGATTGGAGGAACCCAATATGTATCTTTATAATTCTCTGTCCCATAAAAAGGAACTGTTCGTTCCCAATGATCCCAACCTTGTGAAAATGTATACCTGTGGGCCCACGGTGTACCATTATGCCCATATCGGCAACCTGCGGACCTATATCATGGAAGATGTGCTGGAAAAGAGCCTGCGCTATGTGGGTTACAATGTCCGTCGTGTCATGAATATTACCGATGTGGGCCATCTGGCGTCAGATGCGGACACCGGTGAGGATAAGATGGTCAAGGGCGCCAAGCGGGAGAATAAGACCGTCATGGATATTGCCCGTTTTTATACTGATGCGTTCTTTGCCGATTGTGAGAAGCTGAACATCAAGCGCCCCGATGTGGTGGAGCCTGCTACCAACTGCATTGACAGCTATATTGAGATGGTTCAGAAGCTGCTGGATACCGGCAAGGCCTATTTTGTTGGCGGCAATGTATATTTTGATACCTCCACTCTGGAAAAGTACTATGTTTTCAATGACCACGATGAAGAGGATCTGGCTACCGGTGTCCGTGATGGCGTGGAAGAGGATACCAACAAGAAGAATAAGAATGACTTTGTCCTCTGGTTTACCAAGTCCAAGTTCGAGGATCAGGCCCTGAAATGGGATTCTCCCTGGGGCGTAGGTTACCCCGGTTGGCATATTGAATGCTCCTGCATCTCCATGAAGCATCTGGGCGAGGATCTGGATATTCATGCCGGCGGCATTGACAATGCCTTCCCCCACCATACCAACGAGATCGCCCAGTCGGAAAGTTATCTGGGACATAAATGGTGCAATTACTGGTTCCATGTCCATCATCTGAACACCGATGACGGAAAGATGAGCAAATCCAAGGGTGAATTTTTGACGGTTTCTTTGCTGGAGAGCAAGGGGTATGATCCCATGGCCTACCGCCTGTTCTGCCTCCAGAGCCACTACCGCCGGAATCTGGTGTTCAGCTGGGACAATCTGGACAATGCGGTCACCGCCTACGATAAGCTGATCGCCAGGATCGCTACCTTTAAATATGACGGTGAAGTGGATGAGACGGCATTTGCGCAGCTGAAAGAGAAGTTTGTCAATGCCCTGAACGGAGATCTGAACACCTCTCTGGCTGTGACGGCTGTGTATGATGTTTTGAAGGCCAAGTGCAATGATGCCACCAAGCTGGCAGCTTTGGCAGATTTTGATCAGGTATTGTCTTTGAATCTCCTGGAGGCTGCCGACAAGCTGCGCAAAAAGCAGGCAGAGGAAGAAGCTGCCAATGCCGATCCGGAGATTGACGCACTGGTTGCCGCCCGTACGGAAGCCAAGAAGGCCAAAAACTGGGCGGAAGCAGACCGGATCCGGGATGAATTAAAGGCCCGTGGCATCGAGATCATCGATACGCCCCAGGGCGCGAAGTGGAGAAAAGTATGAAGCTGATGATCCTAGATGGCAATTCTGTCATCAATCGGGCGTTTTTTGGTGTGCGGCCCCTTACCACACGGGAGGGGCTTTATACCCATGCCATTTATGGATTTTTGAACATTTTGGAGCGGATGGAAAAGGAAGAGCAGCCGGACGCGGTGTGCGTTTCCTTTGACGTGCATGGCCCTACCTTTCGCCATCTGCGCTATGACGGCTATAAGGCCACCCGCCACGGCATGCCGGAGGAGTTGGCTCAACAGATGCCGGTGATGAAGGATGTCCTGCGGGCAATGAATATCCCCATCTATGAATGCCAGGGCTGGGAAGCAGACGATGTGATCGGCACAGTGGGAAAGATTTGCTCCAATAATGGGTGGGAGTGTGTGGTGGTTACCGGCGATCGGGACAGCCTGCAGCTGATTGATGAAAATGTCCATGTCAAGCTGGTCATTTCTAAGGCAGGACAGACCAGCGCGACCTTGTATACCCAAGAAAAGTTTGAGGAGGAATATGGTTTTGAGCCCAAGAAGCTTATTGATCTGAAAGCTCTTATGGGTGATTCCTCGGACAATATTCCCGGCGTTGCCGGTGTGGGACCGAAGACAGCAACAGATCTGCTGCTGAAATTCGGAAGCCTTGACGGGGTTTATGCCAATCTGGATGACCCTTCTGTGAAACCCAAGCTTCGGGAAAAGTTGGAAAACGGGAAGGAAAACGCCTATCTTTCCTATGAGCTGGCCACCATCGTTTCTGAAGCGCCTATTGATTTTTCACCCCGGGATGCAATTATCCAGCCCTATAACAGAGCACAGCTTTACGGACTGTTTCAAAAGCTGGAGTTTGTCCGACTGATTGATAAATACGGTCTTCGCGGCGCGGAGCAGGAGATCCCTGTTACGGAGAAGGCTGTATTTGTGAAGCTTCCCCGAACAGATGAAATTCCCCAAAAAGCAGAGCGTTGTGCAGTTTATGTGGGAGGGGACGGCTCTTTGGGCATTGCTTGGGAGCAAGGCACAGCTGTGCTGACCCCAATGGAAGCGCAAATGGGCTTTGCAATGCCAAAAGCTGCTGGGTTTATTGCCCATGATGCAAAGATGACGATGCATCAGCTTGCAGATATGGGGATAGAGCCGGTTGAATTCTCTTTTGATACAGCGCTGGCTGCCTATGATCTGAATCCGTCTCAGTCTGACTATCCTGTATCCAAGCTGGCAACCAGTTTTCTGGGCGTCACTGTGGAGGACGGGGATGCTGCCGGCTGCGCTGAAGCAGTGTGGAACCTGTACAGCGTTTTGGATTCCCAACTCAAGGAGCAGGGAATGGAAAAGCTGTATTATGAAATGGAACTGCCTCTTTGCGGGGTGCTTTTCCGCATGGAAAGGGAAGGCATTGCTATTGATCAGGTCCAGCTTCAGCAGTTTGGTGAAATGCTTTCCTGTCGGATCGAGGAATGTGAAAAACTGATATTCAGCTATTCCGATGGCCCGTTCAATATCAATTCTACAAGGCAGCTGGGAGAGCTTTTGTTTGAAAAGCTGGGACTTCCGCCCATGAAAAAGACCAAGACCGGCTATTCCACCAATGCGGATGTGCTGGAAAAATTGAAGAATAAGCACCCGATTATTCCTGCAATTATGGATTACCGAATGCTTACCAAACTGAAATCCACTTATGCGGACGGCCTGATGAAGGTGATCTGCCCAGATGGACGGATTCGGACTACTTTTCAAAATTTAGTTACCGCAACCGGCCGGCTTTCCTCCACGGAACCGAATCTGCAGAACATCCCGGTTCGTACGGATCTGGGTGCAGAGATCCGGAAAATGTTCGTGCCGAAGCCCGGCTGCGTGCTGGTGGATGCGGATTACAGTCAGATCGAACTGCGAGTGCTTGCTCATATTGCCGGTGATTCCGTCATGCAGGATGCATTTAAGACTGGTTTGGATATTCATACCGCAACAGCTGCGCAGGTGTTTGGCGTTCCCATGGAGGTAGTAACGCCCCTGCAAAGACGCCACGCCAAGGCGGTGAATTTTGGCATCGTTTACGGCATTTCGGAGTTCTCTCTGGCGGAGGATATTGGCGTATCCCGCTATGAGGCAAGGGACTATATCGACAGCTACCTTGCCAATTATCAGGGCGTAAAGCGGTATATGAAGAATGTTGTATCCGAGGCAAGAGAATCCGGTCATACAAAGACCCTTTATGGACGCAAGCGGTATATTCCGGAGCTGAAGTCAAGCAATTTCAACATCCGCCAGGGAGCGGAGCGAATTGCGCTGAATACTCCTATTCAGGGTACTGCAGCCGACCTGATCAAAATGGCGATGATTCGGGTGGACAAGGCGCTTCGGGAGCGCTTTCCGGATGCAAAGCTCCTGCTGCAAGTCCACGATGAACTGATCGTAGAATGCCCGGAGGAGATTGCCGGGGATGTGGCGATTCTTGTCAGCAGGGAAATGGAGCAGGTGGCTGCTCTGGATGTGCCGCTGACGGCTGAGGCAAAAATTGGAAAGAGCTGGTTTGACGCGAAATGATCATTACCAATATGAATGATGGGCATGTTTCCCAGGTGGCGCAGCTGGAGAAGCTTTGTTTTTCCGATCCATGGAGCGAAAACAGCATAGCTTCCGAACTTGAAAATCCGTTGGCGCTTTGGTTGGTGGCTGAAAAAAACGGAGCGGTTGTGGGATATGTGGGTTCTCAAACGGTGATGGATGAGACGGATATGATGAATATTGCAGTTCATCCGGATCACCGCCGGCAGGGCATTGCGGAAGCCTTAATTGAAGCGCTGATCGCCGTGCTGAAACGAAAAGGCAGCTACTGCCTGACATTGGAAGTCCGCGCCTCCAACGAAAATGCGCGCAGGCTTTATGAAAAACTGGGTTTTTGCCAAGCAGGTATTCGGAAAAATTATTACAGAAACCCCAGAGAAGATGCCATTATCCTGCGAAAGGAGTGGAATACTTGAACATTTTAGCTGTGGAATCCTCCTGCGATGAGACCGCTGTGGCCATCGTAAGGGACGGCAGGGAAGTGCTATGCGACTGTATCGCCTCGCAGGTGGAGCTGCACCGGATCTATGGCGGCGTTGTGCCGGAAATCGCATCACGAAAGCATATCGAGGCTATATACGGCCTTGCGGAGCAGGCGCTTCAAAAAACCGGTCTTAGCCGGAAGGATATTGATGCTGTGGCAGTAACCTATGCTCCCGGGTTGATCGGTGCGGTGCTGGTAGGCGTCAATTTTGCCAAAGCAGCGGCGCTGGCGCTGGGAAAACCTCTAATTCCCGTGCATCATATCCGCGGACACATTGCGGCAAACTATATTGCGTATCCGGAGCTGGAGCCGCCTTTTCTGTGTCTGGTTGTTTCTGGCGGTCATACCATGATCATCGAGGTAAAGGACTATACCAATATGCAGATTCTTGGTACCACGCTGGATGATGCTGCAGGTGAGTCCTTTGACAAAGTGGCCCGTGTCCTGGGTATGCCTTATCCCGGTGGCGCGGCTTTGGACGCCATGGCAAAGCAGGGAGACGATACCAAATACACCCTTCCCCGGAGCAAGCCCGGAGTGAATCCATTGGATATGAGCTTCTCGGGACTCAAAACCGCAGCGCTGAACCTGATTCATCATGCTGAGCAGGTGGGGGAGGAGCTGGATATTCCCGGTTTATGCGCCAGCTTTTCCGCTGCGGTATCCGATACCCTTGTGCCAAGAGTTGTACAGGCAGCGCATATCACAGGCTGCCGTAAGATCGCTGTGGCAGGCGGCGTTGCTGCCAATTCCCGGATTCGACGGTATCTTCAGGCGGCTGCTGACAAGCTTGGTGCTACCCTTTATGCACCGCCGCTGTCTTTGTGTGGAGACAATGCAGCCATGATCGGGGCGCAGGCATATTATGAGTTTATCGCCGGAAATGTGGCTGATATGGGGCTGAATGCCTATGCTACCAAGTCGATTTTGGGAGAAACTGTGTAACGAAAATGCAGGAACAAAATTTGTTCCTGCATTTTTCTGCGCAATTATAAATATTCATACGAATAATGCATAACCGGATTTCAATTTGCAAAAAATATGACTAAAATATGAAGAAATAGTTATGAAAACGGGGTATTTTACTGAATTTTACAAATTTCGACAAGGGCTCTGCATGGCCCTGCCCTGTGGAAAAACCTGTGGAGAGTGTGTATAACTTGCTGTATATGACTATTATTATGGCATTATGGAAACTGAATGCATAAAGTGTATTCAGGGAAATCGCAACTTTTTTTCATGAAATCCAGATTTGGGTAGGTGGATCAGTGGAATTGACAATCAAGTTGCAGCATGGTAAAATCTGTTCAAATTTTTAAGTTAAATCTTTGTCAGAAGAATGTACTTAGATTTGGAGGGAAGCTATGCTTTACTGGGCGAACAAATTGAAGGATCTGGATTTCCGGCAGCTAATGGAGGTCTACGAAGAGGGCAATCTGGAAAATGCAGAGATATTTTATTCCGATGCGCCGCAGAATCAGTGGCTGCAGCTGGCAGAGGATGCGTTTTACCAGTATTTGCGGGATACGTTCTTTCAAACGCCGGGAGCAGTTTATGCGATCTGGACCGAGAGTGGCCGCTATGTCA
Organism: Oscillospiraceae bacterium; assembly: GCA_015068225.1. Lineage (GTDB taxonomy): Bacteria > Bacillota > Clostridia > Oscillospirales > Oscillospiraceae > Faecousia. The sequence goes on from SVKX01000004.1 coordinate 52,893, forward strand.
GCGCCCTCCGGCTGGAGCCTTATCGGGATGGTTTGCTGCTGGAAGCGTTGGAGACTGATCCCAGGCAACGAAACAAGGGATATGCCGCTGCGCTGATTCGTGCAGTGCTGAAAGAATTGAAAGGCAAAAGAGTCTATTCCCATGTGGGGAAACGAAATGCGGCGTCACTGGCTCTCCATGAAAAATGTGGTTTTTACAGGATCAGCGATACAGCTGCATATATTGATGGCTCTGTGGACGGGAAGGCATATACTTTATCCACCCATAAATGAAAAATCCCTCCCGAAAGGGAGGGATAATATCTTGGTATTAAATTGCAGGACTGGGATAGTTGGCAATGAGAGAGACCACGGTACAAAGAAAGATGCCCACAAAGCCCATTGTCATCCACAGGCTGCGCTGACGGAGAATTTCCTTGGCCATATACAGGTAAACAAGGCATAAAACCGGCATCAAAATGGAAAAAATAGCCGTAATGACCTTCAGCCAGATCACGCCAAGGCCGGCGAATATCAAAAACAGGATAAAATCTGCCAGACTTGCAAAGAGCAAAATGGTCATTCCCTGCTCCAGATCGGCATAACGGGTGCGTTTCGCCATAGTGATCCCTCCTGAAAACTTAAATTTATACTGTTTTTATAGCATATTTTCAAGAATAATGCAACAATTCGTCTTCGTTTTTTATTTATTGTTGGAAATACTTGCACCTGGGAAGAATCAATGCTATAATACTATAAATATTATGGGCAAATTCTAAGCACAAGGAGCCGATATGGGAGAGCCGCAATACCGCCTGGAGGGCATCGTCCGCACCCGCTCAGAGCAGATGGAGGACTTTGAGGGCCCGCTGGATGTTATCTTTCTTTTACTGAGTAAAAATAAAATAGAGATCCAGGATGTGTCCATTGCAGCGATTCTGGAGCAGTATCTGGCGTACCTTGAAGAAATGAAGCGGCTGGATATGGAAATCGCCAGTGAGTTTATTACCATGGCGTCCCATTTGATGCTGATCAAGACGAAGATGCTGCTGTCTGCCGCAGAAGCTGCGGAGGCGGAAAGCGAGCTGGATCTGCTGCGGCAATCTCTGATCGAGCGTCAGAGAAAGGAAGCCATTGAGCAGATCCGCACTGCCGTCAGCTGGCTGGAGCCCCGAAATGAGATCGGCCGATGCCTGTTTGTCAAGGGTCCTGAGCCTTTGAAAAGGGAGCAGACTTACCGCTATCAGCATGAATTGCAGGATCTGCAGCGGGCCTTGGATGAGATAGCTGAGCGCAATCAGCGAAGACTCCCGCCGCCTACTGTGAATTTTAAGGGTATTGTGGGCAAAGAGCCTTATCCTGTAACCCGAAAGGTGGGCGAGGTTCTTCGCCAGCTTATTCTCAGGGGAACCCAGCGGCTCAAGAGCCTGTTCAAAGGAAACCGCACCCGTTCCGAGGTGGTTGCCACCTTTATTGCCATTCTGGAGATGTGCCGAACCGGCTCGGTGACGCTGGAGGACGATGTTTCCGGTGAGAATCCCAATGTAAAACTTCTGGATGAATCAAAAGCAATGATGGAGGCGAGCACGAATGGATCAAATTGAATTGCAAAGAGCTATTGAGGCCATTTTGTTCGCTGCCGGCGAACGGATAGAGCTTTCCAGACTGGCGGCTGTTCTGGAAACGGATCCAGATGAGGTGGCCGCAGCTGCGGAGGCGCTTGCGGACGAGTTGGCTTTTTCCCGCCGGGGCATTCGCATTTTAAAGCTGGAGAAAGGCTATCAGATGGTATCCTCCGGTGAAATGGCAGACTATGTGACACGTGCGCTGGAAACCAGAAAGCCGCCGAAGCTTTCTTCCTCACAGCTGGAAACACTGACGATCGTTGCCTATTATCAGCCTGCTACCAAAGCTATGGTGGAGCAGATTCGTGGTGTGGACAGCAGCTATTCCGTATCCGCGCTTTTGAACAAGAATCTGATTGAGGAAGCCGGGCGTCTGAATGTTCCCGGAAGACCCATTCAGTACAAAACAACAGCTGCTTTTTTGCGTACCTTTGGCATTGAGTCACTGGAAGAACTTCCGCCCATTGAAAAGGTAAACTTCGGCGAACCGGAGCCAGAGCAGATGGAGCTTCCGCAGCAGGAGGAGAGCTGATGGGCTGGCTCATAGCTTTGGCGGTGGTTATCGGTCTGGCGGTACTTCCTTTGGGCATCAGCGCGAAATATGATGCAGAAGGCCCGTTGCTTCGACTGATCGCCGGACCTGTACAAATAACCTTGTTTCCCGGAAAAAAGAAAGAAAAAAAGCATAAAATCAAGAAGAAGGGCGACAGCTCGAAAGCGATCTGTTCCGGGACAGAAGCTGACGAAAAAAAGGGCGGCTCTGTTACCGATTTTATTCCATTGGTGAAGATCGGTTGGGATTTGCTGTGTGACATCAGACGAAAGCTAAGGGTCAAGCGGCTGGAAGTGAAGCTGATCCTCGCTGGATCAGATCCTTGTGATCTTGCGGTAAACTATGGCAGAGCCTGTGCCGCAGTTGGGGGATTGGAACCCCAGCTTGACCGGTTTTTTGTAATCCGGAAAAAAGACATTCAGGTGGAATGTGATTTTGTAGAAGAAAAAACTAAGATTTACGCAAGGGCGGATCTGACCATAACCTTAGGCAGACTCCTCGTCCTCCTTGCCTGTTATGGTTGGCGGGCGCTGCGTGCATTTATTAAGATCAAAAACGAAAGAAAAGGCGGTGTGCTTCAATGAGCAAGAATCTTCCCAATATGCTGGAAAATACCATTGCAAAGATCCGGGAGCTGGTGGATGTGAATTCCGTGATCGGTGACCCCATTACAACAGCCGACGGTGTGACCATTATTCCGGTTTCCAAGGTCAGTGTTGGCTTTGGTGGCGGCGGCAGTGACTATGTCTCCAAGAACGCTAACAAGCAGGAGAATCCCTTCTGCGGCGGCGCAGGCGGCGGTGTCAAGGTTACCCCTGTTGCGTTTTTGATCGTTAAGGAAGGCACTGTCCGGATGCTCCCTGTGGCAAATCCCGCCAATACTACAGCGGACCGGATCGTGGAGCAGATTCCCGATACGCTGGATAGAATCGCTGCTTTTATCGATTCCCGCACAAAAAAGGATAAGGAAAGTATCTGAATAATTTCTTTACCCGGGGTAAAACTAAATCCGGGTGAGAGAAATGTTCAAATGGATTCCGCGGACGGCGGCTGCATTGCTGGCTGCCGTCCTGTTTTTACCGCTTCCAGCAAAGGCTGTATCCGCGCAGAAAGCGATTTTGCTGGATGCCAATACCGGACGGGTGCTCTATGAAAAAGACCCGGATAGCCGCAGTCTGATTGCCAGCACCACGAAGATCATGACAGCGCTGATCGTTTGTGAACAGTGTAATGTTCTGGACCGGATGCGGATCCCAAAGGAAGCTGTGGGCGTGGAGGGTTCCTCCATGTATCTGCGGGAGGGCGAGGTACTGACCCTTCAGGAGCTTCTGTACGGCTTAATGCTTTCTTCCGGTAATGACGCAGCTGTGGCACTGGCCATATACTGCGGAGGAACGGTAGAGGGATTTGTTCAGCTTATGAATGACAAAGCCCACAGGCTTGGCCTTACCGGTACGCACTTTGAAAACCCCAACGGTCTGGACAGCCCGGGACATTATTCCACAGCCCGGGATCTGGCGAAGCTTGGGGCTTATGCCATGAAAAACCCAATATTTTCCCAGACCGTCTCTACAAAAAGTGTCAAGGCTGGACAGCGAAGCCTCCAGAACCATAATAAACTGCTGTGGCGGGTAGAGGGTGCAGACGGTGTGAAAACCGGCTTTACAAAGGCTGCGGGCCGTACACTGGTCTCCAGCGCCACCCGGGATGGACGGCGTTTGATTTGCGTTACCCTCAATGACGGGAATGACTGGCAGGATCATGCCACATTGCTGAATAACGGATTTTCCCGTTTTACACCCAGTCAAATCATTTCTGCAGGAGATTGTATAGGCACTGTGGAAGTGGCTGGCGGTGAAGGGGATCGGGTACAGCTTTTGGCGGCAGAGGACTTTTCTTTTCCTCTGGCTGAAAAGGAAAAACCCCAGATCATTTTGTCCGGTCCCGGTTTTGCCTACGCGCCGGTAGTGCAGGGAAAGCAGGCAGGCGTTGCCTATATTTGCATAGAGGATAATTGTATCGGCAAAGTGCCGGTGGTTTACGCGCAGACTATTGAACAGGAAAAGCCCCCCAAAAAGCAGCATTTCTGGGATGGCTGGTTTGGAGACTGATATGAAAGAACGTTTGCAAAAAATACTATCCAGCCGGGGCATATGCTCCCGTCGAAAGGCTGAGGAGCTGATCCAAGCCGGCAGTGTTTTAGTCAACGGTGAGACTGCGGTGCTGGGCAGCACCGCAGATCCGGACATTGATGAGATCCTTGTGGACGGAAGACCCCTTCCGTCTCGTCAGCAAAATGTGTATATTATGCTGAACAAGCCCAGAGGCTATGTAACCACTTTGTCGGATGAAAAGGGTAGACCTACGGTTTTGGAGCTGGTTAAGGATTGTGGAGTCCGGGTGTATCCTGTGGGTCGACTGGACTATGATTCAGAGGGGCTACTGGTCTTTACCAATGATGGGGAATTTGCCAATGCGCAGATGCATCCAAAGCATGTTGTTGACAAGGTATATGAGGTCTGGGTAAAAGGATATCACGATGCATCCGCTGCGTTACTCAGCCGCCCTATTACATTGGATGGCTATACCATCCGCAGACCTTCCGTAAAGCTGCTTTGGGCACAAGGAGAGAAGGCAAAGTTTCTTGTGACCATCCATGAGGGGCGCAACCGGCAGGTGCGACGGATGTGCGAGGCGGCAGGAATGGATGTGACCAGACTGCGCAGAGTGGCCCAGGGCAACTTGAAACTGGGTGACTTGCAGGCAGGTAGCTGGCGTTACTTAACAGAAGAGGAAATGGCGGGGCTTTCTTGAAGCACCGCCATTTTTTATGCATTTTTTGAAGGAATTACTTGCAAAAGTGCAGGATTTCTGCTATTCTAAATACAAAGATCAATCTCAAATGAGGTGAAAATATGGGTCACGATATTCTGTCTGTTTTGCAAGGAAAGACTATGGACTTTTCCAAGGGTCAGAGACGGATCGCTCAATTTATTAAGGAATCCTATGACAAGGCCGCTTTTATGACGGCCAGCAAGCTGGGTAAGGCTGTGGGCGTGTCAGAGTCTACAGTTGTTCGCTTTGCAGTGGAGCTGGGATATGATGGCTATCCTTCCATGCAGAAAGCAATGCAGGAAATGGTAGTCAACCGTCTGACTTCCGTGCAGCGGCTTGAGGTGGCCCACGACCGGATCGGCAGTCAGGATGTGGTATCCATGGTACTGCATGCAGATATGGAAAAGCTGCGCCAGACCGGCGAGACCTTGGACCGCAAGGAATTTGCTGCCGCAGTGGACGCTATTTTGGGGGCAAAGAGAGTTTATATTCTGGGTGTGCGCTCTGCAGCCACATTGGCAAATTTTCTGGGATATTACCTGAACTATATGTTTCGCAATGTGCGTATTGTAACTGCCTCGGGTGTCAGCGAGATGTTTGAGCAGATCGTTGGCGTGGGCCCCGAGGATGTGGTGGTGGCTTTCAGTTTCCCCAGATATTCCTCCAGTACCGCTAAGGGTGCACAATACTGTCGCAGCACTGGCGCGAAGGTCATCGGCGTGACAGACAGCCGCCTGTCTCCCTTGGGTACAAACTGCGATCATGTGCTGCAGACAAAAAGCGATATGGTCTCTCTGGTTGACTCTCTGGTTGCGCCTTTGAGCGTTGTAAATGCGCTGATCGTTGCGGTTGCGTCCAAGCGGGAGCAGCAGCTGACAAAAACCTTTGATGAGCTGGAGCACATCTGGGAGGTTTATCACGTATATGAAAAGCAGGTTGACGAGAAATGAGATATGATGTGATCGTCATCGGCGGTGGTCCAGCAGGAATATTCGCGGCAATAACAGCTGCCGGGCGGGGGCTCAGGGTACTTCTTCTGGAGCGAAATGACAGGCTGGGCAAAAAGCTGCTGATCACAGGCAAGGGCCGCTGCAATGTGACAAATGATTGCGATGAGCAGGAGGTTCTGCGCAATATTCCCCGTAATGGTCGTTTTCTTTACAGTGCCATGGCAGCACTTCCCCCGAGATCCGTCATGGATTTCTTCGAAAAGCATGGCTGCGCTCTGAAAACCGAGCGGGGCAATCGGGTATTTCCCCAGTCGGATAAGTCTTCTTCCGTTCTGCAGTGTTTACAAAAGGTCATGCAGCAGCGGGGCGTGGAGGTCCGCACGGCGAGAGTCAGCCAGATCCTTGCAGAGGATGGGAAAGCGTCCGGTGTCCGTACGGAAACGGAGAGCATATATGCAAACAGCGTGATCCTTGCCACCGGAGGATTGAGTTATCCCACTACCGGCTCTACCGGAGATGGCTATGCCATGGCCGAAGCCCTTGGGCATACAATTAAACAGACGGAAGGTTCTCTTGTGCCGCTGGAAACAGCGGGGGAGGACTGTCCTGCCATGCAGGGTCTAAGCCTGCGAAATGTTGGCGTAAAGCTACTCAATGAAAAGGGGAAAGTGCTGTATAAGGACTTTGGAGAGCTGCTGTTTACCCATTTTGGCGTTTCCGGTCCCACTGTGCTCAGTGCCAGTGCTCACCTGAAAGGGGAACGGTGCCGTCTGATTATTGATCTCAAGCCAGCGTTGGACGAGAGCAAGCTGGATAGCCGGATATTGCGGGATTTGGAGATGTATCAAAACCGGACCATGGAAAATGCCCTGACCGACCTTCTTCCCCGGAGTATGATTCCGGTTGTATTGCGACGGACAGGTATTGATGGAGATCTGCAGGCCAATTCTCTGACAAAACAAAGCCGTCGTCGACTTGTAGAGGAGCTGAAAGGCTTTTCTCTGGAGATCACCGGCAAACGGCCGGTGGCGGAGGCCATTATTACATCCGGCGGTATTGCCGTATCTCAGATCGATCCGAAAACTATGGAATCCAAGCTGATCCCTGGCTTGTATTTTGCCGGAGAGATTCTGGATTGTGACGCATATACTGGTGGATTTAATCTTCAGATTGCCTGGGCCACAGCCTATGCTGCCGGTTCGGCAGTGAAATGACCCATTGACAAACCGCTAAACCTATAATAAAATACTGAATGGTAAGCCTAAGAACCAATTTGGAGGTACTTGACTATGTATGAAAAGTTAGTTTCCTTTGCTGCCCGTCAGCTGGAACTGGATGCCGCAGAGATCTCCCCTGACTCCACCTTCGAGAGTCTGGGTATTGATTCTCTGGATGTGGTTGAGATGATCATGGATCTGGAGTCTGAGCTGGGTATCGAGCTGGATCTGGAGGATCAGAAGATTTCTACATTCCGCGAGCTGGCGGATTTTGTGGAGTCCAAGATCAACTGAGCCAAATCAAATAACCTTGTTCTGGCAGACCGGCTTGTAACAAGGTCGCACTAGTCGGGGAGATAGCGGTGCCCTGTACCTGCAATCCGCTATAGCAGGGATGAATTCCCACACCCGGGCAAGTTTTGAGTATCGTCTGGACCATGTAAGCGGTGTTGAGGGACCGGTCTTGCGCAACGGGATCCCGTGAACCATGTCAGGTGGGGAACCAAGCAGCATTAAGCGGATCTTCCCGTGTGCCGCGGGGTTGCCGTTCCGGAGCTGGCTGCATGGATACCGGATATTCAGCTTTCTCAAATGTGGGTGTGCGATCTTGTTATGAGCCGGTCTTTATCTTGTATTTGCCTTTGGAAGGAGGAGTATGTATGGCAGCGTATCAGGCCTTGTATCGGAAATACCGCCCTCAGACCTTTGATGATGTCTCCGGTCAGCTGGCGGTTACCCAAACCCTGAAGACCCAGCTTGTCACAGGGAAAATGAGCCATGCATATCTGTTTACCGGTTCCAGAGGTACCGGTAAGACCAGTTGCGCCAAGATTCTGGCGAAAGCGGTCAACTGTTTAAACCCTCAGGATGGCAATCCCTGTAACTGCTGTGCAGCCTGCCAAACCATAGATTCCGGAGCTTGTCTGGATGTGCTGGAGATCGATGCAGCCTCCAACAATGGTGTGGACAATGTTCGGGATCTGCGGGATGATGCGGTCTATACGCCGTCTCAGGTGAAAATGCGTGTGTATATCATCGATGAGGTGCACATGCTTTCCATTTCTGCCTTTAACGCCCTTTTGAAGATTATTGAAGAGCCTCCGGAGCATTTGCTCTTTATTCTGGCGACCACAGAACTTCACAAGGTGCCCGCGACCATTCTTTCCCGCTGCCAGCGGTTTTCCTTCCGTCGCATATCTCAGGAGGATATTGCGGCAAGGCTGCAGTTTGTAGCCTATCAGGAGAATATTGATCTGGATGAAAGCGCGGCCAGAGTTCTGGCCCGTATGGCAGATGGTGCTATGCGTGACGGCCTTAGCCTGCTGGATCAGTGCGCGTCTGCCACCGAGGGAGAGCTGACCGCGGAAAAGGTCTATGCCTGCCTGGGCATTGCAGGAGAGCAGAAGTGCGGTGAGCTTATGGGCTATATTGCAGAGCATAATACCCGCGGCGCTTTGGAGTTGTTCAACCGACTCTACGCCGACGGCAAGGATATTACCGCTCTTCTGGACGAGCTTGCCTGCCTGACCCGGGATCTTTTGATTCTAAAAACTGCGCCCGGAGCGGGAGTTTCCATGCTTTCCGGCGTTGCATCGGATGCAGAAGCCGGGAAACTGGCAGATCAGTTTTCCAGTGGGGAACTGATTCGTATTATGGAACAGCTGGAACAGACCATGTCCGGCTTTACAAGAAGTGCCAGCCGCAGAATGGATGCAGAGCTGTGTCTGATCAGCTTGTGCCAGCCAGAGCTTCAGGTGGATGCATCCAGCCTGAATGCCAGACTGACCCGACTGGAAGATCAAATGAAAACAGGTCTAATATCCTCTCCGCCTACAGCAAAGGAAGCTGCAACTACTGTTGCTCCCGTGAAACCGGAGAAGCTTTCTGAGCAGATAGAGAAACCCACCCCTGAACCGGAGCAGGCTGAACCTACGGAGCCGGTTTCTATGAGCTTCTGGACGGATCTGGTAGCGGCTGTACGGCAGGAATTGAAGCCTCCGGTCTCCGGATTTTTTACCACAAGCGCCAACGCCCCTGTGCAGGGTGCAGTTCAGGGCAATCGTGTAATTTTAAAGTGTGCCAACAGCTTTACGCTGGAGATGATTGATAAGCCGGAGGTCCTTTCCCTGGTGGGTCGAAAGGCATCGGTTATTCTGGGCTGTCCGGTATCTGCAGCAGCGGTAGACCGGTCTGCCAGACCGGAAACCAGTCTCTCAATGGAGCGTCTGATGCGATTTGGAGAGGCCCACAGTGATATTGTGACCATCAAAGACAATTGAGATAGGAGAATTGAAATGGCAAAGAATAATTTCCGCGGTATGCCCGGCGGTATGAATCAGGCTGCGATGATGAAGCAGGCCCAGAAAATGCAGCAGGAGCTTCTGCGCATGCAGCAGGAGCAGGAGACAAAGACCTATACTGCTTCTGCAGGCGGCGGAATGGTGAGCGCAACGGTCAATGGCAAGCATGAGCTTGTGGACATGAAGATCAATCCGGAGGCAGTGGATCCTGACGATGTGGAAATGCTGCAGGATATGGTCATTGCGGCAGTGAATGAGGCTATGCGCACTGCCGATAACGATGCTGCTCAAAATATGTCCCGGCTGACCGGCGGACTGAATCTGGGCGGCATGTTCTAAGGAGGGCGTATGCAGTATTTTCCTGCGGCGCTGCAAGATCTGGCAGACCAGTTTGCCCGTCTGCCGGGTATTGGCGGTAAAACGGCCCAGAGGCTTGCTTTTTATGTGTTGAGCCTTCCGGAATCCGATGCCCAAGATTTTGCAGATGCCATTTTAGCTGCGAAAAAAACCGTGCATACCTGTCCTATCTGCCAGAATCTGACCGATCGGGAGGTTTGCCCGATTTGTGATGATGACATGCGGGACAAGAGCCTGATCTGTGTTGTGGCAGATCCCAAGGATGTGATCGCTATGGAGCGAAGCCGGGAGTTTAATGGGGTTTACCATGTGCTCCACGGCGTGATCTCTCCGCTGAATCATGTGACGCAGGATGACATTAAGATTCGGGAACTCCTGCAGCGTGTAGCCACAGGTCAGGTGCGGGAGATCATCATGGCCACCAATCCGGATACGGAAGGGGAAGCGACGGCTATGTATATTTCCCGTCTTCTGCGGCCTATGGAGGTCAAGGTGACCCGTCTTGCCTACGGCGTGCCGGTAGGCAGCCAGTTGGAATATGCTGACGAGGTGACCCTCTCACGGGCGCTGGAGGGCAGACAGGAGATCTGAAAATGAAAAATGGGATGCGCAGAAAGCGCATCCCATTTAATTTTTACATACCGGAACCAACAGCCGGGACCGGTGTAGGCCGTGCAGAATCAAAGACCTTGCTTACATCAAACAGATCTGCCAGCTTTTCCGGATGATGGAACATCCGGTATCCGTCAATATTTCGACGGGAAGCCCGGAAATAGGTGTCACCGATCTGGCACCAGGAGATCTTGGAGTCAACATTGAAGAAATAGCGATAACCGTCAGCATACAGCACGTTAAACTTTTCGTTTTCTGTGGTGTAATTGCGGAAGCTGCCAATGTCAGAACCGTGGGGGAACAGGATAATATCTGTTTCGCCAATGATATATTCAACCGTATCTTCCCATTTGGTGGAATCCGCTTCCACCCGCTCCGGCGTCAGATTGCCGTAGGAGGGATGACCGTAGGAGTGGCTGGCAAGGATCCAGCCGTGGTCTTTCAGACACTGAGCAACGGCCTTTGCGTCTTCCACTTCTTTTTTGTATGCTTCTGTGCCCATGGCGGTTTCATAAGAAGGCTTGGTGCGGTAACCAAAAACGCCTTCATAGCCGGTTACACCCAGAATTGCTCGCGCGCCGTGGTAGGAAAAATCGGGATGAGATTGAATAAACTTCTCCAGAACCGGAACCAGATCATAATCACCCACGGTTACATTGCCGTTGGCGTCCATGTATTCGCAGGTGGGAAATCCATCTTTACCAATAATGATGCGGCTGGCAAAGCCGTCGCCGTCTGTGCTGGCAAAGACCGGAGTCTCGTTCACACCGCTTCCGGTACCGATCATATAGCCATAGTAGTTTACATCATCCTGACTTAGCAGAAAAGGTGTTTTTCCCTCGGGCAGTCGAATATTGCCGTACTCAAAATGGGCACCGTTTTCGTCTACCACTTCATATGCGATATCATAGGGGGATACCAGCACATACCCTTTGTCATACATGCTTTGCAGAATTGCCTCAAACTCCTTGATCGTTACCATGTAAAGATTGTAGCCATCCTGTTCATTATCTCCATCAAAGGCACGGGAGGGGTCAACAATCAGGGAATGGAAAAACAGATGGGTAATATTGTCCAGATCCGCATAGGGAACCAGTTCCTTATCCAAAGCGGAATATTCATTTATCTTATCTGTTAAAGCCGCTTGATCCTCGTAGCCGGTAAAGGTTTGCAGCAGGGAAATTGCTCCCTTGTAGTCATAAGTGGCTGCCATGGCATCAGCTTTTTGAATCAACTCCTGAATCAGGGCGATGTTGACATCTTCTGTTGGCTGGGTGGTGCTGCTGCTGGCCTGAAGCTGAGGATCTGTCTGCACGGGAGGTTGCACCAGGGACGAAATGGATCGGACAGTAAAAGCAACCATGGTAATGCAGCAGACAGAAAGGACTACCAGCATGACAGAAGGAAAATAACGGCGCATAAAACGCTGAAATTTGGAATGCTTGCGCCGCCTTGGGCGGCGTTGAGGCATAGACCGTTCGTAATCCATGTCAATGTCCTCCTTCGTGTATTTTTTAGAATATTATATCCTTGTTCTGCTTGTATTTCAACACAATTTTAATCTATGCAAGGAAAGGGGTTGCCCGGAAAAAACGAATTCTTTATAGAATATTGGCTGTTAGGACGGAGAGAAAGCCGGGGTCTGTTCCGCAGCAGCCACCCAGAAGGGTAGCGCCATTTTTAGCACAATGTCGCATAATCTGCGTAAATTCCTCCGGAGCCATGGGGTAGTCGGCAATGCCGTTTTCGTTGATCACAGGCACACCTGCGTTGGGTTTGCAAAGCAGGGGACCATGAACGTATCTGCGCAATGCAGATACCAAATACGGTGTCATCATATCTGCAGCTACACAGTTGAAACCAACTGCCGCAGCACCTGCCTGCTCCAGTTCACGAAGCACAGGACCGGCCTCCATACCGGAATACAACGAGCCGTCTGGCATCATGGTAAAGCTGTACATGACAGCACCTGCCTGCTCCAGCTCGGCGGCAGTCAAAATGGCCTCTGCTTCCTGAGGATACATCAAAGTTTCCGCTACAAGAAGGTCTGCGCCGCCATCAATCAGCCCCCGGATCTGGCGGCGGTAATTTTCCACCAGCAGGTCGAAATTCTGGGGGTCCCAGCTTTCGGTAAATGCGGCCAATGTGGTCAGATCACCGGCGATCAGGGTGTCCGGCGCTGCACTGCGGGACAGTGCCACAAGCTGAGCATTGATAGCTTCCGTCTGCTTATCCAAACACACCCGCTCCAGCGCAATTGGCTGCGCCTGAAATGTAGGCGCGTAGAGGATCTGCGCGCCGGCCTGTGCATATTGCCGCTGCAGGCAGACCAGAATATCCGGATGTGCCAGTACCCACTCTTCGGTGCAGGCGTCATTGGGCATACCTGCTTTTCGTAAGTTGGAGCCGGTGGCACCGTCAAGAAAACGAAGACCGCCTGCGATGCGTTTGTGAAACTGTTCTTTTGTGAGCATGATCGCTACCTCTTTAGCTGACAATGGCAACTGTGTTTTTGACTATTATATATGGTTTTCGGAAATAATGCAACAAAGATTGACGGAAGCAAACGAATCTGTTATGATATGGGAAATAAAAGCAAAGGGAGAAGCACTATGAAAAAGACTGTTTTGAGAGAATATGCCAAACTCATCGTCCGCTGCGGTGTCAATGTGCAAAAAGGACAGGAGGTCATGGTCTATGCAGATCTGGATCAGCCTGAATTTGTTCAGATGGTAGTGGAAGAAGCCTACAAGGCAAAGGCAAAAAAGGTCATCGTGGAATGGAATTATCAGCCTCTTGGTAAGATCCATGTACGCTATCAATCTGTAAAAACCATGGGCACTGTTTTGGAATGGCAGAAAGCCCGCCGGCAGCATATGGTAGATACCGTGCCTTGCCGGATTCATCTGATTTCCGAGGATCCTGACGGACTCAAGGGCATGAATATGGCAAAGATGGCGAAGGCCAGACAGATGTCCTATCCCATTCTCAAGCCTTATGCCGACCAGCTGGAGGGCAAGCAGCAGTGGTGTATCGCAGCTGTCCCCGGTGCTGCCTGGGCGAAAAAGGTGTTCCCCGGTCTTCCCAGAGGCAAGGCAATGGAAAAGCTGTGGGAGGCGATCCTGTCTACCTCCCGTGTGACCGATGATCCTGTCAAGGCATGGGAGGAGCATAATGCCGACCTGAAGGCGCGATGCGATTATCTGAACAGTCTGGGCATCGAATCCCTGCATTATACCGCGGACAATGGCACAGATCTGACTGTTGGCATGATCCCCGAAGCTATCTTCTGCGGCGGCGGTGAGGTCAGCCGGCAGGGCATCTTCTTCAATCCCAACATTCCCACAGAGGAATGCTTTATTTCCCCTATGAAGGGCAAGGCGGAAGGTATTGTTTATTCTACAAAGCCTCTTTCCTATCAGGGGCAGCTTATTGAAAACTTCTCTATCCGCTTTGAAAACGGAAAGGCTGTGGAAGCCAAGGCAGAGAAGGGTGAGGAACTGCTCAATACCATGATCTCCATGGATGAGGGCGCTGCTTATCTTGGCGAGTGTGCGCTGGTACCTCAGGCAAGCCCTATTTGCCAGAGCGGACTCCTTTTCTACAACACCCTGTTTGACGAAAATGCGGCCTGCCATCTGGCGCTGGGCATGGGTTTTGCGGATACCATCCGGGATCATCATAATAAAACTTTGGAGGAGTGCCGGGAGCTGGGTGTCAACGATTCTATGATCCATGAGGACTTTATGATCGGCTGCGATACCATGAATATTGATGCTGTTACCCGGGACGGAAAAGTGGTTCCCATCTTCCGGGGTGGCAACTGGGCATTTTGATTGACAAAAAAGAAAGAAATACGAAAAAAACACTTGCAATTCCCGTTGGGATATGTTATGATATCCGGGCGATTAAAGATTGCTTAGGGTCACTGCGCCCTTTTACATGAGAAGAAAGAGGTGAACAACATGAAGGAAGGTATCCATCCCAATTACGAACAGACTACGATTCGCTGTGCCTGTGGCAACGTCTTTACGACTGGTTCCACCAAGAAGGACATCCGCGTTGAGATCTGCTCCAAGTGCCACCCTTTCTATACCGGCAAGCAGAAGCTGGTTGACACCGGTGGACGGGTTGATCGGTTCAACAAGAGATTTGGTCTGAAGTAAGAGCAAAGTCCGCACTGCGAAAAAGTAGTGCGGACTTTTTGTGCATTTTTGAAAAAAACTGTCCGTACAGCGCAGTTTGTGGTATAATATAAGGTAGAATTTAAGTCAGTCGGAGGATGTATGGACAACTGCTTTGAAAAACAAATTGAGCGGGCGGTTCTGGTGGGATTAAATGCGGATTGCTTTGGACCGGAGCAGACAGCTTCAGATGCATCGCTGGAGGAACTGGAAGCGCTTTTGGAAACTGCCGGCGGTTTTTGCACCGGTAAGATCCTGCAAAACCGCCACACGCCGGATCCCCATAGTTTTATCGGCGAGGGAAAGGCACAGGAGGTCAGAATGCTGGCAGAGGCCACCGGCTGTACCATGGTGGTATTTGATAACGAGCTTTCTCCCGGAAATATACGTGCCCTTGAAGAGATTATCGGATTACCTGTGTTGGATCGCAGCGCACTGATTCTGGATATTTTTGCCCAGCGGGCAAAGACCAAGGAGGGTCGGTTGCAGGTAGAGCTAGCCCAGTACCAATACCTGCTTCCCAGACTTTCCGGTATGGGTAAAAGTCTGTCCCGGCAGGGCGGCGGTATCGGCACAAGAGGTCCGGGTGAAACCAAGCTGGAAACTGACCGGCGTCATATTCGAGAGCGGATCACCAGACTGAAGTCCGAGATCGAGCAGGTCCGGCAGGTCCGCAGCGTTCAGCGGGAACGGCGGATGAAGAATTCCGTTCCGGTGGTTGCCATTGTGGGCTATACCAATGCAGGCAAATCCACACTGTTGAACAAGCTGACGGATGCGGGGATCCCTGCCAATAACCGCCTGTTTGATACTCTGGATACCACATCCCGTCAGCTCAGTGTATCGGATAATCTGGATGTGATCCTGACGGATACTGTTGGCTTTATTGCCAAGCTCCCTCACCATCTTGTGGATGCTTTTCGGGCGACGCTGGAGGAACTGGAGTATGCTGACCTTTTGCTTCATGTGATCGATTCTGCAGATCCGGATCGGGAGGAGCATATCGCGGTTGTAGACCGCCTGATATCCAAGCTCTCCAAACCCGGTACCCCGGTGCTGCGTTGCTATAATAAGGCGGATCTTGTGGAAATAACCGATATTCCCACGGGAAAAGATGTTGTGGCAGTTTCTGCCGCAAAAGGCACAGGCATGGAAATGCTGCTGGATGCCATTGAAAGGACGTTGGATCAGGGCCGGCATCACATCATTGTTACACTTCCATACTCTATGGGCGGAATGGTGGATACGCTGCATTCCACAGCGCAGGTCCTTAGTGTGGATTATACGTCCGAGGGAATCGCGGTTGAGACCATTGTAGATCCGATCCTGTACGGAAGACTGAAAGAGTATATTACAAAGGAGTGCTGAGCACTTGGAGGAGTACCTGATCCCGACACAGTTCGGCGAGGATGTTTTCATTGAAAAGAAATCCCGTTTCATTGGCAGAGTCTGGCCGGTTGAGACTGAGGAAGAGGCGCTGGAAAAGATCCAGCAGATGAAAAAGCAGCATTACGATGCCACCCACAACTGCTGGGCCTATATTATCAAGGACGGTGCTGTTCGGTTCTCCGATGATGGCGAGCCCGGTGGAACAGCTGGTATGCCTATGCTGCAGGTGCTGCAACGGGAGGGGCTTTTTAATGTGGTCTGTGTGGTGACCCGGTATTTTGGCGGTGTGCTCCTTGGCGCAGGCGGTCTGGTGCGCGCCTACACAAAAGGTGCCAAGATCGCAGTGGACGCTGGAGGAAAATCCATGAAACGAGTGTGGAGCGTGGTGTATGTTCCATGCCCCTACAGCTATTATGACCGGGTAAAGCTGGAGGTTGCTGCCTTTGGCGGTATTATCCGCAGCACAGATTTTGGGGCTGAGGTGGAGCTGGAAATATTGCTTCCCCAAGCGCAAGCACAGCCGTTTTTGGATAAACTTATAGATTTAAGCGCGGCTGTTATTGAGGGAATGGAAACGGGGCAGGAATACCGTGCGTTTCCCATACAGCAAGAAAATTCACAACCTTAGGAGGTGCGTGTATGACCATACGGGAAGAACTGGAATATCAGGAGCATAAACGCCTGAATCCCTTGGCAGCATTCTCTGATCGGAGCAAGGGCCGTCCCTTTGGGGATAAGGAGCGGGAACTGGATGTGCGCACCTGCTATCAGCGGGATACCGACCGGATCGTACATAGTAAGTCGTTTCGTCGGCTCATGCACAAGACACAGGTCTTTTTGCAGCCGGAGGGAGATCACTACCGTACGAGAATGACCCATACACTGGAAGTCGCCCGCATTGCCCAGACCATTACTCGGGCGTTGGGCTTGAATGAAGATCTGGCTGAGGCGATTGCCATGGGACACGATCTGGGACATACCCCCTTCGGCCATGCCGGTGAGGATGCTCTTTCCCAATGTTTGGGAAAGCCCTTCCGCCACAATGAGCAGAGCCTTCGGGTGGTGGACGTGCTGGAAAATGACGGCGCGGGACTAAATCTGACCTATGAGGTGCGCATGGGGATTTTGGGCCATACTGGTGACCGGATCCCGGAGACACTGGAGGGCCAGGTGGTTCGCAGGAGCGATCAGATCGCTTATGTCAATCACGATATTGACGATGCTATCCGTGCGGGGATTCTCTCCAATGAGGATATTCCGAAAGCCATTTCGGATGTTCTTGGCACAAGCCATAGACAACGGATCGACACATTGGTGTGTGATGCCATTTTAACTTCCCGTGAGGCCGGGGCAATTTGTCTGTCACCTTCGGTGGATCAGGCACTTAAGGACCTGCGGAGCTTCATGTTTGAACGGGTGTACCGTAATCCGGTTGCAAAGGGTGAGGAAGTCAAGGCAAAGGCCATGCTGACCCAACTCTTTGAGTATTATATCGCCCATCCGGAGCAGCTTCCGGAGGATTTTCATCCCCAGATGAGTTTCGATGGTTTGGAGCGAACGGTCTGCGATTACATTGCCGGAATGACGGATAACTACGCGGTAGATAAATATACAGAGATTTTTATCCCGGCGGGTTGGCAAGTCCGGGGATAATGTGATATAATGCATAGATAACGGAAAGGAGGGACAGAAAAATGGCATTTCCCCCGTCATTTATTGACGAATTGGTGGCCCGCAATCCTATTGAGGATGTGGTTGGACAGCATGTAAATTTAAGACGATCCGGAGCCAATTTGTTTGGCCTTTGTCCTTTCCACGGGGAAAAGACGGCCTCTTTTTCTGTGTCTCCGGATAAGGGGATTTATTATTGCTTCGGCTGTCATAAAGGCGGCGGTGTCATCAATTTCCAGATGGAAGTGGAGGGACTTAGCTATCCCGATGCCGTCCGCGCCCTAGCCAAAAGGGTAGGCATGGAAGTGCCGGAGGACGAGCAGTACCAGAGCCGGTATCGCGCCCAGGAGCGCCTTTGGGCCCTCCACAAGGAGGCTGCACGGTTTTTCCACAGCCAGCTTTACGCGCCCGTTGGAGCCCATGCGCTGCAGTACGCTTTGGGCAGAGGAATGTCCAAGTCGATTTTAACAACCTTTGGTGTTGGCTATGCGCCGGACACCTGGGATGCATTGACAAAGGCAATGCGCGCTAAGGGATATACGGACGACGAGCTGAAGGAATCTGGTCTTGTTACAGTTTCACAGAAAAACGGAAATCTGTTTGACCGTTTCCGTGACCGGCTTATGTTTCCGATTATTGATGTGCGGGGAAATGTGATTGCCTTTGGCGGTCGCACACTGAAAAATGATAAGGATACTGCCAAGTATTTGAATTCTCCTGAATCACTTATCTTCAATAAGCGCAAAAATCTGTTTGGTCTGAATCTCGCGAAAAAGAGCAAGCAGGGAAGTCTACTTCTGGTAGAAGGCAATATTGATGTGGTGGCACTGCACCAATATGGCTTTGACAATGCGGTAGCATCTTTGGGGACAAGCCTGACAGAAGAGCAGGCGGCGCTGATCGCCCGGTATGCAGATCAGGTGGTGCTGTTGTATGACGGCGACGCAGCCGGACAGAATGCTACCCAGCGCGCCATTCCCATTTTGGAAAAGGCGGGCTTGCAGGTCAAGGTGCTTCAAATGCGCGATGCCAAGGATCCGGATGAATTCCTGAAGAAATTTGGCGCCGACAGATTTAAGCTGCTGCTGGAGGAATCCTCCAACCGAGTGGAATATCAGCTCAACTCCATTCGCAGGCAGTTTGACCTTCGTCAGGATGATCAAAGGGTCAAGTTTCTTCAGCAATGCGCCGATTTAATAAGCAGCCTTGGCAGTCCTGTTCAGCAGGAGGTTTATGGGCACCGGGTAGCTGAGGAAGCTAAGATCAGCTATGATACCATGAAGCTGGAGATCGAGAAGGCAAACAAGCGCAGAGTTTATCGCCAAAAAAAGCGCCAGGAAGCGGTGGATTTAGCGCCAGCCAAGGCGCTGCAGCCTAAAAGCAAGACAATTCGTTATGATAATATGAAATCTGCCATGGCAGAAGAAGGTGTGCTTGCCCTGATTTTGCGGGAGCCTGCGCTTTTGGACCGTTCCAAGAGTCTGACGCAGGAGGCGTTTTCCTCCCCGCTTCTGGGGCGGGTATATGGTCAGCTTCTTAACCGCTTTCAAAAAGGACAGGAGGTCTCTCTTGCGGTGCTGGAGGATCTTTCTTCCGAGGAAATGTCGCATGTCACCGGAATCCTGCACCGTAATCAGGGGCCGGTCAACGAACAGGCCTTTGACGATTGTATTCGCAGGATCCTGGCGGAGCATCAGGCAAACTGTGTATCCTCTGAGGAGGACCTGCTTGCCTATCAGAACAAGCTAAAAGAAAGAAAAGGATTGAAAGCATGACCTCTGAAATGCTGGAAAGAGAGCATAATGCCGCTGCCGGTACCTATGAAGACGATGTGTATCTGTACCTGACAGAGATCAGAAAGTTCCCCCGTCTTTCCGTACAGCAGGAGCGGGAATTGGCCCGCCGCTGTGCAGACGGAGATCAGGATGCCATTCGCCAGATGGTCAATTCCAATTTGCGGCTGGTGGTCAGCATTGCAAAAGAATATGCAGGAAAGGGTGTGCCCTTGCTGGATCTGATTCAGGAGGGCAGCATTGGCCTGCTTGCTGCTGCAAAGAAATTTGATTATACATTGGATTTTCGCTTTTCTACATATGCCACCAAATGGATCCGGCAGGGTGTTTTGCGCTGCCTGTCCGAGCATGGAATGATCCGTGTTCCCAGCCATACGGCTGAGCGGATTCGTAAGGTCAATGCTGCAAGGGCGGCACTGTTTCAAAAAAACGGTGCAGAGCCCGGCGTTGCAGATATTGCGGCTGTTTGTCAGCTACCGGAGGAAAAGGTGCGCAAGTATCTGCAGCTGAATCCGGAAGTCTTCTCTCTGGACGCACCGTTTGGGGAGGAAGAAGGTCCCTTTTTGGCGTTTATTGAGGATGTGAATGCGTTTCACCCTTATGAATCGCTGGTTCGGGAGGAACTGGTTCAGACAATGGATTCGCTATTGTCCTGTCTGACAGAACGGCAGCAAAAAGTGCTGCGTCTGCATTTTGGCATGGAGGATGGCACCTGCCACTCCTTTGAATCGATCGGCAATATACTGGGCGTTTCCAAAGAGCGGGCTCGCCAGATCGAACAAAAAGCCATGGAGAAGCTGCAGATGTTAGGGCAGAGCGTTGGATTGGAGGATTTTTTGGAATGAATCAATGGGATTATTCCTTTGAACCGTCACCCTGGGAGGCGACGGTGGATACTTTGCGTCCCGGAAGCGTACTCTCTGCAGCAAGATTTCTGGCTATGATGGAAACTGAGCCGGAGGAAGCTGTGGAGTCGGCGTTTGATACACTGGATACCCGGGATATTTTGCTGGATATTGCCGATCTTCCGGTTTTTTGCGCGGAGGGAGAGACGGCCCTAAGGCTTAGCTGGGAGGCTGCACTTGTGAAAGAGGGACGCCTTCCTCAGGGGCTGGAGGAGAATGATCCGCTGCGCCTGTACCTGGAAGAGATCGCTATGATTCCCGTTTGCGGAGATATACAGGTGCTTTCCCAGAGCCTTCTATCAGGCGATGAATACGCCGGTAAGAAAATTTTGGATCTGATGCTGGGGCAGGTAGTGGAGCAGGCCTGTTCTCTGGCTGGACGGGGCGTTCTCTTGCTGGATCTGATTCAGGAGGGGAGTCTTGCTCTCTGGCAGGCAATTTTGGATTATAACGGCGGAGATTTGGAAGCTTACTGCTTCAGACAAATGCAAAAAGCTATGGCAAAGCTTTTGACATTGCAGGCACGATCTTCTGGAGTTGGACAAAAAATGCGGCAGGCCATGGAAGATTACCGCTCCGTAGACGAAAGACTTTTGACAGATCTGGGCAGAAATCCCACACTGGAGGAGATCGCCCAGGCACTGCATATGACACCGGAAGCCGCAGCCTCTGTGGCAGAGATGATAAATGCTGCCCAGCTGGTCAGCCGTGTCAATAAACAGTCGGAGGCACCTGTAATTACGCCTGAGGACGAGCAAGCGGTAGAGGATACAGCATATTTCCAGACCAGACAGCGGATTCAGGAGCTACTTTCTTCTCTTTCCGGGCAGGAAGCCAGAATTCTGACCCTTCGCTTTGGCCTTGAAGGAGGTCTTCCGCTTTCGCCGGAGGATACAGGGAAGCGGCTGGGAATGTCTCCGGACGAAGTGATGAAATTAGAAACGGCTGCTCTTGCAAAGCTGAGAGCAGAAGGCTGATAACAGCAAATGTATGGAAGAACAAAGGAGGAATATTATGGCGAAGACATATTCCATTGCCATTGATGGCCCTGCCGGCGCGGGTAAAAGCACCATTGCCCGGCGCCTGGCAAAGGATTTGGGTTATTATTATGTGGATACCGGCGCGATCTACCGTACCGTAGCCTATTTTATGGATCTTCTTGGTGTCAGCCCTAAGGATCTGGATGGCGTTAACCGATACATTGATGAGCTGACCATCGGCATCGAATATGATGAAGACGGTGTTCAGCACATGATCATGAACGGCATGGATGTGACACAGGATATCCGCAATCAGGATATTTCCCAGAAAGCCAGTCTGGTTTCTGCCCATGCTGTGGTGCGGGATGTTTTGCTGGATATGCAGCGGGATGTGGCAAAGACCCATAATGTAATCATGGACGGCCGGGACATTGGTACGGTCGTTCTCCCCAAGGCGGATGTGAAGATATTCCTGACAGCATCTGTGGATGTCAGAGCAAAGCGCCGCACGGACGAGCTGATCGCCAAGGGACAGAAGGCTGAGCTTTCCCAGATCAAAAAGGAGATCGAGCTGCGGGACTATCAGGATACCCACCGCCCCATTGCACCGCTGAAGATGGCAAGAGATTCTGTCAAGGTCGATACATCCGATATGGATATTGAAACAGTCGTTCAGACGATCAAGCAGATCGTCGGAAAGAAGATCCCTGTATGAGTGTAAAGGTTGCCAAAAGTGCCGGTTTTTGCTTTGGTGTCAGCAGAGCGGTGGAAATGGTGGAGAATGCTTCTGCACAGGGCAAACGCGTAGTTACCCTTGGCCCTATCATCCACAACCGCCATGTGGTTTCAAAATTTGATTCCATGGGTATTCAGGTCATCGGGAAGCCGGAGGATGCTACCCCGGGTTCCACTGTGATCATCCGCTCCCACGGAGTTTCCAAGGCAGTGCAGGAGATGCTCCAAAGCCGGGATGTGGAGATCGTTGATGCCACTTGTCCCTTTGTCAAGCGGATTCATGGAATCGTCGCTAAGGCAGAGGAAGAGGGCAGACTCCCGATCATTATGGGTACCCGATCCCACCCGGAAGTGGAGGGGATCGCCGGGTGGTGTACAGACTGTCGGGTGTTTGAAAGCGCTGAGGAACTGAAGTCCTGGATCGATCAGGAGCAGATTTCTCCGGATTTGCCTGTGTGTATGGTTTCTCAGACCACTTCCACAGAAATATCTTGGAAAAAAAGCGTTCAAATTGCAAAAAAACAGTTTACTAACTTGAAAATCTTTGATACAATATGTAGAGCAACGGAATTTCGGCAGAAGGAAGCCGCTGACCTGAGCCAGACGAGTCAGGCTATGGTGGTGGTAGGAGATGCAAAAAGCTCCAACACCGGGCGTCTTGCCATGATCTGCCGCGAACGCTGCGAAAAGACGGTTCTGGTGGACAATGCTTCCGAACTGGATCCGAACTTTTTTTGCGGTGTTTCTAATGTTGGAATCACGGCTGGCGCTTCTACGCCGGCGTGGATAATAAAGGAGGTCAACAAGACTATGAGCGAATTTGTAAATGCTGATGCTGTTCAGGAGGAAAATTTTGCAGAACTTCTGGAGCAGTCCATCAAGACTTTAAATACAGGAGATAAGGTTCTTGGAATCGTTACCGGCATCGGCAACACCGAAGTCCAGATCGATCTGGGCACAAAGCATGCCGGCTACATTCCCTATGACGAAGTCAGCGCCGATCCTTCTGTGAAGCCTGAGGACATTTTGAAGGTTGGCGACGAGATCGAGGTTTTCGTTGTTCGTGTCAACGATCAGGAAGGCACGGTGCAGCTCTCCAAGAAGAAGCTGGACGGCATGAAGATCTGGGACGAGATGGCTGCTTTTGCGGAAGAGAAGGCAACTGTCGAAGGTGTTATCACCGAAGAGAACAAGGGCGGCCTGGTTGCTACTGTTAAGGGCATCCGCGTGTTCATCCCTGCTTCCCAGTCCGGTGTTGCCAAGGGCGGCGACATGGCTGGTCAGGTTGGTAAGACCGTCAAGCTGAAGGTCACTGAGGTAAACCGTGCACGTCGTCGTGTGATCGGCTCTATCCGTGCAGTTACTTCTGAAGAGCGCAAGGCAAATCAGGAGAAGATCTGGGCTGAGATCGAAGAGGGCAAGAAGTACCATGGTACTGTCAAGTCCCTGACTTCTTACGGTGCCTTTGTAGATATCGGCGGTGTTGACGGCATGGTCCACGTTTCTGAGCTGAGCTGGAACCGCATTAAGACTCCTGCGGATGTTGTTAAGGTTGGCGACGAGATTGATGTCTATGTCATCTCCTTCGACGCTGAGAAGCGCAAGATCTCTCTGGGCTACAAGACTGCTGAGATGAATCCCTGGAACCAGTTCATGATGAACTACAATGTGGGCGACGTTGTGGATGCCAAGGTTGTTAAGCTGATGACCTTTGGTGCATTTGCTGAGATCCTGCCCGGTGTCGACGGTCTGATCCACATTTCTCAGATCGCTGACAAGCGCATTGGCAAGCCTGAGGACGTCCTGGCCGAGGGTCAGGATGTTAAGGTCAAGATCACCGATGTTGACGCGGAGAACAAGCGAATCTCTTTGTCCATTCGCGCTCTGCTGGAGCCTGTGGCTGAGGAAGCTGAGGCTGAGACCGAAGAAGTGGCTGAATAAGATCTGCTACATACCGGAACCGACAAATGCCGGTTCCGGTATTTGCATGTAAGGAGGATATTCATGGTTAAGCATATTGTTTTGTATACGCTCAAAGAGGGCGTTGAAAAGGAGTCTGCAGTCAAGCTGATTGCATCTGTTCTGGAACCTCTTGTTGGTCAGATCCCCGGACTTTTGAAGATGGAAGTGCGGCAGGCCTATCAGGGTCTGGACTATGCACTGTATTCTGAATTTGAAAGCCGGGAGGCTTTAGCTGCTTATGCGGTGCATCCGCTGCATCTGGCTGCCAAGGAGCATTTCTGGCATATGCTGGATAAGCGTTTCAGCGCGGACTATGACCTTTGAGGTGAGAGCATGAAAGCAATCGTTACAGTGGTTGGTAAGGACCAGGTTGGTATTATTGCCGCAGTATGTATCAAGCTTGCGGACTTTAATGTAAATGTCCTGGATATCAGCCAGACAGTCATGCAGGGATATTTTACCATGATGATGGTGGTGGATATATCCGGCTGCAGTGTACCTCTTTCCCAGTTATGTACGGCTATGGAGGAAATGGGCAAGGAAAAGGGACTTTCCATCCGTGTGCAGCGGGAAGATATTTTTGAGGCAATGCACAGGGTCTGAGAGGTAAACTATGCTGAATCAGAAAGATATACTTAAGACCCTCGATATGATCGACAAGCGGCATCTGGATATCCGCACGATCACTATGGGCATCAGTCTTCTGGACTGCTCGGATCCGGATATTGACCGCTGCTGTGAGAAGATTTACGCAAAAATAACCCGTTGTGC
Organism: Oscillospiraceae bacterium; assembly: GCA_015068225.1. Classification (GTDB taxonomy): domain Bacteria; phylum Bacillota; class Clostridia; order Oscillospirales; family Oscillospiraceae; genus Faecousia. The sequence continues at coordinate 77,710 of SVKX01000004.1, forward strand.
AAGAGATCTGGTCAAAACCGGTGAGGAGATCGAAAGGGAATTTGGTATTCCTATCGTCAATAAGCGTATTTCTGTTACACCCGTTGCTTTAGTCGCCGCTGCCTGCCAGACAGACAGCTATGTGAAGATCGCAAAAACACTGGATGCTGCTGCGGTGCAGTGTGGTGTTAATTTCATCGGCGGATTTTCTGCCCTTGTACAAAAGGGATGCACAGAAGCGGACTGGAAGTTGATCCGTTCCATACCGGAGGCGTTGGCATGCACCGAGCGTGTTTGCGCCAGTGTGAATGTTGGTTCTACAAAAGCAGGCATCAATATGGATGCAGTTGCCCAGATGGGCCGCATCATTAAGGAAACTGCACAGATCACTGCGGAAAATGACGGCCTTGGTTGCGCAAAGCTGGTTGTTTTCGCAAACGCAGTGGAGGATAATCCTTTCATGGCCGGTGCATTCCACGGTGTTGGAGAGCCGGAGTGTGTGATCAATGTTGGTGTCTCCGGACCTGGTGTGGTATACCATGCTCTGCAGAGCGTTAAGGGACAGCCCTTTGATGTGGTTGCGGAAACCATCAAGAAAACCGCCTTTCAAATCACCCGAATGGGTCAGATCGTAGGTCAGGAGGCATCCAAGCGACTGGGCGTTCCTTTTGGCATCGTGGATCTGAGCCTTGCGCCCACACCTGCTGTGGGAGACAGTGTTGCCCGAATCTTAGAGGAAATGGGTCTTTCCGTTTGCGGTACGCACGGCACAACTGCTGCGCTGGCGCTGCTTAACGATGCCGTCAAGAAGGGCGGAGTCATGGCCAGTAACCATGTGGGCGGTCTTTCCGGCGCATTTATCCCTGTATCTGAGGACGAGGGTATGATCGCCGCGGCAGAAAACGGAACTTTGACCCTTTCCAAGTTGGAAGCCATGACCTGCGTTTGTTCTGTGGGTCTGGATATGATCGCAGTTCCGGGAGATACTCCGGCGGAGACCATTTCTGCCATTATTGCGGATGAGGCTGCCATTGGCATGATCAATTCCAAGACCACGGCTGTCCGTATCATTCCTGCCCCCGGTAAGGTGGTTGGAGATCGTGTGGAGATGGGGGGCCTGCTTGGCAGCGCGCCTGTCATGCCGGTTCACAGCGAGTCTGCAGCGGTGTTTGTTGATCGCGGCGGCAGAATTCCTGCACCGATCCAGAGTTTGAAGAACTAAAAAAGATCCGGCTGTTAAGCCGGATCTTTTATTTTGCGGAAAGATCTACAGATCTTCGAATCATGGAAAGGGGAGGTACTTGTCGGGGGAGCTGGATGGTAAATTTCATTTGGGGTGTTCTTGGCTCGTCCAAGGGATTGCCGTCCACATCGTGCATATTACCTGCAACCATAGGGAAGGGGCGAAGATCAGGACCAACTACCTCAAGTGCATCGCCTATGTGGAATTTATTATTCAGGCTGCACAGGGCAAGGCCGTTTTCATCACAGGATTCGATCTTTGCAACGATCTGCCAGTCCCGAATATAGCGGGAGTGCTCTGTGTACTGTCCGGGTTCGCCGTAGTAGAAGCCTGTGGAGTATATCCGGTGGGAGACATGCTCGACCTCATTGCGCCACACAGGGTCGATTTGCCGCCCTGCGGCAATATCGTCGATGCAGTGCCGATATGCGCCTGTGACGATGGCGGCGTAGTATGCGGATTTGGCCCGTCCTTCGATCTTAATACAGTCCACACCGGCATCCATCAAGTCATCCAGATGATCGATCATGCACATATCCCGGGAATTGAGAATGTATGTTCCTTTTTCATCCTCATAAACCGGGAAATACTCTCCGGGGCGCTTTTCCTCCATCAGCGCATACTGATAGCGGCAGGGCTGGGCACAGGCACCCCGATTGGAATCCCGACCGGTCATGTAGTTGCTTAAGAGGCATCGGCCGGAGTAGCTGACACACATAGCGCCGTGACCGAAGGTCTCGATCTCCAGCTCTTTCGATGTCTTTTCCCGAATGGTACGGATCTCATCCAGATTCAATTCTCTTGCCAGCACCACCCGTTTTGCACCCAGATCAAACCAGCTTTGGGCGCATTCATAGTTGGCAATGGACTGCTGGGTGGAGATATGGCGCTGACAGTGGGGGGCATATTTGCCTGCCAGAGTGAATGCACCCAGATCTGCTACGATCAGCGCATCCACACCGGCGTCTTCCAACTGCTCCAGGTAGGCAGGAAGCTGTGCGATCTCCTCATTCCTTGGCATGGTATTCACAGTCACATGGACCTTTACTCCATGGCCGTGGGCAAATTTTACGGCTTGGGGCAGTTCTTCAGGCGTGAAATTTCCCGCAAAGGAGCGCATACCAAAGCTTGTTCCTGCCAGATATATGGCATCCGCGCCGTAGAGCACGGACATTTTCAGCCGCTCCATATCTCCGGCAGGGCTTAAAAGTTCCAACTTTTTCATAAGGAATTTACCTCAGGCTTTCCAGGAATTCCTGATGCTGCTGATAAGTTTCGGAGAAATGATGCTCGTTGATGCTGGGATTCAGAGCATAGAAATAGAATTTGGTATCTGCAGGACTCAGAGCTGCCATAATGCTGGAAAGACCGGGATTGGAAATAGGCGTAGGAGTCAGACCGGGATACTTATAGGTGTTATAGGGACTGTCCAACTCCTTGTCCGCGGCGGTAAGATCAGATTTTCCACCCAATGCGTAAACCAGCGTAGCATCAATGTTCAGGTAGGGATATTCAGGGTTCGACAGTCGGTTATAGATGACAGAGGAAATATTATAGTTTTCTCCGCTGTGGGCACTTTCCTTTTCAATCATGGATGCAACGATTACCACATCCCGGAGGGACATCTGGTGGGCATCAATATACTCCTGGCTGTAACCCTGTCTGCGCATCATTTCAGAAAGCCGCAGATTGAGGGTAATGATGTGCTCCTGCAGTTCTGCATCAAACTGATCTTCAAAACGGGAAAGCATCTTGTGGTAAATATTTCTGGGATTATCGTTAATATAGAACTTGTAGGTATCAGGGAAGAGGAAGCCCTCCAGACAGTATTTAGTTCCCCGTTCTACACCATCCAGGAATTTATAGCTTTCAAACTTGCTTGTGCAGGCATATTCTTCCATTTCCTCAACAGTGCAAATACCCTTTTCTTCCAGAAGTGCAAAGATTTGGGCACAGGAATAGCCCTCGGGGATCATAACCTCTATTTCCTCTTTTTTTGCTACGTGAGGAGAAAGTCCGTTCACAAGGGCGTGATAATCGTAGGACATATAGAGGGTAAATTCGCCTACACCGATGCTGCCATCTTCCATTGCGTTGGTAAGCTCAGCATAGAATTTAAACAGCTGAGGGTATTTGATCAGCTCTGCATTATACAGCTTATTTGCAATGGAATCCAGATCGTCGGACTCTGTGATGGTGATGGTGACCTCAGCATCTCCACGGCCGAAGGCAAGCACATCGGATGCACAGACCCAAAGCAGACGGCCCATGGAAGTGCCGATTACGACCACCAGAGCAAACCAGATCACCATAGAAAGAAGATGGGGAATGGCAAACAGACCGTAGCCCTTTTTGCGCTTGGGACGAACCTTGCGGACAGGTGCGTCGGGATCTTCCTCTTCATCTACCTCTTCCTCAGGTTCTTCCTGCTCGGCTTCCTCTTCAATCTGTACGATATTGACAGGATCTTCAGAAAAATCGCTGTATTCCTGATCCTGAATAACATCCAAAATCGGCTCTTGAACAGCTTCCTGCTGTATGGCATCCTCCAGCCACTCGTCAGAGAGTGCCTCCTGCATGATTTTTTCCAGTTCAATATCCGATATATCTGTCAGACCGGCAGAGGAAACCGCATGCTCGTCAGGACCAATTTCCTGCCCGGCATCCGGAGCAGTCAAAAGGCCGTCAAACCATTCGGATTCTTCCGGCTGTTCTGTAAATTTATCATTCGCCATAATGTTTCCTCCTGTCAGCGAATTACGATCTGCTGTGCTACTTTATCTGCGGTTTCCTTACCCTTCAGCGCACGAATCAGCGCAAGACCAAAGGGTGCGGCACAGCCGGCAGAAGCGCCGGTAATAAGATTTCCGTCCTGCACACAGGCGTGATCTGCGGTAACAATTGCAGCGCCCATATTGGCTTCACAGCCGGGATAGCAGGTAGCATTGCGTCCGTCTGAAATGCCGAGCTCTGCCAGAATGGTGGGGGCAGCACAGATCGCGGCTGTATACTTTCCGTTTTCCCAGGCATAACGTACAGCGTCCATAGCGGGTTTACTTCCACGGATGGAGGCAACGCCGCCCAGCCCGCCAGGCAAAACGATCATATCCATTTTGGAAAGATCCATCTCTTCCAGTAAAATGTCTGCTTCTATTCCAATGCTGTGACCACCGTATACAGTCTTTCCGTTAATGCCCACTGTCATAACAGGGATTCCGGCGCGCCTGAGAAGGTCCACAGGAACGATGGCCTCTGTTTCTTCAAAGCCGGTTCCCAGAAGAACATATACCATAATTCAATCCTCCAGACATTGCCGCACATAGCGGTAGATTTCTTCGTGAATATCTTCGATACTGCGCATTTTACCGTCCTGCACACAGTTTATCACAGTCCAACCATAATATTTGGCGGCAGTGCGGCCTGTGCGACGGCAGGTGGCAAGATATGCGGTGTCCTGCTCGTGGATATCGGCGGTGGTGTTGGTAGCCGCTTCCCGGGAGCGCAGGAGCTTTTCCGTAAAATCTGTGGGAACATCCAGATAAATGGTCAAATCAGGGCGGGGAAGACCCAGTTTGTCATATTCAAATTCATACAGCCATTTCAAGAATTCTTCCTGAGCCTGACCCTGCTCCTTGGAGGCCTGATGCACGGCGTTGGAGGTGGTATAGCGGTCAGAAACGATCAGCCCGCCATCTTCATACCACTGGCCCCAGTCCTGCTTGTAGGATGCGTAGCGGTCCACAGCGTAAAAGGCGGAAGCGGCATAGGCATTGACATCCGCAGGATTGCTGCCGAATTCTCCACCCAGATACATCCGGATCAGGGCAGAGCTGGGCTCAGAATACCGGGGGAAAACCAGGGTCTTAAAAGCCTTGCCATCCTTTTGCAAGCGCTCTGTGAGCGCGCGGAACTGGGTGGATTTTCCAGACCCGTCGGTGCCTTCAATTACGATCAGTTTGCCCATTTGTAATGCCTCCTGCGTATAACACATCCATGTTATCATAGAATACCATATTTTCTGCCGTTTGTCCACCTTTTCCTTGCGCGGAACAAAAAACCAGCCGCTGCATATACAGCGGCTGGGAAATGTGTATGGGTTAATCGCCACTTATTACATAATTAGCTCCAGCGGAATAAACATCTGCCCGCAGCTGAAGACGCTTAATTGCGTCGATCACAGCTTGCCTTGAGCCGTCTTTCAGACTTAGGATGATAAGTCTTGTAGGTGTCGTATCAGAGGAACTTGCAAGCGAATATACTGCACTGCACTGAAGCTCAGGAAAGTCCTCAGGTGTGAACTCATATGCATTGGCAAACGGATAAACACAGATGATCACGCTATCCTCTGCGAATTCGCTGTCCTCAGGGGGCAAATCGTTGGATTTAGGATACTTATTATGCCACTCGTCAATTACAGATTCTTCAATGCCATATTTTGCGGCAATTTCGGCTTTTGTATATGTACTCTGGCTAATCTGACATCCTGCAGCACACAGCATTAACGCAAGAATCAACAGAATTGCAAATAGTCTTTTCATAGTATTACCTCCTCATAATTTGTATAATATTTTAATGTGTCGTAGACCATTGGACCCACCTCTTTCTGGGAAAGTAATATTCTGTAAACTCTGTACTTAAATTGTGCCATAAAAAATATTCATTGTCAATAATAAAATACTATAGCGCATTAATTATTCGTATTCTATTACCAGTTATTACCAGATCCTGTGAAATTGTTTCTGTCCTTTATACATATAACGATCTGAGTATACGATTTGTTGCACGGTTTCAAAATTATTTCGTTAAGGGTGGATAATTCCTATGTTTTACCAAAGGTTTTGCCTCTCCAAGGGATCTTATTAGAAAAATTGATCATCAGGAATTGAAAAATAACGGAATTACTGATAGAATAGACGAAAGAACATAAACAAAGGACGAGAAAGATGAACGATAACATTACATTTGCAGAGCTTGGTCTTAGCCAGGCTATGCTGAAAGCCCTGGAGAAAAAGGGCTACGGCTATCCCACCACCATTCAAGCAGAGGCCATCCCTGCTTTTCTGCAGTGGAAGGATGTGATTGCTAAGGCACCCACCGGTACCGGAAAGACCTTTGCCTTTGGCATCCCCATGATCGAGCATGTGGATCCGGACTGTGCCGATGTGCAGGGACTGATCCTTGCCCCCACCAGAGAGCTGGCCATCCAGATCGGTGACGAGCTGCGGGGACTTTTGACCTATTATCAGGGTATCCGTGTTGCGGTACTTTACGGCGGTGCCGGCATCGGCGGCCAGATCAAGCAACTGGAAAAGAAGCCTCAGATCGTGGTGGCTACTCCGGGCCGGCTGATGGATCATTATAACCGCAAAACTATTCGGTTGGACAAGATCCAGACCGTGGTTTTGGATGAAGCTGACAGAATGCTGGATATGGGCTTTTTTAAGGATGTTACCCGGATCATCGAAAAGGTGAAAAACCGGAAGAATCTTGGCCTGTTTTCTGCTACCATTTCTCAGGAGGTCATGACGGTATCCTGGATGTATCAGCGGGATGAGGTGGAGATCACCGTAGAGCCCAAGCAGGAGGACCGGCCGGATATTGACCAGTTCAGCCTGACAGTATCGCCTTTGGAAAAGGCAGAGACTACATTGCGGCTGATCCGCTCTCAGGGCTTTGAGCGAGTGATGATCTTTTGTAATACCAAGCATATGTGCCAGCGGCTGTGTGATGATTTTCAGCGGGCAGGGCTGGACTGTGAGTGCATCCACGGCGATATTCGCCAGAGCCAGCGGGAAAAGACTATGCAGCGCTACCGGGATGGCAAGCTTGCTGTGCTGATCGCCACCGACGTGGCATCCCGGGGCATCGATGTGGACGATGTAGATTGCGTCATCAATTTTGATGTGCCGGAGGAAAATGAATATTATGTCCACCGGATTGGAAGAACGGGTCGGGCAAAGCGAAAGGGAAGCGCTTACTCCATTATTGGAAATTTCCCGGAGAAGGCCAAGCTGGATGAGATCGCGAAGTTTTCCAACTATGCAATCAAGCCTATGTGCCTTTCATTAGATGGAGTTCTCACAGAAGAAGAGGTAAAGGTGGCCACACCGCCCCGGAGGCGATTCCGTTGAGACCGGCAGAGCAGGGATTCCTGCTGCTGACCAGCTCTTTGGGTGATCCGGACCGCCGACCGCTCTCACCTTCCCAGCTGCGGATATTGGGAAACCGTATGGCGAATATGCCCAAGCCCTCCGGCCAGCGAGATCTGACGGCAGGGGATCTGTTATCCATCGGATATGGGCATGCCCAGGCGCAGAGGATTCTCTCTCTGCTGGAGGATGGCTTACAGCTGGAGCGGTATCTTTTGAAGGGGAAAAAGCAGGGCTGTGTACCCCTGACCCGTGTCAGCAGCGCCTATCCAAAGCGGTTACTTGATACCCTTGGACAGGAAAGCCCCGGCTGTCTGTGGGCGAAGGGTGATCTGACACTGCTGGAAAGCCCACGGATCGCCCTGGTGGGCAGCAGGGATATTCGAAAAGAGAATCAGGAATTTGCGTGGGAGGCCGGTGTACAGGCTGCCAGACAGGGCTATGTGCTGGTGTCCGGTAATGCCAGAGGAGCAGACAGGATCGCGCAGGATGCATGTCTGCAAAATGGCGGACGGGTCATTTGTGTGATCGCGGATGAACTATCCTCCAAAACTACCGATGATCGGATTCTTTACCTCAGTGAGGATGACTTTGACCAGCCTTTTTCGGCTCAGCGCGCATTGTCCCGGAATCGGGTTATTCATGCTCTGTGTGAGAAGACACTGGTGGCGCAGTCGGGCCTTCACACTGGCGGGACATGGGATGGAACGGCTAAGAATCTCCGTTTGGGCCTGAGCAGTGTGTTTTGTTTTCAGGATGGGTCTAGCGCAGCGGATGCGCTGGTACAGCTGGGGGCAGAACCCATCAACTGTTCGCAGCTGGAAGACTTTACTGCACTGCAGCCGTGGATTGAGAACTTTTTAAAATAAAAATAAGAGATAACAGCATTTGCCGTTATCTCTTATTTGCTTATGGAGCTAGTGACCTGACTCGAACAGGCGACCTTCTCATTACGAGTGAGATGCACTACCGACTGTGCTACACTAGCATCATTCAGCCCGATTATTATACTGACATTCCAGCGGAATGTCAACTGATTTTTGAGGAATCACTGGAAAGACCTGCAAAATTCCTGTGATAGAAACAATGGTATTTTGTAAAATAAACACTTGACAAAAGGGTAGAAGTGTTGTAATATACTTAGGCTGACTGCGAAGCGGTCCTGTTTATGGAGAAGTCGCGTAGCTGGCCGAGCGCGCACGATTGGAAATCGTGTATACCCCAAAAGGGTATCGAGGGTTCAAATCCCTCCTTCTCCGCCAAAAAAGACGCCGCCATTAGGCGGCGTCTTTTTTATCGAAATAATAAAAGAAGGCGTTGTTTTGAAAACATATTTGTTCGACTTTGATGGAACATTGGTAGATTCCATGCCTGTATTTGCATCAGTTGTGCTTCGTCTGCTGGATGAAAACGGAATGGATTATGAAAGCGATATCATTAAGACCATTACACCTCTTGGTTACGCCGGCGCGGCAGACTATTTTATTAGCATGGGGATGCAATTACCAAAGGAAGAGATCCTTCGCAGGCTGAATGCTTATGCCCGGGATGCTTATGAAAACAAAATTCCGGCAAAGAAAAATGTTGTTAGCGTACTGCGTAGGTTGAAGGCTCTGGGTGCGAATCTGAATGTTTTGACCGCAAGCTCTCATATTATGCTGGATCCTTGTTTAAAGCGGCTTGGAATCTATGATCTGTTTACCAATGTCTGGTCTTGTGAAGATTTTGGCACCACCAAAGCTGACCCGGAGATCTATGTATTGGCAGCGCAGCGAATTGGAGAGCGGGTCGAAGATATTTTGTTCTTGGATGACAACTACAATGCTGACAAAACTGCCAAATCAGCAGGGATGAAGGTTTGTGGTGTATATGACGATTCTTCCAGAGAATTTGCTGAAGAAATTAAATCTGTTGCCGATTATTACATAGATGACTTTGCACAGCTTTTTTCCTTGGAATAAAATCTTGCTTCACGGACAGAGAATCTCCTTTTTTGCGGTCTTTTGGTGATATACTATTTCCAGAGAATGGGAACGGTGGGAATTGCCGATGCCGTGGAGGATTCTGCGGATGAGCCGACGGCCATTCCGTGACAGACCTTTACCCATATTAGAAACAAATGCTGGCGGCAGTTTGAAAACTGCCGCCTTAGCTTTTAAATAAAGAGAACGCCTAAAACAAATGTTTCAGGCGTTTTTATCTGTTATTCTTTTTTATCTGTGTCAATTTCCAGAAGCATGGGGGACTTGATGCAATAGACTCTTACATATGCGATAAAGGAAATGAGTACGAAAATGCAGTCGATCACAGTAATGGCAATGATGATTCTTTCATCAAGCATGGGGAGCAGAACCATCAGAATAAGACTGATAAAAAGAATTGTGGTGCAGATTTTTCCGGCAAACAGCGCACCGTTGAGTATTTTTCCCTTGCGCAGGGCTACAAGAGCGGCAATCAGCTGAAAAAGCTCCTTTACGACAAACAATCCTACAAGGATCCAGATCACCGGATGACGAATACCAAGGCAAACGATTAAAGCAAACTGGGTGGCCTTATCTGCCAGAGGATCCAAAACCTTACCAACAGTGGATATCATATTAAAATGTCTGGCGATATGACCGTCAATCGCATCAGTCAGGCAGGAAACTGCCAGAATTCCGGCTGCGATAAAATAATCCGTCGGTACCACTGCGTTCAGATAGATCACCATATACACAGGGATCAGGATCAGCCGGAAAAGACTGAGCAAATTCGGGATTGTAAATATATCTTTTTTCCAATCTTTGATCAACATGATACATCCTCCAGAATGCTGGTCAAGTATCTTGACTATCCATTCTATTATAGACAATTTTCAGCAAGAATCAAGCTAAATATTATTTTTTGTGTAAAAAATTGTGTTGCAGCGAAGCTATACATTGTCCTCTGATGGAATCCGCTTTTCTTTTTCAACCGTCAGCAGCCGGGCTGCCAGCGGATAATGCCGCGCCAGATTGTACCACGTAATACGATCCAGATCTCCTGTCATTGGTAAAAGGTTCAATTCCTGAAACGACATCAGAGATTGTGCTGTTGGGATGTCCAGGATTCCGGTCATACCGGGAGGGGTAATTGTCCCGTATGCCAGAGAGAGAACCATCAGCATTCCCTGTGCCAAAAACAAATTTGGATGGCTCTCACCGGATCGGATGACCTGATTCGGCTGGAAGGATACTTCAATAGGTTGTGCCTCTCCTACAAGAATCAGAGCCGGTTCATAGTCTGCCACAATGGCTTCCCATGTTGCCTGATCTGCTACACCGGTAACAGGCAGGCCACGCCTTCTTTGAAAAGAGGACACTGCACCCATTGTATTCGAGCCATAGATACCATCCGGTACGACGCTTGGCTGAAGTTCGTTGCTTTCCGCAATGACACGCAGCATGGTTTGCAGGCTTCTTACCGGCTGTGCGATGAAGGATTCTGGCGGTCTCATCGAATCACCTCCTGACGGATGGGGTCCTGTTGCCCCATCTGAAGATCGACCCCTGGAAACTGGATGAGTGTGGTGGATTTTGAATACCGATTTCGCGCCGGATTCTGGTTTGCAAAGGCAGTAACAGCGGCTGTTGTTCTGGGAAATACCTCCGGATCCCGCAGACTGGTTGTTTCAATGCCGGAAAACTGGTCATAGATCTCGTCCCATGTGGCACTGTCTACGGATCCGGTTTGCGGAAGTCCGAACCACTGCTGAGCACCGATGACTGCGCTCCTTGTAGCAGGGCCGAAAATACCGTCTACCTCCAAAGGTGGAATTGATGGGATGTAGGCAGACAAAACAGACAGCATATACTGCAGATGACGGATTTTATCTCCTGTATCGCCTTCGTAGAGGGAATTGGGATATTCCCAATTAATGGAATAAAACTGCTGCCCGGCGCTGCGAAGCTCGGACAGGGAAGTGACCGCTGTATACAGCCGAACCAGAGCATACCATGTGGCTTGCCCCACAATTCCATCCGGCGTCAGATCAAATATTTGCTGAAAAGCTCTTACGGCGGCCTCCGTTCGGCTTCCAAAAATGCCGTCCACGGTTGCAAGCTTAGGAATAGCAGGATAGTTTTGAGAGATTCGGTTCAGTTCGACCTGAATGACCACAACACTTGGGCCGGAGCTGCCCCGTCGCAACGGTGTGCCCGGATAAGAAGAAGTGATACCACGAATAGGGGCGTTGTTAACGATCTCCACATTCCCGTAATAGCTTCTTAGGATTTGAACAGAATCATACCCCTGCTGCGCCAGATTCTGGCTGCCCCATTGGCTGAGCCCCTCACAGGTGACAGTGGTTCCGTTGCAGAATTTTGCAGCCAATGGCTCTACGAATCCCGGACGGCGAAGATAGTCATTAAAAAGCTGATCTACCAGCCGGGAGATATTATCAAAGTAACTTCTGCCGTTGACAAAGGCCTGATCAAAGGCAGTGGAGCTTGTGATGTCAAAATCGTAGCCCCTGCTTCGGTAAAATTCTGTGTACACCCGGTTCAGTGCGTAGGAAACTATGGCATATATGTTGGCCTGTAAAGCGCTTTCATCCCAGGTAGGATAGATCTCGCTGGAGGCCACATTTTTTACATAGTCCACAAATGGCACGGTCACATTGGCGGCATTTGACGATGGCGAGCCTAGATGGACAGTAATTCGCTGGGGTATGTATGGCAAAACTGTGGGCATGGCTACCTCCTAAAGGTTCTGAGGTGGGGTATCAAAGAATTCTGTGCGATCCCATTCGGATGGTAGTTCGGACAGGGGGATCATTTCCAGATTCTGATCGGTGATGGTGTCAGGAAATACTTGAATTCCTTCCGCGGTGATTTGCTCATAGCCGCGGAGTCGGGCATGGATCGTGACGATAGCGAATGGAATCTCACCGGTATCGGGAGATTGACTGGCGGACAAATCCGGCACCGGCAGGGAAATGGGTTCAATCTTGCCGCTGCGGTCGGTCAGACGCATGGCGATCACAGTACCATCCGATGCGGTAACAGTGATGGCGACTCCCTGCAGAGGGATCTGCGCATAGCTTGTATAGGAACGGGCCTGTATGTATCCAGTAGCAGACAGAGTAATTCCTCCTTTCTGGTTTCAGATTATGATATGCAGTAGTGGCTTATCCTGTGCATAAAATGCGGGGACGATGGATCGTCCCCCAAATTTACAGATACGGTTTCATCCTGAGAATGCTGGATTCTTCAAAATCCATCAGCCGCTGATTCAGCGCAGACACTCTCTCATCCTGATGGATGTGCTGATGTGCATTTTTCAGACCTTTGATAATACCCCGCGTGCTGCCCTGGATCATCATACCGGCGATCTTGGAGTCCACATTTCCGCCTGAAAGCTGTGCCTTTGCCATAAGCTCGGACATGGTTCGTACGGCAGGATTGAGCTCTCGCACCCGCCAGCCCCGTTGCTGGGCAATGGCGTGCGCCTCTGTTTCAATGGCATCAAATTCCCGACGCTGTGCTGCCAGTTCCTTCTTCAGATCGGCGGTTACTGCGGCGTTTTCTACACATCGGATTCCAATTTGCCCCATCTGTGTTGTTTTGAGGATGGAGGAGAGCATTTCCTTGTTTGTTTTCATATTTCATCACCATGCTATAGTATAACCATCCACCTAAACTCCATGCGTCCCTTTTTGCTTTTTCTTGCATACTATGAGATGTGAAAGGAGGATTTATATGTGTGCAATAGCAGGAATTCTGGGGCTGGATGCAGATGCATCTATAAAAAGAAGGATGCTTGCCACCATAAGTCGCAGAGGGCCGGATGCGGCCGGGAGCTTCTCAGATGAAGATTGCCATTTGCTTCACGCAAGACTTGCGGTCATTGACCTGGCAGGAGGCGCACAGCCCATGTCACTGGAAATGGGTCAGGATAAATATACCATTGTATATAATGGGGAACTGTACAATGCGCTGGAGCTTCGGCGGGAACTGGAAAAACTGGGTCATCAATTCAGCGGCCATTCTGATACAGAGGTGCTTCTTCACGCCTATGCTCAGTGGAAAGATGCCAGTCCTCTGAAATGCAATGGGATTTTCGCCTTTGCGGTCTGGGAGCACAGGAGCAAGCGGCTTTTTATGGCCAGGGACAGAATGGGTGTAAAGCCACTTTTTTATAAGCTGCATGAGGGAGGCCTCCTCTTTGCATCTGAGATCAAAACGATTTTGCAGTATCCAACTACTCGCCCTGTTTTGGACAGGGAAGGGGCTGCCCAGATCCTGCTGCTTGGACCGGGCAGAATTCCCGGCAGCGGTGTTTTTCAGGGGATATTAGAGATGGAGCCGGGGTGCTGCGGGTATTATGAGAACGGAAAGCTGCAAATCCGCCGCTATTGGATACTGAAGGATCGGGAGCACACAGAAAACTTTGACCAGACGGTAGAAGCTGTGCGCCAACTGGTGCTGGATGCTATCCAGAGGCAAATGGTCTCCGATGTGCCCATCGGCACATTCTTGTCCGGGGGTCTGGATTCCAGTTTGATAACAGCAGTGTGTGCCAAGGAAATGAAAAAGCAGGGAAAGAGTCTTTCAACCTTTTCCGTGGACTATGTGGACAATGACAAATACTTTGTTCCCAATAAATTTCAGCCTAATTCCGATGGCTATTATATCCGCTTGATGCAACAAACACTGAATACTGACCATCATTGGTGTGTACTGTCTCCGGAGGATCTTGTAGCGGAACTGGAAAATGCCACCTTTGCCCGGGATCTGCCGGGAATGGCAGATGTGGACTTTTCCTTGCTTGCATTCTGCCGGAAGATCAAGGATCATGTGACGGTTGCCCTTTCGGGGGAATGTGCGGATGAAATCTTCGGCGGATATCCCTGGTATCGGGATCCCCAGGTGCGGGATCTGGACGGCTTCCCCTGGGCGCAAAATACAGCCCACCGCTGCGCTATGATGGCAGCGCCTCTTGCAGAGAAGATCGATGGTGCAGACTATGTATATTCCCAGTATCAAAAGACCTGTATGGAAAGCGACATACTCCCCGGAATATCGCCCAAAGAACGGCGCATGAAAGAAATGGTCAATCTAAACCTTCGGTGGTTTATGCAGACCCTTCTGGACAGGAAGGACAGGATGAGCATGTATTCCGGTTTGGAGGTGCGGGTGCCGTTCTGTGACTACAGGATTGCGGAGTATCTGTACGGCGTGCCGTGGGAGCATAAGGACTATCAGGGAAAAGAAAAGGGTTTGCTCCGCGTTGCTATGGAGGGGGTGCTTCCTCAGGAGGTGCTGTGGCGGAAGAAAAGCCCATATCCCAAGACCTGGGACCCTCGCTATACAAAGCTTGTAAGCGACCGCCTAAGGGCGCTCATTAGGGAAAAGGATGCACCGCTGTTCGAGCTGGTATCCCGGAAAGCGGCAGAGGAGCTATTGAATTCCGAGCAGGCATGGCCCTGGTACGGCCAGCTTATGCGAACGCCCCAAACAATTGCCTATCTACTACAGATCGACGCATGGCTCAGAGAATACAAGATCATACTGGATTTTTGATAAACAAGCAGGAAAATGCCCCTCTGCAAAATGCAGAGGGGCGGGGGTAGGATTGATTATGCGAGATAGATGGGACTTACGTACTGCCACTGGGGAACGCCTTCGCTGTCGTAGTATGTATAGATGTTTTCAAAATAGTTTGTGTAGGTGGTGCTCATTGTAAAGCAGCAAATACCCATAGTGTGTTGGCGGACGATAATATACCCATCTTGATAGGGGAATACTTTAACGTTATTAATGGTGATGCTTGAATTACCTAACTCGTAAATATTTTCTGGAAGAGTTTCGTTGGGATGGTAGTTGAAGATAGGATCATTCTGGAAGATGGTCTTGCCATTCAGGTAACCCTTTGGAAACATATAGTCGAGGTCTTCTATCACTTCGTACTTAACAACATTCAGTTCAAAATCAAACAGAACATAAAACCGATCAAGTGTAATATCAGCATTATTTCCGTTAGAGCCGTATGCGTAAATTTTAAACCCATCTTCTTCCGGGACAACATGCAGGAAGGTGTAGCCACCGTTGAGGATGATCTTTTCGCTAAGGATCTCTCCATCCAAAGAAAGTGTAGTAGCGATCATGTCGTAGTTGTCAGATCTACCAAAGCAATAGATCACATCGCCTACAACATGGAAATCGACAACGGCCGCTGTTGAAAAGTCATGTGTCCACAGCAGATTCCCGTCAGCATCGTACCTGGCAAGGCTATGTGTTCTTCCGTTCTCATAGGATAAGCTTGACGCAATGAAGCCGCCGTCAGAGAGTTCGACATAATCAACGCTTCTAGTATAGTCCGGCAGTGTTACAGAGCAAAGCAGGTTTCCGTTATAATCAAATCGATGCACGATGGTAGCATCGTTATTAAATCTGGGGTAATTATCATTGTGATAATCCTCTAAAAAATAGGAATCTTTCAGAAAAGTGGCAGAGAAGGATTCTCTGGGACTGACACCCTCCTGTTTTACGATAGTAGGAATATCCCCGTAGCTGTCAATAGATTCATCCAGGGTCACAAACCTGGCGTACACGATAACAGCAGTGGGATTTTCCTTGTCCAGTGTGTCCAGATAGGTGGCGTTAGGGTCATCGGACAGGAGAACAATGTGGAGAATGTCGAAGTCATCCTCCGGACCGCCGTCTATGGGGGTGTATATCAGATGACGGTATGTGTACTTTTCATCGCCGTTTATATATTTAAAATAATCGTTGCTGGGATCGCAAATGAGCTGGGTTTTGCTCTCTTTTCCATCTGCGGTGGTGTGTAAAATGTTGACAAAGTCATACTCCCAGTATTCTCTATTATGGTTATTTAGGAAGAAAAGCTCGATTTTCAACTCGGGATGCAAATCGGACTTGTTTTCGTCGATCACACTGTATGTACCATCGATCACCTCAGCCGGGGTGGGGATAGGAGGCTCCGTGGGCTTAGTAGTGATCGTGGTGGTTTGCGTCTGCGTTGTGGAGGGGGTAGTGTCTTCTGTGCCGCCTAAATTGCTGGGCGAACAGGCAGACAGGAGCATTACTGCGACCAAGAGTAGGGCGAATAATCTTGCTTTCATTTTGGTTCCTCCTTACATTGTAATTTAGAATCCCCTTATAGTCAAATTCTTTAAACTTTCTATTTAAATTGTAACATTATAACCTTTCGGAGTCAATATAAATATAAGCTGAGACTACTCAAAATTAAAAGATTACTGCAATGATGAAAGAACGATATGAAATACAGAGGGTATATGATGCATTGGAGAATGTAACGGATTTTATGTGTTTTTCCTGCGTGGATTTGTGTGCTTTTGCAGTTGACAAAATTGGCGCTGTGTGTATAATTGTATACAATAATTCATAGACCACAGCGAAAGGAGCATGCGCAATGCTTGAAATTTCCAACAAGACCAATCTGCTGGAACAAAAATCCTACAAATATTCCCTCCAGGATATTGCAGAACCCAATCTGCAGCGGGATATTTTCTCTTACGGCACAGTGCCTAAGGTGGCGTTTAACCACCGCCGGGTGCCTATGTCCATGCCGGAGGAGATCTGGATCACCGATACTTCCTTGCGGGACGGTCAGCAGTCTGTGGAGCCTTATTCCGTAGACCAGATCGTGAATATCTATAAGCTGCTGAGCAAGCTGGGTGGACCTTATGGTATTATCCGCCAGACGGAGTTTTTTATTTACAGTAAAAAGGACAGAGAGGCCATTGAAAAATGTATGTCTCTGGACCTGAAGTTCCCGGAGATCACAAGTTGGATCCGGGCAAGTAAAGAGGACTTCCGGTTGGTCCGCGACCTTGGCATTAAGGAGACAGGCATTCTGGTATCCTGCAGTGACTATCACATCTTTAAGAAGATGAAGATGACCCGTAAGCAGGCGCTGGATCATTACTTAGCAACGGTGAAGGATGCCTTTGATGCCGGTGTTGTTCCCCGCTGCCATCTGGAAGACATTACAAGAGCGGACTTCTACGGCTTTGTTGTTCCTTTCGTAAACGAGCTGCAGAAGCTTTCCCGGGAGGCAAAGATCCCTGTGAAGATCCGCGCCTGTGATACCATGGGCTATGGTGTTCCTTATACTGAGGCGGCCATGCCCCGAAGCGTTGCCGGTATTATCTACGGTCTGCAGCACTATTCCGATGTACCCAGCGAGTGTCTGGAGTGGCATGGACATAATGATTTCTATAAGGCAGTGGCCAACGCATCTGTTGCATGGCTGTACGGTGCCTGTGCGGTCAACTGCTCTCTGCTGGGCATTGGCGAGCGCACCGGCAATGTACCGCTGGAGGCCATGGTCTTTGAGTATGCCTCCCTGCGTGGCTCTTTGGACGGTATGGATCCCACAGTCATTACAGAGATTGCTGACTTCTTCCGCAGAGACATCGGTTATGACATTCCGCCCATGACACCCTTTGTAGGTCGCAGCTTCAACGCCACCCGTGCAGGCATTCATGCCGACGGACTGATGAAAGATCCCGAGATCTACACCATTTTCGACACAGAGAAGCTGCTGGGCAGGCCCCCTGTGGTGGAGATCAGCAAGACCAGCGGACTGGCAGGCATTGCCTATTGGGTGAATCAGAATTTCCGCCTGAAGGGCGATAAGCAGGTGCAGAAGCATGATCCTCTGGTCATGACCATGAAGGATTGGATTGACCAGGAATATGAGGACGGCCGTCAAACCGTGATGACCGACAAGGAACTGGATGCCATGGTAGAGCGTCTGGCACCCGGCCGATTTGAGAAAGTTTAAGGAGGGATAAATATGGCTGATTTTAAATCTGTTTCTCTTGCCGATCAGGTATTTGAAAAACTGGAAAATGATATTATTGCCGGTGTTTATCCCCGGGGTGAGATCCTCACCGAATTGAAGCTTGTCGAGCAGCTTGGCGTCAGCCGTACTCCCATCCGGGAGGCTCTGCGGCGTCTGGAGCATGAAAGATTGATCGCAGATTCCGGAAAGGGAAGCGTGGTTCTGGGCATCACCGAAAACGATCTGATGGATATTATGGATATTCGTAAGTCTGTGGAGGCGCTGGCAACCTTCTATGCCTGTATCAACATGACTGCAGAGGGAATGAAAGAGCTGCGCAACATTATTGAACTGCAGGAATTCTACTACGCCAAGCATGATCTGGAGCATCTGCAGCAGCTGGATGACCGTTTCCACGATGCCATCTGCAATTTGAGCGGACGGACTGTGATTCGGGATACCCTTGTTCCTCTGCACCGCAAGACAAGACGCTACCGCAAGATCGCTATTGAAAATGCGGACAGACTCGAGCATTCCATCAAGGAGCATCAGGAGATCTTTAATGCCATGGTGGCAAAGAATCCTAATCTGGCAGCACAGCTTACTTCTGACCACATCGAAAAAGCAAAAGAGCATATGATTACGAGGTTTAACTATAATGGGTAAAACGATTGCACAAAAGATTATTGCAGCCCATCTGGTGGCAGGTGATATGACTCCCGGCAGCGAAGTTGCGCTGCGCATCGATCAGACACTGACACAGGATGCAACGGGAACGATGGCGTATCTGGAGTTTGAAACCATGGGAATTCCCCGGGTCAAGACAGAATTCTCTATTGCCTATGTAGACCACAATACACTGCAGTGCGGCTTTGAAAATGCAGACGATCACAGATATTTGCAGACTATTGCAGCAAAGCACGGCGTACATTTCTCCCGCCCGGGCAATGGCATTTGTCATCAGGTGCATCTGGAGCGGTTTGGTAAGCCCGGAAAGACCCTGATCGGCTCCGACAGCCATACTCCCACCGGCGGCGGTCTGGGTATGCTGGCCTTTGGTGCCGGCGGTATGGACGTGGCAGTGGCTATGGGTGGCGGTGCTTACTACATCACCATGCCCAAGATGTACAAGGTAAACCTGACAGGCACACTGAAGCCTTTTGTTACTGCAAAGGATATCAGTCTTGAGCTGCTCCGCATCCTGTCTGTTAAGGGTGGCGTGGGCGCGATCGTCGAATGGGGCGGTCCTGCGGTCAAATCTCTTTCTGTACCGGAGCGGGCTACCATTACCAATATGGGAACAGAGCTGGGCGCTACCACATCCATCTTCCCATCTGATGATGTGACCAGAGCATTCCTGAAGGCGCAGGGCAGAGAAGCAGACTTTGTTCCCTTGGAAAGCGATGCCGATGCCCAGTATGACCGGATTATTGATATTGATCTGGATGCGCTGAAGCCTCTGGTTGCCTGTCCCCACAGCCCCGATAATGTAGTTGCCGCTGACTCTTTGAACCATGTAAAGGTGGATCAGGTCTGCATTGGCTCCTGCACCAATTCTTCGCTGCTGGATATGCTCAAGGTGGCTGCTATGCTGAAGGGCAAGACCATTGCCCCCGGTGTCAGCCTGTCTGTATCTCCCGGCTCCAAGCAGGTACTTACCATGCTGACCCAGACCGGTGCACTGGTGGATATTCTGGCCAGCGGCGCACGGCTTCTGGAATGCGCCTGCGGTCCCTGTATCGGTATGGGCTTCTCTCCCAGCTCCGGCGGTGTGAGTCTGCGTACCTTTAACCGGAATTTCCATGGCCGCAGCGGCACAAAGGACGGTCAGGTCTATCTGGTGTCTCCCGAGACGGCGGTGGCTTCTGCACTGACAGGCTATATCACAGATCCCACTACCATGGAGCCCATTGCACCTGTTGCACTTCCGGATTCTTTCCACATTGACGATTCTGCTGTGCTCGCTCCTGCTGAGGATGGCAGCAGTGTTGAAGTTCTCCGCGGACCGAATATTAAGGAATTCCCCAAGTCCAAGCCTTTTGCGGACAGCCTGACAGCTACTACAGTGCTGAAGGTGGAAGATAATATCACCACTGACCACATCATGCCTGCAGGCGCCAAGATTCTGCCTTACCGCTCCAATATTCCGTTCCTTTCCAAGTTTTGCTTTGAGGTCTGCGACCCCAGCTTCCCGGAAAGAGCAAAGGCAGCAGGTGACGGCATCATCATCGGCGGCAGCAACTACGGTCAGGGCTCGTCCCGTGAACATGCGGCGCTGGTTCCCATGTATCTGGGTATCCGCTGTGTCATCGCCAAGAGCTTTGCCCGTATCCATGTGGCAAACCTTATCAATGCTGGAATTTTGCCTTTGACTTTTGAGAATCCTGCGGACTATGATGATCTTGCCCAGGATCAGAAGCTCACACTGGAGAACATCCGCGAGGGTATGGCCTGCGGAAAGATCCGGATCACTTCGGATAGCGGCAAGGAATTCACTGCATTGTGCAATTTGACCCAGCGGCAGCAGGCCATTCTTATGGCCGGTGGACTACTGAACTATACAAAAGAGGGTGGACTGTAATGTATGATGTAAATACTGCCTGTGAGGCATTTAAGAAGCTGCTGGAAGAGCAGCAGGCACGGATCGCCAATATGAACACGGAAAAGACGGACTTCTCCAAGAAGGCGTGTGTTACCATCGGTGTTGTGGATGGCGACGGCATTGGTCCCATCATTACCAGTGAGGCTGCCAGAGTTTTGAAGAAGCTGCTAGCAGATGAAGTAGAAAAGGGGACTATTGTCATTAAGCAGATTCAGGGTCTGACCATTGAAAACCGTCTGGCTCAGGGAAAGCCTATTCCCGATGATGTGCTGGCTGAGATCAAGACTTGTGATGTGATCCTGAAAGGACCCACCACCACACCTCATGGCGGAACGCTGGAAAGTGCCAATGTTACCATGCGCCGGGAGCTGGATCTGTATGCCAATGTCCGTCCTGTGAGCATTCCGGAGCAGGGCATCGACTGGATGTTCTATCGGGAAAACACCGAGGGTGAGTATGTGCTCGGCAGCCGGGGCCTCGATCTTCCCGGTATGGCTGTGGACTTTAAGGTTACCACGGATCTTGGTACCCGCCGGATCGTTCGTGCTGCATTTGAGTATGCCAAAAATAACGGCAAGACCCATATGTCCGTGGTCACCAAGGCCAATATCATGAAGAAGACCGATGGCAAATTTACTACCATTGCCCATGAGATCGCGGCAGAGTATCCGGAGATTACCGTAGAGGATTACTATATCGACATCATGACCGCAAACCTTCTGAAGGAAGGTCTGCGTGAAAAGTTCCAGGTCTTTGTGATGCCCAACCTGTACGGCGACATCATCACCGATGAGGCTGCCCAGCTGCAGGGTGGCGTGGGTACTGCCGGCAGTGCCAATATTGGCGACCGGTATGCCATGTTTGAGGCCATTCACGGCTCTGCTCCCAGAATGATTGAGCGAGGCATGGGCCAGTATGCCAATCCCGACAGCATCCTGAAGGCAGCTGCTATGCTTCTGCGGCATATCTGCCGGTTTGATGCTGCTGCGAAGCTGGAAAAGGCCATTAATGATTGTCCGCTGACTGTCAAGTCTGACGGCTCTGCCGCTACCTGTGCCCAGTATGCCGACAAGCTGATGGAAATGCTGTAAAGAATAAAAGTTATGCAAAGGCTGCTCCTGATTTGGGAGCAGCTTTTTCCTTTTCGGTGAAAAACTGGATTAACACTAGCATTGTTTATGACGGTATGCTATAATACAAAAAATCTTAAAAAAGGCGGCGATCTTATGAGCAGAGCAGATGAACTGTATAAGCAGACTTGTATCGACATTCTGGAAAACGGCTTCTCCGACGAGGGGCTGAATGTCCGTCCACACTGGGCGGACGGTACGCCTGCCCACACCATTAAGAAATTCGGTGTGGTCAACCGCTATAATCTGGCAGAAGAATTTCCCATTATGACTCTTCGCAGAACATATTGGAAATCTGCTGTGGATGAGCTGCTGTGGATCTGGCAGAAGAAGTCTAACCGCATCGCCGATCTTGGCAGCCATGTGTGGGACGAATGGGCAGGGGAGGACGGCACCATCGGCAAGGCATACGGCTATCAGCTGGGTATCAAGCACCATTATAAGGAAGGCGATATGGACCAGGTGGACCGGGTGCTTTATGACCTGAAGCATAATCCTGCATCCCGTCGGATCCTGACCAATATCTATAATTTTGAAGATCTGCATGAGATGAATCTGTATCCCTGCGCCTATTCCATGACCTTCAATGTCACCGGCAATAAGCTCAATGCTATTCTCAACCAGCGCTCTCAGGATATGCTCACAGCCAATAACTGTTATCATTACTTTAAGAAATGTACCTCAATCATTAAAGATATGTGGTACAGTTTTTGTAATAACGATATGATGAAAGGAGAAAGGGCTGCAGCTTAAGTTGCACCCCGTGGGATTAGTTATGAGTTATGCTGATCAGGTGTTCATTGCCAACATCAAGAACATTCTTGAGAATGGCGTGTCTAGCGAAGGAATGAATGTAAGACCCAGATGGGAGGACGGAACCCCTGCACATACAATCTCCGTGTTCGGAGTCGTTAATCGCTATGACCTGTCCAAAGAATTCCCAATCATCACTCTCCGCCGCTCATACTGGAAGACTGCATGGGACGAAATCGCTTGGATCTGGCAGAAGAAGAGTAATAATATTAACGACCTGGGTTCCCATGTGTGGGATCAGTGGGCCGACGAGACGGGCTCTATTGGCAAAGCATATGGCTATCAGATGGCGAAGAAGTATCCTTTCCCTGAGGGGATGTCTGATCAGGTAGATCATGTAATCTGGCAGTTGCAGAATGATCCCGCGTCCAGACGCATCATGACGAATATGTACAACTTTGAGGATTTGCATGAGATGGCTCTTGCACCTTGCGCTTATTCCATGACGTTTAGTGTAAAGGGCAACAAGCTGAATGCTATCCTCAACCAGCGTAGTCAGGATATGATCGCAGCCAATAATTTCAACGTGGTTGAGTATGCAATGATTGTTTACGCTCTTGCAAGCGCCTATGGCTTTGAACCGGGCGAACTCGTTCATTGCGTTGCCGATATGCATATTTACGATCGCCATATTGAAATGGCTCGCGAACTGATCCAGAATCCAACCTATGATGCGCCGAAGTTCTGGATTGACCCCAATGTGAAAAACTTCTACGACTTCACTAAGGACTCCTTCCGGCTGGACGGTTATCAATATAGTGAGTTTAACCATAAGATTCCCATTGCTGTTTAAGCTTCATGCCGATATCCAGAAAGATTGGACTGATGAAGAATAGTTTTTTGGGTAATTTGACCTAATATTTTAGCGGTAGAAACCACGTTTTGCTCGTGATTTCTACCGCTGTTTCTTTTATAGAGGCGAAACGTTGCTAAATTGCATTTTGCAACACGCCCGTCCTTATTTTTGCTGAAATACAATTAAAGGATGTTTAGGATTGCTTTGCTCAAGAGCAATTCGGAGTTGCAAACAATCTTTTGTTAATTCCGTAATGCGATTATTCTTCTGCTCAAGCAATTGTTTATTATTCTGAAGAAGCCGATCACGTTGATTAATTGTACTTTTCAATGAAAGAATGTCAATGTCCCGATCTAACATAAGATAGATTTGTTTTTGCTTCTCAGCATTTTCATTTTTTAGTCTCTCGACAATAGCAAGGGGATTGCTGTCAGCTAATTGATCTGAACAACTTTCAATATACCGCCGCAGTAACCCATTATATCGATAGGCTGTATTGCGAGATATGTTCAATTCCGAACAAACACTGCTCACAGATAAATCACTATCTTGTAAGGTTTTTATAGCAACACATTGCTCTTCAACTTTGCGATTTACGATATCTTGAATGGAAACAAGGTGTTTTTTGAGACTGTCCGAAATTGTGTCGTAGTCCTCACCAATGGTGGCTAAGTTTTTCTTTATTGCTCGTTCGTTATCCATTCAAGTACCTCCTCATGAATATTTTCAGCTTTATCAATAATTGCGGAAAGATTGGGATATTTACATAGAATCGCTTCTCGGCCATCGAGGTCGATATGTTTTCGCAAAGAGTCTAATTCTGGTATGAGCTTCTGATTTACAACGGTGCGCAACATATTCCTTTCTTTTTCGGCCTGACGCAGAAAGCCATGATCGATGTTGAGTTCGATGCTTTGCCTCAGATTGACAGCTTGTTGATAAGTATAATCAGCCATATAAAAGAAATGGTATATATTTGGGCATACGTTGTATGCGCAGTAGAATTCGTTTGTCTCTGCGTCCACACTACAATCACGCAACATTGATGATTTGATACATACACCGCCGGCTTTTTGCCGGATAGGCACTTGCTTTATTAGTTTGTCTACAATTTGATCCATGTCGGTGGATACATTGAAGTTGTTGGCCTCGATAAACTCATTGATTTTTTGCAACAGGCTTTCTTTTCCTCCAAGTGGTTCAATGTTGCCGGAAACTATTTCAGATAAAATGTGGCGAGAAAAAATAGGGTCTTCTTGTGTATCCTCTTTGCATCGGACATAGTATCCTTTCATATAACGGGAGAGGTGTCCCATATACTTGGCAATATATTCGAGGCTAACACCTTGTTCATATAGTTGTGAGCAGACATGAACACGATATTGTTCTGTGGCAGGATGGATTACGTTCTTGTCTTTGTGCGCCTTACCGCTACCAAAAATTGAAGATAGTTTTGTTCGTCTAAGCTCGGGATACAGCTTGCTGTCAAGATTAATTGTTGGCATGTATTTGTCAATATAACAATAATAGCGTTTGAGGTCATTGGCTGCGAATTCATCTCCAGAAATGGGATAAGATTTGTCGTTATATGGATCTACAAAAAGATAATCAGTATCGATCCGATTGCGTATATCTTCAAACTCGTTTTGCAAATTTGTAACAGCAAATGCAGATAGCTCATTTGCGTACATAACAACATTTGATGACACATTTGTTCCTCTGTGTCTCTTCCATGTTGTGTAGTTTATAAAGGATAGCTTTTTGTTCATAAATGTCATGGTCTGTAGACAATCAACCTTCAATGCGCACAGTTCGCCGATTCTCAGACCGGTTTGCATCAATAATAATAACATATTGGCAATATGATGAAAGCGTACATCTTCGGGATCATTGGATTTGATTATGCGCAGCGTTATATCGAGCAAACGGTTAAAAAAGGCGTTCGGAATATCCGGAAGCTTTGATGATTCCTGATAAGCATGCCGCGCAGCCTTATTATCAATCGATAAACAAGCAAGAATTTCACTGTCACAATGTGACGGGTTAATTAGCGTGTGATAAGCTGTCAAAAATGAATGCAGATTTGTGCGTAAAGTTCTTTCATAGCTAGGAGTGATGTCTTTTGTGGAGAAATATGACTCATATGCAGAGAGAGGAATATCTGCAACGTCAATATATCCAAGAGTATATCCATATTGAAGAAACTCTGTTAAGCGCCCAATATATTGAGAAACCGTTTGTATCTTAATAACACCGCGTGCGAGAAGAAGGAAGGCATACGCTTTTGCAACTTCCGTGTAGCAATCAGGCACGCGATGAAATTTAATCTTGAACTTGCTTGCCAAAACGTTAACTTTACGATAGGGACTAAAGTCCCAGACAGGATCCGAGTAGATGATTGTGCCTTCTCCAAAAGGTAATCGATTAGTTGTTTTAATCGTTTCTAGAATTGTTGACGTATTTGGCTGAGATAGTACAATTGTATCGTACTCAATTGTTGTTTGTGGTAAAATCATACTACCACCTCCTCGTGTAACTCCAGTAACTTTGCGGTATATGCTATCAATAAGCGCTTGATATTTTGCAAATCTTCAATTGTATGCGGGATAGTTTCGGTTTTGAGCTTGGCATCGATTCGTGCAATTTCGGCCTCAAAAAAGGGAATATTCGATTGTGTAGCAATAAAGTGGGAACACATCAGGCAACTAAGATAGCTATATGATTCGCACGA
Source organism: Oscillospiraceae bacterium (assembly GCA_015068225.1). Lineage (GTDB taxonomy): Bacteria > Bacillota > Clostridia > Oscillospirales > Oscillospiraceae > Faecousia. The sequence continues at coordinate 103,944 of SVKX01000004.1, forward strand.
ATCTGTTCCGCAAAAACCGCATTGGTTCGCAACAGTCTGACTATTATCAGAATCATACATATCAACAACCGAACCGGCAACAGGCACCTTGCCAACAATGATTCCGTATGTGGCTTCTAACATATCTGTTAGACTGAGCTTGACGTAATGCCTAGCGTCAGTATTAATTGATGTATGACCAGAAATAATGGTTTGCTGCATTTCGGAGAGATCGTGCCGCATACGGTATTCTTGCGCCTTAGTAATCTGTGTGTCGCGAAGATTTGATGGTAAATAGCGTGGGATACCTGCGTCCTCACAACAAGCAGTGAGGAAATTACGTACATCATCCGTTGAGATTTGCACATAAGATTGCTTGCGATGCGCAGGTTTTAAGAAAAGATTGTTACACAATGATGTAAGACAGTCATCCCTCCATGTTTGGGTCTTTTGAATGACGGATATGAGATGATCTTTGGTATACGAAGATATGGGGACATCAACATGTTTTCCGTTCGATGTTTTGCGTTGGATCCTTAGAACATGTTCGCGTTCTTTCATAGTGGGGTGAATACAATCACACGACAGGCTAAGTATTTCTGAAAGACGTAGACTAGTTGTTATCATGAGATACACAATGCCAGAAAGAACATAATTGAGTGTGTTTTCTTTTGATTTGAAGGACATTGTGCTACACAGCTTCCGCAAATCATCATCATTTATTGGACAAGCCGTATTTTCAAAACCAGTAAATGATGTAAGGTAGTATGATGAATGTTGATCTATCCAGGCGTAGCCTTGTTCAAAACCATAATCCAATACATACTTAGCACGTTTGATGATACGATAAATAGTTTCTGAATTTGAATGCTGTTGGGCTACATGATGTACATAAGCCATACAATCACCAGGCAGCACGGCCTCAGATAAACTGCGGTTTGTATGATATATAGAAAATGCTTGCCCTGCATTTAATTGATGTAAATATGCGAAGAAACGCATAGCACTAACGCATATGCCAATTTTGCTTGCAAAGGCGGGGGAACTATGCCATAGATAATCTTTTAATAATTGCTTGTGAGCGGGACATGAAATTGAACTAAAATCGATAGCTTTGCTCAATGTGCTATATTGAGACGAAACTGACTCTCGAGTTCCACTAACGAAAAGGAGCAGTTTATCATCTTCGGGTATTGGCGCGAGTGGATTATATGCAACAATTTTATAGTCATCATATAAAAGACGTGCCATATTTTGTCGCAGAAGAATCCGTGCATCAATGTTGGCATCACTAAAAATCTGTGGATTATATCTTTGAGCAACATAATTATATAGTGCAACCAAAAAGCTATACGCATGAAGATCAGCTTTTGCAGCGCGCAAAAATAACACTTGGGATAAAAATGTCTTAAAAGTAAATTGCAAGGCGCTGGATATGATATACGGACTACAGGAAGTGTCGAAATTAGTATAAAAATGCTTGATGCTTTCCTCGTTGCGTGAATGCTGTGATATTACCACTGATAAAATACTGCATATTTGCTCGGATGCGGATCCAAGATAAACCAAGTAATTTTGTTCATAGATTTTTACAATCTTATATCTGTAAATCTCCGGTTCGCATAGTAGTTTAACTATTACGGCATTGTCGGTGTGGCTATTCAAATACTCAGAATAAGACGTGAGATAGTCAAAACGCTGATCAGAATAAAAATTGCAATTAATGAGATAAAACAAGAACTGACGTGCGTGTTTGTATAAGAGAGATTGCGTAGACTTATTCATGTCTTTGCTGCGCTCAACTAATAACTGTCCCAATAAATACCGATCTACTAGTGCGATATCAATATCGAAAAGCACTCTGGATAATAGCCGGATTGCTTTCCGAGATTCCGCATAACGAGTAGATGGTGATAGATGTGTATCCTGCAACAAGGATTGGCAATAATCAATAATTATTTTTTCTGTTGTGTGAAACGTATACGATAATTTAATATTATTCACCCCTTTTTCTTATTTGTTCTAGTTCCGTAGCCTCATATAAACAGTTTTTTCGCTTAGACATCTATCGTGAGACTGTATCACAGCTAATATCTTCGGTCACTGTCACAGTGGACAACTCGGGTATATCGGTGTGGAGTTGTTTTTCAAATCTTTCCTTGATGTCGATAACATCAGAGGTTGTGGGTCGATAATAACGAGTGACGGAGTCTAAACTTGCGTGCCGCAGTAATTTTTGGAGCTCAAGTGGCTTAACGCCATTCTTGACATGTATCATTGCATAACCATGCCGGAAGCGGTGGTTAAGGTTGTGCACCCGTTTCCCAGTATCGATAGAAAGGCCTGCGGCAGTAAAAATCGCGCGCATCGTTTTGTTCCAGGTCTGCTGAAGGAGACGACCGCCATTTGAGTTCAAGAAGATATAGAAGTTGGGATCTTCGAATTTTTCGGGGGCACGAACTCGGTCTGCAGAAACTTGCTCCCAATATTCTTTGCCGTGTTTTGCGCGTGCTTCCAAATGTGCTTCCTCAATATAAGCGTTGATTAACTCGGCTAAATCATGTTTAATAGGAACTGTTTGAAATCCGTAGCCGGGAAGCTTATACTCTTTTCGATTGTAGTCTGACACAGTGCGTACTTTCATGCACCCTTTTGCCGATTGTGACACCTTTTTATCGCTGCAACGGTTGCGCAAATATAAGACATTAGTCCATCCTTTTCCTACTATGTTTTCTTCTACGATATCATCGTTTGTAAGACCAAGCACTTCGCCAATCCTGAGGCCTTCCTCGTACATCAGCCTTACAATAATTTCTTCTCGAATTGAATATTTAGATCGAATTACTGTGATAATTCTTTTAAAATCTTCTTCGGAGATATACATTGGGACCTCCGACTCTTGTATAACTCGTTCGTTGTGGCGGTAGGGTGCTATTTTATCGGAGAAATTTCCATTAAATACATTTTGCGATGTAACTCCTCTTTGGTTGAGTATTTTATTACTAACACCGATATGATCGCAATACTTACGATAAATACCCAAATATGTGTTTGTGGTGCCGTTATCTCTGGTTTCAATCAGATTGAACTGAAGTTCAATGCCGCCATAACTGATACCCTTAAGAAAATCCTTAAATGCCTCGATATCCGCGATAGTGAAGTCTGCAAGTTTTTTGCCGATGATCGTCTCATAGCTGAAAAGTAGCTTCAAAGCAGGGACTGCCTGTCTTCTGGTAGCATAAGTCTCTGTCGCTTGATTTAAAAAGCTAAAGGCCGTTTCAATCGGTTTCATATCACTTGTGTACATAATGATCGCCTTGCAACCATTCTTTTGGTCGCGTGTAAAGGATGGGAAGCAGATAATATCTTTCCAGAGAATGTTATTCTCATTGTTTTTACAAATGCGCTCATAGCAAATAGAACCATTGTTATCCCGTATTTCATTTATTATTTGCATAGTTCTCTCCTGAAGTGTCCGAATACATAGACATTTGCTTATTCTATCCTTGACTTATTGCCAAAGATTTGCTAATTTATTGGTAGTCCATTATTCTTGCAATAAGCTTTCTAGGTCGCGAATGCGCACGCGTAATTGGATCACCTCTTGTTGAAGCTCGGTTTTGGACATTTTTGTAACCCTACAATCTTCAATTAAGCTCCTGAGTTTTGCATGTCGGTACATATAGTGCCGCGATACACCGCAACGCTGTGCAACTGATGTGAAGTTCACATCGTCACCGTTGTTAATCATGCTGATGATGGTCTGGTAAACAAACAGTTCACGCTCAGCAGCACGCTCTCTGGTTTGGCAAATCAATTTGTTCATGGTGTAACCCTCCTGTAACATCCCATTGATGGCCTAGTACATCGGCTGTGTGGAGCATTATAATAGAGCGATTTTTGATTGTAAAGTACCCCAATAGATATACTCAGCAACTAAAATGTGCGACCCAAATAGAGGACCCCAACACCCACAAATTTGAATGTGCTTACAATTTATCGAATGTTTACTCCTTGCAAAAATGCTATAATTTAAGAAGCCCCTACCGACAAGGTTTTGACGGCGGGGGCATTTTTTGTAGGTTTGTAAAGGAGAAAACGATTATGGAACAAAAACAGACAATCGCTGAAATCGCAAAGCAAATGCTGCCTATTTTGGAGCATTACAGAGTGCGTTACGCTATCTTATTTGGGCAGTTCGATAATGGCACTGTGCCACCAAACCAAGACCTTCAGATGTTGCTTGATGCCGACCTCAACGATTTTGGTTGGGTAAATTTAATAGAAGACCTTGAGGATGCCACGGAGCGAGAGGTGTTTTTGCACCCTGCGACCCTAACCTCACCGCTGATGATTGAATCTGCAACATGTTTGATGGTTATTTACCCACAGAAATAAGTCTTTAGTTTATCATCTCGCAACTCTTGCGCATCCACATAAGATTATTGTATAATAACCATACGCGACCCAATGAGAATCCTAATTATGTGCAATGCGGGGTATGCAGTATGATTATCGATGAACTAAACAGTAAGCACATACCAGTAGAGGATGTGTCTTATGGTGCAGCAGAGAAAAAATATATTGTTACAATGCGCAATCCAGGTATGTGTTCTTGCGGCGGACACGCCACAAAAACAGGACCATCTGCATTCCGAAAAATACTGGATTTGGAAAAAGATGAGTTGATAACATTGCACATAGCGTTGACACGCTACCGTTGTAATCAGTGCTCGCGGTATATGTTTAGTGCCGATATGGATGCATGGGAGTTAATTATGCCAGAATACAAGCTGTGCTCAGATGAAGCAACAGTATACCTAATTCGAAAAATGTTAGCACGCCCAGGTTTTAGATATGAGGACATTGCTGAAGAATTCGGTGTAAGTGCTGGCGGGGTATGTAAAACGTTTCGCGGTTTCCTCGAAGAGGTAAGACAGAAGATTATACCACTAATACCAAGTCAGCAAATAATCCTCCACCCAATCAAACATAGACGTATAACTGAAATATGTGTATTCGGTGCAGATTCCTCAGGGCACACTGGGTTGCAAGATATTATACAACCAGATCAGGTCGGCCCATATTTTGAGTGGTTGAACCACTTAAAGCGTTTCAATCCCCCAAAAAGAATAGCGTGTGACTTTAAACAACAGCAGGAGCTTCTGACGATGACATTAGATCCATCTACTGAGTTAGTATTAACTGACGAAGCTTTGGCAGAGTTTCAGTGGTATATTACTGAAAAATTTGGTGAGGATTTTGTGTCGCAAATTCGTGAACTCGGATATTGTGAGAAGCAACTAAAAAGATTATGTGAAACCATCCCCGTCAAGCGCAGGGGAAGAAATTTTGCTTTGATTGACGAGATATATAGATACGCTTTTGCTTATCACAATAGGTGTACATACGATGCAGAGTATGTGAAAGCCACAATAAAGCAAATTGAAACGCTAAAAACGCGCAAGTACGATAATACAGTTATCTTGCTATGGCTTATGTTTACGAGTTCGTTACACCGCGATGCATTACTTAATACCAAGTATGCAAAGTATGTAATAAATGAAGAAAACTCCCCTTCATGACAAATGGAGAATTAAGAATAGTCCAAAACAGACTGTAGCTTACCCGCAAAATGGCACAACAGCGCAAGCATCCGTGACGTTGCACATCAAAGGATGTCTGAATTGGCAAGAAGCGATACTATGATTGACTTCCTATATATGGGTAGGTATAATATGAGTGAAGCAGTAATGCTTCCGGTGGGGAGCACCGTAAAAAGTTGTGCTGCATGCGGGACAGGTTAAACCCGCACCTTTATGGCATTAAAGCCACGCCCCATGGTGGGAGAAAGCCGTGGCCCATGCGGAGGGCCGCAAGTCCGCAACATTTTGGCATCTGATGAAGGTGCCGCGGCTGACAACCAGCAGGAAACTCCAAAAATGTAGACGGCAACTTGACTGT
>SVKX01000020.1 GCA_015068225.1 Oscillospiraceae bacterium
TCGAACCCCTAAGCGGAGAGAAAATGACGCGGATTGGAGAGTCTTTTGGAGAATCTCCTTTTATTTCTCCCTAAATACCGCTTTATTTGGCTTTATTGTGGGCAAATCAATCCAACGGCTTCATTGTTGGGAACAGGATGACCTCGCGGATGGTATCGGTGCCGGTGAGCATCATGACGCAACGGTCGATACCCATGCCCATGCCGCCCGTGGGAGGCATGCCGTACTCCATAGCGTTGAGGAAATCCTCGTCCAGCATTTCGGTCTCGTCGTCGCCACGCTCCCGCTGCTCCACCTGCTTCATGAAGCGGCCCCGCTGGTCAATGGGGTCATTCAGCTCAGAGTAGGCATTGGCAAGCTCACTGTGGCAGATGAACAGCTCGAACCGCTCGGTAAGCCGGGGATCTTCCGGGCTGCGCTTGGTCAGGGGGCTGACCTCCACAGGATACATGGTAATGAAGGTAGGCTGGATCAGATGCTCCTCCACTCTCTGATCGAAGGTAGCATACAGTGCGTTGCCCCAGGTCTTTTCTGCAGCATCCGCCAGCTCCACGCCCACGGAATTTGCCAAGGCAACAGCCTCCGCGTCATCTGTGACAGCGCCAAAATCAATGCCCACATACTCCTTGACAGCATCCACCATGGTCAGGCGGCGCCAGCCGGGGGTCAGGTCGATCTTCTCGCCCATCCACTCCACTTCGTAAGTACCAAGAATCTCCTTGGCTGCACCGGAGAGAATGCCCTCGGCAATGTCCATCATATCATGGAAGTCCGCGTAAGCCTGGTACAGCTCTACAGAAGTAAATTCCGGATTGTGCTTGGGATCCATACCCTCGTTACGGAAGATACGGCCAATTTCATACACCCGGTCCATGCCGCCGATGATCAGCCGCTTCAGGGGCAGCTCAGTGGCGATACGCATATACATGTCGATATCCAGGGTGTTGTGGTGGGTAATGAAGGGGCGGGCAGATGCGCCGCCGGCGATGGTGTTCAAAACCGGGGTCTCCACCTCGATGTAATCCATGTTATCCAGATACTGGCGCATGAATTTAATGAACCGGGAGCGAACGATAAAGTTCTGCTTCACCTCAGGATTGACCATCAGATCCACATAGCGCTGACGGAAGCGGATCTCCTTATCTGTCAGTCCGTGGTACTTTTCAGGCAGGGGCAGCAGAGATTTGCTGAGAAGGGTGATAGATCTGGTCCGGACAGAGATCTCCTCTGTCTTGGTCTTAAAAACCTCACCCTCGACGCCAACAATGTCGCCGATGTCGTTCTTCTTAAAGCGATTGTATTCCTCTTCGCCCATCTCGTCGATCTTGACGAAGAGCTGGATCCGGCCGGCAGCGTCCTGCAGATCGCAGAACATGACCTTTCCCTGTCCCCGCTTGCTCATCAAACGGCCGGCGATACGGACGGTTTTGCCCTCAAAGCCCTCATAATCTGCCTTAATGGCTGCGGAATTGGTATTAAAATCAAACTTGGTGATCTGAAAAGGATCGCGGCCTTCTGCCTGCAGCGCGGCCAGCTTCTCCCGACGGATCTGGGCCTGCTCGGAAACAGGTATCTCAGTCTGGGGTACAAACTTTGCCATGGCTTAGCCCTCACGGGATACGCTGATTACCTTCATTGTATAGGAACCAGCGGGTGCGTTAACTGTAAAGGTTTCTCCGGCGGACTTACCTACGATGGCACGGCCAAAGGGAGAATCGTCAGAGAGCTTATACTCCATGGGGTTGGCTTCCTGAGAACCGGTAATGCGGTAAGTGATCTGCTTGCCCTTGGCATCCTCTACCACCACGGTGCAGCCCAGACCCACACGGCCGGTAGCCTCATTCTCGTCCTCAATAATAACAGCATGGGACAGAACATCCTCGATCTCAGCAATACGGCCATAGAGCTTTGCCTGCTCATTCTTGGCTGCATCATATTCGGAGTTTTCGGACAAGTCACCGTAGGAGCGGGCTTCCGCAATCATGGCGGCGATCTCACGCTCACGGGTAGTCTTCAGATAATTCAGTTCCTTTTCCAGATCCGCAAGCCGCAGACTGGTAATTTTATATTCCTTTGCCATAATGGAAATCCTTCCTTTAACTGAAAATTTCGATAGCTCTAAACATTATAGTGGATATTTTATCCACAGTCAAGGTATTTTTGGAAGTTTTTAAGTCAAACGCCATCATATATAAAAGGGAACGGTCTAAGCCGTTCCCTTTGCTTATTTTTCATTCAGCGCAGCAATAGCTGCCTGGATCTGATAGTCATCCTTGGGATCCAGCGTTCCGGCATAGATAGCTGCCGCCATCTTTTCATCCACCGGTACCACTTTGTCCGGAGTAAGACCTATTCCCTCCAGATGATTGCCCTTGGGAGTAAAATACTTGCCCACAGAAAGGCCTACCGCGCTGCCATCCGGCAGTGTATAGGTGAGCTGATAATAGCCCTTTCCGGTGGTTTGCTCACCCACCAGCAGTGCGGCATCATGCTCCCACAACGCGGCGGCAAAAAGCTCTGCGGCAGAATAGGAACTGCCATTTACCAGAACCGCCATGGGGATCTGCAGGCACCGCTCGTCAGACGTTGATTCGCTCTTATTACCAAGATTATCCTCCATCTGGAACAGGCACACCTCCGGCAGCAGATAATCCAGCACCGTTTCCAGCTCACTTGCGTAGCCGCCGGGATTATAGCGCACATCAAAAATGAGCTTTTTCGCGCCCTGCTTCATCAGATCCTCAATGGCAGCAATGGTTTCCTCGCTGCAGCCGCTATTGAAATTCACGATTCTTACAAGGCCGATATCTTTCGCTACCATCTGGCCGGTAGCCGCAGGGGTATGGATCTGCTTGCGGGTGACCGTATAGGTATGCTCCTTCTCCTCCCGCAGAACGGTGATCTCTACCGTTGTCCCCTCTTTGCCCCGGATCAAGTTCCGAATATCATCCAGCTCCATCCCGGCGATCCGCTGTTCACCCACGCCGACGATCACATCCCCCGGCAAAATGCCTGCCTCCTCCGCAGATCCGCCCTTTGAGACCTCGATCACATCCAGACCGGTGCCATCCTGACGCTGGGTGATGGTAACACCGACGCCAACATAGGCATTTTGCTTTTGCTCCTGATAGTCTGCAAACTCCTCTGCGGAAATATAGTAGCTCCACCGGTCTCCCAGTGCGCTGATCATGGCGTCTGCCGCAGCATCCCCCATCAGCGTCTGATCCGCTTCGCCCACAAAGTTATTCAGGATCAGCTGCTCCAAAGCATCCAGCTTGGTAGGCGCCTTCGGCTCCTCTCTTACCATGGTGAAGACCAGGAAAGCCGCGGCTATGGCCGCAAGAAGTGCAACCAATGTATGGGAAAAAACTCCGTCGTACCATTTTTTATTCTTCTGTGTATCCATAAGAATCACCTCATAGCAGGATTCCCACAGCCCTTTTCAGGCTGTGGGAAATATATCATCCAATAAACAGCATGGGGTTCTTGCTTTCGCCGTTCAGACGCACCTCAAAATGCAAGTGCGGGCCGGTAGAACCGCCGCTGGAGCCCACATAGCCAATAACCTGACCGGCAGTCACATAGTCGCCCTTCTTCACTATGTAATTCGTCATATGCATATAGAAGGTCTCGTATCCATCCGTATGGTCAATCGCAACCGTCCATCCGCCGCTGCCATACCAGCCAGCCAGAGAAACGATACCACTGCGGGAAGCATAAATGGGTTTGCCGTAAATGGCATAGCCGGACAGGTCAACACCGTGGTGCATTTTGCCCACTTCTCCGGTAATGGGATGGACTCTCGGACCATAGGGGCTGGTAACCACAGAATAGTCACAGGGCACCAGCCAGGTAGCGCCGCTGGAGCCAACCGCACTGCCACCTACGCCACCGCTGGAAATTACAGGGGGCTTTGTAGTAGGAGGAACGGATGTTGCCAGCCATTCCTGATATTTGGCTTCGTCATAGTCCTTTTCCTTCTGGGAGATCTCATCGATGAATTCCTTCTGCTCTTCCTCATACTGCTCCATCAGGCGATCAAATTCCTCGCCCTTTGCCAGCAGCTGGGCCAGAAGATTCTGGGCATCCTGTGCCTTGCTCTCCAGTTCTGTCTGCTTGGCAGCCAGTTCCTTCCGGTTTTCCTCCAGAAGCAGTTTTTCTGCTTCCAGCTCCACCTTGGAATCTTCCACAACCTTCGCCGCTGCGCTCATCTCATCCAGACGACGGCGGTCAGAGGCCGCGATCTCCTCGATCATATTCAGCCGGTCCAAAAGATCAGAAAAGCTGTTAGCCTTGAACAGCACGGACCAGTAGGACAAAGATCCGTCCTCTTCCATGGCCCGGATGCGCTCTTTATTTTTCCGGTTCAGCTCTGCCAGCCGCTCCTGTGCTTTCTCCAGATCCTCCTGCTTGTCTGCAATCAGCAGAGCATAGGCAGCGATCTGCTCATTGAGGTTCGCGATCTGGGTATGGAGCAAGCCGATTTGCTGATCGATCAGATTCTTCTCCGCCATCAGCTCAACAGCCTCGGAGGCATTGCCGGACTGCTGATTTTTCAGATCCTCGATCTTTCCCTCCAGCTCCTGCTGCTGCTGCTCCAGCTTCTCGATCTGATCCTTGATCTCGCTGGAGGATGCAGCACTCGCCTGAGGCAGAGCACTCAAAATCAAACCCAGCAGGAGCATCGCGGCCAGAAATCCGGCCATCAATGACACCCACAGTCTTTTATTCTTCATAAAGGTTCTCCTTTTATTTCTTCGCCGTTACACATCCATAAACTTCCGGATCGATGTCCAGCTGCCCACAACGCCTACAAACAGGCCTGCAGCCGCGAAGACCGCCACCATCGGGATCAGCAGTTCTTCAAAGGGCACAAAGCTGAACAGCTGCAGGGTATCTGCCTCTGCCAGACGGTCCAGCAGCCAGTTATACAGCAGCCATTCCAGGCCAAAAGCCGCAGCAGCGCCGGTCATGCCAAGGGTGAAGCCCTCCACCACATAAGGCAGCCGGATAAAGCCATTGGTGGCGCCCACCATCTTCATAATGGCGATCTCATCCCTGCGGTCGTACATAGCCAGCTTGACGGTATTGGAAATGATCAGCAAACTGACCACCAGCAGCACCGCGATCACGGCAAGGGATGCAATATGAAGAATATTCTCCAGAGTCGCAAAGCCCTCTGCCAGCTCATAAGCAGCATTGATCTTGGCAACACCATTAATTCTCCGGATCTGCTCTACAGTCTGCTCCATAAGATCGTTATTTTCCAGTGTCACCACCACGCGATGGCGCAGATCGGCTGCCTCCACACCGCTGAAGGCACTGTCTCCCTGATGGTCCGCAATGAAATCTTCCAGTGCTTCCTCCCGGGAGACCAGATTGGCCTCATTGATGTTTTCCAGCTGCCGGATCTTGGATTCTATGGTCTGGGCCTGGGAATAAGACAAAGTCTCATCCACATAGACCAGAATCTCATTGGTCTTGTTCAGGTCTTCCACCATGATGCTGACATTATAGGTCAGGCAGGAAAAGCTGCCCACGATCAAAAGACATGCCACAGTGACGCACACAGCGGCAAAGGACATAAAGCCGTGGAGGAAGATGCCACGGATGCCCTCTTTGACCAGATAACCGATATTATTGATCTTCATACTGATAATACCCATCCATTCCGTCGTGGATAACCAGGCCCTCGTCAATGGCGATGACCCGCTTGGGGAAACGCTCCACCAGATCCTTTTCGTGGGTGACCACCAGCATGGTGGTGCCCAGATTGTTGATCTCCATAAGTAAGCTCATGATCTCCAGGGATCTTGCAGGATCCAGATTGCCGGTAGGCTCGTCGGCAATAATGGTAGAGGGATTGTTCACCAGCGCTCTTGCAATGGCAAGACGCTGCTGCTCACCGCCGGAAAGCTCACCGGGATGCCGACGGCTCTTGGTATCCAGGCCTACCAGATTCAGCACATAAGGCACCCGCTCCCGGATCTCCCGCTCTCTGGCGCCAATGGCCCGCATAACAAATGCCACATTTTCATATACCGTTTTATTATCGATCAGGCGAAAATCCTGAAACACCACGCCTACTGTACGGCGCATATAAGGGATCTCCCGCTTGCGGATCCGCTCCAGAGAATAGCCATTGACATGGACTGTACCGGAGGTAGGCTTCAGCTCGCCGGTGATCAGCTTGATAATGGTGGACTTTCCGGAACCGGAAGGACCCACCAGAAACGCGAACTCACCGTCTTCGATCTGCATAGAAACGCCCTTCAGCGCACGGTTGCCCACGGAATAAGATTTTGTGACATTGGTAAACTCAATCATATCTATCTAGCTCCAAACCAAGTGTAACCAAATTGTAACACATTACAGATGTTATGTCAATGTGCTCCCAGAAAAAACAGGGCCGCTTTTGGCGCGGTCCTGTTCGTTTTTTCATATATCAGCGGCTGTCTCTGGAGGATAGGTACTTGCGAACCATCAGCGCCACCTTGAACACGATGGCATGGTCAAACTGCCGCAGATCCAGACCTGTCAGCTTTTTGATCTTCTCCAGACGGTACACCAGCGTATTGCGGTGCACAAACAGTTTGCGGGAGGTTTCGGAAACATTCAAGTTGTTTTCAAAGAATTTATTGATGGTAAACAGGGTTTCCTGATCCAGAGAATCAATAGAATTCTTCTTAAACACTTCCGACAGGAAAATATCGCACAATGTGGTGGGCAGCTGATAAATCAGCCGGCCGATACCCAGGTTTTCATAGTTGATAATGCTCTTTTCCGTATCAAATACCTTGCCCACATCGATGGCAGTCTGGGCTTCCTTATAGGAATCTGCCAGACCCCGCAGATGCTCTGCAACGGTACCGAAGCCGATAACGGAGCGGATAAACAGCTCGTTTTTCAGCTTGTCTTCCATGGCGTGGGCCAACTTCTCCAGCTCCGCGGCAGTTGTATTGCTACTGATCTGCTTGACCACCGCAATGTCTGTCTCATTGATGCTGAGGACAAAATCCTGTCCCTTATCCGGGAACATGGTAGACAGTACATCCACCGTAGCTACATCGCTGTGGCTGACCTGACGGACCAGGAATACCGCCCTGGGTGCATCGGCGGCAAAATGGAGCTCCTTGGCCCGGATGTAAATATCGCCGGGGAGGATATTATCCATAATGATATTCTTAACGAATGTGCCCCGGTCGTGCTTTTCCTCATAGAAAATCTTGGCATCGTTCAGCGCGATGTATGCCATGGTACAGGCGATCTTCGCGGCCTCGTCACTTCCTGTGCAGAATACTGCGTATTCAAAGAAGTTGGCGCCACCGACAATAGCCTTAAAGCACTTCTGTCCAAAGGTCACTACGCCCTCAGCAGAACTGTTCACCCGCAGTGCCGCATCTGTCCAACACTCGCCAATATAGGACTGCTCCGTGCAGGAGATCACGCAGCCCTCCGCGTCCATAACACCAAACACCCGGCCGGGTACATCCTTTAGCTGAAGAATTACACTCTGAAAAACACTGTTAGACATTTTTCAGGCCTCCTTAGTAAAATACACAAATGCGCTTTTCACAAAATTACCCTGTCAGTATACATGAGTTTTGCGCAATTTGCAAGTGCCTTTTGACATTTTATTGCAAAAAATACCGGCATTTTTGGATGTATTGACTTGTTTCCAGCTCCGGCAGCCTTCGTTTCCTTTGTATAGCCTGGCAAAAGCACGGTTTTTATTCGTCATTTTGCCATGTAAGATTGGAGCATTTCCACTTCTTCAGCTGTCAGCAGGCGCACCTGCCCTCTGGGCAACTCCCCAAGGGAAAGAGGGCCTTCTTTTTGCCGCTCCAGATAGGTAACCGGCATATTCCGGGCCGCCATCATCCTGCGCACCTGATGATACTTCCCCTCGCACACTGTGACCAGGCTCTCCCCTGTCCCCACAGGTTCAAGCACCGCGGGCAGACATTTTGTACCGTCCCCCAAGGTCAGTCCTGCCGCAAAGGCCTCCACATCCTCCCCCGTGGCTGTGCCCTCGTGCCGGGCATAATATACCTTCGGCACTTCCTTTCTGGGGGAGATCAAACGGTGGAGCAAGTCTCCGTCGTTTGTAAAAAGGAGCAGTCCTTCCGTGGCTTTGTCCAGACGGCCCACCGGCTTTACATCCTGCGCCAGAAGTTCTTTTGGCAAAAGCTCCATCACCGTACGCTCCTGTCGGTCCTGGGTGGCGGTCACGAAGCCTGCAGGCTTATTGAGCATGGCCACAAGCATGCATCTTCCCCGAAGCTCCGTGTCGTCCAGACTGATCCTGTGAACAGCAGGATCGATCTTGCGGCTGCCGTCCCGCTCCACTATACCATCCACCGTGACACGGCCGGACTTCAGAATCTGTTTCATCTGGGACCGGGTACCCGCTCCGGCATCACATAAGAATTTGTCCAATCTTTCCATGGTTCCTCCGTTCTATCCCCGTCCACAGGCGAATAGGCTGTAATGCCAATCACTTAACTGGAGGGATCAGATATGCTTGTTATGACCGCCAAGGTCGATAAGAAAAAAATCGCCATCATCGTAACTGCTGTGATCGTTGCAATAGCGGGGCTGTTCCTGCTGTTCGGCGGCGACGATTCCACGCCCACCGCATCAACAAATGTATCCAACAACGATGCCCGGGTAGCCTTTTTGAAGAGCTTCGGCTGGGATGTGACCACCACTCCCACAGAATCCAGTCAGGTACGGATTCCATCGGAAGCTTCTGAAGTGTTCGACCGCTACAACGCGCTGCAGAAAAGCCAGGGCTACGACCTGAGTGCTTACGCAGGCAAAACCGTCATGCGCTATGTTTACAAGATCAATAACTACCCCAACGCCACCGAGCCGGTGTACGCCACCCTTCTGGTGTATAAAAACCAGATCATAGGCGGTGATGTGACCGATACCTCTGCCAAAGGCGTCGTCCGTGGTTTCCAGATGCCTCAAGGCTCTACGAGTGTACCCGGTCCATCCACACCTGCCACCACCGCGCCTTCCTCTGTGACAGAATAGCTGCCCGTATCGTATCACAAAAACCCGTTCTTGACAAGGCTGCGCGGCCATGCTATGCTTTACCTAACCACATAGATCTTCAGGGCGGGGTGCAATTCCCCACCGGCGGTGGGCGTGCCATATCGCACAGTCCGAAAGTCCGCGAGCGCATATGCGCCGAATCGGTGAGATTCCGATACCGACAGTATAGTCTGGATGGGAGAAGATCCGCTGAATATTTTCAGTTTTTGCGCCCTGAGTCTATGCTCAGGGCGTTTTTTTGTGAGGTATCGATATGGAAAAACTGTGGAAAGAAATTCAGGGAAATCTGACATTTGTATTGGTTTGCGCGCTGATCGTTGTGGCACTGGGGCTTGCGTCCCATCTGGCTGAACGCTTTTTCAAGCAGACCCGCCAGGTATCTCCCGCAAAACGGATCAGCCTTGTGGGTATTTGCGGTGCCATCGCCGCGGTGCTGCACATACTGGATTTTCCGCTGATGTTTCTGGCGCCGGAATTTTACAAGCTGGACTTTTCCGAGCTGCCCGTGCTCATGTGCGGATTCTATCTGGGACCCTCGGCCGCTGTGGCCTGTGAGGGTGTAAAGATTCTGCTGAAGCTGCTTCTAAAAGGGACCTCCACCGCTTTTGTGGGAGATTTTGCCAACTTTGCCGTAGGCTGCAGCTTTGTTCTGCCTGCCATTATTCTTTATCACCTGCGCAAGACCCGCAAAGGTGCTGTGCTTGCATTGGCAGCAGGTACTGCAATCTTAACTGTGTTCGGTTCTGCCTTCAACGCCATCTATCTGCTTCCCAAATTCTCCGAGCTTTACGGTCTGCCTTTGGATACCATTATATCCATGGGCAGCGCTGTCAATGCCAACGTCAGCAATGTGACCACATTTGTGCTTTTCTGCGTGGCGCCTCTGAATCTACTAAAGGGCATCTCCGTTTCCCTCCTGACACTGCTGCTGTACAAGCGGATAGAGCGCGCAATACTTCATTAACCTTCAACTGCATGACCTTTCCCACGGCTTCTCTATGAGGCCGTGGGAATTTTACTGTAAATCATACAAAATTTGGTAATTTTATTGCAATTTCCAAATTGGTGTGTTATACTAATGTATATTAAGAAAATAAAGCAATCAGGGGGGTGCAACAGCATGCGCTATATGGGCATAAGGGAGGATTATATAAGCCCGGACTGTTCACAAAAAGATCAAGCCAATAAAGTGAACAGTAGGTGGAGCATCATACGCTATTGGGGCATAAGGGAGCACTATATAAGCACCGACTGTTTCCTAAAGGATAAAGCCAATATGGTTGCATCCTATAATCATTTAAACTGCCAGATCCCTCTCCATTCCCACGATTTTCTGGAGATCAATATTATCACCGCAGGCAGTGGCAAGCACCATATTGAGGAAATGAGTCTGAATGTCACTCCTGGAGATGTTTTTATCATTCCGGTCCACGCAAGGCACGGATACACATGCAAGGACAAACTGAATGTACACCACATTCTTATCTGCAAGGACTTTATTACGCGCTATCAGGAAGAACTAGAGGCCATTCCCGGCTTCCAGACACTGTTTAATATTGAGCCCCAACTTCGGCAGGCAACTCCCAACAAGTATTTTTTGCACCTGGATCACAAAAAACTCCAGGCAACCCTTCAGGATCTTGACAGGATCACCGCCGCCTATAACAACGAACAGTTTATGTATCAGAACATTCTGACTCTGCATTTGATCTGCGATCTTTGTATGATGTTCCATGAGCAGATGAACCGGCCTTCCGATTCCGCATCCATTCCCGGCCCCAACCGTGCCATTATTCAGGTTCTGGAGTATATACAAGGCAATCTGGACAGAAAACTGACAGTAGACGAGCTTTCCCGGGTTGCAGCCATGTCTTGCGCCACTTTTAACCGCCATTTTAAGCAGATGCTGGGAATCCCCCCCATGGAGTATGTGGTTAAATGCCGGGTGCAACGGGCACTTATACTGATCGACGAAAACCGCTTATCCAAAACAGAGATTGCATTAATGTGCGGCTTTTATGATTCCTCCCATATGGACAAGTACATAAAGCTTTACCGCAATGCGGACTTCAAAAAATCAGCAGATTCGCTTCCTTCCCTATAATAACAAAAGGCCTGCCCTTTGGGCAGGCCTTTTTTGATTTGTATTACACGATGGTGTGCTTGCCGGGATAGAAGGTCAGCTTTGCAGTGCCGCTGGTGGGACGGCCGGGAACAGTGATGTCCAGCAGAACATTGAGAGTATGAGCATTGAGGCTCTCGAAGGTCACAGGGATCTCAAACACAGCACGGCTCTGATAGGTGGTCATCAGCGGAGCAGACAGGCACTTGCCACCGGGCAGCACCACGCCATCATCTGCATACAGCTTTACATCGACCCACTGGCCGGTAGTAGTGAACTTGCTGTAATCCCACACAGTCAGCTTCACAGTTCTGGTCTCGCCCTGCTCAACGAAAGGCTCAGTGCCGTAGTCCAGAATCACACCGAGAGTGCCAAATTCATAACGGACACAGAAGGGAGACAGTGCCACCAGAGTCTTCACGGGCAGACGGTTGGACTTCTTATGACCAGCAATATGGGGGATGTACACATACTCCGGCTCGCAGTACATGTCCTTAGCAAAGGAAACCGCTACGCCATTGTCTTCAAAAGCAAAGTCGTTCCGATCCAGGAAGGAGGGGATGCACTTAACAACCCGGTCTGTCAGTTCCTGCACAGTGGTGGGAATCGGAATGGTGGTGCTCAGGTCGATGCAGCAGGTATTGATCACGCCGTCCAGAGGTGCCAGCCACTTTTCGGGCAGAGCATCATTGCCGTGGATAATGCCAAACAGCGCGCCGACGGTTGCACCGGTGCAGTCGGTATCCTCACCGCAGTTGACTGCAGTGCACAGGCTCTTATCGAAGTCACCCTCGCCATACAGCAGGCCCAGAACGATGATACCAATGTTATTGGGAGCATCCATACCGGGTGTGCCGGCGGGCAGATCCTTGGGCAAATCGGGCTGCTTGGTAAAGCCAACACCGAAGGTTCCGGGGAACTGAGTGAACAGCTCGAAACGAGTCTGCTTCCAGTCCTTGCCAGCATCGTAGCAGCTCTCCACCAGACGAACTGCCTGAGCGGTCAGACAGTCCTCAGGAATGTAGGAAAGGCCGATCCGGATCAGCTCACGCAGATCAGACACTGCAAAAGCGGCACTCTCCATAGCGGCAATGAATACAGTAGAGAAAACGCCTTCGTCCGCATGATCGACAATGGCATCTTCGTAGGCATAGCGAGCCGCGATCTCGGGATGACCGGGTGCCATACAGGCCCACAGCTCTGTGCGGATCCAGGAACCGTTGCTGTCCTTATAGGGGTTATCTATGTATCCGCAAAGCGGGGGCTGCATGCCGCTGCGCAGGTTCCGCTTGCCCATGCCGTACTCGGACCAGTTGGGGTAAACATAAGCGATCCAGTAATCTGCCAGGATCTTTGCATCGACGCGCTTGCCATACTGTTCTGCTGCATTGAGCCAGACCAGCTGCAGGTCAAGATCATCGTTTCCGGGAGGGTTGCCGTTAATATCCTGCAGATAGAAATGCACATCGTGCACCATTCTGGGATACTCCTCATAGGGGCCGCCCAAAACGCCGCCTACATTTTTACCGTTCCAGCAACCAAGGATCTTATCTCTGAGTTTTGCGTAAGAAATATCCATGTTCATAGCTCCTTTTGTTTATGTTATGATACATTGATTATAACAGATAAAAACCTTTCGTCATAGTAAAATCCCACTACCGTTATGTAAAATCCAATCAAAATGCTGCGCACAAATTTTCTCCCTGCACGGGAAATCCGTGCAGGGAGAGTTTTATTAGATCATTTCATTGGCAAAAGCGTTATCTCGGCAAAACTACCTATGCTTGTCCGCCCCGATATTCATTTTCCTTTTGTTTATCTCCGCACAGAAATGCTGTAGCTGAAGTTCGTTGTCACCTGCGCTACGCCATCCTTCTCAAAAAAGGCTACATCGTCATTCTGATTGTGGACGATCATTTCTCTGAGCCCCTGATCATCATAGGTGACCAGAACATAGTGGTCCTCCTTGTCCATGTAAGCCACAACCAGCACACCGTCCTTTACATCGATGGCCAGGTCGCTTTTATAGCGGTAAAGATGCTTGGGGACCAGTTCCGATGTGTATTTTCCGCTGGTATCCTCTGTGCCTCCAGCCACAGTGGCATCCGTAGTTCCGGTAGTGCCGGTGGCGCCTGTGCTTCCGGTAGCTCCCGTGGACTGTGATTCCTTCAGGGTGCACATAGAGAGAATGATATCCATCTCTGAAAGAGAGGCATCCACGCCAGGAACGGCTTTCCAGTCCGTCAGGAATGCATGGTAATATTCCAGCTCCTCCGGGGTAGCATCCCGGGTAGTGGAACAACTGGAAAGGGCCAGCGAGCCCACAATGGTATACGCCACAACGGCGATAATGAGAATGATAACTTTCTTTTTGGTAAGA
The DNA here is from genome assembly GCA_015068225.1 of Oscillospiraceae bacterium. Classification (GTDB taxonomy): domain Bacteria; phylum Bacillota; class Clostridia; order Oscillospirales; family Oscillospiraceae; genus Faecousia. The sequence goes on from SVKX01000020.1 coordinate 13,566, forward strand.
TTGAACATGAAGTTCCTCCTGTTTTTTCTTGTATAATACTACAAGTTCTCTTCTTTTGCAACTATTGTATAAAAAAGCAGCCGCCACCGCCGGTGACGGCTGCTTTCCTTATTGCATCAGCTTGCAGACCAGCTCTGTATAGGCAACAGGATCTTCCAGGGGAAGTTCTGCCATAAGCTGTGCCTGACAGCACAGAAGTCTTGCGTAATCCGCAGCCTTTACGGGATCTTCGATCACAGCTTTTTCCATTGCCTTGACCGCAGTATGCTCCGGATTCAGTTCCAGGATCCGGCCCACGGGGAAAGCATATTCCGGATTGACCCGCTTCATATACTTTTCCATTTCAAAGCTCATGCCCGCATCCGGAACCATGCAAACCGGGGCGCTGCCCAAATTGGCAGAGAGCCGAACTTCCTTCACCCGCTCACCCAGAGTCTGCTTCACAAAGGTCAGGATGCCCTTCATGGATTCTGCCTTGGTTTCCAGTTCCTTTTTCTCCTCCTCGGACTGCAGCTGCAGATCCTCGGTGGTCACATTGCAGAAGCTCTTTTCGCTGTATGTCATCAGCGTCTGGGGGACAAACTCGTCCACCTCATCGCCAAACAGCAGCACATCATAGCCCTTGTCCGCCAGCAGCTTGACCTGAGGAAGCTTTGCCAACCGGTCGGTATGCTCGCCGGGGGCGTAATAGATCTTCTCCTGCCCCTCTGCCATAGAATCCACATATTCTTTCAGGCTGATCAGCTTTCCCTGCTTATTGGAATAGAACAGCAGCAGATCCTGGGTTGCATCCTTGTGCGCGCCGTAGTCAGCAACTGTGCCGTACTTAAGCTGGCGGCCGAAAACGCCGAAAAACTGCTCATAGCTTTGTCGGTCGTTTTCCAGCATACCCGTCAGCTCGGATTTGATCTTCTTTTCCAGATTGCGGGCAATAATGGTCAGCTGGCGGCTGTGCTGCAGCATTTCCCGGCTGATATTCAAAGACAGATCCTGACTGTCCACAACACCCCGCACGAAGCGGAAATGCTCCGGAAGCAGCTCTTCACAGTTTTCCATGATCATCACACCGGAAGAATACAGCTGCAATCCCCGCTTGAAATCCTTGGAATAAAAATCAAAGGGTGCTTTTCCGGGGATATACAGCAGCGCCTTGAAAGACACCGTACCCTCCGCGCTGACATGGACGGTCCGCAAGGGCTTATTGAAGTCAAAGAATTTCTCCCGATAGAAGTTTTCGTACTCCTCTTCGGTCACATCCTTTTTTGCCCGCTGCCAGATGGGCACCATGGAGTTGAGGATTTCCACAGCCTGATAGCTCTCATACTCGTCGGAATCCTCTTTCTTCCGGGACTTGGAGACCTCCATGCGGATGGGATAGTGGATATAGTCGGAATACTTCCGCACCAGACTGCGCAGGGTGTACTCTTCCAAAAATTCGGAATACTTTTCCTCCTCCGTATCCGGCTTCAGGGTCATGATCACATCGGTGCCGGGGTATTCCCGCTCCCCTTCTTCGATGGTATAGCCATCTGCGCCGTCTGAGTCCCAGCGCCATGCCTTGTCCTCTCCATATTTTTTGGAAACCACGGTAACAGAGGACGCCACCATAAACGCAGAGTAGAAACCCACGCCAAACTGGCCGATAATATCGATATCCTCTTTCTTTTCCATGGCCTGCTTAAAGCCCAGAGAGCCGGACTTGGCAATGGTGCCTAAGTTTTCTTCCATCTCTGTCCGATTCATGCCGATACCATTGTCAGAAATTGTCAGAATCCGGGCATCCTTGGCGCGGGTAATGGTGATGGCAAAATCCTCTCTGGATATGCCCACTTTGTCATCGGTCAGAGCAGTATATGCCAGCTTGTCGATGGCGTCTGACGCATTGGAGATGATCTCCCGCAGGAAGATCTCCCGATTGGTGTAGATGGAATTGATCATCAGGTCCAGCAAACGCTGAGATTCTGCCTTAAACTGCATTTTTTCCATAGTACATTGCGCTTCCTTTCATTTTGGCACTCAATTCATTAGAGTGCTAATATTATACCATGCCCCGCAGAAATTGCAAGGGGCTTAGAAAAAAGTTCTTGGAATATTCATAGTTTTGTGGTAAGATTATACTGAATTATTATGTGCTTACGCAAAGGAGTTTAAAATGATCACTGTTTCCAATCTTGGTATGCAATTTGGCGGCCAGTGGCTGTTCCAGCACGTAGACCTGCAGTTCCTTCCCGGCAACTGCTACGGCATTATCGGCGCAAACGGTGCAGGCAAGTCCACCTTCCTGCGGATCCTCACCGGTGAGCTGGACTCTACCACCGGTCATATCGCCATTGATCCGGACAAGCGGGTCTCTGTTCTGAAGCAGAATCAGAATGCCTATGATGAGTTTTCCATTATGGACACCGTCATCATGGGAAATGCCCATCTTTATGAAGTGATGAAGGAAAAGGACGCCATCTACGAAAAGCCGGATTTCTCCGACGAAGATGGCATCCGCGCAGCCGATCTGGAGGCTGAATTTGCCGAGCTGGGTGGCTGGGAGGCAGAATCTGACGCATCCCGCCTGCTCCAGGGTCTGGGCATTGGCACGGAACTGCACTATGACTCCATGGCCACCACTGATCCCCGTCTGAAGGTGAAAGTGCTGCTGGCACAGGCGCTGTTCGGAAATCCCGACATTGTCATGCTGGACGAGCCCACCAACAACCTGGATATTGAAGCCATCAACTGGCTGGAAGATTTCCTGCTGGACTTCCCCGGCATGGTCATCGCCGTGTCCCACGACCGCCACTTCCTGAACACTGTCTGCACCCACACAGTAGATATCGACTATGGCAAGATCAAGATGTATGTGGGTAACTACGACTTCTGGTATGAATCCTCCCAGATGGTTCAGGCCATGATCCGCAACAAGAACAAAAAGAATCAGGAAAAGATTGAAGAGCTGCAGCTGTTTATCCAGCGCTTCTCTGCCAACAAGAGTAAGGCCAAGCAGGCTACCGCCCGCCGGAAGCTGCTGGACAAGCTCTCTGTTGAGGAGATGCCCTGCTCCACCCGCCGCTATCCCTTCGTGGGCTTTATGCCCGAACGGGAGCTGGGTAAGGATGTGCTCACCGTTAAGGATGTTTCCGTCACTGTGGACGGCGTGAAGCTGCTGGACAAGGTCTACTTCTCCGTGAACCGCACCGATAAGATCGCTTTTGTGGGTGAAAACGAGCTGGCACAGACCGCCCTGTTTAAGATTCTCATGGGCGAGCTGGAGCCGGACGAAGGCAGTATCAAATGGGGCGTTTCCACCATTACCAGCTATCTGCCCAAGGATAACAGCGAGTATTTTGAGGGCAACAAGATGGAACTGGTGGACTGGCTGCGCCAGTACTCCGCCAAGAAGGACGATGTTTACCTCCGGGGCTTCCTGGGCCGGATGCTCTTCAGCAACGAAGATGTATTCAAAAGTGTTAACGTCCTCTCCGGTGGCGAGAAGGTCCGCTGCATGCTCTCCAAGATGATGCTTAGCGGCGCAAATGTGGTGCTGCTGGACCAACCCACCAACCATCTGGACATGGAATCCATTCAGGCAGTCAACAAGGGTCTGGAAGCTTTTCAGGGTGTTGTTCTGCTGGCCAGCCATGACCACGAAATGCTGACATCCACCTGTAACCGTGTCATCGCCTTCCAACCCGACGGCACCATCATCGATAAGTACGGCACCTACGATGATTATCTGGAATGGATACAGCAGCAGAAAGGAAATGCATAATGAAAAAAATTCTTGACATCATTACCGCAAAAATGCAGCAAGCCTTTGCTGACGCAGGTTATGATTCTTCTTTCGGTCGGGTCACGGTATCCAACCGGCCGGACCTGTGCGAATACCAGTGCAACGGCGCGCTGTCCGCTGCCAAGCAGTATAAATGCGCGCCCATTCAGATTGCAACCGCGGTTGCGGAAAAGCTGGATGCAAACGACTTTTCCATGGTGGAAGCCGTTATGCCCGGTTTTATCAACCTGAAGCTTTCCGACGGATTCCTGCAGAAGTATCTGGAGGAAATGCGCACCAGCGATGCCTTTGGTGTGGAAAAGATCGGTGCAGGCAAGACTATTGTGGTGGACTACGGTGGGCCCAATGTGGCAAAGCCCCTGCACATCGGCCATCTGCGCTCTGCCATCATCGGCGAAGCCCTGAAACGGCTGTATAAGTTTATGGGCTACAATACCATTGGTGATATCCATCTGGGCGACTGGGGTCTGCAGATGGGCCTGATCATCACCGAGCTGCAGGAACGCAAGCCTGAGCTGTGCTACTTTGATGCTGACTACACCGGCGAATACCCTGCCGAGCCTCCCTTCACCCTGGCTGAGCTGGAAGAGATCTATCCCGCCGCTTCTGCCAAGAAGAAGGAAGATGAGGCTTTTGCAGACCGCGCCCACACCGCCACCTATGAACTGCAGCAGGGCCGCCGGGGCTATCGGGCCATCTGGCAGCATATCATGAAGATGTCCGTTGCCGATATGACCCGCATCTACGACAATCTGGATGTACACTTCGAGTCCTGGCTGGGTGAAAGCGATGCCGATCCCTACATTCCTGCCATGGTGGAGGATCTGAAGGCCCGGGGTCTGGCTGTTCCCAGCGAGGGCGCATGGGTCGTTCCCGTGGCTGAGGATACTGATAAGAAGGAAGTTCCTCCCATGATCCTGCTGAAGTCCGATGGCTCTGCCATCTATGCCACCACGGATCTGGCCACCATGGTCCAGCGCATGCAGGACTTTAACCCTGACAAGATGCTCTATCTCACCGACAAGCGCCAGTCCCTGCACTTTGAGCAGGTATTCCGGGCCGCCCGGAAAGCCGGCATTGTAGCCGAGAACACCGAGCTGGAGCACGTTGGCTTTGGTACTATGAACGGCAAGGACGGCAAGCCCTTTAAGACCCGCGAGGGTGGTGTCATGCGTCTGGAGCGCCTGATCGCCGAAATGACCGACTTCGTCCGTGCAAAGGTAGTGGAAAACAAGATCGTATCCGATGACGAGGTGGAGGCCACCACTGCCAAGATCGCTTTGGCTGCCCTGAAATACGGCGACCTGAGCAACCAGCCCACCAAAGATTACGTCTTTGATATGGACCGCTTCGCCGCTTTTGAAGGCAACACCGGCCCCTATATTCTGTACACTATCGTCCGGATCAAGTCCATCCTCAGCCGGTACGGCGCATGGGAGCATCTGAGCATTCAGGCCCCTGCCAATGCCCAGGCCAAGGATCTGATGCTGGCCATCACCAAGTTCGGCCCTGCTATGGAAATGGCACTTGCCAACTCCGCCCCCAACCAGATCTGCGCTTATATTTATGATCTGGCCGGCTTTGTAAACAAGTTCTACCACGAGACCCCCATTCTCAAGGAAGAAAACGAAGGGGTAAAGGCAGGCCACATCGCTCTGATCGGTCTGGCAAAGGACATTCTGGAGCAATGCATTTCCCTGCTGGGCTTCTCCGCCCCGGAAAAAATGTAAAATTGACCGCCTGCTGCATTTGCAGCAGGCGGGACCTTTTTATTTCAGGGCTTCCAGTGCCAGGGCGTTCTGGGTCTTATACAGCTGGGCATAAATGCCGTCCCGGGCCACCAGCTCCTCATGGGTGCCGCACTCTGTGATCACGCCATCGGCAATGGAGACGATCCGGTCAGCGCTGCGAATGGTACTCAGCCGGTGGGCAATGATCAGAGTCGTTCTGCCCTTTGCCAGTGCATCAAAGGCCCGCTGGATCTTTGCCTCTGTCACAGAGTCCAGCGCAGAGGTAGCCTCATCCAGAATCAGGATGGGAGGATTCTTCAGAAAGATCCGGGCGATAGCGACCCGCTGCTTCTGACCACCGGACAAGAGCGTTCCCCGCTCTCCTACATAGGTGTTGAATCCTTCCGGCATGGCCAGAATATCCTCATAGATCTCTGCTTTTTTCGCCGCTTCTATCACCTCTGCCTCGGTGGCATCGGGCCTACCGTAGCGGATGTTTTCAAAAATGGTATCGGCAAACAAAAATACATCCTGCTGGACGATGCCGATATTCTCATGGATGGATTTTTGAGTCACAGCCCGGACATCCTGACCGTCGATGAGGATCCGGCCGCTGGAAACATCGTAAAATCTGGGGATCAGCTGGCACAGTGTGGTTTTGCCGCCGCCGGAGGGACCTACAATGGCCACCGTCTCCCCTGCCTCTACTTCCAGAGAAACATTGTGCAGCACCGCCAGATCCCCGTCATAGGCAAAGGAAACATCCTGCACACTGATCCGGCCCTTAACATCCGCAAGCTCCGGTGCACCCTCTGCATCCTGCAAGGTCGGCTCTGTGCGCATAATGGAAATAAACCGGTTCAGGCCGGCAAAGCCGTTGGCAAACATCTCAGAAAAACCGGAGAGCTTGCGCATGGGTCCCACAAAAGAGGCGATATACAAAGTAAAGGTCACAAGATCCCGGTAGTCCATCATCCCCTGCATCACAAAATAGCCGCCGAAACCGATGACCACCACATTCAAACTGCACAGGAAAAACTCCACACTGCTGTGAAACCGGCCCATAGCCTTGTGGAAGTTCCGTTTTGAGCCCTTAAACAAATCGTTTGCTGCGCAAAAACGGGCATTCTCCGTTTTCTCGTTGGCAAACGCCTTGGCTGTCCGCACGCCGGACAGGCTGCTCTCGATCTCCTGATTGATATGGGCTGTCTTTTCCTTTGCGGCAGCGGAGGCTCTGCCCATGCTGCGGCGCATGGCCATGACCACCGCCAAAAATACGGGGATGGTAACCGCCACCACCAACGCCAGCCGCCACTGGACGGAGCACATGACTACCAGCGCGCCGATGATGGTCAGGGTGGATGTCAAAAGATCCTCCGGGCCATGGTGAGCAAGCTCCGTCAGTTCAAATAGATCTGAGGTCAGCCGGCTCATCAGCTTGCCGGTGCGGTTGCGGTCGTAAAAATCGAAACTCATCCGCTGCATATGGGTAAACAGATCCGCCCGAATATCCGCCTCCACCCGAATACCAAAGGTATGGCCGTAATAGGCAACGATATAATTCAGGAAGGACCGCAGCACATAACATAGTACCACAATGATCATGACCGCAAAAAATGTCTGATACAGCTGATTGGGAAGCATTTCATACAGAGCGCTGCGGGTCACCAGCGGGAATAGCAGATCGATTCCCGCGATCAAACAGGCGCAGAAAATATCCACCGCAAACAGTTTTTTATGTCTTGCAAAATAGCTCAGGAAAATGGCAAGGGGCCTTTTTCGCTGAAAATCCTTCGTCGTCATAGCATTTCCTCCATTATCATTCCCCTATATTATACACTTTTTTTCTCATGTGGCAAATCTTTTTTACTTTTTCCCCAGGATGTGCTATACTGAAAGAAGTAAAACATTTGTTAATCTTACTGCTTTTGAGGTAGTATCTATGGAAATTCTGTACTCTGACAAGGAAATCGCCGTGTGCATCAAGCCTGTGGGGCTGGATTCGGAAATGGAAGTGCCTGCTGAGCTGAAGCGCAGTCTGGGTGGCGAAATATTTCCCATCCACCGGCTGGATAAGAATGTGGGTGGCGTTATGGTGTTTGCCCGGACAAAGGCCGCCGCAGCCGCCCTCTCCAAAGCGATTCAAGAGGGCGCTATGGTCAAGGAATATGTGGCGCTGGTCCACGGCACACCTCCGGAAACCGGGGACTGGGAAGACCTGATTTTTAAGGACAGCAGCAAAAACAAGGTATTCGTAGTCAAGAAAGAGCGAAAGGGTGTCAAAAAAGCCCGACTGGAGTTTGTCCGGCTGACTGCAGGCGACACTTCCCTTGTCCGCATCCGGCTGCATACCGGCCGAAGTCACCAGATCCGGGTACAATTTTCCAGCCGCGGCTTTCCGTTGGTGGGCGACCATAAATATGGCGCCCGGGATGACTCCCCTGCCCCCATGCTTTTCTCCTGCTGGATCACTTTCCCATGGAAGGGACAAACGAAATCCTATGAAGCTCTGCCCTACTGGGCAGAATAACGCAAAAAGGACGCGCATACGCGCGTCCTTTTTTAATGAAACAGCATTTACCGGGTATACCACTTGCCGTCGTTGTATTTTTTTAGCTGAGTGGCTGCGGCGGTAGGATTGGAGAGGTCAACAGACTTTGTTCCTAACGCCCATCCGGTGGAATTAACATAGGCGACCTGCAGATTCTTGCAAGAGATACCAATTCCATGGATCCTGTTGACGCTGCTGGGAATGGTGATCGTAGTCGCGCCATTGCAGTAGAAGAACATTCTGCCAATCACTTCAACGCCCTCGGATACCTCGATTTCCTTGACAGTATCAAACAGATCCACAACACCATTGCCGACGCACTCCTTAACAGGCTTTCCGTTATAGTAAGGCGGAATTACGATCTTTGAGGGAAGTTTATAGGCATCGTATCCTGTACAGATATAGTAGGTGCCATCGGAGCTGAGTTTATATGCCAATCCCTTGGTTCCCTGAATCTCATATCCGCAGGCGCACTTGCCGTTGACATACTCATGGATGCCGGTAGGACGAATATCCTCCTTGTCCTCATGTCCGCAGACACTGCAGGTGCGAACACTGTATCCGTAGGTATTGCAGGTTGCCTCTTGTCCAAGAGACCACTCACCGTAGGTATGCTCCAGCGCAGGAATCGTCTGCTGCGGGACCGTAAATGTACCGCAGACGGAGCACTTCTTGCCCGCGGTCAGACCGGGAGCCTTGCAGGATGTAGCTGTGGCAGGTACATCGACCTCTGTATGGGCGATGGTGGGAATCGTCTGCTGGGTTTTGGTTACCACATCGCAAACGGAACATTTCTTACCCTCGGTAAGGCCGGTATCGGTGCAAGTTGCCGCCTTTCCAGGAATGACTACCTCTGTATGTGCCCCAACAGAGCCTTCCTTCGCGCCACATTTGGTGCAGGTCTTGGGTGCCTTACAGGTAGCATCCTGCCAACTGTGGCTGCAGGAGGTTGCAGCAGGAGTCGTTACCGCAGGTGTAGTTACTGCAGGGGTGGTGACAGCGGGCGTAGTAACAGCCGGAGTCGTAACTGCAGGGGTGGTAACAGCGGGCGTTGTCGCCGCAGGTGTTGTTACAACGGGTGTTGTCCCCGTAGGGGTGGTTACAGGAGTTGTCACATTTGTAGGGGTTGTAGCAGTTGTGGATGCAGTTGCTCCTGTGGATGTCGTTGTGGAAGTTGTACTTTGGGTAGACCCAGTAGTGGTAGTGGATGTTGTGCTTCCTGTGGTTCCGGGATTGGTTGTAGGATCTGCACCGGTTTCACAAGCGCACATAATCAGCACTAACATCACCGCCAGAAGGGGTAAGAGTACCTTTTTCATGTTTCTCCTTCTTTCTATGTAAAAAATGCGCAGACGTCGCTTTATGTCGCAAAACCATGTTACCATGTTTTTCCACAAAAAGCAAGGAGATAGATAAAAGAAGTTCTCATCTCCTTAAGAATCGTACAATGGCCGAACTGGCATGCTCCAGTCCGACTTCCGTTACCTATGTCTTGGTTTTTGTCTCGGTTTTGATTTCTTTCACATAAGTCCCCGGAAAAATAAAAACCCCAAAGCCGTTGCGGCTCTAGGGTTTTCTATGGAGCTGCTAGCCAGATTTGAACTGGCGACCTCATCCTTACCAATGGCATTATTGCCGTGTTGAGCCGTGATATGCAGTCGTGAAAAGTATTGAATTGCAACGGTTTTTCCGCTTTCCCGTTTTGTATCGTGGCAAAAGTTTGGCGACCGTTTTATAACCTGGGTCGCCATTTGGTCGCCAAATCCGCCACACTGACACACTATCAGATCTGCAGCATATCCGCCGGCACGATCACATTTGAAAGCGATCTAGGCAGGGTGACTGCACTCTCCGCCTAAATCCACACAGCCAAGATACTGCAGCTCCTTATGATTCAGCAGTTTTCCGTATCCGAGCCATATTACTTTGGAAGGGTGCAAAAACAGCCCCTTGCGTAACATACCCAATGAACAGATCTGTGCCGATGATTCCGCACAGTTTACGCACTGGAAGCAAGGGAGCTGTGTGGAGGTTTTCGTCTACGTGTTTGCTCTGTCCACCGAAAAAGGCATTGTTTGAAATTGGGAAATGCTATGTGCCGCAACAGTTTTCCGGTTTCAAAAGTTGCCCATTTGCCACCACGTAAAAAATTGCCCATTTTGGCATAGTTTTTCTACTCCAGATAGGTCTAAATTGCGTCCCAAATGTTCGGATTTCACCGCAAATGGAATGTTGGATTTTTGTCCGTTTATTACCCCAGATTTCCGTATATGGTTTGAAACGGAAAATGCATTGAGCCGCCGCCACTTTGGGCGCATCAACGGAGTATTTTTCTACCGTAGTCTTAAGGACCTACGGTAATTACCGGTTTTCGTTTTTGAGAAATTAGGTCGGGTATTTGCCTCTCACCGTCCGGATCTTTGCCGCCACACAGCAGTAAATGACTTGTGGATCAATGGTTTTTACGAGAAAAAATATATGTCAAACGCATACCCCAAAAGTAGACCGTTTTGACATATAAATTCAGCACGCCATTCGCTGTCCGGTGAGTATGTAGAGCACGTCTGCACCCAGCTCATGGAGCCGCTGCAGATAAATGGCAGTGGGGGCATTCCCCTGATGCCAGGTATAAACGATCTTGCGGTCACTGCCCAGTGCTGCAGCTGCTGCCGGGTGGGAGGGAAAGAGGCGGAATACTTCCTCCTCCGCACGGTAGCCAATTTGCACATCTGCTTTACGCCTTGCCATTGTTTGCCTCCTCCGCCGTGGCGGCCTGCTCCCAGAGCTGATGCAGATCTACCGCCACCGTCCGCCGTGCGCTG